>NC_010622.1:695837-1391674 GCF_000020045.1 Paraburkholderia phymatum STM815 | reverse complement strand
CGAGCCGCACACCAAGACCGATGAAGCCTGCACCCACTACGCGATCGATCCAGCGCCGCACGGCAGGCTGCGAGCGTACGGCGCGTGCGGCCGTCGCGGCGACCCACGCGATCACGCAATCGTTGACGAGGCCAAGTGTCACGAACACAGCGCCCAGCACGAGAAACGCGAGCGTCTTGTGCGGGCTGTCCGCGCTGACGAACTGCGGGAAGAACGCGATATAGAACAGCAGCACCTTCGGGTTCGACGCGTTCGTGACGAAGCCGCGAAAGAGCAGCGTGCCGCGCGACAGACGCGGTGTGCCGGGCACGGCATCGCCGTTGGCGACGGCAGCCGCCGCGGGCCACACCATGCGCAGCCCGAGATACATCAGATAGGCAGCGCCGATCCACTTGATCGCATTGAAGGCACCCGGCGACGCCGCTAGCAGCGCCGTGATGCCAAGCGCACACGCAACCGTATGCATGCAGCCGCCGAACGCGACACCCAGCGCGGACAGCAGGCCCGCGCGCCGGCCCTGTGCGATGCTCTGGCCCGCGACGTATGCGATATCCGGTCCGGGCGTCAGGTTGAGCACGGTGACGGCCAGGAGAAAAAGCGGAAACTGGTTGATGCCGAACATGACGACTCCACGCATGAAGGTGCGGCCTGTTTCGGTGCCGACACGCTGACCGAACCCATTCGAGTTCATGATACCCACGCCGCACCTGTTGCGCAGATCGTGACGTCATCCGCTTTTTCCCTTGCAGCATACGCAATAAAGGGCCAGCATATGCGTCCTGCCTGCCACAGAACTTGCGGCTCGCGGGAAGATGGAAAGCATCAGAAAGGCAGTGCCGGCGCGTTGTCGCGCCGGGCATCACGAACGCCGCCGCGAACCAAACGTCAGCCCGCGCAAGGGCCGCGTCGTTCGCATCGGCTGACCCACGCAGAACAAGCGAGCCATTCTTGTCACGACGTCATTCGCCGTATCGTCGAAACTGCACGGCAACCAGCGGAACCCGCCACATGCAGGGCCGCCGCACGCTGTGCAGCGCAGCACCGCCAGTCGTTGACATCGCGAACAGGCGCCGCGGAGAATAGCGCTCGCAAACGTTTGCGCACAATCAAAAAGCGGGCTTGTCCGAGCCCAACAACTGGAGATACTGCATGAACCAACGCATTCGTCGCCGCGTGTTGAGCGCTGCCGTGGTATTTACGGCCGCTGCCGCGATGCCGTTTTCGTCCGCCTGGGCCCAGAGTGCGAAGAAACCCAAGGTCGCGCTGGTGATGAAGTCGCTCGCCAACGAGTTCTTTCTCACGATGGAAACGGGCGCGAAGGATTACCAGAAGCACAACGCCAGCCAGTTCGACCTGATCACGAACGGCATCAAGGATGAAACCGACACGGCGAACCAGATTCGCATCGTCGAGCAGATGATCGTGTCGAAGGTCGACGCGATCGTGCTCGCGCCGGCCGATTCGAAGGCGCTCGTGCCCGTTGTCAAGAAGGCCGTCGACGCCGGCATCATCGTTGTGAATATCGACAACCGGCTCGATCCCGATGTGCTGAAGTCGAAGGATCTGAACGTGCCGTTTGTCGGACCGGACAACGCGAAGGGCGCCGAAAAGGTCGGCGACTATCTCGCCAGGAAGCTGAAATCGGGCGACGAAGTCGGGATCATCGAAGGGGTATCCACCACGACCAACGCGCAGCAACGCACGGCGGGCTTCAAGGCGGCGATGCAGAAGGTCGGCGCGAAGATCGACACGGTACAGTCGGGCGAATGGGAAATCGACAAGGGCAATGCGATCGCATCCTCAATGCTCAATGCATATCCCAACATCAAGGCGCTCCTGTGCGGCAACGACAATATGGCGATCGGCGCGGTGTCGGCGGTACGCGCGGCCGGCAAGCAGGGCAAGGTTTACGTGGTTGGCTACGACAACATCAACGCGATCAAGCCGATGCTGAAGGACGGCCGCGTGCTCGCCACGGCTGACCAGTACGCGGCCAAGCAGGCCGTGTTCGGCATCGACGTGGCGCTCAAGGGCATCGCCGAGCACAAGAAGCAGGCGGACCTGTCGGGCGTCGTCGAAACGCCTGTCGATCTCGTCACGAAGTAACAGCCGCACGGCGGCGGGTGGCGTCGCACAGGCGCCGCTCGCCGCCGCGCGAATCCTCATCAATCGCTCAAGAAATCCGCCGCGCCGCCGTTATGCCAGAGGTAAGCGTGATGACGGCCGGCAAGCCGCGCAACGCGAGGACGGACAGCACACAGCCCGAGTGGGTTTGTTTCGGGATGCGCAAGACTGTGCGCCTGCTGCCCGCATGACTTGCGCGGCCGCCGGACGGCGTTTCGTGACGGGCGGCCTGCATGGTGCGAACCCGGGGGAACGCCACGCGGCGGCTATGAGATCTGGACCACGATGGCATTTACCGACCAAGAAGCCGACCAGGACGCCATGCCTGCCGTGCTGTCCGTAACGGGCATCGGCAAGACGTACGTCGAGCCAGTGCTGGCCGATGTGTCGCTGGCGTTGCGCGCCGGGGAGGCGCTCGCGCTCACGGGCGAGAACGGCGCGGGCAAGAGCACGCTGTCGAAGATCATCGGCGGGCTGGTCGATCCGACGACGGGCGCCATGCAGCTCGAAGGCAAGCCGTACGCGCCCGTCAGCCGCACGCAAGCCGAGGCGCTCGGCATCCGGATGGTGATGCAGGAACTGAACCTGCTGCCGACGCTGTCGGTCGCGGAGAACCTGTTCCTGAACCGGCTGCCGCGCAATGGCTTCGGCTGGATCGATCGCAAGACATTGCGCGCGCATGCTCGCGAGGCGATGGCGCAAGTGGGGCTAGATGCGATCGACCCGGACACGCTCGTCGGCGAGCTGGGCATTGGCCATCAGCAGATGGTCGAGATCGCACGCAACCTGATCGGCGATTGCCGCGTGCTGATTCTGGACGAGCCGACGGCGATGCTGACGGCGCGCGAAGTCGACCTGCTATTCGAGCAGATCGACGCGCTGAAGGCGCGCGGCGTCGCGCTCGTGTACATCTCGCACCGGCTCGAGGAACTGGCCCGCGTGGCCGAGCGAATCGCCGTGCTGCGCGACGGCAGGCTGGTGCGCGTCGACGCGATGGCGAACCTGACGAGCGACCAGATCGTCACGCTGATGGTCGGGCGCGAGCTCGGCGAGCAAATCGATCTGGGCCCGCGCAACATCGGCACGACGCTGCTGAAGGTCGAGCACATGAGCCGTGCGCCCGTGGTGCGCGACGTCTCGTTCGAGGTGAAGGCGGGCGAGATTTTCGGCGTGAGCGGGCTGATCGGCGCCGGCCGCACGGAACTGATGCGCCTCATTTACGGCGCGGATCAGAAGGACGGCGGCACGGTATCGCTGGCGCCGACGCCGGGCGCGGCGCCAGCGCCCGTGCAGATCGGCACGCCCGTCGATGCCGTGCAGCACGGCATCGCGCTGATCACGGAAGACCGCAAGGGCGAAGGCTTGCTGCTGCCGCAGCCGATCGCGGCGAACGTGTCGCTCGGCAATCTCGGCGCCGTCGCGCGGCATGGCATCGTCGACGCGAAGCGCGAGAACGCGCTCGCGAAGAAGCAGATCGACGCGATGCGCATTCGCACCTCGGGCCCTGCGCAGCCGGTCGGCGAGTTGTCGGGCGGCAACCAGCAGAAGGTGGTGATCGGCCGGTGGCTGGCGCGCGATTGCAAGGTGCTGCTGTTCGATGAACCGACGCGCGGCATCGATGTGGGCGCGAAGTTCGATATTTACGGATTGATGGGCGCGCTGGCCCGTGAAGGGCGAGCGCTGGTGGTCGTGTCGAGCGACCTGCGCGAATTGATGCTGATCTGCGACCGGATCGGCGTGATGTCGGCGGGACGCTTGACGGGCGTGTTCGAACGGGACGAGTGGACGCAGGACGCGCTGCTCGCCGCGGCATTCGCGGGCTATCGCAATCGCGAGGCGCTGCTGCACACGCACGACACCCACGAAGGAGAGACGCAGTCATGAGCAATCAGAGAGTCACGGAGAAGGACGCGGGTGCGGCCACCGCCAGCACCGCCGATCCATCGGCGCCGCTCGCGAGCGGCAAGCCCGCGGGCACACGTCTGGGCTTTTCGAACTACCTCGGCCTCGCGGGTGCGCTGGTCGCGATGATCGCGCTGTTTTCGGTGCTGAGTTCGCACTTCCTGACGTACGACACGTTCATCACGATCGCGAACCAGATTCCCGATCTCGTGGTGATGTCGGTGGGCATGACGTTCGTGCTGATCATCGCGGGCATCGACCTGTCCGTCGGCTCGGTTCTGGCGCTGGGCGCGTCCGTCGTGAGTGTGGCCGCGCTGAAATGGCAGCTGGGGCCGTTCGCCGCGGCTGCGTTGGGTCTCGTCGCCGCGGCGCTGACGGGCACGATCACGGGCGCGGTGACGGTGGGCTGGCGGATTCCGTCGTTCATCGTGTCGCTCGGCGTGCTGGAAGCGGCGCGCGGTCTTGCGTACCAGATGACGAACTCGCGCACCGCGTACATCGGCGATGCGTTCGACTTCCTGTCCAACCCGATCGCCGTGGGCATATCGCCGGCTTTCCTGATCGCGGTGGCCGTGATGATCGTCGCGCAGCTGGTGTTGACGCGCACGGTATTCGGCCGCTATCTGGTCGGCATCGGCACGAACGAGGAAGCGGTGCGGCTCGCGGGCGTCAACCCGAAGCCGTATAAGGTGATCGTGTTTGCATTGATGGGCGCGCTGTCTGGCCTCGCGGCACTGTTTCAGATCTCGCGCCTCGAAGCGGCTGATCCGAATGCGGGCGCCGGCCTGGAACTGCAGGTGATCGCGGCTGTCGTGATTGGTGGCACGAGTCTGATGGGCGGGCGCGGTTCCGTCATCAGTACGTTTTTCGGGGTGTTGATCATTTCGGTGCTGGCGGCGGGACTCGCGCAGATCGGCGCAAACGAGCCGACCAAGCGGATCATCACGGGTGCCGTGATCGTCGTCGCCGTCGTGCTGGACACCTACCGCAGCAGGCGCAAGCGCGGTTGAGTACAGGGTGGCCGCCGTGGCGCGGGACGGCGGCCGCCTGGCAAGAACCTAACGAGAGCACCGCGGATGCAGCATGAGCTGCATTGGCCAGCAGTAAAAAACACGCAGGGGAGTATCAGCTTATGGCGACGATCAAGGATGTGGCGGCGATAGCCGGCGTGTCGTTCACGACGGTGTCGCATGTCGTGAACAATACGCGTCCGGTGTCGGCGGACGTGCGCTCGAAGGTGGAACTGGCAATCCGCCAGCTCAACTACGTGCCGTCCGCCGTCGCGCGGTCGCTGAAGGCCCGTTCGACGGCGACGATCGGGCTCGTCGTGCCCAACAGCACGAACCCGTACTTCGCGGAACTCGCGCGCGGCATCGAAGACGGTTGTGCGCGCAATGGCTACTGCGTGTTTTTCTGCAATTCGGACGACGATCCCGCGAAGCAGCGCAACTATCTGCGCGTGCTGCAGGAAAAGCGCATCGACGGGCTGATCGTCGCGTCCGCGGGCGACGACGCGACGCTGGCGCAGACGCTCGCTGATTCGCGCGAGCCGCTCGTCATCGTCGACCGGAACATCGAAGGCCTGTCCGCCGATCTCGTCCAGATCGATCATGAAAAAGGCGCCTATCTGGCGACGCGCCATCTGCTGCAGCTCGGCCATTCGAAGATCGGCTGCATCACGGGCCCGGTCGAAACGGCTGTCAGCGCGATGCGGGTGCACGGCTTCATCCGGGCGATGGCCGAACGCGGCATCGAGATCGCGCCGAACGGCATCGTCGAAAGCGACTTCTCCGGTAGCGGCGGCTACCGTGCTGCCGCCCAGCTGTTCGACACGGTGCAGCCGACGGCGATCTTCGCGGGCAACGACATGATGGGCATCGGCGCGTTGCGCGCCGCGGCGGAGCGCGGCCTGCGCGTGCCGCAGGACTGCTCGGTGATCGGCTTCGACGACATCGAACTGGGGCGTTTCACCTATCCGGCGCTGTCCACTGTCGGCCAGTCGGTGCGCGCACTCGGCGAAATGGCCGCGCAGACGCTGATCGAGCGAATCAGCGGTGAGTCGACGGGCGCGTTGTTCCGCCGCCGCGTGATCGCGCCGCGATTGATCCTGCGCGAATCGACGGCCGCATTCGCGGGCGCGCGCCGCACGGCTCAGGCGGCATAAGACACGCTCTCATCGGGCGCAAGCGGGTATCGCATGCCTGTCTGTGCCCAACAGAAGACAGCAAGGAGGCTGCAGTGGCAACGAATGAAGCGCGCGGACACGTGACGGTGATCGGCAGTCTGAACATGGATCTCGTCGCGCGCGCGCCGCGCCTGCCGCAGCCGGGTGAGACGCTGGCGGGCCACGCGTTCGCGCAGGTCGCGGGGGGCAAGGGCGGCAATCAGGCCGTCGCGGCGGCCCGGCTCGGTGCGCAGGTGGCGATGCTCGGCTGCGTCGGCGCCGATGCGAACGGCGCACAGTTGCGCGCGGGCCTCGAAGCGGAAGGCATCGATTGCGCCGCGCTCGAAACGAGCGCAGCCGCGCCGACGGGCGTCGCGCTCATCATCGTCGACGACGGCAGCCAGAATGCGATCGTCATCGTAGCGGGCAGCAACGGCGAGGTGGCGCCGGACACGATCTCACGCCACGAAGCGGCGCTGGCCGCGGCGAACGTGGTGATCTGCCAGCTGGAAACGCCGCCCGCAGCCGTGCGCGCGGCGCTTGCCGTCGCGCGCCGGCTCGGCAAGACCGTCATTCTGAACCCGGCGCCTGCCGCGGGTCCGCTGCCCGCTGACTGGCTGCCGCTGATCGATTATCTGATTCCGAACGAACTGGAAGCCGCGGCGTTGACGGGCCTGCCCGTGACGTCGCCGCAGGAAGCGCAGGCGGCGGCGCGTGCACTGCGCCACGCGGGAGCCCGCAACGTGATCGTGACCATCGGCGCGCAAGGCGTCGTCGCGGCGCTCGGCGACGCCGAGCCGCAGCATTTTGAAGCGCCGCGCGTCAAGGCCGTCGACACCACGGCGGCGGGCGACACTTTCATCGGAGGCTTGGCGGCGCAGCTGGCATGCGGCGTCGATGTTGCTGACGCCATCCGCTTCGCGCAGCGCGCCGCGGCGATTTCGGTGACGCGCGCGGGCGCGCAGCCCTCCATTCCCGCCCGCGCCGAAGTCGTCGGCGCCTGATCCGTCCTCCCATCTGTTGCGCGCGGGCGATGGCCGCTCGCGCGTCGAGTTTGTAGTTTTTACAGCGTCCACGCGTCTTATTCTTCAGACCATATAAAACCTTCAAGTCTTTCGCCCGAATGCCGTAAACGCGGCTAGAGCGCCACGTTCCACAAGAAGGGGCGCGACCGAACACCCCACGCCACACCCCACCGCGTATGACATGCGTTGCAGCGACAACGCGCCTCTCACAGATATCTCACGGGAACAAGCATGAACAAGGGCATCACCATCAAGGCACGAATTGGCCTGACGATGGCTTTCCTCGCCGCGCTGCTGGTCGCGATCGGGCTGCTGGGGCTGTTCGGCATGAGCCGCTCCAACGATTCGCTGCGCGACGTGTTCACGGACCAGATGCCGAGCGCCGTCGACATCGGCAACGCCGAGTTGTATGCCGCGCGCGAGCGTCTTGCGCTCGACCGCGCCGCCTTTCTGATCGGCACGCCTGAAGCGGCCCCGACGCTGGAGCGCGCCCGCTCGATGCGTTCGATCTCGGACGACTGGTGGAAGCGATATCTGGAGACCCCGCGCGGCGCGGAAGAAGACCGCCTCGCGCAGGACGTTGCAGGCAAGCGCGACACGCTCCATCAGGCAATGGAAGCGTTTTACGCAATCGTTAGCGCAAACGATCAACCGAAAGTGATCGACGGCGCGAAGCGTCTCCAGGCGACCTATAACGATCTGTCGAACGCGGACGACGCGTTGCGCAAGCTTCAGTTCGAACTGGCCAAAGAGAGCTATGAGACGGCGCAATCGACTTTTTCGACCTTCCGCGTGATCAGCATCCTCGCGCTCGCGGCGGGGGTGATCGGCGCGTTCGTTTCGTACGTCACGCTGCGGGGCGCGATCGCCCGGCCGCTGTCGGAAGCGCTCCAGCACTTCGACGCGATCGCGGCCGGCGATCTGCGCCGTCCCGTCGTGGCAACGTCGCGCGACGAAATGGGCCAGTTGATCGAAGGCATCGGCAAAATGCAGCGCAGCCTGACGGACACGGTCCGCACTGTGCGCTCGGGCAGCGAGTCGATTGCGACGGCTACGCAGCAGATCGCGGCAGGCAATCTGGATCTGTCGTCGCGCACGGAAGAGCAGGCGTCCGCGCTGCAGGAAACGGCGTCGAGCATGGAACAGCTTACGGGCACCGTGAAGCAGAACGCCGACAATGCCCGCCAGGCGAGCGCGCTCGCGGCGAACGCGTCGGAAATCGCCAATAAGGGCAGCTCGGTGGTCGGCCAGGTGGTCGGCACGATGGGCGACATCAACCAGAGCTCGGCGAAGATCGCGGACATTATCGCGATCATCGAAGGCATTGCTTTTCAGACCAACATCCTGGCGCTGAACGCAGCCGTCGAAGCGGCGCGCGCGGGCGAGGAAGGCCGCGGCTTCGCAGTGGTGGCGGGTGAAGTGCGCAGCCTGGCGCAGCGCTCGTCGGCGGCGGCGAAGGAAATCAAGGAACTGATCGACACGTCGGTCGAACGGGTGCAGGCGGGCTCGGCGCTCGTCGACGAAGCGGGCCGAACGATGACGGAGATCATCGGCGCAGTGCAGCGCGTGACGGACATCATGGGCGAGATCGCAGCGGCTTCCGAAGAGCAGAGCAGCGGTATCGATCAGGTCGCGCGCGCCGTCACGCAGATGGACGAGGTGACGCAGCAGAATGCGGCGCTCGTCGAGGAAGCGGCGGCCGCAGCGTCGTCGCTGGAAGAGCAGGCGGCCAAGCTGCGCACGACCGTTTCCGTATTCCAGATCGGCGAGGCGGCCGGCAGCTTCTCCGCGGCGCCCGTCAAACGCGCCACGCGCCACACCGCGCCCGTCGCCTCGCCGCGCAAGGTTGCGCCGTCGATGCCGGCGGCTGCGCCGGCAGCCGCCACGCCCGCTGCGCCCGCTGCGCCCGCTGCGCCCGCTGCGCCCGCTGCGCCCGCTGCGGCGGCCGCACGGCCTCGCGCCGCGGCAGCGCCGCAGAAACCGGCTGCGACGCCGGATGCGGATTGGGAAACGTTCTGACGCACCAAAACCGGGCTCGTGCGGCGGCATGCGCCGCCTTGCGTCAACATCCGCCGCGTCGGCCCGCGCATTGACGCAGCATCACCGGACGGCTGTCCTCGCCAGGCACCCGTCTTTTGTTTTCTGAGCGTCCCCCGAACCGACCCGCCGCGCCATTGTTCCGGTACATTGACGAACGCGGTTGCGGACATGCTGGCCGGCGTCATCCAGCATGTATCCGCGCCGCATGACGGCGTGCGCGAACCGTATGAAGCAAGATCGTGGTGCGCGTGCCTTCGCCTCGCCGCCACGCCAAGCGCTACAGCTTCTGCCTCGCGCCGCCCCAAACAGCCAACAAGGGATACGACATGACGGATCACGACCTCGCGCAACGCCTCGTGCTTGCGCGCCGCCAGCACCGCGCCATCGACACGCTGCCGCTCGACTCCCTCCCGCCCGATGCAGCTACCGCCTACGCCATCCAGCAGGCGGTGATCGCGGGGCTGGGCGGGGAAACAGGCGCCTGGAAAATCGGTGCCAAAGCTCCCGGCGGTCCCGCCTCGGGCGCGCCGATTCCGGCCGCGCTGACGGTCGCGTCGCCGGCCCGTCTCGAACACGGTTCGTTTTTCCGCGTGCTGCTGGAACTGGAAGTCGCGTTCCGCTTCGCCGAGCCGATCGCGCCTCACGGGCAGGCGTATGCACGTGACGAGGTGCTCGCGCGCGTCGGCTCCGTCTTGCCGACCATCGAAATCGTGGACAGCCGCTTCGCCGAATGGCCGAACGTCGCGCCGCTCGCACAGCTCGCCGATGCGCAGAACAACGGCGCGCTCGTGACGGGCCATGCCGTGTCTTACGCGTCGATCGCGCGCTCGTTCGATTTCGTTTCGCCGGAACTCGAATTAACCTTTGACGGCAAGTCGCTCGTGCCCCAATCGCCCGGCAATCCCGCAGGCGATCCGCGCGAACTGCTCGTGTGGTTCGTCAACCATTGCGCCGCGATGGGTATCACGATCCAGCCGGACTGGATCATCACGACGGGCTCTTATGTGGGCGCGCATCGCGTCGACGGCCCCGGAACCGTATACGGCCATATCGACGGACTGGGCGAAGTCGAAGTCGAATTGACGTAAACCACTAAGACCACCAAGCAGCACCGCATCCGTTTCCCTGCATGCCGCGCCGGCGCTCTGACGTGCCGGTGCATGCGCATGGACCCACGCCGGCTCGTGCCCTCCGCCTGCATCCAGATTTGCGCGCAGCGCGCAGTTCGCGACGGACAAACACCTGGCTATCTCCCCTATTAGACACGCGCTGCACTCGTCGTCATACAGACATGAACGCGCGTGCATGCCGACGCCTGAGCGCAGCGTCGATTCCGTACGACATCCGATGCATGCGACGCCCGAACAGGGACGCACATACCTGTAGTTTTGCGTTGAACGAATTGGCGCGCGCACGGACGAACAGCAGGACATGCGCGCTGGCGCACATGCAAAACATGTAACACTGCGAGCATGCTGTCGTCGCAAACGCGGATGCGTGCGTTATGGCGGAGAAGGCGCCAATGGTTTGCATGACGCGCAGACACTCGCGATGCGCTGCACCCGCCACATGCACTGCGCGAAGGGACAAGACGAAGTAAGGTGTCGCTAGAGTGGTGTCAGGCAGACAGCGTGCTAAAGGGGGCGTTGCGAAGTTGGGAAAGTGCAGGAAATAGCGCGATGCCATGTACGGGATGTCATGCGACACATGAAACGCAGGGAAGGAACGCGAGATGCAATGCAGCACGTCGGTCATGTTTCGTGCGGCTGTGGGCAACGATTGTAGGTGGCCGTATTTTCGTGATCAAGAAGGGGTTGGCGAGTGCTGGCTGTGGCGCGATTTTCACAACGTAGTTCGTGAAAAAAAATTTAAAAGGGTTTAGGATGAATTCGAGCGATGTCGTTTCCTGATAGCGCGCCGCGCACGACATCGTCCCAGACTTCGGCGAGGAGGTAGCATGGATATCTACAGCAGTTTCGCGACCCGCTTCGAGAAAACGCGAGAGGAGGAACTCTCGCTCGAGGAGTATCTCGCGCTCTGCAAAGACAATCCCGCCGCGTACGCCACTGCAGGCGAGCGCATGTTGACGGCAATCGGGGAACCGGAACAGATCGACACTCGCAACGATCCGCGTCTGTCGCGTATCTTCGCGAACAAGGTGATCAAGGTATACCCCGCGTTCCGTGAGTTCTACGGAATGGAAGACGTGATCGAGCAGGTGGTGGCCTACTTCAGGCACGCTGCCCAAGGGCTCGAAGAAAAGAAGCAGATTCTGTATCTGTTGGGCCCGGTGGGCGGCGGCAAGTCGTCGATCGCCGAACGGCTCAAGCAACTGATGGAACGCGTGCCGTTCTACTCGATCAAGGGTTCGCCCGTCAACGAATCGCCCCTCGGGCTGTTCGATTATGACGAGGACGGTCCGATCCTCGAAGAGCAATACGGCATTCCGCGCCGCTACCTGAAGAGCATCCTGAGCCCGTGGGCCGTCAAGCGCCTGCATGAATACAATGGCGACATCCGCAAGTTCCGCGTGGTGCGCCGCTATCCGTCCATTCTCCGGCAGATCGGCATTGCGAAGACGGAACCTGGCGATGAAAACAATCAGGACATTTCGTCGCTGGTCGGCAAGGTCGACATCCGCAAGCTCGAACAGTATGCGCAGGACGATGCAGACGCATACAGCTACTCGGGCGGCCTGTGCCTCGCCAATCAGGGCCTGCTCGAATTCGTCGAAATGTTCAAGGCGCCGATCAAGGTGCTGCACCCGTTGCTGACAGCCACCCAGGAAGGCAACTTCAAGGGCACGGAAGGCTTCGGCGCGATTCCGTTCGACGGCATCATCCTCGCGCACTCGAACGAGTCGGAGTGGAAAGCGTTCCGCAACAACCGCAACAACGAAGCACTGCTCGACCGCATCTTCGTCGTGAAGGTGCCGTACTGCCTGCGCTACTCGGAAGAGATGAAGATCTACGAGAAGCTCCTGCGCAATTCGTCGTTGTCCAACGCCGTGTGCGCGCCAGGCACGCTGAAGATGATGGCGCAGATGTCGGTGCTCACGCGTCTGCAGGAGCCCGAGAATTCGAGCCTCTTTTCGAAGATGCAGGTGTATGACGGCGAGAACCTGAAAGACACCGATCCGAAGGCGAAGTCGTATCAGGAGTATCGCGACTTCGCGGGCGTCGACGAGGGCATGACGGGCGTGTCTACGCGTTTCGCGTTCAAGATCCTGTCGCGCGTGTTCAACTTCGACACGACGGAAGTCGCGGCCAACCCGGTGCACCTGATGTACGTGCTTGAGCAGCAGATCGAGCGCGAACAGTTCCCGCCGGAAACCGAGCAGAAGTATCTGTCGTTCATCAAGGACGTGCTGGCGTCGCGTTATGCTGAGTTCATCGGCAAGGAGATTCAGACCGCGTATCTGGAGTCGTATTCCGAGTATGGGCAAAACATTTTCGATCGCTACGTGACGTACGCCGACTTCTGGATTCAGGACCAGGAGTTCCGCGATCACGACACGGGCGAGAGCTTCGACCGCGCGGCGCTCAATGCCGAACTGGAGAAGATCGAAAAGCCTGCGGGGATCAGCAACCCGAAGGACTTCCGCAACGAGATCGTCAATTTCGTGCTGCGTGCGCGCGCCGCGAACGGGGGCAAGAATCCCGCGTGGATCAGCTATGAAAAGCTGCGCGTCGTGATCGAAAAGAAGATGTTCTCGAATACGGAAGAACTTCTGCCCGTTATCTCGTTCAATGCGAAAGGATCGGCGGAGGAGCAGCGCAAGCACGAAGACTTCGTCAACCGGATGGTCACCAAGGGCTATACGCCGAAGCAGGTGCGGCTCTTGTGCGATTGGTATCTGCGTGTGCGCAAGTCGTCATGACTCGCGCAGCGCGACCCCCGCGCAAACGGGTTCGCTTCACCCGATTTGCGCGGGCTTCCTGCGAGGCGCAAGCCGCATGGACATAACATTGCATGCGCAACTTGCGCCCCGCGTATTCCCAATCGGAGCGGGAGACTGGATGTGCTTCATCAAATCATCGACCGCAGGCTGGCAGGCAAGAACAAGAGCATTGCAAATCGCGAACGCTTTCTGCGTCGCGTGAAGGGCTATATCCGGCGCGCGGTGTCAGAAGCGGTGCGCGACCGCAGCATCAAGGACATTCAAAACACCCAAAGCATCACGATTCCGCGCAAGGACATCGCCGAACCGTCGTTCCGGCATGGTCCCGGCGGCAAGCGCGAAATGGTGCATCCGGGTAACGCCGATTACATACGCGGCGACAAGATTCCGCGCCCGCAAGGGGGCGGCGGCAGTGGCGGTGGTGGCAGCGCCAGCAACGAAGGCGAAGGGCAGGACGATTTCGTTTTCGAACTCAGCCGCGAAGAATTCATGCAGTACTTCTTCGACGACCTCGAATTGCCGCGTCTCGTCAAAACCCATCTGCTGGCCGTGCCGACGTGGAAAAGTATCCGCGCGGGCTGGGCTGCCGAAGGTACGCCGAACAACATTGACGTGGTGCGCTCGCTGCGCAGCGCGCTGGGCCGGCGCATCGCGCTCGGTGCGCCGCTCGTCAACGAACTGCACGAACTCGAGAAACAGCTCGAAGAGATGAAGGCGGACCCCGCCGATCGCCGCGACGAGATCAAGCTGCTCGAAGAAGACATTCACCATCTGCGCGGCCGCATCTGGCGCATTCCGTTCATCGATCCGTTCGATCTGCGCTACGTGAACCGCGTGAAGCAGCCACAGCCGTCCAGTCAGGCCGTGATGTTTTGTCTGATGGATGTATCGGGTTCAATGGATGAGCAGCGCAAGGATCTCGCCAAGCGCTTCTTCATCCTGCTGTATCTGTTTCTCAAGCGTAACTACGAGAAGATCGAAGTGGTCTTCATCCGTCACCATACGCGCGCCGAGGAAGTCGACGAAGACACGTTCTTCCATTCCACGGAAAGCGGCGGCACGGTGGTGTCGAGCGCGCTCGAGCTGATGCAGAAGATTCTCGACGAACGCTACTCGCCGACTGAATGGAACATTTACGGCGCGCAGGCCTCGGACGGCGACAACTGGACCGACGATTCGCCGAAATGCCGCAAGATCCTCGCAGATGACATTCTCGAGAAGGTGCGGTATTTTGCGTACATTCAGGTGACGCCTGAAGAGCAGAACCTGTGGCTCGAATATGCGCAACTCGCGCTGTCGCAGCCGCACATGGCGATGAAGAAGGTCGAAACGGCTGCGGATATCTATCCGGTGTTCCGCGAGCTGTTCGAAAAACAGGTGGAAGCGGCATGACGACACGCCACCTGCACAACGAGGCGCGAGGGTACGAGCCCGAGCGTCGTAAAGGCGTGCCGAAGCAGAGTGAGGCCGGGCATGCCGAGGCGAATACGTCGCACGTGCGGGATGCGCGTGCGTCCGATGCCGGAGCAGGCAAAGCGCCTGACGCAGCTGCAGCACGGGGACCCACCGGGGCGCCCACCGAAGGGCAAAGGGAAGTCCGTATGAACGTTGCCGATAGAAGGCCGTTGCCGTGTCCGTCCGACTGGACCTTCGAACTGATCGAAGAGTACGACACACATATTGCGCATGTTGCGGAGCAATATGAACTCGACGTCTATCCGATCCAGCTCGAGCTGATCAGCGCTGAACAGATGATGGACGCGTACGCGTCCGTCGGCATGCCGGTCAATTACCGGCACTGGTCGTTCGGCAAGCATTTCCTTGCTACTGAAAAAAGTTACCGGCGCGGGCAAATGGGCCTCGCCTATGAGATCGTCATCAACTCCAATCCCTGCATCGCGTATCTGATGGAAGAGAACACGATGACGATGCAGGCCCTCGTCATCGCGCACGCGGCCTATGGCCATAACTCGTTCTTCAAGGGCAATTACCTGTTCCGCTTGTGGACGGACGCGCATGCCATCATCGATTACCTCGTCTACGCGAAGAACTACATCGCCGAGTGCGAAGAGCGCTTCGGGCTCGATCGCGTGGAAGAACTGCTCGACTCGTGTCATGCGCTGATGAACTACGGCGTGGACCGTTACAAGCGTCCGCAGAAGCTCTCGTTGCAGAAGGAATCGGAAGCGCGCCGCGAACGCGAAGCGTATCTGCAATCGCAGGTCAATGAATTGTGGCGCACGCTGCCGACGCGCCACACGCCGTTGCCCGAAGAAGTGGAAGATCGCTATCCGCCCGAGCCGCAGGAAAACCTCCTGTATTTTGCAGAGAAGAATGCGCCGCTGCTCGAACCGTGGGAGCGCGAGGTCATTCGCATCGTGCGAAAAATCGGCCAATACTTCTACCCGCAGCGCCAGACGCAGGTGATGAACGAAGGCTGGGCCACGTTCTGGCATTACACGCTGCTCAACACGATGTACAACGAAGGCAAGCTGGAAGACGGCTTCATGATGGAGTTTCTCCATTCGCACAGCAACGTCGTCTATCAGCCGCCCGTGACCAAGCCGTATTACAGCGGCATCAATCCGTACGCGCTTGGCTTTTCGATGATGAGCGACATTCGCCGCATCTGCGAACACCCGACGGAAGAGGACCGCAAGTGGTTCCCCGAACTCGCGGGCAGCCCGTGGCTGCAAGCGTTGCATTACGCAATGCGCAACTTCAAGGACGAAAGTTTCGTCGCGCAGTATCTGTCGCCGCATCTGATCCGCGAAATGCGGCTCTTCTCGGTGCTCGACGACGACATGCGCGATGCGCTCGAAGTCTCCGCCATCCATGACGACAGCGGCTATCAATACGTGCGTCAGGCGCTCTCGCGGCAGTACGACATGCATCACCGCGAGCCGAACATCCAGGTCTGGTCGGTGAACACGCGCGGCGACCGTAGTCTCACGCTGCGTCACTTCATGAGCGACAACCGGCATCTGTCGAGCGACAGCGACGAAGTGCTCAAGCACATGGCGCGCTTGTGGCAATTCGACGTGTACCTGGAAAGCGTCGATGAAAACGGCACGGTCAGGAAGCGCTACGAGTGTCGCTATACGGCGCCTGCCGTGCGGGTGTGAGTGTCCGGCCCACGCTGCGTCGTTAAGACGATCCATCACCAGAGCCAGCCTTCGGGCTGGCTCTTTTTGTTTGTGCAGAACCGGGCGGCGTATCGCCGAACGCGAGCCGATGCGCGCGCAAAGGCGGCGCAACCCTACAGAATGCCGGGCACACGCCGTTATCCAGCGATATCCGTTAAGATACCGACGCGTAAAAGCTTACATATCCATACAATCTCGCACGCGCGCCGCCATCCCGTTGAAACGCGATCGAAACCGCGTTGAAACCGGGCTGGGGCGCAACACAAAGGCGGCATTCGACCGCTGAAACTTCAAAGAAGGGACCGACACCAGCATGACCGATACGACCGTCTTCACGCCCTCCGACACCCGTCGACGCATCTTCGCGATCGTCGGCGCTTCGTCCGGCAATCTCGTCGAGTGGTTCGATTTCTACGTCTACTCGTTTTGCGCACTGTACTTCGCACCCGCGTTTTTCCCGAAAGGCGATACGACAGCGCAGTTGCTGAATACGGCAGGCGTGTTCGCCGCGGGCTTCCTGATGCGCCCGATCGGCGGCTGGTTCTTCGGCCGTCTCGCCGACAAGCGCGGCCGCCGTTTCGCGATGATGGTGTCTGTATTCATGATGTGCGGCGGTTCGCTCGTGATTGCCGCGTTGCCCACTTATGCGCAGATCGGCGCGCTCGCGCCTGCGTTGCTGCTGGTCGCGCGTCTGTTTCAGGGCCTGTCGGTGGGCGGCGAATATGGCACCAGCGCAACGTACATGAGTGAAGTCGCGTTGAAGGGGCGTCGCGGCTTCTTCGCGTCGTTCCAGTACGTGACGCTGATCGGCGGGCAACTGTTCGCGTTGCTCGTGCTCGTGATCCTGCAACAGCTGCTGACGACGGAAGAGCTGAAGGCGTGGGGCTGGCGTATTCCGTTCGTGGTCGGCGCGCTGGCCGCGCTGGTCGCGCTGTATCTGCGCCGCTCGCTCGACGAAACGACCACGGCCGAGACGCGTCAGCGCAAGGAAGCGGGCACGCTGCGCGGCATGTGGAAGCACAAGGGCGCTTTCTTCACGGTGCTCGGCTTTACGGCGGGCGGTTCGCTGATTTTCTACACGTTTACGACGTACATGCAGAAGTATCTCGTCAACACAGCAGGCATGAACACGAAGACTGCCAGCAACGTGATGACGGCTGCGCTCTTCGTGTACATGATCATGCAGCCGGTGTTCGGTGCCTTGTCGGATCGTATCGGCCGCCGCCAGTCTATGCTGCTGTTCGGCTTCTTCGCGACGATCAGCACGGTGCCGCTGCTGCACGCCCTGAAGGACGTGACAAGCCCCGTGATGGCCTTCGTGTTCGTGGTGATCGCGCTGGCCATTGTCAGCTTCTATACGTCGATCAGCGGCCTGATCAAGGCCGAAATGTTCCCACCTGAAGTGCGCGCGCTGGGCGTCGGCCTGTCGTACGCGGTGGCGAATGCGATCTTCGGCGGGTCGGCGGAGTACGTGGCGCTGTGGCTCAAGCAGGCCGGCAGCGAATCGATGTTCTACTGGTACGTGACGGCGCTGTGTGCGATCGCCGGCCTCGTATCGTTCCGCATGCGCGATCCGTCAAAGGAAGGCTATCTGCGCAACGAACCGTGAGGCGTCGCGCCTGACGCGCGATCATGAAGTACCGGAAGCGGCTCTTCCATAGAGCCGCTTTTTTTCGCCTGACGCTCGCGCGTGCGCACTCAGGGAAAGCGCGTGGCAGATGGCGGCAGTCCTCGCCACTTCATCGGAATGCATGCGCGTGCGATCAGCGACAGATGATAGTAGAGCCGCGCATCGAGTCCGTACGCATACGCGTACAGGTGCACGAACGCCACACGCAGCGCTGCAAGCGGCGCATCGTTCTTCGCATACAGCGAGACGACGTTTGGCGCGAGCCTGCGCAACGCGAGGCGGCGAGCAGGTTCGAGCGACGCATCGAGCGTCAGCCGCGACACGAACTCGAAGGCCGTCAACGAAGCAGAGCATGCGGAGCCGCGCGTGCGGCCCGAAACCGAGACGTCGGTCTTGCGGTAGTACGATACGTAGCGATGCAGGTAATACACCTGCGATGCGGCGAGGCACAGCTCGGCGCCGAATACGTAGTCGCAGCACGTACCGACGTCATCGCGATAGCTGATGCGTTTGACGAGATCCGCATTCGCCATCCAGCCGTTATTTGGGAACATCTGCACGAGTCCCGTGCGCCCCGGCTGCCTCTGCAGACCTTGCGCCGCCGTGTTGCGATGGAAGGCCGCATTCACGGCCGCGCTCGTCGTCGCGTCGAAATTGCCGTGTGCATCGACTTCGTACTGGTCGGCGAACGCGACCTCGAGCTGCGGATGCCGATGCCACAGCGCGAGCAGAGTCTCGATGCCATCGCTCGTGAAGTAATCGTCGTCGTGAATTAGCGCGATCTTGTCACCCGTCGCGCGTGCGAAAAGACTCGCGACGTTGCGCGCCTGACCCAGCGATGGCCCGTTCTTCACGTACCGGATGCGCGCATCGTGCGCGTAGCGCGCGGCGATCAGCTGCTGTGTGCGCGTATCGCTCGAATCGTCGCCGATCAGTATTTCGATGTTCGCATGTGTCTGCGCCAGACACGAGTCCAGACATTCCACAAGCAGTTCAGGCCGGTTGTATGTCGGCACGCAAATAGAAACCTTGCAGGATGTCGTCATTGTCTCCGCTCCCTCCATATCAGAGGCGGCGAGCATGTCTGTGACGAGATGTTCCGCCGCCTGGAGGCAAGGTAGATGAAGGACGCGGAAAAATAACCAGAAATAATTCAGCAATAAATGCGGCTTCGCTGCGAGCGAGAGGCAGACAATGCGCCGTGTGCGGTGAAAAAAATACGGCGGTTCTCCAAACCGTGCGGGCCGCACTTTGTTTCGATGCAAACGGCGGCCCCGCGCGCGAATGCATCAGCCGACGGACGGTTCGCCTTCGCCGGATTTCTTACCGGGCCGGTCGGCGGGGGACTGCTTGCGGTGTTCGTCTTCGCGTTCCGGCATCTTGCTCTTTTCGTTATCGCTGTGAGCGGGAGGCTTCGGATGTTCGAGGTCGCCGCCGGGGCTGGCCGTCGCGGCCGTGTCCTGCTTTGGGCTGCTCATGGGATGCTCCTTGGACAATGTCTGCCCTTATGCAGCAATTGCCGGTCCCGTGCCGCCGTTGATAGACTCATCGCCGGGGCGCCGATGTAAAAAACAGCCCGACGGAGACAAGACCATGAGCAAAATTGCCTTCCAGGATTTCGAACGCCAGGTGTTGCAGCGTCACATGATCCGGGGACATGTGTACGAGAATGCCGCTGCCCTCGTTGATCGCGCGAACGCGTGGATCGCCGAGCATCAAGTCGATGTGATCAACGTGGAAAGCCTGTCGACTTTCGGCTCTGGCGACGACACGAGCGTGAGTCACTGGTATTCGGGTATCCGCGTGTGGTATCGCACCGAATAGCGCATGGCGCGGGCAAGGCTATTTGCCCGATACAACCAGTTTTAGCTTGTTTGCACCAGCGGGCATCGCGGTGATCTGTGTGCGCGCTTCGCGTGGCCCGATGTAGAAGTGCTGCCGCGCGGGCGAGTTCACATCGTGCGTTGCGTCGGGCAAGCAGGATGCGATGTCGGCGGCGACAGCCTGCAAGGCAGTCGTGCTCGAACCCGCGCCGCCGCTCGGCGTCCATGAGCATGCGTAACTGCCCTGAGACGCGCCGCATTGCGCGTCGGTGCCGTACGGTTGCGCGATGCCTTTGCCATCGTCGGGCGTCAGTTGGGAAAAACCCGTGGGGGCGGCTGCGACGATGCGCTTGAGCGCCGAGCAGGGGGGCGGCGCATCGTCGGCGCTCGCGGCGAGCGGCGGCGCGATGGCTGTCGCGAGCGCGATGAGCCTGGCGATGGCTCGCGAGTAGCGAATGGGCTGAGCGCGCAGTACCTTTTGCATGTGCATCTCCTTGGCCTGGATGACCGCGCAGCGTATGTGCGCCGCCGATCTGCCAGCCACTTTGCAATCAACGCGCCCGGTCCCCTTTTGCGCCGCTGGCGCCACTCGCGTGCGTGATGATCAGGCAGCGGCGCGGCCGCCATGCGCTTCACGTTCGAGCGTCCGCGTGCGGCGCAATTCGGGGAACAGCTTCATCCACAACAGCGCAATCGCGATCGTCGCGCAACCGCCGACCAGCACGGCCGGTGGCGCGCCCCACCAGCCGGCGGTAAGCCCCGATTCGAATTCGCCCAGTTGATTCGACGTGCCGATGAAGAGCGAATTGACGGCGCTCACGCGGCCGAGCATCTCATCGGGCGTGCGCAGCTGCACGAGCGACAGCCGCACGACGACGCTGATCACATCCGATGCGCCGAGCGCCATCAGCGCGAGCCATGACACGATGAACGAATGCGACAGACCGAACACCAGGGTCGCGATGCCGAACGCAATCACGCCACCGAACATCGCCGCTCCCGGCCGCTTGCGCAGCGGGAAATGGGCGAGCCAGATCGTGCCGCCGAGCGCGCCGACGGCCGATGCGGAGCGCAGCAGGCCCAGCCCGAGCGGTCCGGCGTGCAGCACATCGCGCGCGAAGATGGGCAGCAGGGCCGTCGCGCCGCCGAACAGCACCGCGAACAGGTCGAGCGACAGCGCGCCGAGAATCACCGGCTGGCTGCGGATGAAACGCACGCCCGAGAACACCGATTCGAGCGTGACGGGCGAGCGCGGCACGGGCTTCGTGCGCAACGGAATCGTGCTGACGGCTGCCGACGCGAGCGCGAACGACAGCGTGCACGCAAGATATGCCGCGCCGGGGCCGATGCCGTAAAGCAGACCGCCCAACGCCGGCCCACCGATCTGCGCAGCCTGGTTCGCGGAGGTGGCCCATGCCGTCGCCTGCGATAGCTGCGCGCGCGGCACGACGCCCGGCAGCAGCGAAGCGACAGCGGGCGACTCGAACGCGCGCGCCGCGCCCACACAGGCAGCGAGCACGTAGATCACAGCCGCGCTGATCCAGCCGCCGAAGGTGCCCCAGGCGAAAACCGCCGCCGCCGCACATTCGAGCCCCTGGCAGATGGCGGCGATGCGCCGGCGGTCATAGCGGTCCGCGACCTGGCCGACGACAAGCGTCAGCACGAACATCGGCAGGAACTGCGCAAGGCCGACCAGGCCGAGCGCAAAAGCGCTATGCGTGAGCGCGTAGATATGCCAGCCCATCGCGACGACAAGCATCTGGAACGACAGCGACGACAGCACGCGCGTACACCAGAACCGCTGGAATGGTTTCTGTCTGGGGAGGCGGATTCCGGCATCGCGGCCGGTGCCGTCGACGTGCGTGTCGAAGGTGTCGGCGGTAGCGCTCGTGGTGATTTTGGGCTGGTCGCTGGAGTCGGCGGGCGGGTTGTTCATCGATTGGATGGCGCGTCGTCCCATATAACGGGCCGACTGCGTCCGCGCGGCATGCCTTCATGCAGGCACCGCATTTGCAAATGCATTGCTGGGAGAAGCGCGGCGGAACCCGTGTTCTGTCGACGCTTCGTTCGGGCCGCCAAGTGTAGAGCAAGTGAGTCGCGCCTGCCCGTCTGCATTTCACGACACTCAAGCGCGGCACGTTACACGATGTTACCAAGCCCGCGCAGCGACTCACATGGCAACCGTTCGGGGGCCGATACCGCCTGCATCGAGACACTTTCAAACCCTGGCTATCATGGATGATCTGATTGCTCGCCTGTTTCACCTGCCGCCTTCGCTGATCGTGTCGCTCACGCATGACCTGATGCATGCGGGCGTGGCGATCCTGATGCTGATCGTCGGTTGGTGGCTGTCCAACCGGATCGGCACGTTGTTGTCGACGGCAATGTCCCGCACGCGCGCGGATCCGACGCTCGCGCCGATGGTGAATGCAATCGGCGCATGGACCATACGCGTGCTCGTACTCTTCGCTGCCCTCAGCGAGGTCGGCGTCGCGACCGCGAGCGTGCTGGCCGTGCTCGGTGCAGCCGGCCTCGCAATCGGACTTGCGCTGCAAGGCACGCTGCAGAATATTGCCGCCGGCATCATGTTGCTGATGCTGCGGCCGTTTCGTGCCGGTGACCTGATAGAAGGTACGGGAGCAACGGCCGGCATCGTGCGCGAAGTGGGACTCTTTACGACGCGCATCGAACGCAGCGACGGCAATGCCGTGTTCGTTCCGAACAGCCAGATCTGGTCCAACCCAGTGATCAACTACAGCAGTGGTGGCACGCAGCGCGTCGAAGTGGAAGTGGCGATCGCGCAGCGCAAGGACGTCGCATGCGCGATCGATGCGCTGAAAAAGATGATCGCCGGCGATCCGCGCGTGCTCGGCGGCACTACGCTCGCGCCCGTGGTGACGGCGGCCGACTACCGGCGCGGCGGGGGCGCGGCGGTCCGCCTCGCCGTATGGGTGAGCGGAGCGGACGCGCAACTCGCCGGCGAGGACATGCGCGAGCATGCGCGGTCCGTACTCCAGGAGGCAGGCTGCGAAATGGCGGAAGCGCCTCGCGGGCAAGCTGTGCAGCGCCCTCCTCAGACGCAGCACGCCTGACAAGCGTCCTTCTGCTCTGCGTTGCGATGCACGATCGTGCAATGGACTGAATGCCGGTTCATGCACCGCACTGCAACGCACGACAGTTCATCGCCGAGGCGGTTGTTGCCGCTGTCGCAACCGGTGCGAACTGACTTGCCATGAGGACAGGAGCGCCCGCTGTCCGTTCTGCGAACTGCCTGCTCGGGCCCCCTGACTTCGCGTTCAGCGCTCGAGAGGGCACTCATATGCGGCGTTGCAAACCCTTCCCGATGCACACGCCGACGGGCGATTGCGAACGCGCATGTTGCAAAGCCGCAATGCAGGCTAGGTGAAAACCCTAGCATTGCGATAAAATGCGGGCTCACACGAAGAGATTGCCATGTCGCCCCGTTTTCAGATCTTTGAAAGAATTGCCTTTTCGCTGGTCGTGATGTCCGCTGTTCTGTGTTCCGGCTACATCGCGTGGGAAACGTCGCCCGATTTCCAGGACGCCGTGCACGCCAGTGCTGCGGCCGTGCGCTGGAGCGGCGACTATTCATTCATCTGCGCGTCGACGGCGACCAACGCCTGCGATCAGCTACCCGTCGACTGACTCCTCGAAGCGACACGGAAGAACACGCTGGCGCGCATCGAGGCGCAAGCCAGCACGCAACGTCGGGTAATTTTCTCTCCTTCCGTCGGCGTTTTTTTCAAACCGCCTGCGAGTCCTCCCGCATAAGCCGCGCCCTTGCTTGAACATGCGTTTGGAATGCCGCTTGCTTGCTGTAAGCGGCTGGGCTTCGTCCGTCGCCGCGACATGAAGTCCCGTTCCTTCGACAACCGTCGTCGCCCGCCCGTCGATCATCATGGGCCGGCGCCACGGTTGAGAACAATTCCGATGCATGCACTGAGGAGCCGCGCCATGACACCCGCCACGCGTTATGAAATGCAGATTCTGCAATCGGATATGCGCATGCTGATCGCCATCGACGACGCCGCGATCGAACTCTTCCCGGGCGCTGCGACAAGCAGCGACGTCGCAGGCAAGCCATACGCAGTGTTGCATACCGATTCGCTCGCCACATTGAGCGGCTGGCGGGAAGTCATGCAGGCGGGCGGACGCCCGCATCGCCTCGTGAACAACGTCTACGGCTACCGGCAGGAAGTGAACAATCCGGACTGGTAACGCATCGCGGCGGCGCGCGCGACGAACCGCCAGCCAGATGCAGCGCGCGCCATTCCCTCACTGACACCGCTGAAAGCGGCGCATGCTGACGATCCTGCTCACAGCCGTCGCTACGCTCGTCGTCGTGCTCGTCGTCGCCAATCTGTCGACGGGCGAGAAGAAGATCGAGCACAAGATCGAGCGCCTGTACGGCAGCGACGATCCGCAATTCATTCGCTCGATGGGGCTGCTGCTCGGTCCGCCTGTCACGTCCGGCAATCGCTTCGAGGTGCTGGTCAACGGCGACGAGATTTTTCCGTCGATGCTCGACGGCATCGCGAGCGCGCGCAAAACCATCACGTTCGAAACGTTCATCTACTGGTCCGGCGCGATTGGGGAACAGCTTGCGCTGGCTTTGTCGGAGAAGGCACAAGCGGGCATTTCGGTGCATGTGCTGCTCGACTGGCTCGGTTCGCAAAAGATGGACCGGCGCTATCTCCAGATGCTCAAAAATGCAGGCGCCGAAGTGATCCAGTATCACAAGCCGCATTGGACCGGGCTCGGCCGCATGAACGACCGCACTCACCGCAAACTGCTCGTGATCGACGGGCGCATCGGCTTCACGGGCGGCGTCGGCATCGCGCAGGAGTGGACGGGGCATGCACAGGACGACATGCACTGGCGCGATACGCATTTCCGCGTGACGGGCCCCGTGGTCGGCCACATGCAAGCTGTCTTCATGGACAACTGGATCAAGGCGACGGGCAACGTATTGCACGGCCCCGACTATTTTCCTGAACCGTGCGAGGCGGGCGACGGTCGCGCGCACATGTTCAGCAGTTCCCCTTCGGGCGGCAGCGACGACATGCAGCTGATGTATCTGATGGCGATCACGGCGGCGACGCACTCGATACATCTTGCCAGCGCCTATTTCGTGCCGGACAGACTGACGATCAACGCGATCATCGAAGCGGCGAGGCGCGGTGTCGACGTGAAGATCCTGACGCCGGGCCGGCACATCGACACGCATACCGTGCGCGAAGCGTCGCGCGCCTGCTGGGGAAGACTGCTGGAAGCGGGTGCGCAGATGTTCGAGTATCAGCCGACGATGTTTCACGTCAAGCTGCTCGTCGTGGACGAATTCCTCGTGTCGGTCGGCTCGACCAATTTCGACATGCGCTCGTTCAAGCTGAACGACGAAGCCAACCTCAATATCTACGACCCGGCGTTCGCCCGCCGTCAGACGCAGATCTTTGCCGACGACCTCGCGAAGTCGAAACGCGTGACGCTCGAAGAATGGAACGGGCGGCCGTGGACGGAGAAGCTCCTCGACCGCGCGGTCGCCTTGCTCGATCCGCAGCTTTGAGCGGCAAGCGCGTCGGCGTGCCGCTCATTGCGTCACTGCCTTGCATACGCGGCGCGCATGGGTGGTGCGTGCCCAGGCGGATCGCCTGCGGGCGGCTCCTGACCCGGCGGGGCTCGGTCTGGCTCGCGCTCCGGAATAGGCGGCGAGTCGGGGCCCGGGTTGGGATCGTCGTCGGGCGGTGCGGGATCGGGGTCGACCTCGGGTGGCGTCGGCGTGTGCAGGCGCGGGCCAACGGGAAACGGCGAAATGGGAAGAACAGGATACGCAGTCTGGTTCATCGTGTAGGTCTCTCGGATGCGGTTCGACACGTCGATGGAGGCCGCAATGCATGTGCCATCCGTCGAATGCATCGGTCGATACCGCACCGTCCACGATGATCCGCCCACGCACGATAGTGCATCGACAGCATCCAGCTAGAACCGTTCGATCATCCCGACCTGCACGCCGCGCACGGGTGCGCCGGGATAAGCGACGGGAATTCCCGTCACGTTCACGCCGCGCAGTGTGAACGCCGCCTGCCCGCGATTCTCGAGGTCGGCGGCGCTCAGATAGAGCAGCAACGCTTTCGATACCTGATAGTCGAACGCGACGCTGAACGGGTCCGCGTCGTTGTCGCCGCCGCTGCCGTCGCGCGCATGCGCATAGCCGACGGATGCGCTTGCGTGCGGCGCAAACTGCCATTGCGCGGACACGGAAGCGCCGTCGTCGTGATAGCGCGGCGTTCCACCGTCGCCATTGAAGTACGCGGCAAAGCCCGTGAGCGCGCCCCATCGATATGAGGCGCCCGCGAAGTTCGCGCGCAACGCGCCGTCGCCAAGCGGCTCGCTGCCTTGCAGGCCGAAGCGCGTGCCGCGATAGGTGCCCGAGTCCATGCGCGCGACATAGCCGCTGCCAGGATTCGTGACTTCGATGCTGGTATCGATCAGGCCGTAGAGCGTGACGGACCCTTGCGCGACAGCCTGCGATGCGAAGCCGACCGCACAGGCCAACGCGGGCAGCCGACGCATGGGTGCGCGCCGATGCGAAACGCAATAAAGAAACAGGAAGCACAGCCGGCGAAACGCGATGGACGTTGGCATCGGTCGGGCAGGGGCGTTGGCGCCGCGAGGGTGCAAGTGCGCAGCGCCGTTCGCGGCAATGTGGAATCGAGGTCAGACCGAATACTAATTGAACCTGGACGCGCGCCAACGCGTGTCGAGACGATGCATGCACGCGCTACATGTTCGTGTAGGAACTGCACCATCCGCCGCCCGGCACCTGCTTCGTGCCAAACAGCGTGCAGCCGCCCCATGCATCCGTCGGGTTGCCCTGAAAGAGCGAGCAGTTGCTGCAGGTTTGCCCGGCCGTGTAGGCCGGAAAGTGCGCCTTGTCGACTTTCGCGGCGACGCTCATGTAGCCGACCGCCTGCGCGGCGGGGTCGGTTTCGCTGAGCTTGTCATCGGCGCGCGCGTCGAGCGTTGCCGCGAGTATCGCGCACAGGCCGACTGCGGAACCGAGCCCCGCTACGATGAACTCACGCCGGGTTGTTGTCATGATCGGTCTCTTGCAAGCGAGATGGGGAGACGACGGATGGCATCGGCCGTCGGTGATTGATCGCCGCGAACACGGCCGCCAGCAGCAGAAACGCCAGCACGAGCAGGCTTGCGTTGATGAACACGCGTCCATAGCCGAGTTCACCGACATCGATGAAAGGATACGGATAGAAGTCCGACACGGCACCGCGCGCCATTGTCAGCGCGAGATAGCCGAGCGGGTAGACGAGCCACCACAGCAGATGACGCAGCGTCAGATGAAAGCGCGGCACGAACAGCAGCCAGTAAAGCGCGTCGAGCAGTGGGACGAGCGTATGCAGACTTTCGTTCAGCACCATGCGCCAGCCCGACGGCGTCCACAGATGCCGCAACAGCAGGTTATACGCGAAGCCGACGAACACGATGTAGCAGGTGACGGCCGTCACGACGGTTGGCTGGCGGAAGAAGCGCACGATGGGCATCTTACCGCGCGCGAAGAACCCCACACATGTGAAGCACACTGCGCACGTGAAGATGGTCAGGTTGGTTAGATAACTGGTCAGCCGTTCGATGCCGCCGAGCACGCCGTAGCCTCGCGACAGCATGCGAAGCACGGTGATGTCCGTCTGCGCGGCGAATGCGAGCCATGCAACGAGCGCGATCGACATCGCGAGCGTCACGGATGCGAGGTCTGGCGCACGCAGCGGCAATTCGGACCCGATGGCCACGAGCGTATCGGACGCAACAGGGGCAGACGCGGGCTTCTTCATGCGTCGATTCTATACGCGTGAAGCAGCCCGTGCAGGCGCTACACCGGGCATGGAGTGGCGTGGGCGACAGGAAAAAAGAAGCCGGCCCGCAGCGTGCCGGGCCGGCCCGTTACAACGTCCGTCAGGGACGCTGCAACTCAGTGCGCGCGATCAGTGACCGTGATCGTCGCGCTCGTGGTCATGATCCTGATCGTCGTCATCGCCGCGGCCGCACACGCTGTCGTGATCGTACTCGCGGTCGTTCTTCGACACGCCCGGCAGACGCTGCGCGACATAGTCGGGCAGATCGGAGGCGTCGATCGCGAACACGAAGAACAGGTTCGGGTTCGCGATGCCCGACGGATGGCTCGTGTCGGTTACGTTGCCGATGAAGTCGTTGTCGTTCGCGACATAGAGAGTGTGCTTCCTCACGCCGTTCAGCGTCACGTCCGGACCGAACGCGATGCCTTCGATCTTCGCGGGAATGTCGTTCGCGCTGTAGCCGTTGGCCGTCAACGCGGCCACGATATCGAGGAACAGCGTTTTCTTCACCGCGAACGGCGCGAGTCCGCTTTCGCCGCTCGCCTGGCCAACGTCCTGCGCGCCCGTCAGGTCGATGCGGTTGAGCTGCTTGAACACTGCCGTCGAATTGTCGCCCAGCCCCTTGCCATCGCGCTCGTCGACGAGCAGTTCATGATCGTTGATCGCGAGCACATCGCTGACGGTCGGATACTTCGGCTTCGATGCCGAGCCGATGTTCGTCAGCGCATACGCGTATTGCGTCGTACGGCCCGTGCGGAGGTCGATCTTCACGATGCGCGTGTATCGCGCATTCGTGCCGCCGTCCTGAATCAGCGGACTCTGCATCGCGCCGAACAGCGTCGTGCCGTCGGGCGAGATGGCGAGGCCTTCCATGCCCTTGTTCGCGACGCGGCCCGACGTGTTGACGCTGATCTCCGTGTCGCCGGCGGGCGAGAGCGTGGCGACGGCGAACGTGTCGGGCAGCTTGTACGTCGCGATGCGGCGGCCGCTCTTGCGGCCGAAGCGATAGACGTACGGGCCGTATTCGTCGGAGATGAACACGCTGTCGCCGTCGTTCGCGACCCGGATGCTTTCGGGATCGAAGCGGGCATCGAGGGTAGAGGTCGACAGATGCGTCGGATCGAAGTTGTCCGAGCGGCCCGTGAAGTAATTCGTGTGGTTGTCGCGGTTGAGCTTCGGTGCGCCGTTCGGCACGTTATACGCCGAGCCGGAGCCGTACACGAGGCGATCCGACGTATGCAGCAGCGTCGTGTCGATCAGCTTCGGCGTTAGCGTGAACGGCAACGCCGAACCCTTCGGCGCGTCCTTCAGACGCAGGCGCAGCGTGTGGAAGCGGTTGATGTACGACGCCGTGTCGTCGATCGCCTTGTTGTACGAGACCGCGTTCGGGCCGCGATCGGGCACGGCGACAAACGTATGGCAGCCCGCATAGCCGATGCCGGAGCCAAGGCCGCCAAGCAGATTGCCGGGCACACCGTTTTCGAGCGTGCCTGCCGTCTCTTTCGACCTGTCGGACAGATTGCCGTCGAGTTTGCCGATCGCGATCAGTTCGACAGTTGCGTGAGCGGCGGGAACTGCGGCGAGTGCCGCAAGCGAGGCGACGGCACCGATCACGGTGCGGGAGACAAGCGATGAGCGCAGCACGGAAGGGATCCTTGAAAGGAGCAACGCGATGAGGGTGGCGCCGGGCGCGCGCGGCAGAAGCGGGAAGGCGGCAAACGACCGGACGAGGTTTCTTTCAGGGTTTCTTGCTTTTTATTGCCGGGGAACGATCTTGCGTGAGCAATATGTCGAAAATATGACGGGGCGTTCGCGGGCGGCGCGTGATGTGCGCAAGCGCACATTCACATGAGCGGGCGCAGTGATGCTGATGCCGCACGAAGCGCGGCATCCCACGCGGCAGAGCGACGCCATGCGCCTAGCGTCGCTCGCCGATTTCAGGCGCAATCGCGGCATGATTCAGCAGCGCGACGAGCGAGATGCCGCCCACGACATTGCCCGCGAGCGTTGGCAGCAGAAAGCGGTTGAAGTAGTCGGGCAGCGACGCGTCGCCTGCCAGCACTGCGTACGCGACCTCCGTCGACCCGGCGATGATGTGCGACAGCTTCGCGACAGCCACCACCCATGTGATCAGCACCACGGTCAGAAGCCGTGCGGAGCGCGCGCTCGGCAGAAGCCATACCATCAGCGCGATCAGCCATCCGCCGAACACCGCGCGCATGAAGGTGGGGAAAGTATCGATTGGGCCGATGGCGGCGCGCGCGGTTTCGTCGAGCGCTTCGACGACCTCTGCTCCGAAAACACCCGGCAGACGCAGCATCGCCGCGAAGATCCATGAGCCGATCACGTTGCAGAAGAGCACGACGATCCACAAACGCAGCGCCTTGAGCAGGCAGTCCAGCTCGCGGCGCGTGAGCACGGGAAGGATCACGGTCAACGTGCTTTCGCTGAAAAGCTGCTGCCGTCCCATGATGACGAGGACGAATCCCGTCGTGTAGCCGAAGCTCGCGACGAGATGCTGCCACGACGTATCGGGAAGGCCGGCTTGCAGAACAGCCATTGTGAGAAAGGAGAATCCCATCGACAGGCCCGCTGCCAGCGACGACCACACGAGCGCCATCACGGTGCGCCCGAGCGCCGCTTCGCCTTCTTCCCGCACGATCTCATGCAGCATCAGCGCGTGCGGCGCCGTGTGTTGTGCGGCCTGATCTTTTTCGCCTTCGTCGAGATGGGGTGATTCCGCGCCCGCTTTCTCCGGATGATCGTCAGATTCGGCGCAATCGGTCGCTTCGAAATGGTATTCGCGGCGGGAGATTTCGTTCGTCATGGCGGCGCTCGCTCTTGCGCGGCTCACAGGCGCATCGCGTTGCGTTTCGCAAAAAGAGTGCCCGGCATGGCGGACAGGTTGTCGTTTTTCGTCGGACGAGGCGCGTGAGATGAACAGCGAGCGCCGTGCTACGATGAACACGACCCTTACCGCAAACCGAAACCCAACGCGACATGGCAACCCTTTACGCGAAGCTTGGCGTGTCTCAAGACGCCACCTGGGAAGAGATCAAACGGGCATACCGGAAGGCCGCGATGAAGTGGCATCCGGACCGCAACGTCGGACAGGAAGAGGCGGCCCGCGCGGCTTTCCAGGAGATCAAGGACGCATACGCGATTCTCTCCGACGAAGGTCAGCGCAAGGTCTATGACGCTGTCTACGCGCAGGAAATGCGCCGCTGGGAAGCGCTTCAGAAACGCCAGCAGGAAGTGGCGGCGGCGCGGGCGCGCAAGGCCGAGGCGGACGCGCACGCGAGGTATTCGCAGTTGGTGGGCGTGGCCATGCGCTATGCGGACGAAGGACACAACCGCGACGTGCTGTTCGGCGTGCTGCTCGGACGCGATTGCGACGCCGACATGGCACAGCGCATCGCCGATAGCGTGTGGGCCTTGCAGCAGGCGCGGCAAGCGGCGCAAACAAGCGAGCCAGCCGATGCGATGGATGCCGGCGTCGAGGTCGCCTCGTCGTCCGAAGCCAGCGATCATGAGACGCCTTCGCCCACTCAGCCCGCGGCAGCGAAACGGGACAAGCCCTCGCACGATGCGCGTGCCGCGGGGCTGTTCGATTCGCTGTGGCAGGGATTTTTTGGCGTTCGCTCATAGCGCGCCACGAATCGGCCGGCAGTGGCTGGTCTTACGTTTTCGCTTCGTCGCGCGATCTGCATGCGCGCGACTGACTTACGCATGGACATGCTTCGATGAAAGACGCTTTCGAACGACGCGCGCTGCTGCTGCATCTCGGCGACGCGCTGCAAGCCATTGCCGCGGCGCTCGCCACTAGCGCCGCACACGACACCTTGCGCGATCTGCGGAACGCAGACGCGAGCCTTGCCGCGCACGCGTGGTTCGCGGCTATTTCGCGCGATATGAAGGCAGCCGACTTTGCGAAGCGCGCGAGTGCTGCATTTGCCGCGTGGCCCGCGTTGCTGCTCGAAGAGCAGGTCGATTACACGCGTCTCGCGCTCGCGGTGCGCAGTCATCTGTTCGCGGAAGATCCCTCTGGCTGGCGCAGCTATGTTGAAGCGATCAAGCGCGAAGTCGAATGGTTCGGGGATGCGCTGCCTTCCGCCAATGAGCCTGCGCAGGCTGACGAAACGGCCGGTGACGCACAGGCATCGGATGAAGCGATCGCAAACGATACTACCGATGTCGAGCGTGTCGAAGAGCCGCGCGATCCTCAACGCGAAAGCGTCGAGAGCAATGATCGCCTGTATCCTTCATGGCCGTGGAAGCCGGGGATATGACGCACGTTGCATGACGTGCTGCACATTCACGCAAAACGGACGCATCGGAAACGCAATCGCCTCGTGGCTCCCGGTGATGTGCCGTCTGCCGCGAGGCGATCAGGATCACGCGTCAGGTGACGCGCATTCGAACGAGGCGATCAGTAGCCCCAACGTTCGCGTTGACGTTCGCGCCATTCGTGTTCGCGCCATGCTTGATGGCGACGCCATTCGCGCTCACGCCACTCATGCTCGCGCCATTCGCGGCGCGCTCGCCAGTCATCGTCATAGCCGACGGCAACCGGGGCGGGGGCAACATACACGGGCTGCGCAGGCACCACCACGCCCGGCACACCCAGACCCACGGCCACATCGACGTGCGCTGAAGCAGCCGCCGAAGCCGCCAGCATTGCCACACCGATCGCTGCACCAAGCATCATCTTCTTCATTTTTTGCTCCCTGCGCATGGACGCGCGTCACTGAATACGGCTTCAGTCTAGGGGCGCACACGCGACACAGGTGCTACAGCGTTGCGAGAAAAGTAACGCCCGATTACAGCGCGATTTCAGCTATGGATACAGGCGCTCATCGCGAACGAAGCCGCGCTCATGCAGCGCGCAATCTCGGCACGCGATGAAACTGGCGGTCGAAATAGACGAGGCTATCGCCATCGGCGCGCACGCGAATCTGTGCCGCTTCGACGGCCATCACGGAGTGCGAGACCACGACCTTCAGTTCGAAGCTGGTTCCCTCCAGGCTCGCGGGCGCGTCACGCCGCACGGCCTCGTGACGCCGATATGTGCGCCGGGTTCGTATGTGTCGAAGGGCTAGCCCTCGACGCGTGAAATCGCGAATGCACGGACGCCGTGTGCTTCATCGCGCACGGCGTCGACGCGAACCTTGAACGAATGAGCTTGCATGATGCGATCCAGTCTGTTGCCGATGGGCGTGATGGGTGAAATCGCATGCGGCTTAAGGTTCGCGTTTGAAGCAGGCAAATCGATTAAAAATCACTCGCCGCATAAGGCATTTTGATAGTGCATGCGCGGATGCGCTAGCGGTTGACGTCGACCACGAGGCGTCCGCGCACTTTGCCGTCCAGTATGTCGGGCGCGGCCCGGAGCGCGTCGCCGAGGCCGATTTGCGTGACCATCCGCGCAAGCCGTTCAGTGCTCAGGTCTTGGGCGATGCGCTGCCATGCCTCGACGCGGCGCGCGTGCGGCGCCATGACGCTGTCGATGCCCGCAAGCGTCACGCCGCGCAGGATGAAGGGCGCGACGGTAGCGGGCAAGTCCATCCCTTGCGCGAGTCCGCAGGCCGCGACAATGCCGCCATACGCGGTGCCCGCGCACGCGTTCGCGAGCGTGTGACTGCCGACGGCGTCGACGGCGGCGACCCAGCGTTCCTTCGCGAGCGGCTTGCCCGGAATGGACAGTTCCGCGCGATCGATGATCTCCTGCGCGCCCAGTTCATGCAGATAGCCCGATTCGCCGGGGCGGCCAGTCGAAGCGATCACCTGATAGCCGCGCCGCGCGAGCAGCATGATCGCGACGCTGCCGACGCCGCCCGCCGCGCCCGTCACCAGCACTTTGCCTTGCGAGGGCGTGACGCCATGACGTTCGAGTGCCAGCACGCACAGCATCGCCGTATAGCCCGCCGTGCCGACGGCCATCGCGTCGCGCGACGTGAGCGGCGACGGCGTGCGCACGAGCCAGTCGCCGCTTACGCGCGCGCGTTGTGCGAGTCCGCCCCAATGCTTTTCTCCGACGCCATAACCGTTCAGGATCACGGCATCGCCCGCTTTCCATTGCGAATGTTCGCTCGATTCCACGACGCCCGCGAAGTCGATGCCCGGCACCATCGGAAAGCTGCGCACGATCGGCGAGCGGCCTGTGATTGCGAGCGCGTCCTTATAGTTGAGCGTCGACCATTCGATACGAACCGTCACGTCGCCTGCGGGCAGATGTGCTTCGTCGATATCGGCGATGGAGGCGCGGCTGCCGTTGTCCTGCTTCTCAATCAAGATCCCTTTCATGGTCCCGTCCGTTGAGTTCGCCCGTTAGCGGGTGGGTATCAGTCTAGGCGAATGCGGGCGGCGCCGCGCGTCTCGCGGCATTCAACAATGCGCAGGGTCGTTGCTGTTAGCGCGCGAGCGACGCGCGATAAAGCCGCGCGGACGCAAACGGCACGCGTGCATGCCGTTTGCCATTCGTCGAATGAATCGGTGCGTGTCAGCGTGTGTAGTAACCGCGCTGCTGCATGCATTTCGCGTAGGCGGCCCAATAGCGGACCATCGGCGGTTCGGGGGGAGGGGGGGGCGGCATCGCCGCCAGCGACGCGGAGCCCTCCGTCGGCATGCTGGCGCCCGAGGCCGGGGCCGCTCCCGACGCCGCGAGCGTCGCCGAAGCAGCCGATGCCGCCGCGGGCATGGATGGCGCCGCTACGCCGCTTGCTCCGCTGGCGGCATTCGCCGTGGCGGTTCCGCTCGCGCCGGCGGGCGCGGAGGCAGCCGTCGCCGCCGATGCGCCTGATGCACCCATCGCGGAGGGCAGCGGGGGATTCAGCGGTGCCGGCGCGACGATAGGCCGTGGCGCGGTATCCGCCGCCTTGCCCGGCGGCGGAGGGCGCTGCGATTCGTGCGCCATGTTGACGTGCGTCGTCTTGTTGGCGTCTGCATAACATGCGGCCGTATCGACAGCCTGTTGACCGGGGCCCTGGCTGCGCCCCGGATAAGTCAGCGGTTGCTGCGCAACGGAAGCGCCGCTGACGACGAAAAGCGCAATTGCGGCATGGGCGAAGCGTCTCATAGGCGAGCGGGCTCCCTGGCGAAGTCTTTGATTTTGTCGGCGCGAATGCGCGTCGCGAGGTTCGCGTGTAGCCATGATGTACAAATATGGCCGATGCGGCCAGTCGGGCCATAGCAGGCCGAAAGAAAGCTATCTCAGGATATCGCGTCGCAGCGGCGCAGCACGCCAGAAGCACGCCATTCGTCGCCAATTTCCGTGCTGCGACGCGATAGGCGCTGTCTGCACGTCTTGATATCAATGTAGCAGGCCGAACACGGCGACGCCGTTGGTCGCCCCGACGTAGACCTTGCCGCGTGAAATCGTCGGCGTGATGAACTTGTTGCCCGCGCCCCACTGGTCGCGCGTTCCCGCCTGATTGCTGTTGTAAAGCTCGCGCCCGAGATTGGTCGCGTCGTACGCGTGCAATGCGCCCGTCGTGCCGTTTTCGGCGGCCCACAGTATGCCGTTCGATGTGCCGTTCGCGGAGATGGCGGGGACGGCGCCGGGATAGGGAAATGTCGTCGGACTTTTGGACGCAGCGGTGGTTGCGAGCAGCGCGTTCGTGACGGGTAGCGCCTTGATGTTGTCGTTCAGTGCGCCGTAATAGACGGTGCCGTTGTACCAGGCGGGCGAGCCCCAGATGCCGCCAGCAAGCGTGCCCGTCAGCACTTGCCAGATGTTGTTCGACGTGGCGCTGAATTTGCCCATCGCGTCGCGATCGACTACATAGATCTTGTTGTCCTTGCCCGCCGCCACGGCGAGATGCTTGACAGTGCCGTCCGCGGTCCTCGCGTCGGGAAGCAGCATCGCGCCGCCCGAGCCGAAATCGCCGTCTGCATTCGCGAGTTGAACGACATCGAGCGGCGCGAAGTAATCGGTGATCTTGAGTGGGGCCGCCGAGAGCTTCATGAACGAATTGCCATAGTCGCTATCGACGGGGAAGCCGTTTGCGTCGAGCGTCGTGCCGAACGTGCCGTTGCCGTCCACCACATAGATGGACGTGCCGTCCGACGCCATGCCCGAACCCGCCATCCACACGGAGCCCTGGTGCCCGTTGGGCGCGACATTGACGACGCCCGTCTGCTTCAGCGTATCGGCGCTATAACTCATGATCCAGCCGGTGTAGGCGCCCGCCATGCAATGCGCGGTCCAGCCCATGAAGATGTTGCCGTTCACGAGCGTCAGCGCGACGCGTTCGGTGTGCAGCGAAGGATCGAACGTGAGCACGCCGTTGACGCTGTTGCCACCCGAGCCCGGATAAGTGGCCGAGATGTCGCTCGGGCCGCCGAAGAGTTCGGCGCCGCTCGCCAGATCGAGCGCATGCAGGCGATGGTGATAGCCGCCGCTCGCGTCCTTCGTCATCGCGACGGCGTAGAGCACGCCGTTCGGTCCACGATTGCGATCGATGACGGGTGTCGACGTGATACCGATCTCAGGCGTGATGTCGGTGCAGCCGCGATTGTCGCTGGGCGTTTCGTTTGCGCCCGTCAGCGACACCTTCCACAGTTGCGCATTGTTGTCGGCGTCGTACGCATAGACGCTGTTGTGTTCGGTGACGACATAGATCACGTTATGCGTCGTGCCGCCGATGGACAGACTCGTGACGGATAGCGGCTGGCCGTCCACCTTGCCGTCGGCGGGAAGAAACGCGATCTTGCCGAACGACGTCGCATTCACGTTGGCCGGCGTGAGCGTCGTTTCTGCGAGCATTTGCCCGGTGCGTGCGAGGTCGTTGTGATGCATCAGTACGTCGGTGGCGAACGCGATTGTGGAAGCGGATGGCGAACTGCTGCCCGAGCCTGTGCCCGCCTCGCCGCTTGTCCCTGAACTGCTCGCGCTCGCATTGTTCGACGAACCGTTGCCGCAGGCCGTGCAAAAGAGCGCGAGTATCAACGCAACAACGGCGTTGCCGGCGCGCACGATCGAGCGTGACGCCTGGCTCGTCCCGCATGCCTGGGACATGGGCGGCTGTAGATGCATGCGTATATCCTCCTGCGCCCCTATGAGCGTCCTCGCATGGCGGCATCGCGCATGTTCGCTGTTCTATGCAGCGCGAACCATTCTCATCATGTTAAGAATGCGCGCGGGGACTCAACCGACATCGCCTCGTCGCTTTCCGCCAGATGCTTGCATTTCTCTTGCCGCGAGCGAATGACGGCACGGGCGAGCATCAGTGTTGACGATAGATTTGCGTATCGTCGCTAGCGGGCAATGTCGCGGTTTGGTCAGGTGGCGTCGAAGCCTGGACAGTGGCGGGAACGGTGCGCGGCACGGGCTTCACGGGGGCTTTGGCCACGGCAGGTCGCGTGGGCCTGGCTTTCGTGGCTACTTTCGGCGGTGCTGTCTTGCTGGCAACCTTCACCAGCTTGGAGGTGCTCTGCATAGTCGTCTGCTTCGCAGCCGCTTGATGTTCCGGCTTGGGTGAGGAGGGCGTGCCATGTGGCCGCATCGGCGCGACACTCGCAACCGGGCGCGTGTGCGGCGCAGGCTGGGGCAACGGCGGAGCAAGCGGTTTCGCCGGGGTTTTACTGTGCGAAGCAGATGAAGATGCAGCCGTCGACGTAGGCGGCAATCGCGGTGACCTGCTCGGCAGCATACTGGTGTGTGCGTTCGCGGTCGTGTGAGTTGCAGCGCTCGCAACGATGGCGGCATCAGTTGCGTCGCGGCTGCGTAGTGCTTCTATCTGTTCCCGCAGGGTGCGCGCGAGTTCCTGCGTACGATCGGTGATGCTCGCGCGGTCATGACGCGGTGCCGCGCGCAACTCGTTTTGGCCGACGATGCGTCGCAAGCGGCTTTGCATTGCGTCGCGTTCCGTGAGCGTGATGTAAGTGCCGAACGCGATGGCGAAGCCAAGCAGCACGACGGCCGCGCCCGTGCTCAGCTTCCAGTCGGGCGCACTCACTGACGCCGGCGCGGAGAGACGCCGAGGCTTTGGTCTGATGCGCTTGAACAGCGGCGGATACGTGGGCAACGGATCGCGCGCCTCGCCGGACGATGGATTCTCGCTCACTTGCGGCAAAGACGCGTCGAGCGGCAATAGCAGATCGAGTGGCTGCGCAGGTATGTCGGGCTTCGCCACACCGTTCGTCTCGGGCGCCGTGTCGCATGGTTCGTGCGGCGGCGCAGGACGCTTGCGAATCGTGTCCATCAGCGGACTCCCATGCCGGCACGTGAGACGGCTTCGTACATGTTCTCGTTGGCAACCATCGTGCGCAAACCCTGAACTTGTCGCGATGCGTGGCATCGCGCTTGATCGCAACGGGCTTTATGCAATATGAGTCAGCTTGTGCAATAGGTCAATGAAACCGCGCTATTCGTTTGAAAAAACACGTTCACGTGTATTCGAATCGCGACAAATCGGGTGGGACGAGAATGGATATTTGCGAAATAGACATTCATCGCTGATTCTGGGCATTCCAAAATCAGAATGAAAAGAATGTGGCTGACTTGTAATGGATTTCGAAAATAAAAAATTAATCAACGAAAAGTGCCTAGCTGTTTTACGCCAATCATGCATCCCTGTTTTATGGCATTGAAAGTGTTGGGAAATCTGACCGAATCGTGCCCGGCGGATGCCAGAGCCAATTGGCCTTTATCACACGGATTGTGCATAAGCATAAAACGAACCCGCTTAATCATCATACGTTACAAAGTGTTACGCCGTTTCTACAGACGTAAGAGGCATCGTTCTGTAGCATTCGCCTTTGAAAAAAATCCGGCGTTCTCCGTGTCTTGTATGACGATTGAAATCGGCGCTGTGTAACGATTTGCCAATGACTCTGTCCGGCAATTGTGAATATCGCGCGGGTTATCAGCCGGGACCGGCATTATTTTTTCAGTTACATCTGGTTGCAATCGGTTGAGCACGGCCTCCCTCGCAGTCATCCATGCTGCGGGCTTACAGGAAATGCGCTGCTCCAAATTACCGTCAACGTCGTCGCATCGCGAGTCGACGCAGTAAGAACGACTCTGCGGGCAAGTCAGCCAACCTTTGAAATCCAGCGGACGTCTTCGGGCATTTTTGCCAGGCGTTTCCGGACGGATTTCGCTCGCCCATTGATATACCCATGAAAGTCAATTCACTTCTCGTCTGGTCATCGACAGCAGTCCTTCTCGCGGGCTGTGGCGGTGGCGGGGGCGATCTTGCCGGCGCTGGTACTTCGACCAATAGCGCTTCGCAAACATCCGGCACGTCCGCCGCTAATGCGACGGCCAATGGCAACACGACGGGCACCATCAGGTGTGCATCGCCGTCGACTGCGAGTGCGTCGGCAGGCAGCTCGCTGATTTCAGCGGATACCCCAAGTAGCGACGGCACGCGCCTGTTTGCGTCGGGTGCGAGCTTTCCGCTTACATTCACGACGAACGCGAACGGCGCGGATACGCTGAGCTGGTCAATCGCCGATACGACAGGGCGCGTCGCGGCGAGCGGCAGCTTCGCCGTGCCGCGCGGCGCAGCGACGACCACTCTGACCTGCAATTCGACGCTCGCGGGCTACTTCGCCGCTTCTGGCACCCTGAAGGCGGGCGGCGGCATGTTGCCTCAAGCAGGCACGCGTCCCACAGGTATCGCGACGTTCGGCGTGGTTCCAGATTTGAGCAGCACCGTGCCCACCGTCACCTATACGAAGCAGGAGCAGCACCGCTTCGGCATGCAGGGCGCCAACGACAATGCGGCAGTGCTCGCGGGTCTCGGCATCTCCCAGACGATCGACGATCGCCAGATGTCGGTGACGGAGCCTAATGGTGCGAACACCTTCAATCCGTCTGCGAACAATCTCGACGCGTTCTATACGACGGGCAAAGTAATGCGCCTGATCCGTCTGGATGGCGTGCCGGGCTGGGCGTCGAAGTCGGGCGGTGTCGAGGACTTCACGACCTTGCCGAAGGATACGTCGTACCTGCAGGACTATATGGGCCGCGTCGGCACCGAATCGAACACGATCCGGCTCAAGTACTTCCCGAAGCAGTCGGCGAACTTCTATCAGGTGACGTGGGAGCCCAACCAGTTCTGGACGGATACGGATGCCAATTTCGTGTCGCTGTATCAGTCCGTCTATCAGGGCATCCACTCGACCGATCCAAGTGCGGTGGTGATGGGCCCGGCGGACGCGTTCCCGAGTCTGACGAACAAACGCCTCACACGTATCGCTTCGCTGGGGTACGGCAAGTACATCGATGGCGTGGCCACGCACGGTTACTACGACGCGGGTACGTCGCCGTCGCATCCTCCCGAGCGTCTCGCGACAGACCCCGATGCTGCGACGGCTGCCAATGCGTTGAACAACTCGATGCGAACGCTGCGTACGACGATGCTGAACCAGTATCGCGCAGGCATGAAGCTGTATCAGACGGAAGTGGGCATCAGTTACGACCTCGGCTCGTCCTACGGTCCGAACTATCCGACGGGTAACGTGCTGTTCGCGCAAGGTGCAGTCGTCGCGCGCACGCACATCATTCTGCTTGGCGAAGGTGTGAATGTGTCGTACGTATTCTATGGTGCGGACTATCCGGGCGAAGTCGGTTACGGCACGTTCTTCGACCTGTCCAACGCGCAAGGCTCGTTCGGTGCGAGCAACATCAGCCCGAAACCGGCTGCGATGGCCGTGAGCGCGATGTCGCGCATTCTGGATGGCACGAATACGCTGGGCCCTGTGAAGGGCACGCCGTCGGGTGTCTATGCGTACTCGTTCCAACAGATCAACAACGGTTCGGTGATCACGGCCTTGTGGACGCATAACAACGATGCGTGGAGTGCCAGTTCGGGCTTCAGTTCGACATATAGCGTTGCCTACAATCTCACGGTCGATGCGCCCGGCACGAGCGGCACGGTCAAGGTCCTCGACATGATGGGCAACCCGATGACGCTGAACTACACGAACGGCACACTGAAGCTGAATCTGACGGAAGCGCCCGTCTACGTCGTTTCGAAAAATGCCGATGTTGTAAAGAGCAATGTGAATCCACCTCCGGGTTACGTCGGTTCTTAAGCGACTCGGTCGATGCGGGCGGGCTTTGGTGCTGCCCATCCTGCTGCCAGAGCTTATGAAGAAAGCGTGCGGATGTTTCGCGCGCTTTTTCTATTCCTGGCACTCAAATGTCTGTTCTCCGTGTGAGGAAATAGCATTTCGATGCAATGGGCGCTCACGCGCTTGATCGAAGAGGGCGTAGCGCGCGTGTGCTTAAGCTTTGGCCTATTAGTGCCTACTCAAGCAGCAGCACGAAAATTTTTGGAGCACGCGAAATAAGTGCTTGACAGCCCCCTTGGGGTTCCGCATAATTCGGCCTCTCCAAACGACGGAGACGCAAGAAAGCAGCAGCTTTTTAGCGAATGTTCTTTAAAAACTAACAGCCGATAAGTGTGGGTGCTCGATGGCGAGCGCGCGGTGATCTTCGGATTGCCGCAATAGCGAAAGTAATCGAGTCTCACACGAAGAAATTGAGGAAGGTTTGAGCAATCAGATCTTTCGTCAGTGATTTTGAGTGAGCGACCGGGTTCGAGAGAGCCCGAAAAACAGTAACAGGTTTGAACTGAAGAGTTTGATCCTGGCTCAGATTGAACGCTGGCGGCATGCCTTACACATGCAAGTCGGACGGCAGCGCGGGCTTCGGCCTGGCGGCGAGTGGCGAACGGGTGAGTAATACATCGGAACGTGTCCTGGAGTGGGGGATAGCCCGGCGAAAGCCGGATTAATACCGCATACGCTCTGAGGAGGAAAGCGGGGGATCTTCGGACCTCGCGCTCAAGGGGCGGCCGATGGCAGATTAGCTAGTTGGTGGGGTAAAGGCCTACCAAGGCGACGATCTGTAGCTGGTCTGAGAGGACGACCAGCCACACTGGGACTGAGACACGGCCCAGACTCCTACGGGAGGCAGCAGTGGGGAATTTTGGACAATGGGGGCAACCCTGATCCAGCAATGCCGCGTGTGTGAAGAAGGCCTTCGGGTTGTAAAGCACTTTTGTCCGGAAAGAAAACTTCGCCGCCAATAGCGGTGGAGGATGACGGTACCGGAAGAATAAGCACCGGCTAACTACGTGCCAGCAGCCGCGGTAATACGTAGGGTGCGAGCGTTAATCGGAATTACTGGGCGTAAAGCGTGCGCAGGCGGTTCGCTAAGACCGATGTGAAATCCCCGGGCTTAACCTGGGAACTGCATTGGTGACTGGCGGGCTAGAGTATGGCAGAGGGGGGTAGAATTCCACGTGTAGCAGTGAAATGCGTAGAGATGTGGAGGAATACCGATGGCGAAGGCAGCCCCCTGGGCCAATACTGACGCTCATGCACGAAAGCGTGGGGAGCAAACAGGATTAGATACCCTGGTAGTCCACGCCCTAAACGATGTCAACTAGTTGTCGGGTCTTCATTGACTTGGTAACGTAGCTAACGCGTGAAGTTGACCGCCTGGGGAGTACGGTCGCAAGATTAAAACTCAAAGGAATTGACGGGGACCCGCACAAGCGGTGGATGATGTGGATTAATTCGATGCAACGCGAAAAACCTTACCTACCCTTGACATGTACGGAACCTTGCCGAGAGGTGAGGGTGCCCGAAAGGGAGCCGTAACACAGGTGCTGCATGGCTGTCGTCAGCTCGTGTCGTGAGATGTTGGGTTAAGTCCCGCAACGAGCGCAACCCTTGTCCCTAGTTGCTACGCAAGAGCACTCTAGGGAGACTGCCGGTGACAAACCGGAGGAAGGTGGGGATGACGTCAAGTCCTCATGGCCCTTATGGGTAGGGCTTCACACGTCATACAATGGTCGGAACAGAGGGTTGCCAAGCCGCGAGGTGGAGCCAATCCCAGAAAACCGATCGTAGTCCGGATCGCAGTCTGCAACTCGACTGCGTGAAGCTGGAATCGCTAGTAATCGCGGATCAGCATGCCGCGGTGAATACGTTCCCGGGTCTTGTACACACCGCCCGTCACACCATGGGAGTGGGTTTTACCAGAAGTGGCTAGTCTAACCGCAAGGAGGACGGTCACCACGGTAGGATTCATGACTGGGGTGAAGTCGTAACAAGGTAGCCGTATCGGAAGGTGCGGCTGGATCACCTCCTTTCCAGAGCTTCGCGTTCACAAGTTGAGCGCTCACACTTGTCGGCTGTTGTTTGAAGACAGGCTTTGAGGGGTCTGTAGCTCAGTCGGTTAGAGCACCGTCTTGATAAGGCGGGGGTCGTTGGTTCGAATCCAACCAGACCCACCACGTTGTCTGCGGTGTGACGAGTGAAACCTCAAGGTGCGGTATCTGCGGGGGATTAGCTCAGCTGGGAGAGCACCTGCTTTGCAAGCAGGGGGGTCGTCGGTTCGATCCCGTCATCCTCCACCAGTTTCCAATGCCTAGTGTCCGGTCCGGAAGGGGGCCGCGCGTTATGCATTGGCAATTGAGCCAGTCAGACTGGATGCGCGCAAGCGCATATCGGCTGTCGTTCTTTAACAATCAGGAAGAAGTAGTAAAGAGATTCGCGAAAGCGTGCTTAGAGATGGGCGCGCGAGTAGGCGAATCAGGGTTGTGATTGTATCGAAAGTATTTAAGGGTTGTCGAAAGACAGCCTTGGAATACGGCACAACACGCAGTGTGTGGGCTCCCCGATAAGTGCTGAGGCACGAACGTGGACCGACACGCGAAAACTCAACCTGTAGCGGATGTTATCGAAAGAGACATACCCGTTATAGGGTCAAGCGAACAAGTGCATGTGGTGGATGCCTTGGCGATCACAGGCGATGAAGGACGCGGTAGCCTGCGAAAAGCGGTGGGGAGCTGGCAAACGAGCTTTGATCCACCGATATCCGAATGGGGAAACCCGGCCCGTATGGGTCACCCGCAACTGAATCCATAGGTTGCGTGGAGCGAACGCGGTGAACTGAAACATCTAAGTAACCGCAGGAAAAGAAATCAACCGAGATTCCCAAAGTAGTGGCGAGCGAAATGGGACCAGCCTGTACTCTTTATCTTCGTTGTTAGCCGAACGCTCTGGAAAGTGCGGCCATAGTGGGTGATAGCCCCGTAGGCGAAAACAGCGAGGAAGAACTGGGTGTACGACAAGTAGGGCGGGACACGTGAAATCCTGTCTGAAGATGGGGGGACCATCCTCCAAGGCTAAATACTCGTGATCGACCGATAGTGAACCAGTACCGTGAGGGAAAGGCGAAAAGAACCCCGGGAGGGGAGTGAAACAGATCCTGAAACCGCATGCATACAAACAGTCGGAGCCTCGCAAGGGGTGACGGCGTACCTTTTGTATAATGGGTCAGCGACTTACATTCAGTGGCGAGCTTAACCGATTAGGGCAGGCGTAGCGAAAGCGAGTCCGAACAGGGCGAATCAGTCGCTGGGTGTAGACCCGAAACCAGGTGATCTATCCATGGCCAGGATGAAGGTGCGGTAACACGTACTGGAGGTCCGAACCCACTAACGTTGAAAAGTTAGGGGATGAGCTGTGGATAGGGGTGAAAGGCTAAACAAACCTGGAAATAGCTGGTTCTCTCCGAAAACTATTTAGGTAGTGCCTCGTGTATCACCTTCGGGGGTAGAGCACTGTCATGGTTGAGGGGTCCATTGCGGATTACCTCGCCATAGCAAACTCCGAATACCGAAGAGTGCAATCACGGGAGACAGACATCGGGTGCTAACGTCCGGTGTCAAGAGGGAAACAACCCAGACCGCCAGCTAAGGTCCCCAAATATGGCTAAGTGGGAAACGAAGTGGGAAGGCTAAAACAGTCAGGAGGTTGGCTTAGAAGCAGCCACCCTTTAAAGAAAGCGTAATAGCTCACTGATCGAGTCGTCCTGCGCGGAAGATGTAACGGGGCTAAGCCATATACCGAAGCTGCGGATGCGTGCTTTGCACGCATGGTAGGAGAGCGTTCCGTAAGCCTGCGAAGGTGCACTGGAAAGTGTGCTGGAGGTATCGGAAGTGCGAATGCTGACATGAGTAGCGATAAAGGGGGTGAAAGGCCCCCTCGCCGTAAGCCCAAGGTTTCCTACGCAACGTTCATCGGCGTAGGGTGAGTCGGCCCCTAAGGCGAGGCAGAAATGCGTAGCTGATGGGAAGCAGGTCAATATTCCTGCACCAGTGTGAAATGCGATGGGGGGACGGATCGCGGAAGGTTGTCCGGGTGTTGGAAGTCCCGGTCGCTGCGTTGGAGAAGGTGCTCTGGCAAATCCGGGCACGGGATTCAAGGGCGTGGCGCGAGTCGCTTAGGCGACGAAGCAATCGGAAGGGGTTCCAGGAAAAGCCTCTAAGCTTCAGTTTCACATTGACCGTACCGCAAACCGACACAGGTGGGCGAGATGAGTATTCTAAGGCGCTTGAGAGAACTCGGGAGAAGGAACTCGGCAAATTGGTACCGTAACTTCGGGATAAGGTACGCCCCTGTAGCTTGATGCGCCTGCGCGCAGAGGGTGAAGGGGTTGCAATAAACTGGTGGCTGCGACTGTTTAATAAAAACACAGCACTCTGCAAACACGAAAGTGGACGTATAGGGTGTGACGCCTGCCCGGTGCCGGAAGATTAAATGATGGGGTGCAAGCTCTTGATTGAAGTCCCGGTAAACGGCGGCCGTAACTATAACGGTCCTAAGGTAGCGAAATTCCTTGTCGGGTAAGTTCCGACCTGCACGAATGGCGTAACGATGGCCACACTGTCTCCTCCCGAGACTCAGCGAAGTTGAAGTGTTTGTGATGATGCAATCTCCCCGCGGCTAGACGGAAAGACCCCATGAACCTTTACTGTAGCTTTGCATTGGACTTTGAACCGATCTGTGTAGGATAGGTGGGAGGCTATGAAGCGTGAACGCCAGTTTGCGTGGAGCCGTCCTTGAAATACCACCCTGGTTTGTTTGAGGTTCTAACCTTGGCCCGTGATCCGGGTCGGGGACAGTGCATGGTGGGCAGTTTGACTGGGGCGGTCTCCTCCCAAAGTGTAACGGAGGAGTACGAAGGTACGCTAGGTACGGTCGGAAATCGTGCTGATAGTGCAATGGCATAAGCGTGCTTAACTGCGAGACCGACAAGTCGAGCAGGTGCGAAAGCAGGTCATAGTGATCCGGTGGTTCTGTATGGAAGGGCCATCGCTCAACGGATAAAAGGTACTCTGGGGATAACAGGCTGATACCGCCCAAGAGTTCATATCGACGGCGGTGTTTGGCACCTCGATGTCGGCTCATCTCATCCTGGGGCTGTAGCCGGTCCCAAGGGTATGGCTGTTCGCCATTTAAAGAGGTACGTGAGCTGGGTTTAAAACGTCGTGAGACAGTTTGGTCCCTATCTGCCGTGGGCGCTGGATATTTGAAGGGGGCTGCTCCTAGTACGAGAGGACCGGAGTGGACGAACCTCTGGTGTACCGGTTGTCACGCCAGTGGCATCGCCGGGTAGCTATGTTCGGAAGAGATAACCGCTGAAAGCATCTAAGCGGGAAACTCGCCTTAAGATGAGATATCCCCGGGGCTTCGAGCCCCTTGAAGGGTCGTTCAAGACCAGGACGTTGATAGGTCAGGTGTGGAAGCGCAGTAATGCGTTAAGCTAACTGATACTAATTGCCCGTAAGGCTTGATCCTATAACAGGTCTGTCTCGGTACCACACAGGTTGAGACAACAGCGTTGTGCCCGCAACACGACACAACACAACCCCCCTCTTTACGCTTCTTCCAGATTGGCTGTGGCGCACCGCGATGCGACGCAGCAACCCGTCATGCCTGATGACCATAGCGAGTCGGTCCCACCCCTTCCCATCCCGAACAGGACCGTGAAACGACTCCACGCCGATGATAGTGCGGATTGCCCGTGTGAAAGTAGGTAATCGTCAGGCTCCTTATCCATCGCCATGACCCCGCCCTCAAAAGCGGGGTCTTGGCGTTTGTGCGGCCGATGTTTCAGCACGCATACCCGCCATCCGGTGGTTCTCGTGCAACCGCCAATGCACCGCCGGAAGATACCGGTCCAAACGAAAAGCCTATCGACCTGCCTGCGTCTCGTGAACTTGAGCGTCAAAAGACGATGCCCCCAGCGGTCTCGCGACGAAGCCCATCGCGAAGGTCGCAAATACACCGAGCGTGCCGATCAACGGATTCCGCACTTGGCGGGAACGACAACTGCCCGGATACACGCGCGGTAGCCGTGCCATAGACGAAGAAGTCGTGCCACTCCATCGCGTTGCCTGCGACGGGTGCGCTCACGATCTTGCGTAGCGTCCTGTCTTCGAGGGGGCCGGCCCGCGTTGAGGCGGCCGGATACGTGTGTAGTCTCGATGGAAGCCATGAGGGTGCGCAGTGTGTAGTGGCAGAATTGCCATCGAGTGTTGGCCGCGCATTTCGATCGGTCAAATTGATCGAAAAAGGGAGGCCGTATCAGTCGCGCAGACGCGGGCGCCAGGCGCGAAGTCGTTTCTCCGTCGAGCGCCGTGGTAACGTCGCATATCAACGAAAACAGACGTCGGCCATCGCGAGCCGGCGACATCGGAGGAGACGTGTGCCCAGGCAGCGCGGCGCGTTCGTGTGCCACGGGTATTCGCGCCTCTCAGACGGTTTCGTGAATGCGTAGCCCCGCGCGCTGGCGTGTGTCGTTTATGTTCAGCATACGGCGTCCACTCATGCCCACTAGTGAGGACGTGCTGTGACTTTCCTTGGAATCGACCTCGGGACCTCCGAGGTAAAAGTAATTCTGACCGATGATGCATCCACGACGCTCGCAACGAGCGGCGCGCGCCTCGAAGTCTCGCAACCGCATCCGCACTGGTCGGAACAGAGTCCGCAAGCCTGGTGGCAGGCGACGCTCGATGCCGTTGCTGCCGTGCGAAGCGCGAATCCCGGTGCCTTCGCTGCGCTGCGTGGCATCGGGCTCTCGGGGCAGATGCACGGCGCGACGCTGATAGATGCGAATGGCGCGGTGCTCAGGCCCGCGATACTCTGGAACGACACACGTGCGTTTGCCGAATGCGCGGAGCTGGAAGCGCTCGTGCCCGCGTCGCGTAATATCACCGGCAATCTTGCGATGCCCGGGTTCACCGCACCCAAACTGCTCTGGCTCGCGAAACACGAACCCGAGGTGTTTCGCGCTGCGTCCAAGGTGCTGCTGCCGAAAGACTATCTCGCGTGGAAGCTTTCGGGCGATTTTGTCTCCGACATGTCGGATGCGTCGGGTACGTTATGGCTCGACGTCGCGAAGCGCGACTGGTCCGACGGCATGCTCGCGGCGACGGGATTGACGCGCGCGCACATGCCGCGTCTCGTCGAAGGCAGCGCGCCTGCCGCACAGTTGAGTGACGCCTTGCGACGCGATTGGGGCATTGCGGGTCCTGTCGTGCTATGCGGAGGTGCAGGCGACAACGCGGCGAGCGCGATCGGCACGGGTGTGGCAGATGCGGGCAGTGCATTCCTGTCGCTGGGGACGTCGGGTGTCCTCTTTGCAGGCACCGATCGCTTTGCGCCGAATCCCGCTCAAGGCGTGCACGCGTTCTGCCACTGCCTGCCGGCGCGCTGGCATCAGATGAGCGTGATTTTGTCGGCGGCATCGAGTCTCGGGTGGCTGTCCAAGGTCGTAGGCCGCGAAGTCGGTATCCTGCCTGAACTGGCGAGCACGGCCAATGCTGCGACGGCGCCTATCTTTCTGCCGTATCTGAGTGGCGAGCGCACGCCGCATAACGATGCGAATGCGCGCGGTGTCTTTTGGGGGTTGACGGGCGCGCACAGTACGGGCGACCTCGCGTATAGCGTGATGGAAGGCGTTGCGTTCGCGATGGCCGACGGCTACGCGGCGCTGCAAAGCGCAGGCACTACATTGAAGAGCGCATCGTTTATCGGCGGAGGCTCGCGCAGCCCTTTCTGGGCGAATCTGTGTGCGACCGCGACGGGCATCACGATGCATCGGCATGAAGGCAGCGACGTCGGCGCGGCGCTTGGAGCGGCGCGTCTGGCGCGGCTCGCGGTGACGGGCGAGGCCGTCAACCAGGTCTGTGTGGCGCCGCCGACGCTCGAATCATGCGAGCCCGATCGCGCACAGGCGCCGCTCCTCGCACACAGGCTCGCGCGATATCGGAGCATCTATCAGGCGCTGAAGACGAGCTTTGCTGAGTCGGCATGATACGCGTACGGCGCGGCGCACCGCGAGGCACGCCGCGCGAGGACGCGTTTTAATTCGGGTCACGCCGAGCTTATTGCAGCGGCGCGCTGACGGCGAAGTGGAGAACTGGACTTCCCGGCCGCCGCGCTGAGACATTGCGCGTACCTTGCCGACAAGGCAGGGCGGCGCAACGAAAACGCGCGAGCCGCAATCACGGCCATATCGTTCGGTCGACGGAATGCGCGTCATCATAAAGCGCATGCGACCCGCCGCATACGGTCTACGCGCTGCAACGACGATTAGCGTTCGCCGCGAGCCATGCTGGCGAATACGCCGTCGCGGCGAATCAGTCCATGAAACAGTGCCGCCGCGATATGTGCGAGAACGGTTGCGAACAGCGCGAAAGCGAGCCACGTATGCAGCGCGAGCAACAGCGCGAACAGGTCGACGTTTTGCGGCATGAGCGCGGGCAAATGCCACGCGCCGAACAGCGTGACGGGATAGCCGCCCGCGGAGAGCATGGCCCAGCCGATCAGCGGCATCGCGATGAAGAGCCCATCAAGAACGCGATGCGATGCCCTGGCTGCGAAGCGCTGCAATGCGGGCACGTCATCAGGCAAGGGAGGGCTGCCCGTCTTTAACCGCACGATCACGGCGTATCAGTGCGAGCAACAGCAACGCAACGCCGAGCGGCCGGTGCAGTGCGATCAGCGTCGCACGGGCGTGAAACACGGTGGCGACCATCGCGACACCGATATACAGCATCACGAGAATCAGCACGGCCATCGTCCAGTGCAACAACCGTGCGAGCGGCGAGAAATGGCGAGAGGCGTTTGTCATGATGCGTTCCGTTCAGGGTTGCTGCGTGGCGGCGGGCGCGCCATGCAATGCTTCTTCGCGCGTGCGCCGCTGATACGACACGGCATACGCAGCCGAACGCGCTGCGAGCAGCGGATCGTCGGAAGTCTTGATGCCGCCGGGCAAGACGGTTGGATCGAAATTGATGTCGCGGCACGCACCATTCATCTGCGGCGACGTGCGCTCAATCACGACGCTACCCGCGCCGATGCGTTGCCGGCCGTCAGGCCATTGCAGTGTTGCATCGTTGGTCGGGTCGCCGTCGTTGGCGAGCGTGACGATCAGATGCCAGCGCACGTTGCCTTGCTGGAGTTGCTTGCCCAGTTCTTTCGACAAAAAGTCGGGATCGTTCTTTTCCTGCGGATCGACGGGCGCATACGGCATGTCCGGCTCGACGGATCAACGCACGGCATGCTCGTGTCCGTCTACGTCGACGAAGCGGAAGGCGTTAATGCTGTAGTACGTAGCATTCGCGAGATAGGACGAGGCGGGATGTGTCTTCACCCATTCCTGAAACGGACGCGTCGCCGGATTGCCCGCATAAAACGCCTTCAGTTTGGCGGCATCCTGCTTGCCTGTTTGTAGATCGGGTCGTGCAGCGACGAGTTGTTGATAGAAGTGTTCGGGCGTACGTACTGCAAAGACAGGCGTCGAATTCATGGCTGTGCGCCATTGCTCGCCGTTGCGTTGCTTAAAGAGCAGCGCGAAGCTGCGAACGGGCACGCTGGCGTCGGGTGCGGATGGGTTGCCCCCTGGAATCGCAAAACGTCCGATGACGGGTGTGCGACCTTGCGCGAAGACCTGTGCGCGCGAGATCGACGCCGCATTACCGTTGCTGTCGAAATAGCCTTCGACGCAAAGTCCTTTTGCGTGATTGCGTCGATAGCCGGGGTGCGGACCGTTGTTCGCCTGAAGCTGATTGACGATGCGATATGTCGTGAGACGCGAAGGCGTGAGCCACCCGGCCGCATAAGCGAACGTGCCGGCGAGCGCGATGACTGCTGCGCCGATCGCCGCCAGTCTGCAGGGCATGCAGCGCGGCGCGGATGCCCGGGGTCTTGAATTCATCGCGGATGCTCCTGTTGTCTCTGTCTGTGACGTGCACACAGCGTCAACAGGCAGCCGTGCCCGTTATTCCCGTGATACGACGACATTCCTTGTCCCTGAATGGCCAGGCACAAACGAAAAAAGTTGGGAATAGATGTCGATGTCGCTTTGTTCATCACCGTGAAGCGTCACAGATCCTGCGGCGCATCGACGTGATCTCAATCTGAAGGAGCTGGAAATGAACAAGCTTGCGCTGTTGACCGTTTCGATCGCCACACTCGTTTCGACGGGGTTTGCATCGAGTGCATTCGCACAGCAGAAGACGCGCGCAGACGTGCGTCAGGAACTGATCCAGGCCGAGCAGGACGGCTCGCAGTTCGTGACCGATGCGTCCTATCCCGATGTCGCGCCTATCTACCAGCAACAGGTCGCGCATCGAAAGACCGGGCAGGAAAGCGAAGGCGCCGGCATGTCGGGCACGCACGCTGCGGGGTCGCGCCTTCCCGCCACGGGCGCGAGTCCGAGCATGTCGTCATGCGTCGGCCCGGTGAGCTATTGCTCGCTGTACTTCGGAAGCTGATTGCGATGCCGGCACATGGGGCGCGTTTTCGCGCGACGAAACGCTCCCGCCGGGCCGCGAGGTCATCGACGATCTATCCGCACAGCACGTCTGTCGCGATATGCGATGCAGGCACTGCGTCGATCAGAATCACGTCGCCAATCGAGTTCTCCGTGCGCAGCGGCAGGATCGTCTGATACGCATCGGACCTATACCATGCGCGCGCGAGATCGCGATTCGGAAATTCGATGGCAACCAGATCGCCGCGCCAATCGCCTTCGAGCAGTTCATAACGGCCGCCGTGCAACACGAAATGGCCGCCATACGGCGCAAGCGTCGCATCGATACGTTTCAGGTACTCGACAATCTCCATGCCCATCTTGACTTCATGCAGGTGCGCAACGGCAAACGTCGACATGCTGCTCTCCCGGTTGTTGACCAACGAACGCAGCCTATCGCTGAGCGCGAAGCGAATCGATTACCTCTGAGGTAAGTCCAGTGAGCTTCGTGATTCGCGCATGAAGCACTTTTGACAGTCCACCCACCGCGCGGTCAAGCGGGGCGACGCGCGCCGGAGCGCGCGCAGGACCGCGGGCTATGGAACGCTCATGTGCGGCGCCGACGTTTCGTGCGCGAAACGTTGTTGCGTTTTCTTCTCAGGCGAGCGCGGCGGGCGCGGCCCCACAGGACGAGGCAGCATGCAGCTCACAGCGTGATCCGGCGCGTGCCGGAAGGTCATGGTATGAAACGTGCGTCCATTGGGAAAAGCCATCCAATACACAACCAGGATCGTCCCACACGATGGATGCTCGCCACGCTACCGCCGCACCTCGAGAGCATAACGCCTGTGCGATAACGGGCTCGAATGACAACGCACATCTGCCGCGCCCGATGAGCGCGCTCGAACGGCGTGTCAGCGAAGGGTTGCGCGGCGACGAATTTCCCCTCGCGTTTCAGGGTATTTACGATGTGAAGACGGGCAAGCTTGCGCGCGTCGAAGCATTGATCCGCTGGATGCATCCGGACTACGGCATGCTGTTGCCAGATGCTTTTCTCGTCGCGCTCGACCACACCCTCGTCGCATCGCAATTGACATACCACGTGATCGACGGTGCGTGCAGGACGATTGCAAACGCGCAGCGCACCGGTCAACACGTGTGTCCCATTGCAGTCAACGTGCCGCCGCGCGTCGTTGCCGACGGACATTTTCCGGCAACCGTCATGCAGATCGCGCGCACGCATGACGTCGCGCCCGATCTGCTTGAACTTGAACTCGTCGAGACGGAAGACGCGACGCGCCTGCTGGCTGCACCGCCGCTGACAAGACCGCTTCGTCAAGCGGGGATTCGCCTCGCGGTCGACGACTTCGGCACCGGCTATTCGTCGCTCGCGCTGCTGAGTACGATCGATGTGGACACCGTGAAGGTCGCACGCGAGATGCTCGATGGGGTGCCTGACTGTCCGCGCGCATCGGCCGTGGCGTCGAGCGTGTTGACGCTGCTCGAACGACTCGATGTCGCGGTGGTCGTGGAGGGTGTCGAAACGAGGGCGCTCGCGCGTTGGCTCGCGCAATGGCCCAAGGTGCTCGCGCAAGGCTTCTTCTATGGGCGCCCGACTTTCGTTTACGCCGACGTCCCCGTTGACGAACGATACGTCGCGTAAGACTTGGGCAGGGCCGCTTTGCCTGCGGCGATCGCGCCGATGCGTCGCCGGGTGACGCGAGCGGGCATGTTCGCACACATCCGCAACGACCGCTCATCAAGCGGTCTGAGAGATTCATCGATCACCCCGTCGTCATCTGGTCTTTCGCATCGGTAATCACATTGCGATGGGACGCTCGCGGTGCTATTCACAGCTCCCATCTTTCTTCATCTTCGATTGTGCAGCGAGCCGATAACCGAGACGGCAAACGGTACTCCGTGCGTTGGCGCACATCGCATCACGACACGCCTGTGTGCGCCAGCGCACGTTCCTCGCGCAAGTTGCGACACTTTCGTCGTGCTTCACGTTTGAATCAAAGCGCGAGACCGTTGCGCTACACAGGCACATTCGTCGACGAGCATGCGTTGCCGGCGGGCTTGCAGGGCCGCCGCGCGCCATTTTGTATCGCTGTACGCGGCAGATACATTGGGACACAAAGCGCGGGCGGCGCTCGCGTATAAATGAGGTCATCGCATACAGGAGCATGCCATGACCACTGAATTTCACCACGGCTCGTGCCATTGCGGCGCCGTCAGGTTCGAAGTCGAGACGCCCGTCACGCCGGCCGGGCGCTGCAACTGCAGCCTGTGCCGGCGCAAGGGCGCGCTGATGTCGCCGTTCTTTGCCGCCGGCGCGCTGCGCATCCTCGCCGGCCAGGACGACCTGACGCTCTACCAGTTCAACACGCGCGTTGCGAAGCATTACTTCTGCAAGCACTGCGGCATCTATCCGTTTCATCAGACACGCAAGGATCCGAATCTGTGGCGCGTGAATATCGGCTGCCTCGACGGCGTGGACCCGTATGCGCTCGAGGCGTCGGTGGCGGACGGCAAGAGCCTGTCCGTGGTCGATGACGCGTAAGATAAGCGAACCCCCGGCAGCCGAAGGAGCCTTGTGTGGATAAAACGGATCACGTTCTGATCGTCGACGACGACCGCGACATTCGTGAGCTGGTCGGCACATACCTCACCCGCAACGGCGTGCGCGCGACGCTCGCGTCGGGTGGCCGGCAGATGCGCGCGGCGCTCGCTGCCGAGCGGCCCGATCTGATCGTGCTCGATCTCATGTTGCCGGGCGAGAGCGGCCTTGACCTGTGCCGGGAGCTGCGCGCGGGCGAATTCCAGACCGTGCCGATCCTGATGCTGACGGCGCTGAGCGAGGAGACCGATCGCGTCGTCGGACTGGAAATGGGCGCCGACGATTACCTCGCAAAGCCCTTCGCGGTGCGCGAACTGCTCGCGCGCATCCGCGCCATTTTGCGCCGCTCGCGCATGATGCCGCCCGGCAACAGCAGCGAGCAGCCGGCCTCCGCTCACTTCCTGCGTTTCGGCGACTGGCGCCTCGATACGATCGGCCGCAACCTGATCGACGGCGACGGCACGCTGGTCGCGCTGAGCGGCGCCGAGTACCGCCTGCTGCGTGTGTTTGTCGATCATCCGCAGCGCGTGCTGACGCGCGACCAGTTGTTGACGCTCACGCAAGGCCGGCAGACAGAGCCATTCGACCGTTCGATCGATCTGCTCGTGAGCCGTGTGCGCCAGCGCCTCGGCGACGACGCACGGGAGCCGCGCTACATCAAGACGCTGCGCAACGAGGGCTATGTATTCTCGTCGCTCGTGACAGCCGAGGAAAACGGCGGATGAGCACGCCAACGGTTCATATGCAGGATCGCATGACGGGCCTTTTACGCGGCCTGTGGCGACCGCGCACGCTGTTCGTGCGGCTGTCGCTGATCTTCGTCGCGGGATTGCTGGCCGCGCAGACGCTGTCGTTCTGGCTGACGATGACCGAGCGCAACGAGGCGACCATGCACCTGATGGTCGGCTACATCGGCCAGGAAGTGACCAGTTCCGTCGCGCTGCTGGACCGTCTGACCCCCGCTGAGCGCGAGGAATGGCTGCCGAAGCTCGGACGGCGCAGTTACCGGTTCACCCTGGGCACGGGCACGCGCGGCATGCCGCCGGACGCGAAGCTGTCGCAGGAAATCGGCACGTCGATCGCGAAGGACATCGGGCAGCAATACAAGGTGACGGCCAACGCGGTGCCGGGCGAGGGCGAGCATCTGGAAGTGCATCTGACACTGAGCGACGGCACGCCGCTCACCATCGACATGCATCCGATGCATGGCATTCCGCTGTCGCCTTGGCTGCCGCTCGTGCTGATCGCGCAACTCGCGCTGCTCGCCGGCTGTGCGTGGCTCGCGGTGCGCCTCGCGACGCGGCCGCTCGAGCGTCTCGCGCGCGCTGCCGATACGCTCGGCCCCGATCTCGCGCCCGCTACGCTGCCCGAAGACGGCCCGGAAGAAGTGGCGCGCGCGTCGAAGGCCTTCAATGCGATGCAGGCGCGCATCGGCATCTATATGCGCGAACGGCTGCAGATACTCGCCGCGATTTCGCACGATCTGCAAACACCCATCACGCGGATGCGGCTGCGCGCCGACATGCTCGACGACGAGGCGGAGCGCGGGCGTCTGCAAAAGGATCTGAAGGAGATGGAACTGCTTGTGCGCGAAGGCGTCGCTTATGCGCGCACGCTGCACGGCGCCGACGAAAAACCCGTCCGCGTGAATCCGGACGCGCTGATCGAGAGCATCGTCAACGACTATGCCGACGCGGGCAACCGCGTGACGCTTGCGGGGCGCGTCGGTACGGCCGTGACCACGCGTCCGCAGGCGCTGCGCCGCATTCTCGGCAATCTGGTCGATAACGCGCTGAAGTACTCGGGTGGCGACGAGGTGAACGTCGAAGTGTCCGTCGACGGGACGGCCGCGCCGCACTGGTCGATCGTCGTGCTCGATCGCGGCCCGGGCATTCCGCAGGAGCAGCTCGACGCCGTGTTCCAGCCGTTCTATCGCGTCGAAAATTCGCGCAATCGCGAGACGGGCGGGACGGGGTTGGGGCTCGCCATTGCAAAACAGCTCGCGCAGTCGATAAACGCGACGCTCACGCTGCGCAATCGCGAAGGCGGCGGACTCGAAGCGCGACTCACACTCTGACGTCCGCGCCTGCCGTGTGCCTGGTCGCGGCCCGCACGTAATCGACGAAGCGCTTCACGACGGCGTCGTCGCGCGCCGTCTGCCACGCGAGGCCGACACGCCATTGTGCGGATGCATTTTTCAGCCGCAATACCTTCGCGTCGCGCAGCAGATGTTCAGCGCGCGACGGCACGAATGCGACGCCGACACCCGCCGCGACGGCAGCGAGCACCGACTGGATATCGTCAGCCTGCTGGATCACGCGCGGCACGAAGCCCCGTTCCGCGCACCATGCGTCGATCATGGCCGCCGTGCCCGGCCCGCGGCTGCGCGCGAGCGCGACGAAGCCCAGCTCGTTGAATTCATCCAGCTTCGCGGGCAGCCGCTTCCACTTCGCGTGCGGCGGCAGCGCGAGCCCCAGCGACTCATCGATCACGGGGAACGCCGACAACCCGTCGGCAACGGGCAGGCGCACGAAGCCGACATCGAGCTTGCCCGCAAACATGCGTCGCGTCTGTTCCGCCGACGACAGATCGTTCAGCGTGACGCCGATCTGCGGATTGGCCGCGCGGTAGGCGGCGATCAGCGGCGGGGCGAGCGTGAGCGTCGACAGACACAATCCAATGCGCAGATGACCGCGCCGCCCGCTGCTCGCCTCGCGCGCGCGGGCGAGGATGTCGTCGGCATCGCGCACGAGCGCCTCGGCATCGGGCAGGAACGCTTCGCCGAACGCGGTCAGTTCCGCGCCGTGCCGGCCCCGCTCGAAGAGCCGTCCGCCGACACTTTCTTCGAGCGCGACGATCTGCTTGCTCAGCGCGGGCTGGCTCAGATGTAATGAATCGGCGGCACGGCCGAAATGGCGCAGGCTCGTCACCGTCAGGAACGCACGCAGCAGGCGGATTTCCATTCTTACCAGTTATCGTATCGATCGGATTATTCATTTTACTAATCGACGAGCGGGCGGTCCAATGGCGACATTCCGTTGCTATCGTCTCCATGCCTGCCATGTTTTCATTGCCTGCCGCGCCGCTGCGCGTTGCGTCCATACCTTTTGCCGCGCCGTGCGGCGAGATCGAACAGAATGTCGCGCGCGTCGTCGCCTGGATCGAGCGCGCGGCGCGCGAGCGCATCGGACTCGCGGTGTTTCCCGAAGCGTGTCTGACGGGCAGCGTCGACGGGCGCAGATTGGGGCGCGCGCAGATGAAGGCGCTCGCGACGAGCGTCGACGGCGGGTCCGTGCAAGCTGTCGCCGATGCCGTCGAACGAACAGGTGTGGCGGCGGGTGTCGGTTTGATCGAGCGCGCGCCGGATGGCGGGTTGTATAGCAGCTACGTCGTCTGCCTGCCGGACGGCGAGCGGCGCGTGCATCGCAAGCTGCAGACGGACGGTCAGCCGCATATCGCAAGCGGCGACCGCTTCACGGTGTTCGATCTGCAGAGAGGCTGGCGCATCGCCGTGCTGGCCGGCGGCGACAACTATCTGGTGGAGAACGCGCGAATCGCGGCGTTGCTCGGTGCGGGGCTGCTGGTTTCGCCGCACGCGCGCGCGGATGCAACTGACGAAGCGAACGCGTGGATGCGTCGAACGCTGCCGGCGCGCGCGCTCGACAACGGCCTGTTCGTGGTCTACAGCGACGACGGCGAGGGCGCCATCGTCGATCCGAGCGGCCACGTCGTCGCGCAGCGCGCAACCGGCGACGAGATGATTTCCGCGGAACTCGATCCCGCGCTGGTCGGCGCGAGTCCCGCGCAGCGATGGCTTGAAACGCGGCGCCCCGAACTGTATGCGCGGCTCGCGCACGGGTCGCGCACAGGCTCGCCTTCGGTCGAGCCGCGCAATGCCGGCTGTCGTGGCGCGATTGCCGTGAGCTTTGCAATCGTGAGGCGTGACAGATAGCACAGCGCGCTAGCACATCGACGCAGAAACGCAACGTCGCGATCAGGATTCACACAAGAGGATCAACATACACACATCGATAACAGCCCATTTTTTTCGCGCTCTATACTGAGTCGATCCATCCTCTTCGAAAGCAGGCTATGCGTCGTTTATCAGTCAGACGGTCGCCGATTCACGGCAAAGGTGTGTTCGCGCTATGCAGCCTCGCCGCGGGCGAACGCATCATCGAATACAAAGGCGAGGTGACGTCGTGGCGACGCGCCGCGCGGCGCATCGAACGAGGCAGCGAGTACGGGCATACGTTCGTGTTCGGCCTGTCGGATGGACGGGTGATCGACGGCAGCGTCGGCGGCAATAGCGCGCGCTGGCTCAATCATGCGTGCAAGGCCAATTGCGAGGCAGTCGAAATCGACGGGCGCGTATTCATCGAAGCCGCTGTCGATATCCAGGTCGGCGAAGAACTGTTCATCTCGTACGGACTGTCCGTCGAGGATCCGCAGGACGAGGAAACGCGACGCCAATACGTGTGCCGTTGCGGATCGCCTGCGTGCCGCGGCACGATGCTCGCCGCCGCGGACGAGGCGCGCGGCTGAGGGAGGGGCGCATTCGTGCGAGGCGTTGCGGGTGCGCGACTGCGCGGTCGGCAAAGGGCGGTTGCCCGCCTGTGATACAGTGCGCGCAGCGTTCCAGAGAGGCGTCCATGACAAACCGACCACGGAAGACCGTGCAGTCCCCGGCACCGACCTTGCCGGCCTTGCCGATGCTGCTGAGTGAACTGGAAGCATCGCTGCCCGCGCTGCTGGTGCAGCCTGCGTCCATGTCGAAAGCGCTCGCGCGCGTGTGCCGCGGCCTCGAGCGCGCCAGCGCGCCGATGCGCCGGCGTAAACCGCGCGCTGCGCGGCCTGCGCGCGCCAAAGCCGTGCGCGTCGAGATGCCGATGTCGCTGCCGCTCTTTCCCTGATGCGTCAACGGGCGTTGCACGTCGCCCATCTTGTGGCCAATGGCTTGTCCCTTTCCTCCTCTGGCAGCCCGATAGCGCGCTCGCGCGAAGCGAGACGCGTTCGATCGCGCCTCGCGCGAGTCACACGCTAATGCGTGTGATAAAACCCGTCGCCCACCGAGTTCTGCAATACCCCGTCGACGTACACATCCACCGGCTCGCCATCCGGCGAGACCAGGATCGTGCCGTTGTTGTGCTGGCCGGGTATCTTCATGCGGCCGCCGTGAATGTCGGCCATCGTTTTGCTGTCGAGTTCGGTCGATGCGCTGAGGTCGTGAATGATCAAAGTCTTCATGATGCGTCTCCTTGAGCGGAACGTCTGTGGGATCGGATAAGCGGCCGGCGCGCTTGCGCCAGACAGTGCGAATCCCGTGCCATCGAAGCGTTGCACGAACGGCGTGCGTGACGACGGGCGTCACGAGGGCCTTCGCCGTGCATGCGCACGGAACGGGGACGACGCAACGTTGTCTCGCGCCCGTCATCCTTGACATGAGTGTTGGGCATGCGCCGACAGGGCGGCGTCAGGAGACGGGCGCCGTCTCGGCCGTGCGCGCGTCCGGCACGCGCGGAAATGCGATCTGCACGGCGAGTCCACGCCGCCCGATGCCTGAGCCGATATGCATCTGCGCGTTGAAATGCGTGGCGATGCGCGCGACGATCGACAGCCCGAGGCCGCTGCCGTTTCCGCTCGCCGTTGCCGAGGCGCCGCGAAAGAAGCGGTCGGTGAGGCGCAGGCGTTCTTCGTCGGAGACACCGGGACCGTTGTCGGACACCGTGATGGAGACCGTTTGCGCGTCGGCCAGCACGCTGATGTGCACGCGCCCGCCTGCGTCGCCGTACTTGATGGCGTTGTCGAGCAGGTTGTCGATCAGCGTGCGAGCCAGCACGCGGTCACCATAGATCTCCGCGTCGGCGTCGCCCGTGAGCGCGACGCTCATCGACTTGTCTTCGGCATGGGGCGCGCGGAAAGCGATCGCCTCGCCGGCGATGTCATATGGCCTGACGCGTGCGATCGTCACCGTATCGCGTTCGTCGAGCCGGGCGAGCAGCAGCAGCTGCTCGGCCAGATGCGCGCTGCGGTCGACGCCCTGAACCACGCGCTGCATCGCCTGCTGCTGTTGCGCGCCGTCGTGTGCGGCGAGCGCGACCTGTGCCTGGACCTTGATCGCAGCGAGCGGCGTCTTCAGTTCGTGCGCGGCGTCGGCCGTGAAGGCGCGCTCGCGCAGGATCGAACGCTGCAGACGCGCGAGCAGCTGGTTGATGGCGTCGACGAGCGGCCGGACTTCGGCGGGCGACGGGTTGACGTGAATCGGCTCGAGATTACGGCTGTCGCGCATGCGCACGGCCTTCGAGATTGCCGACAGCGGCCTGAAACTGTGACCGACGCTGAACCACACCAGCAACGCGAGCACAGGCAGCGCGATCGCCATCGGCCGCGCGATCCGGCTGGCGACGCCCGTCGTCAGGTCGCTGCGCAGATTGGCGGGTTCGAACACGTGCACGCTGCGGCCCGTTGCGCTGTCGTTCAACGCATAAGCTCGCCACGGTTGGCCGTCCACCGTCAGGCTATGCACGCCTTCCGCCGTTTCGCCGGGACTGGCGGAGTGGCGCAGCGCCGCAATGCCGGGACTGGCGCCCACTACCTGACCCGCCGCGTCGCGCACTTCGAAAAGCGCATAGCGAGGTTGCGCATCGGAGTCGTCGTCGACGGCGGGCGACGCGCGCGTGTATTCGTTGCGCACGTCGATGCCCGCTGCCGCGACCTTCGCGAGATTCGCACCGTCGAGCTGGATCAGCAGATGCGCGAGCTGGATCAGGCGCGCGTCGTCCCATTCGTCGACCTCGCGCGTCGCGTTGCTGAAGCTCCACGCGAACATCACCGCCCATACCGCGCCGACGCTGACGAGGATCAGCCACATCAGCCGGCGGCGAATCGACGTGGACGTCGAGCGCGGCCGCGTCATGTCTTGTCCACGACGTAGCCGAAGCCGCGCACGGTGCGGATCACGTCGCCGCCGAGCTTCTTGCGCAGGTTCGACACATGGACTTCGATCGCATTGCTCTCGACTTCTTCATGCCAGCCGTACAGGCTTTCCTCGATGCGCGCGCGTGGCTGCGGCACGCCGGCATGGGTGAGCAGGTGAATCAGCACGGCCCATTCCCGGGCCGTGAGAGGCACGCGAGCACCGTCCTTCGAGACCGTCTGCGCGACGGGATCGACGCTCAGGCCGCGCCACTCGATCAGCTCGCTGCCGCGGCCCTGCGAGCGGCGGATCAGCGCGCGGCAGCGCGAGATGAGTTCCGCGAGATCGAACGGCTTGCCGAGGTAATCGTCGGCGCCCGCGTCGAGGCCGCGCACCTTGTCGGCGGCCGTGTCTTTCGCGGTCAGCACGAGCACGGGGATCTCGTTGCCGCGCAGCCGCAGTGACTTCAGCAGATCCATGCCGGAAAGCTTCGGCAGGCCGAGATCGAGGATCACGAGCAGATAGTGCGTGGTTGCAAGCGCCAGTTCCGCATGCTGACCGTCGCGCGCCCAGTCGACGGTAAAGCCCGCGTTGCGCAGCGCGACTTCCAGTCCGCTGCCGATCAGGTCGTCGTCTTCGACGAGGAGAATGCGCATGGTGTCGTGGTCTGACGGGAGTGGCATATCGTATCGACTCGCAGTCTAGCGCGGATGCGCCATGTATACATGTGGTTTGCGCCGCCGACAGGCGTTAAGCTTTTCTTCAGCTTTGTCCGTTAGCATCGCCGCGTCTTCCGCGTTTCACAGTTTCCTTCCTGGAAGCTTCCGCGCGGCGCCATTCCATCGAGATCGACAATGAACCTGAACACATTTGCTCAACGTCCCGCCTATGACGGCATCGCGCGCCTGCTGCACTGGCTGATCGCACTGCTCATCGCCGCCCAGTTCGTGGTCGGCTGGACGATGCCCGACGTGCATCGCGACACCTTGCCCAACGGGCTGATCGCCTGGCACCTCGGCGTCGGTGCGGCGATCGTCGCGGCTGTCGCGTGCCGCATCCTGTGGCGCGCGACGCATACGCCTGCGCCCGCAGAGCTGTCGCGCCCGCTTAAACTCATTTCCCACTTCACGCATGCGCTGCTCTACGCGCTGCTCGTCGCCGTGCCGCTGGCGGGGTGGGCGAACGCGTCGTCGCGCGGCTGGGCGGTGAAGCTGCTCGGCGTCGTCCGCTTCCCCGATCTGACGCAGTCCGGCTCGCCGACGGGCCATGCGCTCGGCGACGTGCACAGCGTGCTCGCCTGGGCGCTGCTCGTGCTGATCGTGTTGCACGTGGGGGCGGCGCTGTTTCACCGCGTCGTGCTGAAAGACGGCGTGTTGCAGCGGATGCTTCCGTAAGTCACAAGCAATCCAATGAAGGCTAGTTGAAAAAAACTTGTTCGGAGGGGCTTAATATTCTCTTCAGATTCGCCTCGCTACCATCGATGCGTCGTGTTCAGCAATGTGGACACGCTGGAATTCGTCGCACCGTCACGCTGGCTTCACGTTTGCGGAGTCATCCCAGCCGATCGGTGCGTACCATGTAGGGCTGGCTGGGTGATGAAGCAAACCACCGTTCAAATGATTCGCGCGCACGTCGTGACGGCTTCCCTGGCCGCGACGACGATCGACGTATTCGTCGTAGGCCTGCTTTTCTTCTGCAAGTATCCCGAAACGCTCTTCGAAACGAGGTCGTTCCGCGAGCTTGCGTTCGCGCTGCTGGTGGCTGCCGTCCTGATCATGCGTCATGCGGCGAGGATCGCGTTTCGCGCGGCCGTGAACCGGCGCCATGCGCACTACCTCGGGCCGCGGCGCGATGCCGTATGCGTATCCGCGATGTGTCCGGCGCGCAGTCTCGTGATTCTTCATCTGCATTTCACCGGCATGCCTTACGTTCCCGTCAAAGCGACGGGCTGGTGACAGCCGTCGCCGCTTGTGTCTATGTGGCTGCGACGTCGACGGGACGGGCAGCTTTCAGGTTTTCAGCCGGAGTCATCGAAACCATGCAGGACGCGCTACTGCACATCTACTGGCTGCCGATGGTGCTTGCGTTCGGCGCCGCGCTCTATGCCGTCGTCGCCGTCCTGGCGTCGCGCGTATCGGTGTCGCGTGCCGCCGCGAGCGAGGGGCGCGCCGCGCCCACGCCCGTCAGCGTGCTCAAGCCGCTGTGCGGCGCCGAGCCGCGGCTCTTCGACAATCTCGCTACCTTTTGCGAGCAGACGCATCCGTGCTTCGAAGTGATCTGCGGCGTGTCGCGCGCGGACGATCCCGCCATTGCGATCGTGCATCGCTTGCAGGCTGCCTACCCGCGCTGCCGCATTTCGCTCGTCGTCGATCCGCGCATTCATGGCACCAATCTGAAGGTGAGCAACCTGATTAATCTGGCGCAGTGGGCGCATCATGACGTGTTCGTGCTCGCCGACAGCGACATCGCCGTCGAGCCCGATTACCTCGAACGTGTGTGCGCGCCGCTCGCCGATCCGCAAGCGGGCGTCGTCACCTGCCTGTATCGTGCAAAGGGGATTGCGGGGTTCTGGTCGCGCGTGGGCGCGCAGTTTATCAACGAGTGGTTCGTGCCGTCGGTGCGGATCGCGCATGCATTCGGCTCGACGCGCTTCGGCTTCGGCGCGACGCTCGCGCTGCGGCGCGCGACGCTCGAACGGATGGGCGGTTTCGAACGGCTGAGCAACACGCTCGCCGACGACTTCTGGCTTGCCGAACACGTGCGCGAACTGGGGCTCGCGACGGTGCTGTCGCCCGTGGTCGTCGAGACGGATGTCACGGAAAGCACACTGTCCGCACTATGGGACCGTGAAACGCGCTGGCTGCGCACGATCCGCTCGGTGAACCGGCTGGGCTTCGCGTTCCTGTTCGTGACCATCACGCTGCCGTGGATCGTCTGCGGTGCGTGGCTTGCATTCGCCTTGCATGGTGCGGCCCTGCATCCGGCTGCGCTCGCCGCGCTGGTGGGGGCCTGCGTGACGGGCCTGTCGGCGCGTGTCATCCTGCACGCGATGATGAGCGGCGAGCGTCACATGTTCTGGCGCGATCTCGCACTGATGCCTGTGCGCGATGCGTTGCTGTTTGCGCAATGGATGGCGGGGTCGTTCGGCTCGACCGTGGTGTGGCGCGGCGTGCGCATGCCCGTCGAAGACACGGGCGCCCCGGCGACGGTCTTCCGGCCCGAGCCCGTCAAGGCACTTGAAGTATCCGATGGCCGCTGAGCGCCACGATGTCGCGCGCGCTCGGCTCAATCAAAACTCGTGGAAAACGAAGATGAAGAAGACGCTATTTTTGCAGGCGCCGTCGTACGACGGTTTCGACGGCGGCGCGGGGTCGCGTTATCAGGCCAAGCGTGAAATCCGCTCGTTCTGGTATCCGACCTGGCTCGCGCAGCCGGCCGCGCTCGTGCCCGGCAGCCGCGTGCTCGATGCGCCCGCCGACGGTCTGTCTGTCGAAGCATCGCTTGCCATTGCGCAAGAGTATGAGGTGGTCGTGATTCACACGAGCACGCCGTCTTTTCCGACGGATGCGCTCTTCGCCGAGCAGCTGAAAGCGCGCGCGCCGAAGGTGCTGGTCGGTATGGTCGGCGCGAAGGTCGCCGTCGATCCGCACAACTCGCTGACGGCGAGCGAAGCGATCGACTTCGTGTGCCGCGAGGAATTCGACTTCACCTGCAAGGAGATCGCCGAAGGGCTGCCGTTCGCGCAGATCAAGGGCTTGAGCTATCGCGCAGCGGACGGTTCGATCGAGCACAACGAAGCGCGCCCCATCCTCGAAAACATGGACGAACTGCCGTTCGTCGCGCCCGTCTACCAACGCGATCTGAAGATCGACAACTATTTCATCGGTTATCTGAAGCACCCGTATGTGTCGATCTACACGGGACGCGGCTGCCGTTCGCGCTGCACGTTCTGCCTGTGGCCGCAGACGGTGGGCGGCCATCGCTACCGCACGCGCTCGGTCGAGAACGTGCTCGAAGAAGTGAAGTGGATTCGCGACAACATGCCCGAAGTGAAGGAGATCATGTTCGACGACGACACCTTCACCGACTTCAAACCGCGCGTGGAAGAGATTGCGCGCGGTCTGGGCAAGCTTGGCGTCACGTGGTCGTGCAACGCGAAGGCGAACGTGCCGTACTCAACGCTCAAGATCATGAAGGAGAACGGCCTGCGCCTGCTGCTGGTCGGCTATGAATCGGGCGACGACCAGATCCTGCTGAACATCAAGAAGGGCCTGCGCACCGATATCGCGCGGCGCTTTTCCGAAGACTGCCGCAAGCTCGGCATTAAGATTCACGGCACGTTCATTCTGGGCTTGCCGGGCGAAACGAAAGAGACGATCCAGAAAACCATCGAATACGCGAAGGACATCAACCCGCACACCATTCAGGTGTCGCTCGCGGCGCCTTATCCCGGCACGACGCTCTACCGGCAGGCCGTCGAGAACGGCTGGCTCGAAGAAAACAAGGTGATCAATCTCGTCAGCAAGGAAGGCGTGCAGCTCGCGGCGATCGGTTATCCGCATCTGTCGCGCGAAGAGATCTATCACCATCTGGAGCAGTTCTACCGGCAGTTTTATTTCCGTCCGTCGAAGATCTGGGAAATCGTGCGCGAGATGCTGGTGAGCTGGGAGATGATGAAACGGCGTCTGCGCGAAGGCGTCGAATTCTTCCGCTTCCTGCGGGCTCACGAGGCATGACGCAACGTGCGACGCATACGCCGCGACGCGCACTGATCGTTACCGCCGACGACTTCGGCCTGCATCCGCGCATCAACGAAGCGGTCGAGCGCGCGCATCTGCACGGCATCCTGACTTCAGCGAGCCTGATGGTGGCCGCGGCTGCGTCGGCGGATGCCGTGCATCGCGCACGTCAGTATCCGAGCCTGCGCGTCGGCTTGCACATCGTGCTGGCCGACGGCGTGCCGATGCTGGCGACGCATCTCATTCCCGCGCTCGTCGACGGGCATGGCCGGCTCGGCGACCGGATGGTGCGCGACGGCTTTCGCTTTTTCCTGCTGCCCGAAGTGCGCCGCCAGCTGAAGGCGGAGATCCGCGCGCAGTTTCAGGCGTTCGCGCGCACGGGTCTGAAGCTCGATCACGTCAACACGCACAAGCACTTCCATTTGCATCCGACCGTGCTCGCGCTGATCATCGAAGTGGGCAGCGAATATGGCCTGAATGCGATGCGCCTGCCGTACGAGCGCGGCGCGCCGGCATGGATCCGGCCGTGGATCGCGCGCGTTCGCAAGCAGCTGGATAATGCAGGGATCGCGCACAACGATTACATCATTGGCATGTCGCAGACGGGACACATGGACGAAGCGGCGCTGCTTGCCGCGCTCGCACGGCTGCCCGAAGGCGTCGGCGAGATTTACTGCCATCCGGCCGTGCCGGGCGAAGGGCCGATTACGCCCACGATGCAAACGTACCGGCATAGCGACGAATTCGATGCGCTGATGTCCGAGCGCGTCGCGGCGGCGCTGGCGGCGAGCGGCGCGATCACGGGCGGTTTCGCGGATGTGTTCGCGCAACGCGCATACATGTGAGGGACGCAGCTTTTTTTACCGATGATGAAGTGGCTCAAATGGTTGGGATTGCCCGCCGGCATCGCGGTGCTGATCGCGCTCGCGTTGCACAGCGGTATGAGCGACGTGCTGCATGCGATCGGCGCAGCGGGCTTCGCGCTGCTATGGCTCGTGCCGCTGCACGCATTGCCGTTGCTGCTCGACGCGCAGGCGTGGTGGCTGCTGATCGGCAAGCGCGCGTCACTGCCGTATCTGTGGTGGGTCGCGACGGTGCGCGAAGCCGTTAGCCGGCTACTGCCCGTGGCGAGCATCGGCGGCGAGTTTGTCGGTGTGCGGCTCGCGCGGTGGAAGATCGACGAAACAAGCGTGGTCGGCGCGTCGGTGATCGTCGAGGTGCTGGTGACGATGGCCGTTCAGTATGCATTCGCGGCGCTGGGGCTTGTGATGATCGTCGCGCAGACGGGGCATGACGACCTGCTCGTGACGATCGGCGCGGCACTGTTGCTGTCGTTGCCGCTGCCGGTCGTGGCGTTTGTGCTGCTGCGGCGCGGCGGGCTTTTTCACGCGATCGAACGCTGGTCCGCGCGTCTGCCGATGAGCGCGCACTGGGGCCTCGAGCGCCTCGGCGGCGCGCAGCTCGACGCCGCCATCGATACGCTGCTGAGCGAGCCTCTTCTGTTGCTGCGCGCGTTCGTCTGGCAGTTCGCCGGTTATCTGCTTGGCGCGTCGGAGGTGTACCTGGCGCTGTGGATGTTGGGGCATCCCGTGTCGATCGGCGGCGCGATCGCCGTCGAGGCGCTCACGCAGGCGGCGCGTCATGCCGCGTTCTTCGTGCCGTCGGGGCTGGGCGTGCAGGAAGCCGTCGTCGTGCTGCTCGCGCGTATGTTCGGCGTCGACGAGCAGACGGCGCTGTCCCTGGCACTCGTCAAGCGGATGCGCGAAGTCGTGTTCGGCTGTTTGTCGCTCGTCTCGTGGCAAGCGGCCGAGATCTTGCGCAACCGGCGCGACGCGTGGCAACAGAAAGCCGTGCTCAGGCCCGCCGAACAGCGCGTCGCGCGGCAGCGTGCCGACACCGGCGACGGCCGTCGCTCGCGCTGATGCACGGCCGTGCGCGCATGACGTGACACGCAGCATTACCGAATGCGGCGTTGCAGGGCGTATGCGCCGAATGCGCGGCGCGCGCTCATCCGCCGAGGCCGCGCGCGAAGTGAAGCCGCGGGCGTGCAGGGCACGGAAGGCGCTCGCGTTCGCCGTGTTTGTGCGCGCTGGAAGGGAGTGTTTCCACGCAATGGGTTAATTCCCGGCGCGGGAACCAGTAAAGTGGTTCACGTGCGCGGCGGTTCCCTTCGCGCGCGAGAGAGCTTCCCCCGGTCGCCGCACCCGGCGACCGGGGTTTTTTTCGATTGCTCCGTTTTTTTGACGCGCGTAACGTGAGGCTGCCTCTTGAGAACAGGCGAGCTTTTTGTCGAGCCCCGCGCCGCTCCGATCACGTCCGGCCGGGGCTTCTTTTATGGCCTTCTCTTATGCGTTCAGGTTTTGCGGCGAGAACGTGACACGTGACTGACCACTGCCGCATTCCCGTCGTACACTCCCTTCCATCATCCAGAATCGCTGCGAAGGGGGAACCGCTCCATGTCGGACGATAGGCTCAACACCAGACGGCTTCGCGACCCCGCGAAATCGGACCTGCTGCATCTGCTGGACGGCGTCGAGCAGTTCAGCGACGAAGTGTTTCCCGCCACCCAGGCCTTGTTCGAGAGCCTCGCCCAGGGGCAGGCACCGCACACGCTGTTCATCACGTGCGCCGATTCGCGCGTGTCGCCGGAAATGATTACGCAAACGCATCCGGGCGAGCTCTTCGTTTGCCGCAACATCGGTAATATCGTCCCGGCTTACGGCGAGATGCTGGGCGGTGTATCGGCTGTCGTCGAGTATGCGGTGATCGCGCTCAACGTGCGGCAGATTGTGATCTGCGGGCACAGCGACTGCGGCGCGATGCGCGGCCTCGCCGGCACGGCGCCGATGACGGCGGAAGAGATGCCTACCGTCAACGCGTGGCTGCGCAACGCGGAGACGGCGCGCAGCGTCGTGCAGGCGCGCAATGTCGATAGCGAGCATCGGGTGCAGGCGCTCGTCGAAGAAAACATCCGGCTGCAACTGATGCATCTGCGCACGCATCCGTCCGTCGCTGGGCGGCTTGCGCAAAAACGGCTCGACGTGCAAGGGTGGGTGTACGACATCGGCCACGGACGCATCGCCGTGTTCAACGAGGACGACGACCGCTTCGAGAGCGTGGCCGAGGCGCGCGGAAGGCTTCAGCAACAGCAGGGCGGTTGAAGATCGCGATTGGGCGTCGTCGGCAGGCGAGACGATCGATGGCCGCACCCGCCCGTCGCCTGACGAGTCTTCAGTCGCTTCAATCACCCATCGCCGCCGCGCGCCGCAAAAATCCCATTGCGCGCTCGTTGTCGAGATACGCGGTATTGAAGCGTACCCACGGCGTCGGCTCGCCGTGCGGCCGGTAGTAGCTGCCCGGCTGCACCGTGATGCCGGCCTGCGCCGCCTCCGCGACGAACACCTCCGAATTCGGCACGCCGGGCACGCGCGCCCACACGAGCGTGCCGCCGCAGGGCTCGTCGAACACCTGCCAGCCGATCTCGGAAAGCAGTTCCACGGCCGTCGAAATCGCACCGTTCACGCGGCGTCTGAGCCGCTCCAGATGCTTGCGATAGGTGCCGCGTTCGAGCAGCGCCGCGACGACGCGCTCGCTAAAACGCGTGCCCCCCAGGCTTGTGAGCGCCTTCACTTCGACGAAGTGTTTGATCAGTCCCGCTTCCGCCGCGATGTAGCCGAGCCGCAGCGACGACGACAGGCTCTTTGAGAACCCGCCGATGTACAGCACGCGCGTCAGCCGGTCGAGCGACGCGAGGCGCGGCGTCGGGATCGCCTGGAAATCCGCGTATACGTCGTCTTCGACGATCATGAAGTCGTGTTCCTGCGCAAGCTGTAGCAGCCGGAAGCCGACGTGCGGCGCGACGTTCGTGCCCGTCGGGTTGTGAAAGACGGTGTTGAGGAAGAAAAGCTTCGGCCGATGCGCTTTCAGCAGCGCTTCGACGGCGTCGACATCGGGCCCCGTCGACAGGCGCGGTACGCCGATCAGCTCGATCCCTTGCAGTTTGAGCAGCCCGAACAGGTTGAAATAGCCGGGATCTTCGACGAATACCGTGTCGCCGGGTTTGAGCAGCATCCGCACAACGAGGTCGAGCGCCTCGCTCGCGCTGTTCGTGACCATGATGTTTTGCGGCTCCGCGGCGACGCCGACGAAGGCAAGGCGCTGTTCGATCTGCAGCCGCAACACCGGGTCGCCTTGCGGGATCGCATAGTCGATCAGGCTGCGCGCGTCCGTGCGCGACGCCTGGCGAATGGCCTGCGCGATGCCTTCGACGTCGCGCCATGCTTCGGGGATAAAGCCGATCGACAGGTTCAGCACCTCGTCGGGGCGCTCGAACTGCCGCAGGATCTGATCGGACTCGGGCGTCGCGCGAATCGCATCGAGTCCGCGCGTGGCGCGCGGCGCTTTTTCGAACTGTTCGGCGACGTAATAGCCCGAGCCGTGCTTGGGCTGGAGCAGGCCGCGCGTGGCGAGCCGGTCGTACGCCTCGATGACGGGGAAGCGGCTGATGTTGTGCTCGGCCGCGAACTTGCGGATGGACGGCAGCCGCATGCCCACGCGCAATTCGCGCGACAGGATCAGTGCTTCGACCTGGCCGACGATCTGTTCTGTCAGCGGGGTGGCCGTTGCGACGTCGAGGGTGATTTTCATTCGCCTCCCGTTCAAAGTGTTCGCGCAAGTTTGCCGAACACTTCGCGCAAATTGATCGAAAGTGTTCATTCCAGTTCTCGCAGTTTACCGGAACAATAGGCGCAACGAGTTAGTTTGTTCGCATGAATGTTCAATAGAAAACCACGTTAAATCAGTGGCTTATTGGGCATTCAACAAATTCGTCTTCCGCTGGTGAGAACGAGCGAACACTTTAACTGTTGGTGCAAAATCGGAACTGTACCGACAGAATTTTCCGAGGCCGTGCAAAAAGATACGGCCCAGCAGAACCTGAGAGAACGGCAGCAAGCGGAACCTGAGAGAAACAACGAACAGCGGCCAACCACGAGAACCCGGCCTGACCGCACAGACCCGATCCACCTTCAGGCGCGCTCCCCTTCGCGGGAGCGCCTGTTTTTCGTGTCGAAAGGCGTCTGTCTGCGGCGTGAGTACGACACTCGGGCACGTCGGTTCGGGAACAGCGTGGCAACCGCGCAGCGGTCGCGATCGGCGGCAGCATGCTGAAAAGCGGGTGGATGAACCGGTCGATAACAACACATGCATCTGACTGCACCGGAACGGATCAAGAAGCCGCGACGGGTGCCGGATCCACGACGGGGAACGGGGCCACATTTTCAAGCCTGTTGCGCTCATCGTCCGCCGCCATCGGCGCGGCGATGCTGCCCGCCACACGGCTTCGGGTTTCTGGCGCCGGGCGTGAAAGAACTGGCCACTTTGGTGGGCAGCTTGTTAAGCAGTGCAGATTGAACGCTAACCCAAGGAGATTGAAATGACGACCCAAACGCAGGTTCAGCAGATGCAGCCGCAACAGCAAACGCAAACCCAGTCGCAGACGGACCGGCAGGACGAAAAAAGGATCACGGTCGTGGTCAAGCCGCGCAAAGCACGGCCCGTGCTCATTCCGGTTCACCTGTAATCGACCAGCCGGCACCGTCGCGTGCCGGCCATGAACGGAGGCTGTCGCGATGGACGACATTTTTGAACCACAGGCGTTTGTGCTGGCGGGAAAGTGTCTCAGCACGTCGCCTTCGCTCATCATCGAAGACGACGCGCATCAGTATGAATTTCCGGCATCGGTCGACGGTGAAGACGCTGTGCCTCTCATCAGCGCGCTGCGCTCCGGTGTGAAGGCGGAGGAGGTGTTGGTCCGCTACTCGCCGTACGAACGAAAACTGTTCGACCGTCTGAAGGAACTGCAACTGGTGCGCGCGGTAAAGCCCGCGCTGGCGCGCAGCGGCCTCGACGTGCTGCTCGAACTCGAAGATCTCGCCAACGAACTGCTATACCGCACGCTTTATACAAACGTGTTCTGGGAAAACTGCGCGTCCGCGAGCACGTGCGAAGACATTCCCCTCAACGTGATCCACGGCATGATCGTGGAGAACTACCATTTCCTGTTTCGCGAAAGCTACTTCGACGCGCCGGTGCTGTCGTACGTCGCCAATACGGGCGTGCGGCTCGCAATGAACGAGTTCTACGCGGAAGAGTACGGTCACGATGAACTGCTGCTCAAGGCGCTGAACACGCTGGGCGTGTCGCGCGAAGATCTGGCGCGCACGGTGCCGCTGCCGCAAACGATGGCGCTGTGCAATGCGCTCGCCTTCTGGGCGCATAGCGATCCGCTGTTCTTCTTTTCGACGCTCGGCATTCTCGAAGGCAAGGACATCAAGCAGGATTCCTTCCTCGATGCCGCCTATCGGATCGGCGTCGATCCCGTGCTGCTCAAGCCTGTGAAAGTGCATTCCGACATCAACTTGAATGGCGCACACGGCAGCCTCACGCGCAAGATCTTTTCGCGCATTCCCGCCATCGCCGATTCGGACGTGCGCCGTCTGCGCGCACAGACGCATCTGTTCATCGAACTCTACGACCAGTTCTACACGGGCATCTGGGAACATTATTCGACGTCGCCGACGCTGTTGCGTCAGCTCGACGTCAGCGGAGACGCATGATGCAAGTCACGACAGCCGCCGATCTTTTCGCCGCGCCGCGCTTTCGCTCCGGCGTGCAGCTGACCGAGGAAGACGATGGCCTGACCGTCGACTATCGCGAGCAGTCGTGCTCGGTGATCGCCGGCAAGCGCGGCGCGCTCGGAGCGTTCGTCGAATCGCTCAGACGCGGCGACACGTCGATTCCCGAACTCAAGCGCCGACATACCGAACTCGCGCCGGAAATCGACGGGCTGATCGAGGAGTTCGACAGGCTCGGCCTGTTGACGGAAAGCGCGTTTCCCGAGCCGCAGGGGTGTCTGTCCGGCGAGGAGTTCTATCACCGGCTCAGGACCTTCGCCTCGGAGACGATTGCCGCGAAGTCGAAATCACGGCTCTATCAGGGGCTGTGCGACCGCACGCTGCCGAAGAGCGCGCTGATCGGCTATGCGCTCGAATACTTCTATATCGTGCGCGAGGCGCCGGGGCTGATCGCCCCCGCGCTCACGCACGCCGCGCCTGTCAAGGTGCAGAAGTTGCTGCAAGGCTTTCTCGCCTCCGAACTGAATCACGACGACATGCTGCGGCAGTCCCTGCGCGCCGTCTCGATTCGCACCGACAATCTCGACGGTCTGGTGCCGCTGCCCGCCACGTTCGCGCTGTGCGCATCGTTGGGCGTGTATGCGCGCCAGCATCCGTTGAGCTTTAAGTCGCTGCTGTTCCTGTTCGAGCAGCCGAGCGTCAGCTTTCATATCGAACTGGCGAACTATTGCCGGGAGAAGGGCATCCCCGAGGGCTTTTGGCGCCCGATCGCCCGTCACGCGTCGATCAACGACGAGTTCGATCACGAAGACATCTCGCTCAGCCTGTTATCCGAAATCGAAGCCGTGTCGCCGGAAGAGCAGATGACGGTCAAGAAGCACGTGATGCTCGCCATCGAAACCATGGTGCTGCAGGAAAACCAGATTCTCGATTTCTACGGCAAGCAGCCCGTCGTCACACCGCGCATCTTTGCCTGAGAACGGTCATGGAACGCTGGGATATCGATCGATACAGACGGCCGGCGCTGGTGCCGTGCGAGGTCTCGTCAGGCGGCGAGGTGTTGACGATCGGCATCGCCGACGACTTGATCGACCTGTCGTTCGAAGGCGTCGCTCGTGACGAAGTGGCCGGCGTCGTCGAGCAGTTGATGCGGCCTTCGTCCGACGTCTGGGTGAAGCTGAACGAAGGTGAATGCCCCGCGTGGATTCGCGCGTTGACCGAGCAACTGGACGCGCTGTCGCTAATCGAAGAGACGGATTGCGGAATCGCCAGCGTGACGTCCGACACGGAGCGTGCGATCGCGTTGTGCGCGCAAGTCGGGCGACGGCTCGCCGTCGTCGTCGAGAAGCGCCTCGCGATGTACAAGGACGTGCTCGCCGCCGTGCACACGATGCTCGCCGACAACGTGCAAGACCGCGAGCAGGCAGCGTTTCCGTTCTCGAACGAAGAGGCAGGCCCGCTCGCAAACAATTTCGCACTGCAGGCGCTGTATTTTCAGCTGGCGTATGCGCGCCGGAACGCGCCCGAACTCTTGATAGCGTGGCAGCGCGTGCTGGCCGAAGTGTTTGCGCATCTGCGCTGGCATCCTGCGACCGCGATCGCGCAGGACACCACGCGCGACGGTATCAACCGCATCGCATCGCTCGATTCAACCGATCTGCAGATGTACCTGCTGTCGTTCGCGCATTTCGTCGAGATCGCGCCGCTGCGCGTCGGCCGGCGCGTCACGTCGGCGCCGACAGACAACCTGCGCGAGCCATGCAGCGGCCTCGTGCTCGCCGCGCGCGCGGAGCGTCTGCTGCTCAAGGCGCTCGATGGTCTCGGCGGCAATGTCTATGCATCGGCCGCGCTCGCGAGCGACGCGATCACGCCGCTCGTGAAAGGGCTGTATATCGAGCAGTATCACGTTACCGACCGCTTCGTCGAAATCCTCGGGCCACTGCTGTCGCGCCGTCTGAAACGCAACCTGCGCACACGGCTCTTTCAGTACTTTCAGGAAGAGTACGGCCATGAAGCGTTTGAACTCGCCACGTGCGTCGCGCTTGGCGTGAACGAAGCCGACGTGCGCGCATCGGTGCCGCTGCCCCTCACCGCGCTTTATATCGATGCGTACACGGTGCTCGCGGATCGTCTGCCCACGGCGTTCTTCACGTCGATCATGGTCACGGAAGGCTTGCGCGACCAGCGCAGCCCTGTGCATGAGCACATCGCCGCACTCGTCGAGCGCGCGCTGCATGCAGGCGACATCGTCGTCAAGCATGGCGAGACGAACGACGAGCTGAATCATCCGAGCCTGTCGCGTCTTTTCCTCGCGGACGTTCCGTTCGTGACGCCGCAGGAGCAGCGAGACAGCCTCGATGCGGCGCTGTTCATGCTCGAAGTGAACGTGCGGCAGCTCGAGTCGGTCGCGTTCTTCTATGGCGATCAGACGCAACTGCGGTTTCATGGATTGCACGAAGGCAGGAGGCCGCTTGAAATCTGAGCTCGAGTCTGGGGGCAGCGTCGAGCGCGCGGCGAACGGGGCAGCGCGCTTCGCGTCCGTCAACCCCTGGTGGGCACAGTTTCTCGACGCAGCAGGCCTCGACATGACAGGCGCGCGTGGCGACGGCTGCTACATCGAAACGGCGGACGGCCGCACGTTGCTCGACTGTCTCGCGGGCTTCGGCACGGCGAACCTGGGCCATGCGCATGCATCGTTGCTCGCGCGTTTCGCCGACGCATTACAGCAGACGTCGGTGAACGTGTTTCCGTTCGAATGCGCGGAGTCGCAGCGCCTGCTCGCCGACAAACTGATCGCTCTTTCAGGCCGGCGTTTCGGGAAAGTGTTCTTCGCGACCACGGGCGCCGAGGCCGTCGAAAGCGCCGTGAAGTTCGCGATGACGAGCACCGGGCGGCCTGATGTCGTTGCGTTTCGCGACGCGTTCCATGGCCTGTCGATGTTTTCCTCGTTCATGACAGGCAATCGATTCTGGACGGAGGCGCTGCCATGGAAACCGGGCAACGTCCATCACGTCGACGCACATAATTTCGCCGCGCTCGAAGACATGCTGGCGAGCCGCAAGGTCGCCGCCGTCGTGTTCGAGCCTGTCGCGGGTTCGTCGTCGGCGCAGCACTGGAACGCGCACACATCGGCGCGACTCGCCGCGCTGTGCCGCGCGACGGGAACGAAGCTGATTGCCGACGAAGTCTATTGCGGGCTCGGCCGCACGGGCACCTGGTTCGGCATCGACGCGATCGGCATGCGCGATGCGTCGGCGGCGCCCGACATGATCGTCGTCTCGAAAGGCCTGACGGGCGGGCTGGTGCCGCTGGCGGCCGTGCTGCTCGGCGACGCCGACTTCGATGCCGTGTTCGGTGTGCCTGGCAAGGCGAAAGTGCAAGGCTCGACATTCGGCGGCAACCGGCTCGCGATGCACTGCGGTCTGATCGTGCTCGATCTTGTCGAAAGGGAGCGGCTCGTCGGCAACGCGGCTGCGATGGGTGCGCTGATCGAGGCGCGCATCGCGGCGCGTTTCGACGGGCGCGTGACGGTGCGTGGCAGGGGCCTTGCGCTCAGCCTCGCGCTCGACACTGAGTTCGCGCCGCCGTTCGGCAGAAGCATGTCCGACGTATGGCTCGATCTGATGGACGGTGGCGTGCTCGCCATGCCGAATTCCGCTGCACCGGATTCGCTGCGCCTGTCGCCGCCGCTGATTTTCGGCGTGGATGAAGTGGACTTTCTGATCGACCGACTCGACGAGGCGCTACAGCCATGAATGGAAACAATCAAAAGGAGGAGGGCGCCGGCTACGGCGCGCTGCTCCTGGCGCTATGCTGGTGGGGCCTGATGCCGCTGTACTACTGGTATCTGAAGGAGGTGAGCGCACCGGAGATGCTCGCTCACCGCGTGTTCTGGTCGTTCGCGGTGCTGTCGGCTGCCATCGCGCTCAAGCCCGCGTTGCGGCAGCAAATGGGCAACTGGCGCTCGTTCGTGCTTGCGCTGGTGCCGGCCGTGCTGCTGTCGGCGAACTGGGTGGTATATATCCTCGCGTCGGTGACGGGCAATGCGCTGCAGGCGAGTCTCGGCTACTTCCTGAACCCGCTCGTGTCCGCGGCGCTCGGCATCGTCTTTCTGAACGAGCGGCTCAGCGGGCTGAAAGCGGTAGCGCTCGCGCTCGGACTGGCTGGCACCTTCGTCCAGTGCTACGCGCGTGGCGGCGTGCCCGTGTTCGCCGTCATGCTAACGGTCACGTTTTCGCTACTCGGCCTTGCGCGCAAGGTGTGGCCGACGCGCAATGCGATCGTCAGCACGTGGCGCGAGACAGTCGTGATGATGCCGTTCGCGCTCGGCTATTTCGGCTATCAGACGTGGCATCATGCGCTCGCGTTCACATCGAATGGCATTGACGCGTCGGTGCTGATGATGATGGCGGGGCCGCTGACGGTGGTGCCGCTTGCACTCTACGCGTATGCGATGCCGCTGGTGTCGCTGACGGAATCGGCCGTGATGCAATATGTGACGCCGGCTGTGACCTTCGTGCTGGCGCTCACGGTATTCGACGAGCGGCTCACGGCAGTCGACCTGACGGGGTACGGCCTGATCTGGTGCGGTCTCGCGCTCGCGACCTACGCGACGGTCCGGCGCCGTCGTCTGACGCTGGTCGTCGCGCCGGCAAACGCGCCGGCAAACGCGGCGCCAAACGCGGCGCCAGCGACCCACGGCGCACAAACCATGCAGGGCGCGCAAGCGTCGGGCCCCGGGGGACTGAACGTGACTTTTCTGTCTGCTCACGCACCAGCCCACAAAAAGACGCCAGCTTGCGCTGGCGTGAATAGGTTCTGGCATTCCGAGGGCCGTCCAGAACCTGAGAGACGGTGCGGACAATCTGACGCATGAAGCGTGGAAACGGGAATCGGGTCAGGTGCGCCGGGTGCCATACCGTGCACCTGATGCATGCCGGTGAGTGTACCCCCAGTCAGCAAAATGAGCTTGCAAAATATGCGAATTAGTTGGGGCCTGATCGTGCGTTTGCGCACAAAGGGTTCCGTAAGGAAAGCCCTCAAAGGGTTCCTTCGCGTACTCGCCTGCCGGCGTCCATACCATCGCTTTCGCTACCGGGATCGATCCTGAAAAAGAACATATAATCAAAGGCCGCGACCACGCCGGGCGACGGGTGCCCCCATGTCGACGAACGAACAATGCGCCGCGAGGGGAGTAGTCAGGGAAGGGACGTGGCCGTCGTGATCGCGCTGTCGATGGGACTTGCTTTTCTGTCTCCGGCGGCCATGTCAACGATATGGCGCGGACGCAAGCGCGTGATATGGCTCCCCCGTCGCGGGTTTCCCTTCAAGCTTGTATCCGACGACACGTTGCGTGAAAGCCGTGCCGACGGGCCGCCAGGACGATAGCGGCGCGCGCCCGCGTCACAAGCGTGGGCGGCGCGTGGTTCGTGTCGCAGTTTTGATCCGGATATCACAGGGGCTCGATAAGAGCCGCGCAATTTCATGACAAGTTCTTCCGGCTCATACGACGACGAGCCGTTGGTATCGATAAGCATGGCGGGCGCTTCCGCCGACGCCTACCGCATCAGCCCCGCGCACTCTGGCGCGCGGTCCGATACGCGTTCGCCAGCACGTGCGACCGCACGTTGGGTCGCGCCTGGCGAAACCGTCGACATTCATGGCCTCGACGTGTCGGGAGGCTTGTTCTATACGGGCGACGTGCAGCGCTCGCATGCCGATTCGATCGAAGCCTGCGTGATCGACGCCCGCTTCGACGTCGCACGAGAGGGCGCAAATCCGTCGGCGGGATTGGGCAGCGTGGCGCTCAGCTATGACGGATTCACGCCTGAGCAGCGTCGCACGTATCTCGAATGGCTCGCGTCCGACCGGAGAAAATCGGACATCAACACCGGCTATCTGTTTTTCTATCTGTACGGCCTGGAGCGGCGGGTACTCGTAGACGGCGCGGCGGGCAAGGTCGGCGCCGACGAATTCAATGCGATCGGGAAGGAACTGCGCCGCCTCATCAATCTCGATGCGAACTACGGCTGGCAAAAGCACGTGCGCGCACTGATCGACGCGCTGTCGCTGATGGCATCGCGGCACACGCGCATGTACCTGCAAGCCGCGCCCGACGGGCTCGCGACGGGTTATCAGGTGCCGCTGAACGTGCGCGTCGCGTTCGGCCAGGCGGCGCTCGACCAGCATCCGCTGCCCGCCGACTGGGCGCTCGCATGGGTCAAGCTCGATCCGATGATGGTGCGGCGCACGGCCGTGGCGCGATGTCCGGAGGAATTCGACCGGGTGTTCACGCGGCAGTATCGCGACCGGTTCGGCGACGGCATGCTGCTTCCCGCGAACCGCACGAAGCTCGATGCTTCGCCGCAACCGTCGTTCCGCGCGCTGAAGAACGTACCCACGCCGGGCTTTCTGGTCGGCTTGCCCGATATCGCCGCTGTCAACGGCACCCGCAACAAGCTGCAACTGCTGATGCACGAAAGCGCTGCCGCGCTCGATGCGTATAGCCGCTATCTCGGCCGCTATCCCGAGGCGCAGGGCACGCTCGAAGCGACGCTGACGCTGCCGCCCACGATGTGGCCGCAGGCGACCCACGACGCGATCGATGCGCTCGCCGCCGAAATCACGGGCGCGACTGCTGTCAGCACCTTCGGTGCGCTGCTGGCGCGCTTCAAGTCGGGCGGCAAGATGACGCGCGACAAGGCGGTCGTGTTCACGACGGCGCTCGCGGAAGCAGGCATTGCCGTCGAGCCGGACGTGCGCCTCGGCGCGCGCACGCCGAAGCCGACGGACGCGGTCGCGCTGTTCGCCGTCGAGCCGGGCGCCGATCCGCTTGCCATCGACGACGCATACGACGTCGCGACGATCATCGTCGATCTGGCCGCGACCGTTGCGCGCGCGGATGGCGACGCGACGCAGCGCGAGACGGCTGTGATCGAATGGCAGATCGACCAGTGGCCGCATCTGTCGGACGAACAGCGCAAGCGCCTGAAAGCGCGCAACCTCGTGCAACTCGCGCAGCCGACGGCAAGCGCGGGGCTGAAGAAGAAGCTCTTGCCGCTGTCGGAGGACGTGAAGGCGACGATCGCGTCGTTCCTCGTGCATACGGCGAACGCCGACGGTGCCGTGTCGCGCGACGAAGTGCGCCTGCTCGAAAAGGTGTACCGGATGCTCGGCATCGATCCGCAGCGGCTGTACACCGATCTGCATCAGCATGCGAGCGGTGCGCCTGCCACGCCGGCGCATGGGGGCGCGACGCCGTCGAAAAAACATGCCGACGCGCCCCGGGCAGCCGCCCCGAAGCACGCGTTCGTGCTCGATGCCACGCGGATCGCCGCGCTCAAGGAAGAGACGGCACGTGTCTCGTCGATGCTGGCCGATGTGTTCGTCGAGGACGCGCATGCGGCACATACGTTACATGCGTTACATACGTCACAGGCAAGCCCGCACGTTGTCGCCGCGCAGTGGAATGCGCCGGATCGCGCCAGGGAACAGCACGTGCTTGCAGCACTTGCAGACACGACGCCAACGGCACGCGGCGATAAACCGACGTCCGCACCCGAAGCGCCGGAAACACCGCAAGCATCTCACGCAAACGAAGCGCCGTTGCTGGGTCTCGACGACGCGCACTCGTCGTTCCTGCGTCTGCTCGTCACCCGCGCATCGTGGTCGCGCGCCGAACTCACCGATGCGGCGTCGCATCTCGAACTGATGCTCGACGGCGCAATCGAACAGGTGAACGAGGCGTCGCTCGACCGTTGGGACGAGCCGCTCACGGACGGAGACGATCCCGTCGAAATCAATCAGGAAGTCGTACAAAGGTTGGCTGCATGACAACGATCCGCCCCAGGGACCGCGACGCGGTCCTGCAATCCCTGCGCGCCGGCGTCGTGCCGCGCATCGGGCAACATCTGATCCAGGTCGGGCGTGCGCGTGAACTCGAAGCGCTGCTGAAGGATATCGAGCGCGTCGCGGACGGTGGCTCGGCGTTTCGCATCGTCGTCGGCGAGTATGGCGCGGGCAAGACCTTCTTCCTGAACCTCGTGCGCGCCATCGCGCTGGAGAAGAAGCTCGTCACCGTGCACGGCGACCTGAATCCGGACCGGCGTTTGCATGCGTCGGGCGGCCAGGCGCGCTCGCTGTACGCGGAACTCGTCAAGAACATGGCGACGCGCACCAGGCCCGAAGGCGGCGCGCTCGCGGGGGTGGTCGAGAAGTTCATCGCTCAGGCGAAGACGGAAGCGAAGGCGACGGGCCGCAGCAGCGACGCAGTGATCCGCGCGCAGCTCTCGCAACTGACGGAGATGGTCAACGGCTACGATTTCGCCGACGTAATCGCCGCATACTGCAAAGGCTTCGAGGAAGGCAACGAGAAGCTCAAGAGCGATGCCGTGCGCTGGCTGCGCGGCGAGTTTTCGACGCGCACCGATGCGCGCCAGGCGCTCGGCGTGCGCACCATCGTCGACGACGCGAGCATGTACGACCAGTTGAAGCTGCTCGGCCGCTTCGTGCGGCTCGCGGGCTACAGCGGCCTGATGGTGTGCCTCGATGAAATGGTGAACCTGTACAAGCTCGCCAACCTGCAGGCGCGCCATGCGAACTACGAGCAGATCCTGCGCATCCTGAATGACTCGCTCCAAGGCTCGGCGGAAGGGCTCGGCTTCGTGCTGGGCGGCACGCCCGAGTTTCTGCTCGACACGCGCCGCGGTCTCTACAGCTATGCGGCGCTGCAGTCGCGGCTCGCGGAAAACGCGTTCGCGGCCAACGGACTCGTCGACTACAGCGGCCCCGTGATCCGGCTCGCCGCGCTCACGCCGGAAGACTTTTACGTTTTGCTCGACAAGCTGCGCCTCGTCTACGCGTTCGGCGATGAGAGCAAGACGCTCGTGCCCGAAGAGGCAATTCCCGCGTTCATGGCGCATTGCGCGACGCGGCTGGGCGAAGCGTACTTCCGTACGCCGCGCACGACGATCACCGCGTTCATCAATTTCCTCGCGGTGCTGGAGCAGAATCCGTCGGCGGATTGGCGCGAGCTGATCGGCAGCATGGATATCGAACGCGACACGGGCGGCGCGGCCGACATCGTCAACGACGCCGCTTCCGATAGCGACGATGAGCTTGCCAGCTTCCGGCTCAACTGATTCGCGCAGCTTCGACCTGCTCGACGAGCGCATTCGCCGCTGGATCTGGCGCGAAGGCTGGACCGAGCTGCGCGATGCGCAGGAGCGGGCCGTGCCCGCGCTGATCGACGCCGATCGCGATGTCATCATCGCGGCAGCAACGGCCGCCGGCAAAACGGAAGCGGCGTTTCTCCCCATTCTGTCCAATCTGCTGCGCGACGCGCCATGCCGCGGCTCGGTGCTGTACATCAGTCCGCTCAAGGCATTGATCAACGATCAATGGTCGCGCCTCGACGGCCTGTGCGAAGCGCTGCAGATCCCCGTCACCGGCTGGCACGGAGATGTATCGTCGGGCCGCAAGCAGCGTTTCGTGAAGAACCCGACGGGCGTGCTGCTGATTACGCCCGAATCGCTCGAAGCGATGTTCGTCACGCGCGGCGCGTCGCTGGCCGCGACCTTCGGCGCGCTGCGCTATGTCGTCGTCGACGAGCTGCATGCGTTCATCGGCTCCGAGCGCGGCATGCAGTTGCAGTCGCTGATGCAGCGCGTCGACCGGGTGTGCGGGCGCCGTGTGCCGCGCGTTGGTCTGTCGGCGACGCTCGGCGACATGCGGCTCGCCGCCGGATTTCTGCGCCCGAAAGGCGCAGCGAGCGTGCAGATCGTCGAGTCGGCTGAGGCCGGCCAGGAACTCAAGATTCTCGTCAAAGGCTATGTCGAGAAGCCGCCGCGCATCCAGTCCGAGCCGGGCATCGAAAACCCCGGCCTCGAAGATGTCGTGCCCGCCAGCACGGTGGACGTCGCGAATCACATGTACAAGGTGCTGCGCGGCTCGAACAATCTGATCTTTCCGAATAGCCGACGCCAGGTCGAGTTGTACGCCGACCTGTTGCGCCGCGCGTGCGAGCGAGACGGTTATCCGAACGAATTCTGGCCGCATCACGGCAGCCTGTCGAAGGAGTTGCGCGAGCAGACCGAACAGGCGCTGAAGAAGGGCGACCGGCCTGCTAGCGCCATCTGCACGACGACGCTCGAACTCGGCATCGACATCGGCGCGGTGAAGAGCGTCGCGCAGGTGGGGGCGCCGCCGTCGGTGGCAAGCCTGCGGCAGCGGCTCGGACGCTCGGGCCGGCGCAAGGGCGAAGCGGCGATTCTGCGCTGCTATTGTGTCGAAGCCGAGTTGCACAGCGGCTCAGATCTGTCGGACCGGCTGCGCGAGAGCCTCGTGCAATCGGTGGCGATGGTGAACCTGCTGCTGCGCGGCTGGTTTGAACCGCCGCGCGCGGGCGGCATGCATCCGTCCACACTGGTTCAGCAGATCCTGTCCATCATCGCCGAGCGGGGCGGCGCACGGGCGAACGAACTGTGGGACACGCTCGTCGCCCAAGGCCCGTTCGGCGCGATCGACAAGGCGACGTTCACGGCGATCTTGCGCGGTCTCGGCGCGAGGGATCTGCTCGTCCAGGAAGCGGGCGGCTTGCTGCTGCATGGCACGGCGGGAGAGCGCCTCGTCAACCACTACGCGTTCTACGCATCGTTTTCTACCGACGACGAGTTTCGCATCGTCGCGGGCGCGAGGGTGCTCGGCTCGGTGCCCGTGTCGCGTCCTCTGGCGCCGGGGCAGGGCCTCGTGTTCGGCGGGCAGCGCTGGCGCGTGCAGGAAGTGGATGCCGCGAAGAAGACCGTGTACGTGAAGCCCGATCAGGGCGGCGTGCCGCCTGTGTTCGACGGCAACGGTTCGCTCGTGCACGACGAGGTGCGGCGCGAGATGTTCAATGTGCTGAAGGACGGCGCGCCCGTGGTGTTTCTCGATTCGACGGGTCGCGAACTGCTCGAAGAGGCGCGCCGCTATTTCGCTTCGAACGAACTGGCGACGCGCGCCGTGTTCACGCATGGCGGCAACACGGTACTCGCCACCTGGTCGGGCGACTGGATCAACGATGCGCTAGTCGTGCTGCTGCGCGCCGAAGGGTTTGATGCGTGGAATCAGGGGCCGACGGTGAGCGTGCGCGTTCAGGGCGCCGCTTCGGTGAAAGACGCGTTGCAACGTCTCGCGGCGCTGACGCCCGCGCAGACCGCGGACGCCTTGCGCGCGATCGGCAACATCGACAACGAAAAGTGGGACTCGACCTTGCCCGATGACGTGAAGCGCAGCGCGTATGCGTCGCTGCGGCTCGATTTGCCGGGCGCGCAGGCGCTGGCGCGGCGGCTTGCTGCCGCGTGCGAGTGAGCGGGCTGCATGAAACCCGTCGGCACCTCGTCGCCGCATGTGCAACCGCGTGCGCGCACATCAATTAAGCGGTAGCATACAATTCTTTGCGCATCGAATGGCTTGCGAAACGCGCGCTGTTTCCGCGAACTTTCGGCACGTCCGCGCAGCACACAACTACAGTCCCCATGTCGAATCATCCCCAGACGAAGCGTCATCTCGTCATCGCGGCCGTCATGGCTTCGATGGCGATGGTGGCCATCGAGGCCACCATCGTCTCGACGGCGATGCCGCAAATCGTTACGCAACTTGGCGGCCTGCGTCTTTACAGCTGGGTCTTCTCGTCGTTCCTGCTCGCGCAGACGGCGATGACCGTCGTGTTCGGCAAGCTCGCCGATCTGTACGGCCGCAAGCCGACCGTGCTGGTCGGCATCACTATCTTCCTGATCGGATCGATCGGCGCGGGCTTTGCGTGGTCGATGCCCGCGATGATCGCGTTCCGGCTGATACAGGGCATGGGCGCAGGCGCGATCCAGCCGGTCACACTGACCATCGTCGCCGATCTGTATCCGGCGCGCGAGCGCGGCAAGATCCAGGGCTATCTGGCGAGCGTCTGGGCGATCTCGGCCGTGATCGGTCCGATGGCGGGAGGGCTGCTGATCCGCGATCTGTCGTGGTCGTGGATCTTCTGGATCAACGTGCCCATCGGCATTCTGGCCGCGTCCGGCTTCATCACGTACCTGCACGAAGAAAAGCGCCATCAGCGTCCGTCGATCGACATCATGGGCGCCGTGCTGTTCACGATCGCGATCGGCGCGCTGATGATGGCGCTCACGGACGCCGGCTCGGAAACCGATGGCCGTGCGCTGTTCGAAGTCGCGTTGTGCGTCGTGGCGGGGGCGTGGTTCGTGTGGCACGAGCGGCGCGTGTCCGAGCCGATGATTTCGTTCGCGCTGTGGAGCCAGCGGCCCATCGCCGCGTGCAATGCGGCGACTGTGATGTCCGGCATGGCGCTGATGGGCCTCACCACCTTCCTGCCGATGTATGTGCAGGGCGTGCTGCATCAATCGCCTGTGATCGCGGGCCTCGCGCTGACGATGGTGATGCTCGGCTGGCCGTCGGGCGCAACGTTTACCGCGAAGTCGTTCCACCGGCTCGGGCTGCGGCGCACGATGGTGGCGGGCAGCTTCTTCCTGCCGCTCGGCGCGATCGCGTTCGCGTTGCTGCAGCCGGACGGGTCGCCCGTCACGGCGGGCGTGGGGTCGCTGGTGATGGGACTGGGCATGGGTATCGTCAGCGTCAGTTCGCTGATCCTGATCCAGGAGATCGTGCAGCCGCTGCAACGCGGTTCGGCCACGGCGTCGAATCTGTTTTCACGGAATCTGGGCAGTACGCTCGGTGCGGCGATCTTCGGCGCCGTGCTGAATTTCGGGCTGAGCCACTTCAAAGGCATGTCGATCACATCCGACCAATTGCGCTCGCTGCTCGACGCGACGCCGGGCGCGGCGCAGGCCGCGCTGTCGGGCAACGACATGGTGCGCGCGGCGCTGCATCACTCGCTGCACCTGACGTTCCTGTCGATCTTCGTGATCTGTGTCGGTGCCGTGCTGTCGGTGATGATGGTGCCGCACATCAAGATCGGCGGACAGCCGCGCGAGACGTCGGCAGCGGCGCATCTGTCCGAGATGTGAGGATGCGTGACCCGGGTGAAGCGTGCATCACGACGCTTCGCCTGACGATTCGATCCCTTCCGCCATTCCCTCTGCTTCCGTCGCGAGCCACTGACTGAACGCGCGCATCGCGGGCGACGCAGGCTTCGCCTTTTGCCAGGTGAGCCAGTAGCTGCCCGTGTGCACGTGAATAGCGAACGGGCACGCAAGGCGTCCCATCGACAGATCACGTTCGAACATCGATGCCGGCGCCAGCGCGACTCCCGCGCCCTGCATGGCCGCTTCCACCATCAGCCGCGACGAATCGAAGACGGGCCCGCGCACGGGGCGCGGCGCAAGGCCCGCTGCTGCGAACCAGCTCGCCCAGTCGTCGGCGCGATACGAGCGCAGCAATGTTTCGCCGGCGAGATCGGCGGGCGTGTGCAGGCGTTGCGCGATCTCTGGCGTGCAGAGCACCGACAGCGGCGCGTCGAAGAGCTTGGACGCACGCGACCCAGGCCATGTGCCGTCGCCGAAGCGGATCGCGAAGTCGAGACCTTCCGCGCCGAGATCGACCAGGTTGTTATTCGTCATCAGGCGCAACTCGACGAACGGATGCGCGTCACGAAACGCTTTCATGCGCGGCATCAGCCAGCCTACTGCGAAGGTGCCGACCGCGCCGACCGTCAGCACCTCGTGAAAATGCCCGCCTTCGAACTGCCGCAGCACGGCTTCGATGCGATCGAATGCGTCGCTCAGCACGGGGCGTAGCGCGAGCCCTTCATCCGTGATCGCGAGTCCGCGCGGCAGGCGCTTGAAGAGCGTCGCGCCGAGGCGCTCCTCGAGCATCCGCACCTGTTGGCTCACGGCTGCCTGCGTGACGTTCAATTCGAGCGCGGCTCGCGTGAAACTCAGATGCCGTGCCGACGCTTCGAACGCGCGCAGCGCATTCAGGGGCAGATAGGGACGCATGTTCGAGTCATAAGATTTTCTGGGTCATCGAGCAATTTATCATCGTTTGTCAGCCCGCCGGGGAGACGCGATAGTGGCGGCTCTTCAAGGAGGAGCAATGGTTACGAGGCGGGCTTTCACTATCGCGTTGGGGGGTGGATTGGCGGGTATTGCGGTTCAGGCATTCGGCACCGCTGCGGCTGCGTCCGCACAGGGTCGCGCGGCGCATGGCGGCGCGCTCGACAAGCGGTTCGCGCAGATCGAGGCGGAAACGGGCGGCCGTCTGGGTGTCGCGATCCTCGATACGGCAAATGGCCAATTGCAAGGCTGGCGCGCCCGCGAGCGCTTTCCCATGTGCAGTACGTTCAAGTTCCTGCTCGCGTCGGCTGTGCTGATGCGCAAGGATCAAGGCAAAGAACAACTTGGGCGCAGGATCGTGTACGCGAAGGATGCGGTCGTCGCCAATTCGCCCGTCAGCGGCCCGCGTGCGGGCGGCGACGGGATGACCGTGTCGGAACTGTGCGAAGCGGCGCTCACGCGCAGCGACAACACGGCGGCGAATCTGTTGCTGGAGAGCATCGGCGGGCCGCCGGCGCTGACGGTGTTCGCGCGCGGCATCGGCGACGGCGTTACGCGGCTCGACCGCAACGAACCGACGCTCAACGAGGCGATCGAAGGCGATCCACGCGATACCACGACGCCCGCCGCGATGATTGCCGACATGCGCGCGATGCTGCTCGGCGAGCATCTGTCCGCTGCGTCGCGCCAGCATCTCACGGTCTGGCTCGTTGCCAACAAGACGGGCGACACACGGCTGCGCGCGGGCTTGCCGCCGGACTGGCGCGTCGGCGACAAGACGGGCACGGGCGAACGGGGCACCTCGAACGATATCGCAATCGTCTGGCCTGCGGGACGGCCGCCCGTTCTCGTCGCGGTGTACCTGACGGGCGCGACGCAGACCAGCGCGGCGCAGCGCGATGCGGCGATCGCGAAAGTGGGGGCGCTGGTCGCGCATCTCTGAACGATCGCGGTCGAGGCGTAGCCCGACGCAGATCGCGTTACGCGTGTTGCGCACTGTGCCGCTCGTCATGTCGATTTCATATGCGACTTCGTGACACATATGATTAGTGATCCATAACAGTGTTCACGCATCCTCACGATGCGACAATGCACGCAAGCTTGAACCCAATCGCTTGACCGTGACCATCTGAGGAGGTGCCATGTTTCCTGAGTATCGCGATCTGATCTCGCGCCTGAAGAAAGAAGACGCGCATTTCGCGCGGCTTTTCGAGCGCCATAATGAACTCGACCACGAGATTCGCAACATGGAAACGGGTGTCGTGCCCGCCGACGGCCGCAGCATCGAAGTCCTCAAGAAAGAAAAGCTGCGTCTCAAGGACAACCTGTACACGATCCTCAGGCAGGCGCAGACCTCGGCTTGACGTATGCCACATTGTGGGCCGCGCGGTGCGCGTCGATGAGTGACACGCGTCGCGTCGCGGCCCGTCCGGATTTCATCGTAATCGGGAGTTCATGAAGTTGACCGCGCAGCAAGACAATTCAACTGTTCAGGCGGGGCCGCGCCAGGTTTCGCGTGGCGACACCATTCCGGGGCGCACGGCGAGGTCCGCGGAGCTCGCACACACGCATCACGCCACGGGCGCCGCCAACGACCTGCTCGCCAACGGCATGCAGTCGGTGATCCAAGCGGGCGCGATGCAGAGCGCGGACACGCTGTTAGCCGCGGTGAAGACCGTGATGGACGGCATGTCCGCCGACGAGGTGAGCGCGTTGCGCACCCTTCTGCTGGAAGGCGACCCGGCATCGTGGTCAACGGGCAAGCAGCGTGATCCCGACGACGAACTGTCGCCCACATGGCGCGAGGGCGGCTACCCGTATCTCAACCTGATGTCGCGCAAGGCGTACGAAAAGCAGAAGTACCGCTTGCAGGTCGAGTTGCTGAAGCTCCAGGCATGGGTGCGCGAGTCGGGGCAACGCGTGATGATTCTTTTCGAAGGGCGCGACGCGGCGGGCAAGGGCGGCACGATCAAACGCTTCATGGAGCACCTGAACCCGCGCGGCGCGCGTGTGGTCGCGCTCGAAAAGCCGACCGAGCTGGAACGCGGGCAGTGGTATTTCCAGCGGTACGTCCAGCATCTGCCCACGGCGGGCGAGATCGTGCTGTTCGACCGCTCGTGGTACAACCGCGCGGGCGTCGAGCGGGTCATGGGCTTTTGCACGCAGAACGAATATATCGAGTTCATGGAGCAGGTCCCGGCGTTCGAACGGCATCTTGCTCAAAGCGGCATCCATATCGTGAAGTTCTGGTTTTCGGTGAGCCGCGAGGAGCAGGCGCGGCGGTTCAAGGAACGCCAGGTTCATCCGCTCAAACAATGGAAGCTGAGCCCCGTCGATCTCGCGTCGCTGGACAAATGGGACGACTACACGCAGGCGAAGCAGACCATGTTCGCACACACCGACACGGCAGACACGCCCTGGACCGTCGTTCGCTCCGATTGCAAGAAGCGGGCGCGGCTCAATGCGATGCGATACGTGTTGCACAAGCTGCCGTATGCGAATCGCAACCTCGACGTGATCGGTGCGGTCGACCCGTTGATCGTCGCGCGGGCGATCTAGCGCATGCCGTCGGGCGCGTGCAGCGCTATCGCGAACACACTGTCTCGATGGCGTTCAGCACCTTCCCGAAGAACGCGTCCGCGAACTGCGAATCGAGCCAACGCACGATCAGCGCGATGCGCCGCTCCGGCTCGATCCACATGAACGAACTGCCCGCGCCGACGCCGAAGTAACTCGATTCCGGCACGGCGGGAAACACCCGCCGCGAAGTATTAAGCCACACCAGATACCCGTAGTACGGCGCGAGCGTGCACGGCGCGCGCATCCGCGCGATCCATTCAGCCGATAGCACGCGGCGTCCGTCGGCAAGCCCGTCGTCGAGCAGCATCTGCGCGACTTTCAACTGATCGTTCGCGCTCACCGACATGCCGCCGCCCCAGTGCGAGCCGCCTGGCACCGACTGCACACGGCGGCCGCCGAGGTCGAGCCACGCGTCGTCATAGCCGACCCATTGCCAGTGCTCGCTTGCGCCCACGGGCCGTATGATAGCTTCGCGGAACACATCGGGCAAAGGCCTGCCGAGCAGATGCAGCAGCGCGAGCGACAACTGATTGATGCGTACGTCGTTGTATTCCCAGTACGTACCCGGCGGTTGCAGCCCGCGCGGCTCGCCTTTGCGGCCGGCGGGCGGATCGCCGAAGGTCACCGCGCGATAGTGATCCGCCTGATCGGACAAGCCGAAGCACGTGCCTTGCCATTCGCTCGTCTGTTGCAGCAGGTGCGTCCATGTGATGGGCGCATTGTGCTCGTCGTCGAAACCGACGCCCGGCACGCGCACACGCACCGGCTCGTCGGGATCGGGCAGCAGGCCGCGATCGTGCGCGACGCCGGCCAGCAGCGCGAGATACGTCTTTGCGATGCTGAAGGTCAGGTCGGCGCGATCCGGTTCGCCCCATGTCGCAAGCAGCCGGCCATCGACGGCCACTGCACCCGATACCGGCCCCCGGTCGTGAATCGGCCCGAGCAGGCGATTCCACGGCGGCGGGTCGTTCACATGTACGCCGAACTTGCCATCGGCATTGCGGTCCCACGGCGATTCGTGATCGATCGAAAACTGGATCGCTTCTTTCAGTGCTTGCGGCAAATCGGCTTGCATACGTGCGCGTCCCTCGTGATTCATTCGATTCAGTGTGCGTTCAGCCGCGCCCGCGCCCAGACCAGGGTCAGCAGGCTGATGACGGCCGCCATCATCAGATAGAGACCCGGCGCGAGGTTATTGCCCGTCGCGGCGATCAGCGACGCGACCGCGAGCGGCGTGAAACCGCCGAATATCGTCGTGCCGATGTTATAGCCGAAGGCCATGCCCGTGGTGCGTGTGCGGGTCGGAAAGAGTTCGGCCATCAACGCGGGAATCGGTGCGAAGTACGTGGCCTTCAGCAGCGCGACCCAGCTGACGGCGGCGAGCAGCGTCGGCAACGACGGGTGCGCGTTCATGAACATGAACGCGGGATACACCGTGACGAAGAAGAGCGCACCCGCGCCAAGCATGATGCGTGTGCGGCCCACCTTGTCCGACCAGTGTCCGACGATGGGCGTGAGCACCGTGACGATCAACCCTGCGATCAGCGTCGCGATGAAGCCCGACGACGGTGCGAGTCCGAGTTGCCGCGAGGCGTAAGTCGGCATGTAGAGGATCATGTAATTGGCCGTCGTCGTCAGCACGAGCGCGCCGATCGACACCAGCACGCGCGACTTTTGCGTCGCGAGCAGTTCGCGCACGGGCGACTCGGCTTTTTCGGCGCGCTCGAATTCGGGCGTCTCGTCGATGCGGCGGCGGATATAGAGCCCGACGGGACCGATCAGCATGCCGAACAGAAACGGAATGCGCCAACCCCAGCCTTCCAGCTGCGGCGGCGTGAGCATACCCGTCAGCACCGCGCCGAACGCGGACGCGAGCAACGTGCTCGCGCCCTGACTGGAGAACTGCCAGCTCGACATGAAGCCGCTGCGCCTGGGCGCGTGTTCGATCAGGAACGCCGTCGAGCTGCCGAATTCGCCGCCCGCCGAGAAACCTTGCAACAGGCGCGACACGAAAATGCCGACAGGCGCGAGCAGGCCGATCGTCGCGTAGGTCGGCATCAGCGCGACCATCCCCGTCCCGAGCGTCATCATGGCGATCGATAGCGTCAGCGATGCCTTGCGGCCCTTGCGGTCGCTATACGAGCCGAGCACGAGCGCGCCGATGGGCCGCGCGAGATACGACAGCGCGAAGGTGCCGAGCGTGAGCAGCAGCGAGACGGTCGCGTTGTGTGCAGGAAAGAACAGCTTCGACAGCGTGGTCGCGAAGTAGCCGTACACGATCAGGTCGTAGAACTCGAGCGCATTGCCGATCGACGTGGCGACGATCAGGCGCGCGACGCCCTTGCCCGACGTGGCGGACGGGCCGGCATCGTGTGACGCGTGCGACGCGTGCGAGGGATGATGCGCGGTGACGGAATCCATATTCATTGCGACGTCCTCAGGCTGGGGTGGTCGAAACATGCGGAGCGGGATTGGTTGCACCGGCTTCGTGGGCGCCCAGGTCCCAGAAGAGACCGGCCATGATGCGCAGCCCATCGCGCACGACCGGGCCGAGCAGATGCTCGTTCGGCGCGTGCTGCGAGCAGCCGGGGTACGAATGCGGCACCCACAGCGTCGGCATGCGGAGCACGTCGGCAAATACGTCGTTGGGCAGCGTGCCGCCGAGGTTCGGCAGCAGCACGGGTTCGTCGCCCGTCGTGTGGCGCAGCGAGCGCAGCGCCCATTGCACCCATGCGTTATCGGGATCGACGCGGGTGGCGGGCGCGCCGCGCTCCACGTCGAGTTCGATCATGCCGAAGCCGTGTTCGTCGAGATGCCGGCGCACGATCGATTCCAGGTTCCGCCAGTCCGTGCCGACCACGAAGCGGAGCTGCATGAACGCGACGGCCGACGGCGGAATCGCGTTGACAGGCTTGTCGGGGTTGCCCGTGCGAAACGCGAGCACTTCGAGGTTGTTCCAGCCGAACACGCGCTCGGTCGGCGTGAGGCCCGGCTCGCCGTAGTCGGTATCGACGCTCGGCTCGCCCGGATTGCCGCCCACGCCGATGCCGGACAAGGCACGGCGCACGGCGTCGGGAATGGGCGGCGGACGCAGCCCGTCGATCAGGATCTTGCCGTTCGCGTCGACCATCGATGCGATCGCATTCGCGAGCACGATGCCGGGGTTGCGCAGCAGGCCGCCCCAGTTGCCGGAATGGTGGCCGCCATCGCGCAGCGTCAGTTCGAGCTTGAAATTGACGAGTCCGCGTGAGCCGAGAAAGAGCGTCGGGCGATGCGCGGACAGGCGCGGGCCGTCGGATGCGATCAGCACGTCGGCCGAGAGTTCGTCGCGCAGTTGGGTGCACAGCGCATGCAGCCCCGGCGAGCCGACTTCCTCGCCCGTTTCGAACAGCAGTTTCAGATTGAAGCCGAGCTTGCCGCCGCGCGCGTCGAGCACGGCTTTCAGCGCGGCGAGATTGATGCTGTGCTGGCCCTTGTTGTCGGCCGTGCCGCGGCCGTACCAGCGTTCACCGTCGACGGTCACGTCCCACGGCGAGAGGCCGTCGCGCCACTGCGCGTCGTAACCGCGAACTACGTCACCGTGGCCGTAGCTGAGGACGGTCGGCAGCGCGTCGTCTTCGTGACGGTGCGCGATCAGGAACGGGCCTGCGTCTTTCGCGGGATTGTCGACAACGCGGCAGGTAAAGCCCCATTGCGTGAGCAGCGGCGTCAGCTCTTCGTCGAGATAGCCTTGCAGCCGTGCGCCGCTGTCGGCTTCCTGGCTTTCCGTGCGATACGCGACGCGGCGCCGCAAGTCGTCGAGAAAACGGCCGGAATCGTACTGGCCGGCCGCGTTTCGAATGGCGATATCACGAGTCAACGACGGGTCTCCTGTGCGTTGCGCCAAGGCCGGCGCCGGTTCATGGATAAGCAGTCGAACCGATGCTGCCGCCGCCGATATTTCTGCACAATTACAATATTTGCGATCAATCGTTGCCGAAACGGCAAAGCGGACATGGACAACACGGCACTGCGTTACTTCCTGGAAGTGGCCCGCAGCGGGTCGTTGAGCAAGGCTTCGGAGCGGCTCTTCGTGGCCGTGTCGGCGTTGAGCCGGCAGATCGGCAAGCTCGAGGAGGAACTCGGCACGCCGCTATTCGAGCGGCGCCCGCGCGGCATGGTGCTGAGCGACGCGGGGCGCCTGCTCGCGGAGCATGCGCGGCGCAGCCTGCTCGAAGCCGAGCGCGTGGTCGGCGAGATTCGCGGCCTCGCGGAGGAGGGGCGCGCGACGATACGCGTCGCCAGTTCGGAGGGCGTCGCGCCGCATTTTCTGCCGCAAGTGTTCGCGCATTTTCTGAAGACGTATCCGTCGACGCATTTTCAGCTCGACGTGTCCGCGCCTTCCGTGGCGACGCAGCGGGTGAGGGAAGGGACGGCCGATATCGCCGTCTGTTTCAGCCTCGCGCCGGAGAAGGAGATCGACGTGCACTACTCGCAGCGCGCGCCGATCTACGCGCTGGTGCGGCGCGGACATCCGCTCGCCGCGCATCAAGCGGTGTCGCTTGGCGACCTCACGCCGTGGCCGCTCGCGATGGACAACCAGGGCGTGACGATCCGGCAGCTGTTCGATATTTCGTGCAGTCTGGAAGGACTGATCTTCGAGCCGGTATTCGTCAGCAACTATCACGCGGCGCTGCAAAGCTTCGTGCGCCTTACGGACGCCGTGACGCTGACGGGCTATCTGACCGTGCGCAGCCGGCTCGACGCGGACGGGCTGGCGGCGATTCCGATCACGAACGCCGCGCTGCATCAGCGCACGCTGCAGGTTCAGACGATGGCGGGGCGCACATTGCCGCAGACCGTGCAGGCGTTCGTCGATGTGTTGAAGCGGGCGATCGATGCGCCGGAGATCGTCGATTGATTCACCAGGTCGAAGTGTCGAAGGCCAGCGTTCACCGCGCAGCAGACAATAGCCCGAATTGGCAATCGACTATTGACGTTTTTATCGAATACAAAATCAGAGTCATTTAATTGCGCTTTCTTACCATTATAAGAATGGGAAAGAAATGTATGCAATGCACGACTTGATGCTTTCACAATCGACTCATAGAATCCGCAGGTCTGTATTCCGGGAGTAGCTGCAATTAGCCGGTGAGGGCGCATCTGCGAGAGGGATGCGCCCCATTTCATTTCAGCTTCGGTATTGCCTGAATTACCAATTGTTTTACAGGAAGATTGGGAAAGTCTTTAAAGGGTGGCTAAAACGCAACGATAAAGGCGAAATACGGATTCAATCGGATATTCTCCGCGGCACGATAGCATTCGTTATCGGAATAATGGAGAAAAGATGAAAAAGCTCATACTCTCGACCCTCTCGCTCACGCTGTTCGCCACGGCTGGCGCAGCACACGCTCAGAACTCGGTGACGCTGTACGGCCTGCTCGATACGGGCCTGACGTACACCAGCAACGCCGGCGGCCACAGCAATATCCAGCAGGCAAGCGGCATCCTGAACGGCAACCGTTGGGGCCTGCGCGGCTCGGAAGATCTCGGCAACGGGCTAAAGGCGATCTTCACGTTGGAAAGCGGCTTTAATCTGTCGACGGGCGCAATGGGGCAGAACAGCCGTCTGTTCGGCCGCCAGGCATTCGTCGGCCTGGCCAGCAACCAGTACGGCGCGGTGACGCTCGGCCGCCAGTACGACAACCTCGTCGACAACCTCGGCCCGCTGTCGCTGAACGGCACGCAATACGGCGGCACGCTCGCTGCGCACCCGTACGACAACGACAACCTGAACAACTCGTTCCGCGTCAGCAACTCGGTCAAGTATCAGAGCGTCGATTACGCCGGCTTCAAGGCGGGCGCGATGTACGGCTTCTCGAACGAAGCTGACGGCTTCTCGGACAACCGCGCGTATAGCGTCGGCGCATCGTATGCATTCGGCGGTCTGAAGGTCGCGGCAGCTTATCTGCAACTGAACGGCGCAGGGTCGAACAACACGAGCGGCGCAGTGAGCACCGACGCAACCTTCACGGCTTCGCGTCAACGCACGTACGGCGCGGGCGTCAGCTATGCGTTCGGCCCTGCAAACGTCGGTTTCGTCTTTACGCAGACGCAACTCGCGAACGGCACCACTATCGGCACGTCGGCATCGGGCAAGACGAGCGGCATCGCGCTGAACGGCACGGGCGCGCACTTCACGAATTTCGAACTGAACGGCCGCTACGCGATCACGCCGGCATGGTCTCTGTCGGGCGCCTACACGTACACCGATGCAAGCCTGCTCGGCGCACAGCCGAAGTACCACCAGGTCACGCTGCAAACCGACTACGCACTGTCCAGGCGCACCGACGTCTACGCTGAGGCGGCCTACCAGCACGTCGGCAGCACGGGCAGCTCGGGCATCACGGCGCACATCGTCGGCGTCAGCGCATCGTCGAGCGACTCGCAAGTGGTCGGCACCGTCGGTATCCGTCACCGCTTCTAGGCGGCGAGAGCCGCACGCGATGCACGGCATGATGTGACATCGCGTGCGCATCTTGCGCACGCCGCAGCGGCGAACGCGCGTTCCGTGTCCAGGCGGAGCGCGCGTTTTTGCATTGGATTTGCGCAGACGAAAAGCGCCACATCTCGCGCTTCGAGGCCGCCGGCGCGGCCGCTCATGGGCGCTCATAGCCGCTGCCCGAGCAAGCGCGCCGATCGCCGGCCGATCTCACTCATCAGGGTATACCCGCTTCGCAATCGAAATTTGCGCACGTGCCTATTGCGCAAATTATTTTGCACAAAGATACTCAGCGCAAATCGGTTTGCAATCGAGCCGGTTCAACCGTTCATCCACTCATCATCCACTCACCGCGCAAGGGGATCGTCATGAAACTCGTAGCAAAGCTGGCTGCGGCCGCACTCGTCGCCGTATCTGTTCTCGGTCATGCGGCGCGTGCCGAGACCCTGCTGGTTGCCGTCGACACGGCGTTCGTGCCGTTCGAATTCAAGCAGGGCGACAAGTACGTCGGCTTCGACATCGACCTGTGGGAAGCCGTCGCGAAAGACGTGAAGATCGACTACAAGCTGCAGCCGATGGACTTCAGCGGCATCCTGCCCGCCTTGCAGACGCATAACGTCGACGTCGCGCTTGCGGGCATCACGATCAAGGACGAGCGCAAGAAAGTGATCGACTTCTCCGACGGCTACTACGACAGTGGCTTCATGCTGATGGTGCCGGTCACGAGCACGATCAAGGGACCGGACGACCTGAAGGGCAAGTCGCTTGCGATCAAGACGGGCACGTCGGCGGCGGACTACGCAAAGGCGCATTTCGCGGGGACCGATCTGCGTCAGTTCCCGAACATCGACAACGCGTATCTGGAGTTGCAGACGGGACGCGTCGATGCCGCAATGCACGACACGCCGAACGTGCTCTATTACATCCACACGGCGGGCCAGGGACGCGTAAAGGCAGTCGGGCCGCAAATGATGGCGCAGCAATACGGCATCGCGTTCCCGAAGGGCAGTCCGCTCGTGGCGAAGGTCAATGCGGCGATTGCGAAGATCAAGGCTGACGGCCGTTACGCGGCGATCTACAAGAAGTGGTTCGGCGTCGAGCCGGCGAAGTCCTGAACAACATCGGCAGCGGGAGAGTAGCCATGCAGTTCGATCTGTCCGTCGTCGCCGATGCCTTGCCTGCGTTGCTGCAGGGCGCAAAGCTGACGGTGCTGATTACCGTGGTGGGCCTGGCGGGCGGCCTTGCCGTCGGGTTCCTGTTCGGCCTGATGCGCGCATACGGTAACGCCTTGATGCAAAAGATCGCGTTCGTGTACGTGGAATTCGTGCGCGGCACGCCGATCGTCGTGCAGGTGATGTTCATTTACTTCGCGCTGCCCGTGCTGCTGAACGTGCGCGTTGATGCGATGACGGCGGCCGTCGTGTCGATCGTCGTCAACTCGGGCGCGTATATCGCGGAGATCGTGCGCGGCGCATTTCTGTCGGTGCCGCGTGGCCTGAAGGAAGCGGGCCTCGCGCTCGGCATGCCGATGTGGCGCGTGCTCGCGTTCGTGATCGGCCCCGTCGCGATCCGGCGCATGACGCCTTCGCTCGGCAACCAGTTCATCGTGAGCCTGAAGGATACGTCGCTGTTCATCGTGATCGGCGTCGGCGAGTTGACGCGCCAGGGCCAGGAAATCATGGCCTCGAATTTTCGCGCGGTCGAAATCTGGACGGCCGTGGCCGCGATTTATCTGTGCATGATCGGCGTGCTGACATTCTGTCTGCGCACGATGGAAAAGAGGATGCGGATGCTATGAGCGCGCTCGCGAACATGGTGGAATTCAGGAAAGTGACGAAACGCTTCGGGCAAACGACCGTGCTCGACGGCGTCGATCTCGACATCCGCGCGGGCGAGGTCGTCGTGCTGATCGGGCCGTCCGGTTCCGGCAAGTCGACGCTGCTGCGCTGTATCAATGCGCTGGAGCAGATCGACGGCGGCGATCTGATCGTCGACGGCATCAGCGTGCTCGGCGGATCGCGAAAGGTCCGCGAAATCCGCAAGGAAGCGGGGATGGTATTTCAACAGTTCAATCTGTTCCCGCAACTGACGGCGCTCGAAAATGTCGCGTTCGGCCCGCGCCAGGTGCGCGGCATGGGCAAGGAAGAGGCGGAGTCGCTCGCTAAGGAATTGCTCGCCAAAGTGGGACTGGCCTCTCGTGTGAGTCACTACGCGAGCGAGTTGTCGGGCGGGCAGCAGCAGCGCGTCGCGATTGCGCGCGCCCTCGCCGTGAAGCCCAAGCTGATGTTATTCGACGAGCCGACGTCCGCGCTCGACCCGGAACTGCGCCAGGAAGTGCTGCGTGTGATGCAGTCACTTGCAGAGGAGGGGATGACGATGGTTGTCGTCACGCACGAAATGACCTTTGCGCGCAAGGTCGGCACGCGGCTGATCTTCATGGAGCACGGCCATATCACCGTCGACGGACCGCCCGTTGAACTGCTCGACAATCCGCCGAATCAGCGCTTGCGCGATTTTCTTCAACACGTCGAATGATTGTGCTCACATGCCTGCACTCGGTTTGATCGAAGTCTCGGGCTCGCCATACGAGGCGGGCCAGGCGCTGGGGCGCTTCGGCGCGCCGGCGGTACAGGGTCATCTGTTGCGCACCGCTGCGTGGCACGAGGTGATGCAATGGCGCGGCTCGCCGATGGCGGCTGCCATGACGCAGCACGTCCAGCAGCGGTTCCCGCGTATCTGGTCGGAATTGCAGGGACTCGCTGACGGCCTGCGCGTGCCGTTCGAGGATGTCTTCCTGTGGAACTGCCGCGGCGACCTATGGGCCGCATCGCCCGATGGATGCACCACCGTGCTATTGCCGTCGGACCTCGGCACGCGCATCGCCCATAACGAAGACGGCGACCCCGGTTTCGCGGGACATTGCGCGATCGCCGAATGCCGCATCGACGGCAGTCCCGGATTTGCGGCGTTCGTGTATCCCGGCTCGCTGCCGGGACACACGTTTGCGGTGACGGAGGCGGGGCTGGCCGTCACGGTCAACAATCTGCGGCAGCGCGGTGTCGATGCGGGCGTGCCGCGCATGGTGCTCACGCGCGCCGTGCTCGATGCAACGACGCTCGACGCAGCCCTTACCGTGTTGCGCGACAGTCCTCGCGCAGGCGGTTTTCATCTGACGCTCGGCCATCGCGTCCGCGCCGGCTTGCTGAGTGTCGAGTACAGCTCGCATGGCTGCTCGGTGCGGGAGATCGGCGAGCCGTCACTGCATGCGAATCACGCGATTCATCCGGCGATGAGCGGCTTCGCGCAGCGCGTGACGGCCTCGTCGCGGGACCGTCAGCGGCGCGGCGACACGCTGCTGAACGAAGCACGCGAAGCGGGCCGCGCGCCCGATCCGCTCGCGATCCTTGCCGATACGCACGAGGCGTCGTCGCTGCCGATCTATCGCGCCGCGCCCGACGACCCCGATGGCGAGAACACACTTGCAACGGCCGATATCGTGATCCGGGCGTCTCACATAGAATGGGACGTTTATGAACAGCCTGGGACGCCGCCCCGATACCGGTTCATCGATGGACACAGACAAACGCAACACGCGCCGCAAGGCCGCGAATAACACCACCGGGAGCACGGCGAGGGCGCACGTCACAGCGGGCGGCGCGCCGCGCACCGTCGACGGGCTGCGGGAACTGGTGGTGCGCATCGGCCGCGACGAGGCGGACGTCTCGCTCGGCGGCAAGGCGCACACGGTACTGGCGAAGCTGCTTGAGCAGCCCGAGGAAGTCGCCGTGCGCACCATCACGGATCTGGCGACGGCGCTGGACGTGAATGCGTCGACCTTGACGCGCCTTTGCACGAAGCTCGGCTACGCGGGCTTCGCGGATTTTCAAAGCGTGTTCCGCGACAGTCTTGCGCACCGTCATCGGCATTTCTATACGCATCAGGCGCAGCGGTTGGTCGCCGGGAAAGCGGCGCGCATGCAGATGTCCGGGCGCGGCGGCGCATCGCCGGAAATCGACGTCGTCGCGCAATTGGCGCACGAATCGATCGGCAATGTCGAGACCTTTCTCGGTCGCCTGTCGCCAGATGACCTGCGCGGCGCCGCTGCCCTGCTCGCGGACGCGCCGCGCGTACGTGTGCACGCATTACGGCAATTCAGTTCGCTTGCGAGTTTTCTGTGCTACGGGCTCGGCATGATCCGCACCGACGTTGCGCTGCTCGATGCACAAGGACTCGGCGTGGCGGAAGGGCTCGCGCAGTTGCAGCCCGGCGATGTGGTGGTGGTGTCGAGCGTCGCGCCGTACACGCGCAGCGTGGCCGAGACGGCGGCGGCCGCCGCCGAAGCGGGCATGACGGTGATCGCGATCACGGATACGCTCGCGTCGCCGCTCGTCCCGCCCGCGCGTCATGCGTTTCTGATACCGCACGAGAGCAGCTTCTTCAGCAACAGCATGGGCGCGTATCTGATCTTTTGCGAAGGCTTGCTCAACCTCGTCGCGACGCATCTCGGCAAGCGCTCGCTGCAGGCGCTGTCGCGGCGCGAGCGGCTGATCACCGCGCTAGGGATCGAGACGGACTGAGCGGGCCGCTCATCGAGCGGCTCTTCGAATGCGCGAGGCGTGCGGCTATAATCGCGCTCGACTCTCGCCAGGGAAGCTTCGCTCGTGAAAAAGATCGATACCTTTGCGCCCGTTGCCCTGGTTGCGCTCATGCTCGCGGGGTGCTCGTCCGCCGAAAAGGAAGCGCAACTGGCGCAGCAGTATCGCCACAACGAAAGCAGCCTCGCCGCAGCCCAGCGCAATGCGGCCGCCGATTGCGAACAGGCGCAGTGCGACGCCGCGTGGGCGGCAACGAAGCGCTATGTCGAGCAGCATTCGGACACGCCGGTGACACGCGCCGACGCACTGGCGATCGAAACGGACGTTCCGTACAGCTCGGGCAAGGTGGCGTTCTCGGCGACGCGTGTGGCCAAACCCGGCGGCGCGACGCTCACGTTGTTTGCGCAGTGTCGCGGAATGTATGGCACGGATAACGCCAAGGGATCGGATTACGACGAGTGTGCGGAAAAGATACTGAAGACGCAGAACGGGTATCTGACCTATCTGCGGTCGCATGCGTCGGGGCAGTGACGCTTCGAGGCCTCGAACTCATACCTGAAAGCCTGCAAGGCCCGGACGTCTGTTCCGGGCCTTTTCGTTGGTGCGCCGGATGATGTATCGACGCAGCGCGGGCAGTCCCAATGATTGGGACGGGCAGGGGCGCGGCATCGCCGCATCGAAATAGTCGGACTACTTTTAGGGTATACGTTGATTATTCGCTCAAAGGCCGTGATATAGCATTTTCCGCGAGGTCGTCGTCAGGCGCACGCGCATGCACACGTGGTTTGTGAAGTGTGGTGCCGCCCGGCACCGGTGCTTTCCTCGCCTGCGCCGTCATGCACAGCAAGTTATTCAATAACTCAAAGTCTGGAGGATGACATGGCCGGAAAGCAGGACCCCAAAGATGAAGTGCAGGGCATGCGTCGCGGCATGCTGCAAGGCGCCGCCCTGAGCGCGGTGATGGCGCTGCTTGGCGGCGCGGTCACGCCGGCGCAGGCCGCCGAAGGCGGGCCGTTTCCCGCGCACAAGCGTTGGAAGATCGTCTTCGTCAATCATGTGACGACGAATCCCTTTTTCGTCCCGACGCAATACGGCATTCAGGACTCGACCGCGATGCTCGGCATGGACTATCAGTGGACGGGTTCGGCCAATGCCGACATCGCCGAGATGGTCAATGCCGTCAACGCCGCGATTGCCGGGAAAGCCGATGCGATCGCCGTGCCGATCGTCGACCCGAAAGCGTTCGACAAGCCGATCCAGGCCGCGCTCGACGCGGGCATTCCCGTGTTCGCTTACAACGCCGATGCGCCGCAGGGCTCCACGAATCCGCGGCTGAGCTATATCGGCCAGGATCTGTATCTGTCCGGCTATCAGATGGGCGAGCGCATCGCGAGCCTGATCGACAGCGGTCTTGTCGGGCTCTTCATCGCGACGCCGGGGCAGCTCAACATTCAGCCGCGCCTCGACGGCGCCGTCGCCGCGATCAAGAAGTCGGGCAAGAAGATCGATGTGCAGACCATCGCGACGGGGGCGACGGTCAACGAAGAACTGTCGAAGATCAAGTCGTTCTATCTGGGCCATCAGGATCTGAAAGGCATGTTCGCCGTCGACGCGGGCAGCACGCAAGGCGTCGCCGAGGTGATGAAGGAAAACAATTTGCCTTCGAAGGGCGTGCATGGCGGCGGCTTCGACCTGCTGCCGCGCACGGTTCAGTTGATCCACGACGGCTTCCTCGACTTCACGATCGATCAGCAGCCTTACGTGCAAGGTTTCTATACCGTGATGCAGGCGTTCGTGTATCTCGCATCCGGCGGGCTCGTCGGGCCGGCCAACGTCAACACGGGCCTGAAGTTCGTGACGAAGGGTTCCGTCGATCCTTACCTCAACACGTCGACACGCTACGAAGGCAAGAGCACGAAGCCTGAAATCGTGCCGCGCTCGGGAGCGATCAAGGGGTGACGTCTGCCGTGACGGATACCACGAAAGCGCAACGGCCGCGGCTTTGGTCGCGGTCGATCGTGCGCTCGAGCGAGATTCGCATCCTGCTGGTTGCGATCATTCTTTGCGCGTACTTCGAGACCGCGAACCACGACTTCCTGCTGACGGACGCGAGTCTGAGGAACCTCTCGCAGTTCATCGCGCCCGTCGCGATCATCGCGTTCGGCGAGATCATGTTGATGATCGGCGGCGAAATCGATCTGTCCGCCGGGATGGTCTTCGCATTCGCCCCGTTCGTGATGCATTTCGCGCACGAGGCGGGCGCGCCGGCGTGGCTCGCGGTGATCGCCGGCGTCGTGGCGGCGGGTCTGATCGGCCTGATCAACGGCGCGGTGTCGGTGTATCTGCGCATACCGTCGTTCGTCACGACACTCGGCACGCTGTTCTTCGTGAACGGCTTTACGCTGACGATCTCGCGCGGCACACCCGTGTCGCCGCCCGAAGACGGCATGTTCGCCGAATTCATGGGCGCGTGGGGTTACAGCGAAATCATCTGGACGACCGCGCTGGCCGCGATCATGCACGTCACGCTGCGTCACACGCGCTGGGGACTTCACACGATTGCGTCCGGCGCGAATCCGCTCGGCGCCAGCGAGGCGGGGATTCATGTACGTCGTCTGAAGCTCGGCAATTTCATCCTCGCCGCGGTGCTGGCCGGCTTTACAGGCATTCTGGAAGGCTTTCGCATTTCATCGATCGATCCGCAGGCGGGCGGCAATCAGATCATGTTCCTCGCCGTGGCGGCGGCGGTGATCGGCGGCACGCCGCTCGCGGGCGGCTCGGGGACGATCATCGGAGGCCTGATCGGCGCGGCCGTGCTCGGCATTCTGAACGACGGCTTCACGCTGATCGGCATCAACGCCTTCACGTTCAACATGATTCTGGGCGCAGCGATTCTCGCGGCAATGATCTTCAACATCCACGTCGTTCGCCTGGCGCGCAAGGGAGGGGCGTGATGTCGTCGTTGCCCTTGTCGTCGTCCACCTCGCCGGCTCTGGCGTTGCGCGCAGAAGATATCGTCAAGCGTTTCGGCGCGGTGACGGCGCTCGACGGCGTATCGCTATCGCTGCGGCAGGGCGAAATTCTGGGGATTCTGGGCGACAACGGCGCGGGCAAATCGACGCTCATCAAGATTCTCACAGGCTTTCATCAGCAGACGAGCGGCAAGCTTTTTCTCGGCGACGACGAGACCTTGCTGCGTTCGGTCGATCATGCACGCGCGCTCGGTATCGAATGTGTCTATCAGGATCTCGCGCTCGCCAACTCGCTCAGCATCTATCACAACATGTTTCTGAACCGGGAGATCGTCCGTCCCGGTCCGTTCCGCCTGCTCAACCACAAGGCGATGCGAGCGCGAGCGGCGGAATGCCTCGAAGAGATCGGCGTACATGTGCCTTCCGTGGACCTGCCCGTCGAGCAGTTGTCGGGCGGCCAAAGGCAGGCCATTGCCGTCGCGCGGGCGGTCAATTCGAACGCGAAGATCCTGTTGCTCGACGAACCGCTTGCCGCGATGGGCGCGCGCGAGGCGGGGCTGATCATCGACCTGATTTTGCGGCTCAAGGAGAAGGGCGGTCTGTCGATCATCATGATCATGCACAACTACGCGCAGACACTCGATATCGCGGACCGCGTGATGCTGATGCAGCGCGGACGCGTGACGTATGAGCGGGAGTCGGTCAGCACGTCCGTTGCTGAATTGATGGATATCGTGCGCCGGGAGTATCGGGCGATGCGGGGCCAGACGTCGTAATTCAAGGCAGATCTTCAAGCGCCCGCGGCGAGGCAAAGGCAAAGGCCGTCGCCGTACGCTGCGCGCGGGTTGCGCACGAACTGGACGCTATGCAAGCGCCAGTGCGTCCCGCGTACGCGCGTGCGACTTCAACGACTGGATGGCGGACGCGAATCCGTGCGCAGCGAAATTGATCGGCGTCAAATGTGTGTGGCATGTCGCCAGGCAGTATGGAGGCGGAAACCATCCAGTTTGCGGAGCCGACATGTCCTCGTCCTCGTATCGGGAACTCGAGCGCGATGTTGCGCATCTCAAGGCCGCGATCTCGTTGCTCGAACAGACGAGAGCGTACTTCTCAGTGCGCAGCCCCGTGAACGATCCCGCGTATTGGAAAGCGCGCCTGAGAGCATTGCTGGGGAGCGCGGCATGTGACGATGCGCTCGCTGAGCAAATCGAGCATCTGCTCGGACGACTAGCCCGGATACAAGCCGAGGTCGACGGCGATCGCGGTTCCGTTCGCGGAGCAGGGGCTCGAGCCTCGCACAGGAGCGCTTAGCGCTCCGGCTGGTCCAGCTCGCATAGGGAAAATCTGCGAGGCTTATTCGCCCATCTGCCTGCCCCGCATCGGTAACCGGATCATGTCGACGTGACCGGGCAGATTCCCCGACAATTCGTTTTCCGTGTAGCTGAAATACAGCACGGTGAGGCGGCCCGGATCCAATATCCGGAATACGTGCAATGTGCCGAAAATCGGATCGGTTGTTGCATCGAACACTTGAGCACGCCGAGGCAACTTACCCGTCGGCTCCAGTTTGCCCACCTGATGACAGGACACTTCAGCGTCGGCTGCGCGCGTTGTCGGGGCGTTATCACCGAAGCTGTTCTCGTCATGCGATTGGGAGACGTAACAGGTAACGCCCTTCAGCAGCGGATCGTCATAGGCGGAGATACTGATCTGCCCGCCATAGCGGTGAGAGTGGGTGGCGATTCTCGCTAGTTCTTCAGCTTCAGCGGGGAGAGTCACGCAGATGGCGAGAGTTGCCGAACTGCAGAGTAATGCAAGACAACGTGCCATGATGTGTCTCCCGTTTTCGCCTGGAATGCCGGAACCGAAGCCAACGATGGACGTCTGGCCGGTTAAGCCAGCTTACGAGGCTCGATCTTTTGAAGATTGACCGATATCAACGGGCGCCTTCGTGGGGCGCTGAGTGCAAAGCGTGCTCGACTGCGATCCGGTGCTGAAGAATTAGCCGAGGCCTTGAATGGATGCAACGGCCCCGTGTGGCCTAAGGGCTTTTGTTCTCAACCGCGAAGCGTGGCAGCAAAACGGTGAGTGCGAAGCCCTGGCCGGGAGCGGTCTGGACGATCAGTTCGCCGCTCAACGCTGCGGCGCGCTCCCGCATGCCGATTAAACCGAATGAGCTTGGCGACGGTCGAACATCGTTCCGGCAACCGTGCCCGTTGTCGGCGACCCGCACAATACAATGCGATCCGCTGCTGGAAATCTCCAGCGTGACCTGGGTCGCGCCCGCATGACGCGCCACGTTGGTGAGCGCCTCCTGGACGATCCGGAACACGGCCGTGGAGCTGTCGTGGTTGAAGTCGATATCCTCCGCGTCGATGTGCTGGACGACGGATATCGGGTATCGCGACGAGAACCGTTCGACAAACCACTCGATAGCGGGCAGCAGTCCAAGATCGTCAAGCATGGCGGGACGCAGGTCGGTCGCTATGCGTCGTACGGAGACGACCAGTTGATCGATCAGCGCGTAGATATTGTTCATATCGGCGCCTGCTTTCGGCGCATCGATATCTGTGGCGCGGTTGCCGTTTTTCGCGCATTCGATCTTGAGGGCAGCCAGTTGTTGACCGAGATCGTCGTGCAGTTCACGTGCAATCCGGGCTTTTTCCTCCTCACGGGCGCGCTGGATGTTCGCCGACAGCCGCTTCAGTTCTTCGCGCGACTCACGCAGTGCTTCGTCGGCCAGCCGACGTTCGGTGACGTCGATAATCCATCCAACCATACGGTAGGGTTCGCCGGCCTGATTCCACAGCGCCTGGCCTCGTGCGTGCATCCAGCGGTACTGCCCCGTCTTGACACGTATCCGGTATTCGATCTCATAGCTGCATTTTTGCGCGAGGTGCGCGGCGAGGTGGGTTTTGACCCGTTCGATGTCGTCGGGATGGATAAAGTCGAGAATCGGCTGGCTGTCGTTGGGCAGTTCATGCCCCTCGTACCCCATGATTTCCTTGTACTGGGTCGACAGATAAACGGCGCCTGTCTGCGGGTTCCAGTCCCACAATCCGGCGCTTGCCCCCCTGACTGCGAGCTGAAACCGTTCCTCGCTTTCCTTGAGCGCCATCGCAATCCGATGACGCTCCATGGCGTAGCGTATGGCGCGACCCAGTTCCGATGAGTTGATATCCCGCTTCGACAGATAGTCCTGTGCACCCTCCTGGATAGCCTTCACCCCCACCGACATGTCTTCAAGTCCCGTCAGCACCAGGACGGGCAGTTCGGCGGCATGCTGGTGCAAGGTTCTGAACGTGCCGATTCCTTGTGCGTCCGGCAATCCCAAATCCAGCAGCACGATATCGAATTGCATCGATTGAATACGATCGAGCGCATCGGACAAAAGGGTTGTATGGAACAGGCGGTGCTGGAATTCCAGCACATCGGACAGTGCTTCCTCGATGAGCAGGGCGTCCGTCGGGTTGTCCTCAACGAGCAGGACCCGGACTTCGGGGGGCGCATTCATGATCGGGCGGGGGGCAAAGTCACCACGCCGAACCAGAAGTCACTGATTCTGCGTACAACCTCGACGAACCGCGTGAAGTCGACGGGCTTGGTTATGTAGCAGTTCGCGTGCAGCCCATAGGTCCGCGCCACATCTTCTTCTGACTTGGAAGTCGTCAACACGACGACGGGAATTTTCATCAGATCGGGATCTGCCTTTAATTCCTGCAGAACTTCACGTCCGCTCTTTTTGGGGAGGTTGAGGTCGAGAATGATCAGGCCGGGCCGCGGCGCGTCGCTATGTTGACCTTCCCGCCTCAGAAATTCCATCGCCGCCACGCCATCCCCGGCGACGTGCAACGGGTTGAGAAGCTTGTAGTAATCGAACGCTTCACGCGTGATCATGACGTCAGTCGGGCTATCTTCGACGAGAAGAATGTGAATCAGATCGTCAACTGCCTGGGTCGGCATGCGCTACTCCTACGGGGTATGCTGTGGTGGGATACGGGCTTCACGATCTTCCGCCTTCAAGGTAAAGAAGACCGTCGTTCCGGCGCCCGGTTGGGACTCGATCCAGATGCTTCCTCCATGCTGCTCGACGATACGCTTGCATAGCGCGAGCCCGATGCCCGTTCCTGGGTAATCGGCCCGGGAATGAAGGCGCTGAAAGATCATGAATATGCGGTCGAAGTATTGCGGGTCGATGCCGATACCATTGTCCTTTACCGAAATGACCCAACTATCGCCCTCACGGCGCGCACCGATGTCGACGCGCACAGGCCGATCGACCTGTCGAAACTTGACGGCATTGCCGACCAGATTCTGAAACAGTAGCGCCAGTTGCGTCGGAATGGCCATGACGCAAGGCAGTGCATCCCGAGTGATCTGCGCGCCGGACTCCTGCAGCACGACGCTCAAGCTCTTCAGTGCCTGATCAAGTGCGGCCGCACAGGCAGTCAACTGCTGAACCGCGCCCGACCGTCCGACACGGGAATAGGAGAGCAGGTCGTCGATCAGCTTTTGCATTCGCGTGGCGCCATCTACGGCATGCGTGATGAACTCCTCCGCGCGCGCATCGAGTTGTCCTTGATAGCGGCGCTGAAGCAGCTGAAGGGGCCCCGCGACGGCGCGTAGCGGTTCCTGTAGATCGTGCGACGCCACGTACGCAAACTGTTCGAGATCCTGGTTTGAGCGCGCAAGCTCTTCTGTCCGGCGCATGAGTTCGTGTTCCGCGCGCTTTCGCTCCGTAATGTCGACTATGGCGGCGAGCACGAAATTTTCATTGGAGGTTCTGACGGGGTTGAGCCCGATCTCCACGGGAAACTCCGAGCCATCCCGGCGACGGCCGTACAGATCGCGACCCGTGCCCATCGGGCGCGGTTTCAGATCATGTAGATAGGCGTTCCGCGAAACCTCATGACCTCTCCGAAAGCGTTCCGGCACGAGTGTTTCGATCGACTTCCCGAAGAGCTGCTCGCGGTTGTAGCCGAACAGGTTCTCGGTCTGCGCATTCACGAGAACGATCTTTCCGTCCTGCCCGACCATTACCATCGCATTCGGCGCAGCTTCCACCACTTGCCGGAAGCGCTCCTCCAGGCGTCTGCGTTCTGTGATGTCGACGATAGCTGCAAGTACGAAGATGCCCTCCGTCGTCGTAACAGGGTTCAGGCCGATCTCGACGGGAACTTCGGTACCGTCCTTTCGTAGCGCAAACAGATCACGGCCCGTCCCCATCGGTCTGCTTCTCGGGTCGCCGTAGAACATGCGACGGAACTCGGGATGCGCGCGGCGCATGCGCTCGGGGACGAGCATATCGACACTATTTCCGACCAGTTCGTTGCGTGGATAGCCGAAGAGCTTTTCCGCCTGCACGTTCACGAGCACGACGAGACCTTCGCGATCCGCCATCACCATCGCGTTGGGCGCGGCTTCGACGACCTGGCGGAAAAGCTCGTGAGTCAAGCTGCTCAGTTGCCTGTACGGTTCCATTCGATTCCCGTCGTTAAAGATGCCGCCGCCGACGCCTGGCCTGGGCGGCGCTCATGCCGCGATCGCGGTAGCTGATGGATAGCCTTAGGGGCATACGAAATATGATCGCTCGTTTCTGTGCCGATGTGTGCTGCCGCCACCTCCGCGCATGCCAGATAGGCATCCGGGTTTTCCCTTTCCCGCGGCGACGGGACCGTAAGACGGCAGCGTAAGACCGAACCGTACACGGGGCGAGGCCCGAGCCGGGGCATCCCGCCGTCGCACGGATTCGCGAGGGCGAGCCGGTTGATACAAGTCAACGACGGCAGTCCGGCGCACGCGATGATGTCAGGGTGGCCAAAGCGATTGGCGAGGCGCGGTGAGTTGGAACATGGGGAGGCGAAGATGGGCATTGGCATGCAGATCGTCTATCTGGGCTTCTGTGGGACCGCACGGCTGGAAGGCGAGGCTGCCGCGCAACTCGTGCGGCTCGAACGTTACAGCGGTCTTCTTTCGAATTGCCATCTGGCAATCGAGGAAATTCATTCGCCGTCGGCGAGACCAACCTACGACGTCCGCCTTGATCTGATCACTCGCACGCGCGACCTCAAACCCATCGAACATTGTTCGAGCGAAGATGCTGAGCACGCTGTCCGCTGTGCGTTCGATGCTGCGGAAAAGGAACTTCAGGCCACTGAGAATGCGACGAAGCAGCGGAGGCAGTAAAGTCTGGGGGACGGGGAGATGCAGGTTCAGCCGTCACCTTCGGCGAACACGCCGCTCTCGGGATCCGATTCTGTGTTGTCGACACATTGAATGTGCCACTTACCGATAACGGGCGCGTGATGAGCATGCCGGTACCACAACGCTTGCCCCGAGTCGCCCTCACGCGGACCGTTGACGGCGCCCAGATCGAGCCCTGTGAGTTCACAGATCGCACGGTCGTGGTCGGCGCCATGAATCCGCGTGTTTCCTTTCGGGGACGCCAGATTGCCCCATTCCGGCAGATCGATCACTGCGTGTCCTTCCCGTGACCATTTGCGCGATCCGCGGTCGAGCCAGAGAACGGCATATGCTGTGTCAGCGCATTGAAATGTATCGAGGTGGACCGTAATTCTCATTGGTATCTCCGTAATCGATAAAGCTGGCAGACACGACAAAAGGTCATTGCGACATCACCCACTCGATCAGTTTGTGTGCATCCTCGGCGGACAGCGGACCGCCGCGTTCGGGCGGCAGCGGCATCGGCGTGTCGCCCCAATGCGCACGGCCACCTTTTCTGAGCTTGATTTCCAGCATTGATCTCGCATCTGGAACGTCCCTGTAACGGTCCGCGATCTGTCGAAACGATGGCGCAAGAAAGGGCGCATCCGTCGTGTGACAGAACATGCAATGCTGTTGGTCGACCAGTTCGGTCGGTTCATCGACGCGTGCATTGGCCGTGTTCATTCCGGCAGCGAAGAGACCTGATGCGAAGGCAAGCAGGATGGACCAACGGGGATGGCTCACGGTAGACGCTCCTCTTTGATTCGGGTGATTTGCCATTAATCGACGACGTCCGACAACGATCGTCTGGGCGAGTGATCGACCCGCGGACCACGGCCCATACGCAGCAGCAACTGCGGGAACGCATCGACTTCAAGCAGGCTTCTTAACGTTTCGCGCAGCGTTGATACTTCGATAGGCTGATTGAGGTACGACGCCGTCAGTCCTCTCGACGCCGCGAGTAGCAGCATCCGTTCTAGCGCCTGCCCGGTTGCAAGCCACGCTTCGCGGTCGTCGCGGTCCGTCGAGATACCGACAAACAGCGGCGACCCTTCGACAAGCCGCTGATGCGTGGCCGGCGCGCCGGCGCCAACGTCAAATACACGAACGACCGTCGTGACGAGAGGCGCCGCGAAATCGAGCAGCCTGCCGACAGCCGCGCCATACGCGGGCATACCGTCGTCCCGGCGGTGTGGATGAATCCAGCTCGCCAGCTCCCTGCGAAAGCGCGCATCGGCGAATTGCGCATGGTCCGCCTCAGCGATCAGTTGAGCGATTGCGTGGCGCGTAGTCTCGGCTTCGACGCAGGTCGCGAGGGCTCCTTCCGCGTCGCAGGCGGCGGCCAGATCCGACTGAAGATCGGGCTCTACGGGCTTGTCGACGAACGGCGCTCGGGTCGTCACGCGAGACGTCAATGCAGCGAAGAGATCGGCGAGCGCCTTGTCGACATGACCGTCTCTCGAGACTCGCAACTGAGCGACGATGTCGGGATCGGATTCGGAGGGAAAGACGGCGATTGCATACGACAGCCCGAAGTGGCTCAATGCGACCCGCAGGTTGAGCAGCGCTGCACCACAACTAATGAGCAGCTCGCGATCGAACGGGTCGACAACGGGCAACGCCCGCGTGCAGTCCGCGCATACCTGAACAGCCGGTCCGTCGACGATGAACCGCCACGGCTGCGTGTTGTGATTGGAAGGGGCGAGAACCGCGTACCGCAGTGCAAATCGCAACTGCTGTTCGAGTGGCGCTTGCGCATCGAAATCCTTTTCGTTCAGCTCCCACGCCGACGGCGTTGTCGCGGTGTTCATGTGAGATGTCCTTTGCCCGTACGACGTGGATGTCCTTTGCCTGCTATTCATCGTGGCATGTCACAGCGACTCATCGTTGAGGCAAATCAACGTCTATACTGAGGCGGCGCCAGCCAGCACGCCTCATTACCACCGACGTGGCTCAACCTGCTTCCCGCCGCGCCCGGTCACACGTTCGCGAGCCCTTCCGGGTCGACGATCCGGACCGTCTTTCCGTTGGCATGGACGAGATGCCCACGCTGGAATTTCGAGAACATGCGGCTCACGGTTTCGAGCTTCATGCCAAGGTAGCAGCCGATTTCCTCGCGCGTCATGCGCAGGTGGAACTCGGCGGCCGAGAAGCCGCGCGCCTTGAAACGCCTGGAGAGATTGAGCAGGAACGTGGCCACGCGCTGCTCCGCCGACATGGTGCCGAGCAGCATCATTTGCACAGAATCCCGCACGATCTCGCCGCTCATCATCCGATAGATGTGATGCTGCATGGACTTCACTTCGCGACAGATGATCTCGAGCTGCGCGAACGGAATGATGCAGACGACACTGTCCTCAAGCGCGATCGCGTCACAGTTGTGCTGGCCGGCACAGACACCATCGAGGCCAAGCGTTTCACCTGCAATCTCGAATCCTGTCACGTGCTCGCGACCGTCACGGTGCATGACGACTGTTTTGAACGACCCAGCCCGTATCGCATAGATGCTCTTGAACGAGTCGCCGGCGCGATACAACGTGTCGCCGCGTTTGACCGCCCTCGTGGAGCAGATGATGGTATCGAGCTTCGACAGATCTTCTGCGCTCAGCTCGGGAGGCATGCAGATCGAGCGCATCGAACATGACGAGCAGCGTGCCGTGCCGTGACGCGGCGCATCGCTGTCTTGAACGGGCCGGATCGGAATGACCGCGGCGGCGCGGCCCGGAACATGATTGGACGTCTGCGTGTTTGCGGCAAGCATCTTTGTCTCCTCAATTCTCGTCTGCGCGCGCATGCGTGCGGCGACTCGCGATGAACCAAGTATTGGCGCTCGTATCGCAAAAAGGTATCGGCGGTGCTTTAACCGGAGATAGGAGGTGAGGCAGCGAGGCTAGGAATAGTCCTACCAACGCCGACGTCAGAATGCCTATTTATAGCTCGTCGTCCTCGATGAGCTTGTAACGAATCGCGTAACGTACAAGCGCGTTCTCATTCGGCAACTGCATTTTCTCGAGTACGCGTGTCTTGTGCGTGCTCACGGTCTTTACGCTCACACATAATTCATGAGCGATCTCCGTAATGCTCTGGCCGGCGACGATTCGTCTGAAGACATCGAACTCCCGGTCCGAGAGCCGCTGATGCGGTAACGCTTCCGCGGGCTCGTTCAGGGTTTGTGCCAGGCGTTCGGCCATCGCCAGGCTGATGTACACACCTCCGCCCGCTATCTTCGTGACGGCGTTGACCAGCTCCACGCTTGCGCTTTCCTTCGTCAGATATCCCGAGGCGCCCGCTTTGAATGCGCGCACCGCGTACTGCTGCTCGGCATGCATCGTCAGCACGAGGATGCGCAGCGCGGGCTGCTCGTCCTTGATCTGCCGGATCAGTTCGATGCCGTTGCGGCCCGGCATCGTCAGATCGAGAACGAGCACTTGCGCCGGCGTAGAGCGAATGAGCGCGATGGTGGTGATGCCGTCCCATGCTTCGCCGGCCACTTCGAAACCGCTGGCGCTCTGGAGAATGTGGCGCAGGCCGTCGCGTACGAGCGCATGGTCATCGGCCAACAATACCTTGATCATGGTTGGGTTTCTTCCTGGCTCACGAATTGCAGGGGAAACTTGATCGTTTTCGCGAAGCGGCCGTCGGTCCGGACGACAACGCGTTGTTGCTTGACACGCGCTTGACCTGCGTTGCCTGGCACGATTGATGACCGTGCTTTTGATTGTACGCGTTCTTGCGTCGCCCGCGTGACCGTCGAACAAATCGCCGGCAGGCATGACTCGCATGCACCCCGCTCTCAGCGTTTTGTGCGCTTACATAAAAGCGCTATTGTCCCCCGTCCTGATGACAGCCCGTCGTTCGGTTGACCTGAGTCAACCGGCGAGCGGGGCGCCGTCACACACTGCCATTCATGCAACTTTCGCTGCCGTTCGAGGTAGCCCACGTCTGGAGATGCACCATGTACGACCGGATCCTTGTCGCGCTCGACGATAGCGCCAGCGCAGAGATGGCGCTGCGCGAGGCGGTCAGGCTCGCGAAACAGTCCAGAGGCGTGGTGTATGCGCTGTCCGTGGTGGACCGTGGCCGATGGCCGGGGGAGGTGAGCGCACGGTTGGAGTTCGAACGGGAGCTCCCTGCCGCGCCAAACGTTGCCACTCGCATGTTCGACGTGGCAACCGAACTGTTCCAGGAGTCGGGCGTCACCGGGAAGACGCGGGCGATCGATGCATATGGCGAAAGCGTGTCGGAGGTAGTGGCACGCGCGGCCGAAGAATGCGATGCCGATATTATCGTGATCGGTACGCATGGAAGGCGCGGCGCGCAGCGGTTCTTGCTCGGCAGCGTCGCAGAGTCGCTCGTGCGCTCGACGCAGCGGCCAGTTCTGCTACTCCGGCACGACGGCTAGGCGCACGCCAACGAGCGTGCCCGGTCGCGACGCGGCGTCTTGCCCGTGCGATTGCTGCTCGCACGCGATTCATCCCGCGCTCTTTCCGAAGCGGCAATTTGGTGTGTGGCACCGACGCGATGGACATCGGCGGCACACGCATGCCTTGCGTCGCGTTGATTCCCGTTGTTGCGCCACAGCGCTCAATGCGACATCAGCACAGGCAATGTCATCGATTCCAGCATTGTCCGGGTTACACCACCGAACACGCGTTCCCGTGCGCGGGAATGGCCGTAAGCGCCCATGACGAGCAGATCGATATGCATATCCGACGCCCTGTTGAGCAGCGTGGCGCCCGCATTCGCCCCGATGTGCCTGGGCGTTGCAGAGAACGATGCATTCACGCCATGTGTATCGAGCCACGCTGCGACATCGATTCCCACGGGCGCTTCGCGGGCGCCGTCAGCGTGTTGCACTATGTCGACGGTCACATAGCGGGCGTTCTCGAGCAGCGGCAGTGCGTCGGCCACTGCGCGAGCGGCTTCGCGGCTGCCGTCCCAGGCGATCAGTACATTTTCGCCGAGCGCTTGCACGGTACCCGCGTGAGGAACGACGAGGGCGGGGCGGCCCGCATCAAGGATCAGGTTGCCGACGAAATTGGGCGCGACATACGAAGCAGCGTCTTTCGAATCGTCCTGACCCAGGATCAGCAGGTCGGCGTGGCGGGCATGGAGCGTCGCGACTTCCTGCGCGGGTCCGCGCGGCGCGCGCCATTCGACGCTGCCATGACCTGCCCGTTCCGCAGCAGCGAGAAAGCTGTCATGCGCCTTCTGCCGAAGTTCGGAGTGCCGTGCTTCGAGTTCCGCGAACGGGCGGCTTTCGCTCTTTCTGAGCGCGCCGGGCAGCAGGTCGGTGCAAACGGTATAAAGCCCGATGAGATGGGCGTCCCAGCGCTTCGCCAGATCAAGGGAAAGCGCGATCCGGGCTGGGCTGTGACGGCTATCGTCAATATGGACGAGCAGCGTCTTGTAGCTCATGTCAGTTCCTTTTCGACGGGAATGTCGGTTGCCGTTCCCGACGGCACGTCGTCGGTGCGCACAGGAATCATCAGAACGGGGCAGCTGGCGCCTCGCAACACGCGTTCGGCGACGCTTCCCAGCACCATCCGGCGGAAGCCCCGCCGGCCGTGCGTGCCCATGACGATGAGATCGGCATGCCACTCATGAGCCATTTCATTGATGCGATGGGCGACGTCCTCTCCGGGCGCGGCGACTTCCACGACTCGCGGCGCGCCTGCGACGCTGCGTGTTGCGATACGTGCGCTCGCATCGGAAGTGATGCGCTTGCCTTCTTCCTCGAAAGCGTCCCGGATGATGGAAGGGTCGAAGCCGGGGACGCCGTAGGCGATCGCGGGCACGTCGATCACATAGAGCGGCAGCACGTGAGCACCGTGCTCGGCGGCAAGGTCCAGAGCGATATCGAGTGCGCGCGACGCGGTGTCGCTGCCGTCGAGTGCGACGAGTATGCGCTTGTACATGGCAAAGCTCCCGCGGCTAGTGTGAAAAGAGAACGGGCACGGTCATCGACCGGAGCAGCGTTCGCGTGGCGCCGCCCATCACCAGCTCACGCAAGCGCGTATGCGCGTAGGCACCCATTACGATCAGATCGCAACCGAGATCGGCCGCCTGCGACAACAGCACCTCTCCGACGGGCGCGAAACGTTCGACGTTGACCTCGCGTACCTCAACCTTCACGCCGTGACGCGCAAGCGTGAGCGCAATGTCGGCGCCCGGAATATGCAGTCCCGCCGGCTCGTCGCGATCGGCGTTGACGGTGAGCAGGGTGACGCTTGCCGCATACGACAGAAAGGGTATGGCATCGTGGAGTGCGCGAGTCGCTTCGCGGCTGCCGTCCCAAGCGATCAGCGCATGCTTGCCGCAGTCCGTGTACGAACCGCTCGATGGCATCAGAAGGACGGGCCGGCCAGCCGCCATAATCAGGTTCTCGACAAACTGCTCAGCAATGAACGACTCGGGGTCGTTCAGGTCCGTCTGACCCGCGACGACGAGATCGGCAAGGCGCGCGTAGGGGGGCATCGACTCATTCGGATAGCCTTGCGCGGAGATCCACTGTCCGTCGACTTCCAGTCTCGCCAGCTCGGCGTGAAAGAGCCGTTTGAGTTCGTCGCACCGCTCCTGCCGTTGGCGCTCGTGTTCGGCGTAATAGCTGGCCGTGCCGGCCATGATGAACAGGGCGTGCGAGTCGGGGATATAAGCCGAAAACACACCCGTCAGTCTCGCCTGGAAACGGCGTGCCAACTGCAATGCCAGCTCGAGCCGCGCACCTGTATGTGTGCTGGTATCCAGATGAACAAGAATGCTTTTATAGCTCATCGCCGCTACTCCCGATGGAAGACGGATTGACGGGCAGCGCCCGCAGTGTAATGGAGTCTATGATCCGTTCTGCCATGTCCGTTGATGCAGATCAACCGTCCACCGGCCGCCCGCCAGCTTGATACATGTCAATCGCGATGGAGTGCGGGTGACTAGAGTGGAAATCGAACCTTGTGCCGAAACACGGACCGCATTCCATCAGGAGCATGCATGATGAAGCGCTTACCGGACGCTGCTGCGTCGTTAGAAATGTGCCGGGCCGAACTCGCCGAGCCGATCCGGCTTACCGAACTCGCGGAAGACTGGCGGCGCGATCTGAACGCATTGGCGAGCCGCAGCGTCGGACGGGATCGCGATGCCGTTCGTCGCATCGAAGCGGCGCTCACGCAATCGGGCGAGGACGAAATGCTGAGCGCGGTGCGCGCGCCTGCCAATACGGCAACGACAGGAGTCTGAAATGAAAACAAAGCGTGTGGCGTTTGTCACGGGTGGCATGGGCGGCTTGGGCGCGGCGATCAGCAAGGCGCTTGACGACGCGGGAATCAACGTGGCGATGTCATATTCGGCACGTAACGATCACGTCGCGACGTGGCTGACGAAGGAGCGCGACGCGGGTCGCAATTTTCATGCGTACGCAGCCGACGTTGCAGACTTCGATTCGTGCGAGCGCTGCGCGCGGCGCGTGCTCGACGAACTCGGATCGGTCGACATCCTCATCAACAATGCGGGCATCACGCGCGATGGCACATTCGCGCGCATGAGCAAGACCGATTGGGACAGCGTGCTGCGAACCGATCTTGACGGCTTGTTCAACATGACAAAGCCATTCTTGCCGGGCATGGTCGAGCGCGGATTTGGACGCATCGTCAACATCGGATCGGTCAACGGCTCGCGGGGGGCGTTCGGACAGACCAACTATTCGGCGGCCAAGGCCGGGGTTCATGGTTTCACGAAGGCGCTCGCGCTGGAAGTCGCCAAGCGTGGCGTGACGGTCAACACCGTATCGCCGGGCTATCTCGCAACGGCGATGGTCGAGGCGGTGCCGCGCGACATCATGGAAGCGAAAATCTTGCCGCAGATTCCCGTCGGGCGTCTTGGGCGGCCCGAGGAAGTGGCAGCGCTGGTCGCCTTCCTATGTTCCGATAGCGCGGCGTTTATCACAGGAGCCGACCTGGCCATCAACGGCGGCATGCACATGGAATGAGGGTGTCGCGCCGACGGGAGCGCACAGTGGCCGCCAGATGGAGGTCACACATGCATGTCGGAGGCTCGCAGTGCATTTCTTGTCGTGTACTGCTCGCGCAGCGGCAAGACCCGGCGCATCGCCGAATGGCGGGTCCCGGCAGTGTTGCGTACGCTGACAGCGGACGAGATCGAGTCTAAACAACGGGTTCCGTCCGCCGCGCCGGAAAACAGAGCGGCATGGCCGTTCGCTTGCCCGTCAGACACGCAGCGAGCCGCGCAGCGTACCGAAGTCCGTGCGCGGATGCCGGTGAACAGGCGAGCGGTCCTGGGTGGAGAAAGTGGGTTTGTCCTGATCGGCATGAAGGGCTGCAGCCAGATCGAACGGAAAGCGATGCAGTGATGCGTTGTATTGGAGCGCCGCTTCGTCGTAGCGCGCTCGCGCAGCCGCGATGCGCGCCGCCGACGACGCAAGCCGCATCTGCAGCGTCCGCAAGCGGGGTGCCGTGTCGAGCCCGCGCACGGATTCGCACACGACGAGAAGTTGCGAGATCGCCTCTGTCATCTGACGTTGCGCGACATCGAAGCGCTCGAACAACGCACGCTCGTCGACGAGAGCGGGTGTCGCATGCAAGGCTTCGATGGCGGAACGGGCGTCGGCGATGTCCTTGAATGTCGATGCCTGTGCGGGCAGATAGTGGCGGGCGAGGGCGATGGCCTCATCGGCCAGTCCGAGGCGTTCGTCGTAGCGCGTGATGACATCGGAGAAGGCTGCCTTCACCTGCTCATCCGCGTGGAGCGACGGGGCGATTCCGCAGCCGGCCAATGCATGCAGCGCAAACAGGATGGGAATGATCAGCAAGGCTTTCATCATGTCGATCGTGCTCCATGTCCGGGCTATCGGATCGAGCGTAGACGCCCTCGCACATAACGGATTGATCGCTGTCAATCGCCGCACGTTTTCGGAGGACCGCGCTGGATATCGTTCACGCGATGCGGGCATTACGTGCAGTCATTGATCAGGATCAGTTGTGTCGAGGCGCCCGCCGTTATCTTGAAGGGGTTCAGGAATTCGACGTGGAGCACAGGACGTGTCGATTCGCGAGAGTGGAGGCGCCGGCCAGGCCGCAAGCATGGCTGCGACGGGGCGCGTGATCGCGGCGCGGGGCGCCGTTGTCGATGTCGATTTCGCCGGCGATGCGCTGCCGCCCATCGACACCGCCATGTTCATCGCCGCACCCGATGGTCGACAGCCGATTCTCGCCGAAGTACAGGCACACGTGAGTGACACCGTGGTGCGCGCGCTCGCGCTGCAATCGACGGCGGGGATTGCGCGCGGCACGCTCGCGCATTCGACTGGCCTGCCGATCGAGGTTCCCGTGGGCCCCTTGACGCTCGGTCGGCTGTTCGACGTGTCGGGAACTGTCCGGGATTCGGGCGCGCCGCTGCCGCGCGACGTCGAGCGCCGTGCGATTCACCGTGCACCGCCGGCGCTCGCTGCACAACGCGGCGCGACCCGGCTGTTTGCGACCGGGATCAAGATGATCGACCTGCTCACCCCGCTTGCGCATGGCGGCAAGGCCGCGATGTTCGGTGGGGCCGGTGTCGGCAAGACGGTGCTGGTGATGGAACTGATTCATGCGATGGCCGAACAGCACAGCGGCATCTCGGTGTTCGCGGGCGTCGGCGAGCGCTCGCGCGAAGGTCACGAGATGCTCGCTGACATGCGCAGTTCGGGCGTGCTGCCGCGCGCCGTGCTGGTCTACGGGCAGATGAACGAGCCGCCGGGCGCTCGCTGGCGAGTGCCGCTGACGGCGCTGACGATCGCCGAATACTTCCGCGACGAACACCATCAGAATGTACTGCTGCTGATGGACAACGTGTTTCGGTTCGTTCAGGCGGGGGCGGAAGTCTCCGGGCTGCTGGGTCGCATGCCGTCGCGGGTGGGCTATCAGCCGACGCTTGCGAGCGAGGTTGCGGCGCTGCAGGAACGAATTGCGTCGGTGGGCGAGACGGCCGTGACGGCGATCGAGGCCGTCTACGTTCCCGCCGATGATTTCACCGACCCCGCCGTGACGACGATTTCGTCGCACGTCGACAGCATGGTGGTGCTCTCGCGGGCGCAGGCGGCCGAAGGCATGTATCCCGCAATCGATCCCATCGCCTCGACGTCCGTCCTGCTCGATCCGCTTGTCGTCGGCGATGAGCATGCAGACGTCGCCAATGCCGTACGGCGTGTGATCGAACATCAACGCGAGTTGCAGGACGTGATCGCGCTCCTCGGCATCGAGGAACTCGGTGCGGACGACCGCCGGATCGTGAAGCGGGCTCGCCGTCTGCAGCGCTTCCTGACGCAGCCGTTCTCGGTGACGGAAGCGTTCTCCGGACAGCCTGGCCGGTCGGTCGCGTTGACGGATACGATCGCCGGCTGCAAGGCGATTCTCGATGGCGAGTGCGATGAGTGGCAGGAAAGCTCGCTGTACATGATCGGTGCGCTCGACGAGGCACGCGCGAAGGAGACGCGTGGCACGCAGACGGGCGCCGCCGCCGCTGCCGTCTGACGGAGGCGTGCCCATGACGGACCCAACGCTCGATTTGACCATCGCGACACCGGCACAGGTGGTGGTCGATGGCTTACCGATCGCCTCATTGCGCGCGGAAGACGAAAGCGGCGGATTCGGCATCCACGCGGGACATGAGGACATGGTGACGCTCCTCAGCGCATCCGTCGTGAGGTGGACCACGCCGGACGGCCACGCGCATTGCTGCGCCGTGGATGGTGGCGTACTGATCGTGTCGAATGGCGCGGCCGTTTCGATCGCATGCAGGGAAGCGGTGCAAGGCGAATCGCTGCAACGGCTGGAGGCGAACGTGCACGGCGTGCGCGCCGCACAACTGGATGCGATGCGTCGTGCACGTGTCGAGCAGACGCGTCTGCATGCTCACGCTGTCCGGCAGATGTTGCGTTACCTGCGTCCACAGAGGGCGCGCGGAGTAGGCGAATGACGAGACAGCGGAACGGACATGTGACACCGGACGATCGGGTCGCCAACGCCGCACGCCGCGCCGCGAATCGCGACGCAATGGGGCGCGAAGACCGGGAGCCCTCGCTCGCCGCGCGGCTCGGGCAGATCGGCATTCTCGGCTGGACGATCGTTTTGCCGACACTCGCCGGTCTCGCGCTGGGTCGCTGGCTTGACCGGCTGATGGGAACGCGAGTGTTTTTCTCGGCGCCGCTTCTGATGCTCGGCGCCGCGATCGGGTTCTGGTCCGCATGGAAATGGATGCATCGGCAGCAAAGGAGAGATCGTGACTAGTACCGTTTTCGCGCATCTGCATGGCGCGCTGGCAGTGTTCGTCGCCGGGTTTGCAGTCGGATTGCTCGTCGGTGCGGCGCACTTCGCTTCGCTACGCTGGAATGCCGCGCTTTTTGTCGCAGGGTGCCCGGTTCGCGCGCTGGCGCTGCAACTGTCGCGTTTCGCGCTGACGGCGGCCGTGTTCATCGTATTGGCGAAGGTGGGCGTGCTGGCCTTGCTCGGCGGGACGGGCGGCATCATGTGGACGCGCAGCATCGCGCTCACGCTCGGGCGAGCCGAACCATGATCCATTCGCCACTGACCACCGTACCCCTGATGCACGTCGGTCCGCTCGGCATCAGCGCGCCCGTGGTGGCTGGCTGGGCGATCGTTGCGTGCCTCGCGATCGGCGCTGCGCTGCTGACGCACAGCCTGTCGATCGCGCCCTCCAGAATGCAGACGGTACTCGAACTGCTGGTCGAAACCATCGATGCCCAGGTTCGTGACACGATGCAAACCGACCCGGCGCCCTATCGCGCGCTGATCGGCACGCTCTTCCTGTTCGTGCTGGTCGCCAACTGGTCGTCGCTCCTGCCTGGCGTCGAGCCGCCCACGGCGCATCTGGAAACCGATGCCGCGCTCGCATTGCTCGTGTTGCTCGCGACAGTGGCGTACGGCGTGCGCTCGCGCGGCGTGCGCGGCTACCTCGCTACGTTTGCCGAGCCGACGTGGGTGATGATCCCGTTGAATATCGTCGAACAGCTCACGCGAACCTTTTCGCTCGTCGTGCGCCTGTTCGGCAATGTGATGAGCGGCGTGTTCGTGATCGGCATCGTGTTGTCGCTCGCGGGCCTGCTGGTGCCGATTCCGCTGATGGCGCTCGATCTGCTGACGGGCGCCGTGCAGGCGTACATCTTCGCCGTGCTCGCGATGGTGTTCATCGGCGCTGCCGTCGGCGACACGCAGCATCAGGTTGACAACAACAAGGAGCACGCATGAACCTGATCGAAGTCATCAGCATTGGCGCGGCGGCACTCGCAGTATCGTTCGGCGCGATCGGTCCGGCGCTCGCAGAAGGCCGTGCGGTGGCGGCTGCGATGGACGCGATCGCGCGACAGCCCGACGCGGCGGGCACCTTGTCGCGTACGCTGTTCGTGGGCCTTGCGATGATCGAGACCATGGCGATCTACTGCCTCGTGGTCGCGTTGCTGCTGCTGTTCGCCAATCCTTTTGTGAAGTGACGCGGCGATGAAGATCGACTGGTCGACGCTCGCGTTGCAGACGGTCAATCTGCTGGTGCTGCTGTGGCTGCTTCAGCGCTATCTGTTCCGGCCCGTCGCGAAGATCATCGCGGAACGCCAGAACGCGGCGCGGGCGCTCATCGCCGATGCGCAAGCGGCGAAACTCGCGGCCGGCCAGGAACTGGACGCGGTGATGGCCGAGCGCGCCCAGCTCGCCGCGCGACGCGCCGAGGCCTTGGCGCAGATCGAACACGACGCACATGAGCAGCGTGACGCGCTCCTCGCGGCGGCGCATGAAGATGCCGACAGGCTGCGCGCGCAGGCCGCCGCTGACCTGCAGCGCGACCGGGCCGCGTTGGCCGACGAGGCATCCGCGCGTGCTGTGCGGCTGGCCGTCGACATCGCGCGCAAGCTGCTGGCGCGCATGCCCGATTCGACACGGGTGGAACCTTTCATCGACGGACTCGCAGACGGCGTGATCCGGCTGTCTTCGGCGGCGCGACGGGAGCTGCTTGCGGACGCTCCACTGCAATTGACGGTGCCGCGCGCGCTGACGGCCGGCGAGCAGCACGCGTGCGAGGCCGCGCTCGCCGCCGCGTTCGGACATGCTGTCGAGTGGCACACGCGGATCGACGCCACGCTGGTCGCGGGACTCGAGCTGGGCGGGCGGCATGGCATCGTGCGCAACAGCTGGCGCGATCAACTGCAACAGATTCACAACGGCTTGCTGAACGACGATGGACGCGTTTGACGGCACGAACGACGGCTGGCTGGCCTGCAAGCGCAGCGCGCTCGCGGCGATCGAACTGGAAACGCGCGCGCTCGCGATGGGTCGCGTGGAGCGCATCGCCGACGGCATCGCGTTCGTGTCTGGTTTGCCCGACCTCGCACTCGACGAGCTGGTCGATATCGAAAATGGCGTGATGGGCTACGTGCACTCGCTGGATGTGGACGTCGCGAGTGTCGTCATGCTCGACAACAGCGAGTCCGTTCAGGCGGGCATGCGTGTGACGCCCCGCCATACCGTGCTCGATGTGCCCGTCGGGGAGGCGCTGCTGGGTCGCGTGGTGGATCCGCTGGGGCGGCCGCTCGACGGCGGCGAACCGGTCAGGACGGAGAGCCGGCTGCCCGTTGAGCGTCCGGCGCCCGCTATCGTTGAGCGGGACTTCGTCAGTGAGCCGCTCGAGACGGGCGTGCTGATCGTCGATGCGTTGTTTGCGATCGGACGCGGGCAGCGCGAGCTGATCATCGGCGACCGGGCCACCGGCAAGACCTCGCTCGCCATCGAGACGATCGTCAATCAGAAACATAGCGACGTGATCTGCGTCTATGTGGCGATCGGTCAACGCGCGATGGCCGTGCAGCGCGCGATCGATGCGATACGGCAATATGGCGCGCCCGAGCGCTGCGTCTTCGTGGTGGCATCGTCGGCTTCGCCGCCCGGATTGCAATGGGTCGCGCCGTTTGCCGGCTTCTCGATAGCGGAGTTCTTTCGGGATCGCGGGCAGCACGCGTTGATCGTTGTCGACGATCTGACCAGACACGCGGCCACGCATCGCGAGCTCGCGCTGCTTACCCGCGAGCCGCCCGGACGCGAAGCCTATCCGGGCGATATCTTCTATCTGCATGCGCGTCTGCTCGAACGTGCGGGCCGGCTGTCGGACGGCCTGGGGGGCGGCTCGCTGACGGCGTTGCCGATTGCCGAAACCGACGCCGGCAATCTGTCCGCCTACATCCCGACGAACCTGATTTCGATCACAGATGGCCAGATCGTGCTCGATGCAGGCCTGTTCGCGGCCAACCAGCGACCCGCCGTCGATGTCGGCCTGAGCGTAAGCCGCGTGGGCGGGAAGGCGCAGTATCCGGCATTGCGCGACGTCGCGGGCCGCTTGCGGCTCGACTACGCGCAGTTTCTCGAACTGGAAGTGTTCAGCCGCTTCGGCGGACTTGCAGACGCCCGCGTGGTCGCGCAGATCGAGCGTGGAAAACGCATTCGTGCGCTGTTCGCACAGCCGCGCTTTAGTGCGCTAAGTGCTATCGATCAGGTCGCGTTGCTCTGCGCGCTGGCGGATGGCCTGTTCGACGGCGTGTCCGTCGAGGCGATCGCACGGGTGCGGCAGCGGCTCGCCACATCGGGAGCCCTTCATCGGCTGACGGGCGGCGCACACGATGCGGACGCGCTCCCGGCGCCGCTCGACGACGTGCTGCGTCAGCGCCTGATCGATTTCATGCGGGAAATCGTCGAGCACGCGCAGCCAGGTGCGGCCGGTGACCTTATCCGTCAGGAGCACGCCGATGACCCGCAGGCTCAGTGAAATCGAAGGCCGGATGGCAACCGCGCATCAACTCGATGCGGTGATCGGCGCAATGCGCGGGATCGCAGCGGCGCGCGAGCGCGAGGCGCAGGCGCGGCTCGCCGGAATACGTTCTGTTGCGGCGACGGTTGGCGAGGCGATCGGCAGGGTGCTCGCGGCAACGGAGCATCAAGGTTCCCGCGAATCTCCGCCAGAGCGTTACCTGGCCCCCGTCCTGATCGTGCTCTGTACGGAGCAGGGCTTCGTCGGCGCATTTAATGAGCGGCTGCTGGAGTGCGTCGAAAGCTGGCCGTCGCATGGCACGGCGACGTTGTTCGTGGTCGGCACGCGCGGTGCTGCGCTGGCGGACGAACGAGGGCTCGTGTACGACTGGTCTGTGCCAATGGCCAGTCATGCCGGCGACGTGATGCGTGTGGCCGGGCGCATCAGCGATGCCGTGTTTGCACGGTTCGATGCACACCCTGCGTCGGCGATATGGCTGATACACGCGTTGGCGAAGGAGGGGGCGCAGGTGGCCGTCGTGACGAGGCGGCTCGTGCCGTTCGATTTCGACCGCTTCAAGTCTGGGCCACGTCTGCGCTTACCGTTGCTCACGTTGCCGACAGGCAAGATGCTGGCGGGGCTTGCCGAGCGTTACGTCTACGTCGAGCTATGCGAAGGTCTCATGTTGTCTTTTGCTGCAGAAAACGCGGCGCGCATGACAGCGATGCTCGCGGCGAGCGATCACGTCGGCGAGACATTGAAAGCGCTCACCCGCGAGGCTCGCATCGTCCGGCAGGACGAGATCACCACCGAAATCGTCGAACTTGCGGTCGCCTCGGCTCCCGTGCCGGGAAGTGCAAGCGGGACTGACGTGTCATGACGCGCGCTCGTGTCCTGCTGTGCGCCGCTCGGTCCCGTACGATATGGCTGATCGCGTGCTCGACGACTGTGGCTTGCGACGCCGCGCGGGCGCGAACGCGGACGTTTATCAAAGCCACGTGGGTGGAAGGCAACCGCTGACGGTCCCTGCGGTGGCCGCGTGCGCCATCGGGCAGGATAAAGCGGCGAACGCAGCTCGGAATATTCCTACTTGATGGCTTCAGCGACTACCAACGTTTAAACCCCCGCCGATTTCAATCAAAGCAGGTGCCCTCAATAATGTACTTAACCGCCGCCGACACACAGACTCACGTTCGGTCACGGTGAGAGGCAGACCGAGGAGCACGAAATGAACGGCAATGGCATTTCCCTCAGAGATCTCGTCGACAAATGGCTCGCGCCGACGCGTTCCATTCCCGCGAGAGTGACCCAGATCGGGCGTTTCGGCGCCAGCGGCGTGCGATTCGTTCGTCTCGAGGGCGCCGTGCCGAATGGCCCGTTGAGCATCGTGTTCTTCCGGCACGGTCAAGGTGCCTGGGATGTCTTTCCGCCCGTTCCGCATACACCCGCAATGGGCACCCGCCTGTTCGCCGCATGACTCACGCGTGCAGCGGCAAGCCGCAGCGGCCGGCGGCTGATCTGCGTCAAGGGCTGCATCGAAAGGTGGCATAGCCTGACAGGCGAAGACATCACTTGAACCTGTCCGCCGGACTGCTGCGCCGGGATGATGGCGTACACGTCCAGTGCATCGCGCGCTTCGCTTTTTACCATCGCACAATGGCCAATAGCCTCGGCTTCTTCACAATCGGTGGCGTGGACTCGCACGACAATCCGCGGGCGGTTCGTGCATGGCATCACATCCGCTGGTTTCTGTGCGCATGGAGTCTGCTCGCTATCCCGGCGTTCTATGGCGAACTCACGGCGGCTAACGATGCGGCGCTTTTCGCTGCACGCGCCCTGTACCTGTGCATGTTCGCGGGCTTCGCTTGCGCAATGCTTCGTTTGCTGTATCTCAGCAAGAAGCGCAGGACGCTGCTTTCGCACAATCGCCTAGATGTTCTGATCGCCGCTGGCGCGGCGTTGAGTGCGGCCTGGGGCGCGCCGCCGTGGCAAACGGCCGAATGGGTGCTGCGGTTACTGTTCGTGGGTCTCGTCGCGGTGCGCATCGTGCTGTCCCTGCACGAGTTCTTCACGCCGAACCGGATCGTCGGGTTGCTGGCGGCGGGCGCTGCCGTCCTCGCATTGGCGGGCGGCGGCTTCATGTGGCTCGAGCCCAGAGTGCACTCCTACGCCGACGGCTTGTGGCTCGCGTTCGAGAGCAGCGCAACGGTCGGGTATGGCGATATCGCACCGACTACACCCGCCTCGCGCGTGTTCGCCGTATTCGTCGTCCTGCTTGGGTACGGCATGCTGTCGCTGGTCTTTGCCAGTATCGCGGCGGCTTTCATCGGACAAGAGGAGCGGGCGCTGCGGCGCGAGATGCATCGGGACATCAAGCATCTAAACGATGAAATCGCCCGGCTGCACGGTGAGCTTCATGCGCTGCGGGACACGCTGGCAAACGCGGCTGGCGCAGCTGGCCAGGCACCCCGCCAAGGCCAGCGCGAGCAGGGGTAAAGCGAGTCCCGAATCACTCGCCGCGAAAACGCGGTACGGGTATCGATCCGTGTATCGATGCGCTTGTCGATCCGCTTATCGATCGCTTTGCGGCGGCCTGAATGGACGGCGTACGCGCATGGGTGAGGTCGGCGGAATCTGCGACGGCGGGGCTCGACGCCGCATTCGCCGACAGCGTGACGTCGGTCGCGGCAGTACCCGTCTGCGGGAACGTCATCGGCTCGCTGCCGGCCGCGTGTGTGCCCGCAGTGATGTCCGATATGCGCTTGCAGTACAGCATGGTCTGGGATGCGCAGGCGGGCAACATCAAGCTTCCAATCGCGGCGTATTCGAGCGGGGTTCGAACGGCGGCCGCACGCAGCCACGCTTCCTCGCAGAGCGCCATCCATTTTGCGAACGCTTCTGTGTTTGCCAGCGCGAACGCCTGCATCGTTGCGCAGCCGAAGGGCTCGGGCGAAAAGGTATCCATCAGTGTCTCCTGTTCAATTCAGGACCCGTGCAGTCCTGTTTGACTGTATGGCGGCCACGTCCTGATCCGTTGAGGCACGTCAATCGACGGGAGGATTCCAGCAAAACATGCGCTGGCCTTGCGAGACGTAGAGCCTTGATTCAGGTCAAGCGCACGTCCGCGCCAGCACCGAAGATAAGAAGCATGCCATGCGACGCGCGATAGAGCGCGGCGAGTCGTGGCGCAGAACTATTTCAAGGAGGCTTCACCATGTACAAGCAGATTCTGATTGCACTGGACGGTAGCAAGACGTCGGAGCGGGTGCTGAATGAGGCAGTGAAGATGGCGCGCCTCACGGGCGGGAAAATTCAGGCCGTGTACGTGGTCGACAAGACGCCCCTGTTCAGTTACGCAGGGTACTACGATCCCATCGCGCTCGTCGATGCACTGCGTAAAGATGGCCGTATCACGCTGGAGAAGGCGGAAGCGGCCTGCCGGCAGGCAGGGGTCGCTTGCGATGCCGAAATGGTCGAGACGGAACGGCTGAACGAGGACGTCGCCACCACGCTGCAACATTGCGCCGAACGCCTCGGTGCGGATCTTGTGATCCTGGGTACACACGGCCGGCGAGGCGTGCGCCGCATCGTGCTAGGCAGCGTGGCCGAGCGCTTTGTCCGGTTCGCGCAGTGTCCTGTGCTGCTGGTGCGTGGCACCGAGCCGGAGCAGGCAGAGCAGCGCTAAAGCCTGACATCCGCGGGCGGCCGACGACGCGGCAACGTCTTCGACCGTCGACCCGCAGCGCAAACCAGATGAAAGGCATCCTCAGGCTCGCATCCAAGCTGCCCGTCGACGATCGTCTTCAACCTGCTTACGCTGTCCGCCAGCATCGACATCTGGGGCGGCGAGCGCAGACGGTGCCACGCCCGCGGCGACGCGCCCGTAATGGCTGATCTCCACCTTGCAGACGTTGACGTGTATCAAGTCGACCGGCAAGCGTGGGGCTAGTCTGGCGTTGCACCCTTGGGGTCCATGTGGAGTCGTTGCCATGCAAATATCGTTTCCTTCCTGTCGGCCTGACTATTGCGCGCGAGACCTCGTGTTGACGTTTCCGGCGCTCGTCGATCACCAGCCCGTGCAATGCGCGATCACGGCAGAAGCGCTCGAAGACCATTTCGGTGCGCGCTCGCTGCGAGAAGAAGACCTGTGCGACGCGTTCACTGAACATCGTCCGGACATCGAGGTTGCCGCCCGGCGGATGCTCAACGAGTTGGGCGGGAATCCTGTTCTGCTGCATAGCGGCTATTTTCGCTTTTGCACCTGATGCGGCAGATATCGGGCGCGGGTTCGGCGACAGGCGAAGACATCAGATCAAGTACCCGTTTCCAGAAGTCTGGGCCGTCGAAGGCCTCGACGGGAACGATGGTATCGAAGGCGAGGGTCCGCGCCATTTCGTCGGATGTCAGCGGCTCGGCCGTGTTGAGTTGCAGTGACAGCGTGGACGTGTCGGCGTCGGAGGCGTCGCGACGGTCGCGTTGACGTGTGACGACGCGCTCCGCCAGGATGTGAGGAGCGGCGTGAAAATCCAGCACGCGAGCCTCTACGCGAAGGCGTTCCGCCAGCGTGAAAAAGTCGCGGCGATGGGCGTGCTCAAGGAACGTCGCGTCCACGATGACACTGTAGCCAGCCTGTACAACCGAAGAGGCGAGGCGAAGCAAGTGGCCGTAGACGGCATGTCGCGCCTCCCGCGTATAGTGCGCCCCGTCGAGCCGGGCATGTGCCGCGGGAGTGGACGCCAGGCGCTTACGTTCGACGTCGCTGGACAAACATATCGCGCCGCTCAGCTCGGCCAGCGCGCGGCTGGCGACGGATTTTCCCGATCCCGAAAAGCCATGACACAGCAGCAGGACGGGCGGCGGCTTTCGCGTCTCGCCCGCGGCAATCTCCAGGTAGCGTGCGGCGTCGCGCGCTGCTGCGGCGGCTTTCGTGTGCGAGGCGCTTTTACTGTACAAAAAGGCCACGAGCGCTCGAACCAGCGCGCGATACACGACATAGAGCGGCATCAGCTCGAGTGCGGCGTAGTCGCCCGTTGCCTCGAGCCACCCGTTCAGCAGCCGGTTCGACAGGCGGGTTCCTGCCCGCGCCCTCAGATCCATGACGAGGAACGCGATGTCGTTGGCCATATCGATCCAGCGCAGCGCGTCGTCGAAGTCTATGCAGTCGAACATCGATACCTCGCCGCGCCAGCGCATCACGTTGTCGAGGTGCAGGTCGCCATGACAGGCACGTACGAAGCCGTCGACACGGCGCCTGTCTATTGCGTCCGCGAGCTGCGCGAGCTGCTGGGCGCACCAGGCGCCGATATCACGCAGAGCCGGCGCATTGCACCTCGCCTGAAGGGATGCATTGACGGCGTCGACCTGTGCTCTGAGCAATGCGGCGCCGCCGTACCGTGCGAGAGGCGCGTCTCGCGGCGCGTGTACGTGCCAGGCAGCAAGTCTTTGTGTCGCACGGTCGATATCGCGCGGCGACAGCGCTCCCCGTCGGGCGAGACTGGAAAAGAGGCCGGATTCGTCGAAGCGACGCATCTTGACCGCGTATTCGACCGTATGGCCCTTCGATTCGAGCATGAGCGAACGTCCGCGGCGCCTGATCGGAAGCACGCCGAGATAAAGCCCCCGCGCAAGCGGTCTGTTCAGACGTACCTGGGCTTCGCAGCAGTGCCGCCGCGTGTCGGCCGCCGTGAAATCCGCGAATCCCGGAGCGACAGGCTTGATGATCTTGTAAGCGAAGCGGCCCGCGAGATAGACGATCGAGATATGCGTTTCTATTCTGACGATCGAACCAGCGGGGTGGCGATAGATGCGCGCTCGCTGCATCGCCGAGTCGACTCCGCGAACCTCGCGTTGCGCGGCTCGAATGCGGTTCGCGCCATGCCGTGTGCTGACGTTCGTCGAACGGGTGCGCCGCTTCCTCGGCCTGCGTCTGAACGGTAGGGTCACGCGTGCCTCCTGCGACGGGTCGGCCTGTCTTTATCCTGCCTGACGGGCATGCTCGACGCCGCGTCCTCGACGTCCCGCCAGAAGCTGCACAGCGCCGGATGGACGACATCGCGCCAGCGCGGTCCGGTGAAGAGGTCATAGTGATTGCACGCAGGAACAGTGATCTGCCCGTCGCGCGGCGAAGAGGAAGCGCCGCACAATGTGTGTGCGCAGTGCGTCTGGCCTGCGCCTGTGATGTCGTCGAGTTCGCCTTCCACGGTGCACAGCGGTGTGCGGCAGAGCGCTTTCGGTTCGACGCGCCGGCCCTGAACCCACCAGGTATTGCGCGGCAGCAAATGCTCCTGGAAAACGATGCGAAGGATGTCGAGGAAATAGCGTTCCGCCATGTCGAGTACGGCTGCGTACTCGTTCAGTGACCGCAGCGCCTCGCCGGCGGCGCGCATGTCGCCTGCCAGCCAGTTCGACCAGTACGCGGATTCGAGGCGGACGTGCCGCTCCGGATGCGCCGAGAGGAGGGCGCCGTGCTGGATGAATCCGGGATAGACGCGCCTTCCTGCGCCGCGATACGGCGGGGGAACGACGTCGATCACATGTTCGCGAAACCATGTGAGCGTGTGCGATGCGGCGAAGCGGTCGATCACGGTTGGACTGATCCGGGTATCGATGGGCCCTCCGATCAGCGAGAGGCTGGCGAAGGGCACTGTGCGCACGCTTGCGAGCAACGCTGCGGCGGCGAGTGCGGGTACGGTGGCCTGGCATACGGCGACGACATGTATCGGGGGTCCGCATGCACTGGCCGAATCCATGAAGCGTTCCAGTGCAAGCACATAGTCGTCGAGCGACAGAGGACCGGCTTCGTTTGGCACATCGCGTGCGTCGGCCCAATCCGATACGAACACGTCGCGCTCTTCGAGCAGCGTCTCGACGGTTTCGCGCAACATGACGGCGTGATGCCCCGCGAGCGGTGCGCAAAGCATGACGGGCCATGTGTGATCCTGACGCGCAGTGCCCGTCCGCGTGAACTTGCGCAGCGTGCCCGTCGGCACGGAATCGACAACGGTTTCTGTAATGTCGATCCCGTTTCCGCTGTGCGCCACGACGCGAATTCCAAATGACGGTGCGTGCCGGTATGCGCATGTCGACCTGAGGAGCCAGTGACGGAACGCACTCACCGCGACACCCGGACCCGTCGCGGATGCTGCCGTCGCCGTACTCCAGACTTCGCCGCACTGTATCTGGCTAGCAATCGTGCGAGCGAGGCGCCGCTGTCCATCGATGAATGCGTACCACATCATCAGCTCCGTCTGCCGTCAGTACCGAAGAAAACGCTGCGGCGCCCGCCAGAACGCATCCGTGTCGCTGGTCATACGCGTCGGGATTGCGTCCGGGTTCGGCTCCCTCGATTGCAGCCCAGATTCCGGTTGATCCTATCGCACTTCGCGTCGCACAAAGGTGGAAAGCGTAAGGGGCGATAGCCTGCGATCCGACACAGCGTGACATGACGGAAGACGCAGACCGCGCTGCGGCACATCGCTTATGCGAATTCGCGGCTCCAGTCGCCGCGACCTGCACTACCCGTGCGATCCTTCGCCGGATGCACGATCATGCAGTCGGTGGTCAGCAGGAGCGAGGCGACCGACACGGCGTTCTGCAGAGCGGTGCGCGCCACCTTCACGGGATCGACGATGCCTCGCTCGATCATATCGCCATAGTCGCCGTGGGCGGCATCGTAGCCGAACGCATCGCTCGCCTCAGCGACGGCGTGCACGACGGCCTGCGCATCCGCCCCCGCGTTTTGCGCGATTTGCCGCAGCGGCGCGGCAAGCGCTTCATACACGATCCGTGCGCCGAGTGTCTGCGCCTGCGTCTGTCCGTCGTGTTCGAGCACCCGGCGCGCGCGCAGCAGCGCGACGCCGCCGCCCGGCACGAAGCCTTCTTCGACGGCGGCGCGCGTCGAATGCAGCGCGTCTTCGAAGCGGTTCTTCCGCTCGCGCAGCGCGGTTTCCGTTGCGGCACCGACGCGGATTACGGCAACACCGCCCGAAAGCTTCGCGAGGCGCCGGGTGAGATTCTCGCGCTCATATCCATCCGCGCTTGCGTCAATGCGCTTCTTCAGCCCGGCTATGCGGTCCGCGACGCGCGCATGATCGCCGCTGCCTGCGACGATGGTCGTCGTGTCGCGTGTCACTTCGATGCGCCGCGCAGCACCGAGGTCCTCGACGGTGGCGTTCTCGAGCGTGCGTCCCGCCTGCGCCGAGATGACGGTAGCCCCCGTCAGCGCGGCGAGATCGCCCAGTTGCTCGGTGCGGCTTTCGCCGAAGCCCGGCGAGCGGATCGCACAGGATTTGAACGTGCCGCGCAGATGATTGACGACGAGCGTCGCGAGCGCTTCGCCTTCGATCTCGTTGGCAATGACGAACAGCGGCTTGCCCGTTCCCATGACCGCCTCCAGCATGGGCAGAAGCTGTGGGATGGACGAGATGTTCATATCGCACAGCAACACGCGCGGCTCTTCGAGCACGACGTTGCGTTGATCTTCGCCGAGAAAGAGCGGCGAGACGAGACCCCGGTCCAGCAGGGACCCGTCGACCGTCTCGAGTTCGTCGTCGAGTTTGGAGCCGTCCTCGACGCTGATCGCGCCTTCCTTGCCGACGCGCGCCACTGCGTCGGCCACCAGCGTGCCGATGCTCGCGTCGCCGCTCGCGGAAATCGTCGCGATCTGCCGCATTTCGTCGACGGTCGAACAGGGTCGTGCGAGCCTGTGGAGCTCCGCGACGACCTGTTTGCCCGCGTCTTCGATGGCACGCTTGAGCGCCATCGGATCGTGCCCCGCGGTTACGCATTTGTTGCCTTCGACGACGATCGCCTGTGCGAGTGTCGTGGCTGTCGTCGTGCCGTCCCCCGCGATTTCGCTCGTGCGGGTTGCGACCTCGCGTAGCAACTGCGCGCCCATTTCCTCGTACGGATCGGACAGGTCGACGGATCCCGCGACCACCACACCGGAGTTTGCGACGAGCGGCGCACCTGGAACGCGCTCGACGATCACATTGCGGCCGCCTGGGCCGAGCGTGACCTTGACGGCTTCAGCGAGCGCGTTCACGCCGTTGAGCAGCAATTGCCGCGCATCCTGATGAAATACAAGCGTCTTGTGTGACACGGCAGACCTCCGGGCGTGCGTGGGCGATAGCGCATGCAGTGCGCAAAACGGTAGTGGGCTGTCTGCCTATTTAAGTCGCCGCGGGCGGGGGGGCGATTGATCTGGGTCAATCGGCCGGGGGCGGTGGCGGCAGAACATCATGAAACCGGACACGCCACTCCTCGTCACCCGAGAGAGACCATGATGCCCACACAGCGTCCTTCGCGCGATGCGCGCAAATCGCCTCGATGGTTCGACTTGCTGAGTATCGTGCTCACGATGATATTCGTGATGGTCGTCGTGCTGCAGTTGCTGACGGTGCAAAGCACGACGACGGAAATCGCATATAGCGATTTTCAGCAGCTGGTTGCCGCCGGCCAGGTCGTCGATCTCGAGGTGACGCCCACGCGCATCACCGGTACGCTCAAAATGCCGGGTGCCGCTTCGCTGCTGCCGGCATCGGACGCGGCAGCTGTGAACAGGAACGGCGAGCCGTGGCACTTCATGACGATGCGCGTCGCCGACGATCGCCTGGCTGACAGCCTGACCGACGCGGGCATTCGCTACTCGGGTGGGGTCGACAGTGCATGGCCGGGCCTGCTGCTTTCCTGGGCCGTGCCGCTGCTGGCAATGTTCTTCGTGTGGAATCTGCTATGGCGGCGCACGGGCGGGCTGCAGCAGTACACGAAGATGGGCCGTGGCAACGGCCATATTCTCGTGCAGAACGAAACCGGCATTACCTTCGACGACATCGCGGGCATCGATGAGGCCAAAGCGGAACTCAGGCAGATCGTCGCGTTCCTGCGCGACGCCGAACGATACCGCCGGCTCGGCGGCAAGATTCCGAAGGGTGTGCTGATCGTCGGCGCGCCGGGCACGGGCAAAACGCTGCTTGCCAAAGCCGTTGCGGGCGAAGCGGGTGTGCCTTTCCATTCGGTGAGCGGCGCCGGATTTGTCGAGATGTTCGTCGGCGTGGGCGCGGCCCGCGTGCGGGATCTTTTCGAACAGGCGCAGGCCGAGGCGCCTTGCATCATCTTCATCGACGAACTGGATGCGCTCGGCAAAGTGCGCGGAGCCGGCCTGACTTCCGGCAATGACGAGCGCGAGCAGACGCTCAACCAGTTGCTCATCGAAATGGACGGCTTCAATTCCAATTCGGGCGTGATCATCATGGCGGCGACGAACCGGCCCGAGACGCTCGATCCCGCATTGCTGCGTCCGGGTCGGTTCGACAGGCATATCGCCATCGACAGGCCCGACCTGAACGGCCGCCGTCAGATTCTCGCGGTGCATACGCGCAACGTGAAGCTGGCGGACGACGTCGATCTGGGCGAACTCGCGTCCCGCACGCCCGGTTTTGTCGGCGCGGACCTGGCAAACGTCGTCAACGAAGCCGCATTGCATGCAGCCGAAGCCGACAAGCAGGCCGTCGAGATGGCGGACTTCGATGAAGCAATCGACCGCGCGATGACGGGTATGGAACGCAAGAGCCGCGTGATGAACGCGCAGGAAAAGATCACGATCGCGTATCACGAGGCCGGCCACGCGCTCGTCGCGCATAGCCGCAAGCATTGCGATCCCGTCAAGAAAGTGTCGATCATTCCGCGCGGCGTCGCGGCGCTCGGTTACACGCAGCAGGTGCCGACGGAAGACCGCTATGTGCTGCGCGAAAGCGAACTGCTCGACCGGCTCGATGCGCTGCTCGGCGGCAGGGTCGCGGAGGAACTGGTCTTCGGTGACGTGTCGACTGGCGCGGAGAACGATCTGGATCGCGCGACGGCGATGGCCCGGCATATGGTGAGCCGCTACGGCATGAGCGGGCGCATGGGGCTTGCGACGACGGGCGAATCCATGAACACGTTGACCGTACCGGGTCTCGACGGCTGGCGCGGGTCGACTTGCAGCGACGACACAGCGCGTCTTGTCGACGAGGAAATCCGCCGGATGCTCGACGACGCGCACGCACGTGTCAAAGCCACGCTCGCTACCCAGCGCGCGACGCTCGAGCGCATCGCGCGGCTGCTGCTCGAGCGCGAAGTGCTTGATCACGAGATGCTGCAACGGGCGATCGACGGCACCTCGAACGCGGTTGAGCCCGCCAGGGCCGAGCGCACTGAAGCGGATGTCGATGCCGGACAGGACGAGGCATCGTGTCCGGAATGAAAGCCGTCACGCGCACGGTACGTCCTGCGCCAGTCGGGACACGACAGACAGCCTGGGTTGGGGTCGACGTTTCACCCTTGCATCGCACCGATGTGATTGACATGAATCAACGGCGCGCTGCCCGGTAGGGCTACGCTGAAAGCGTGATTTCACGATGCAGCAAGTCGTGACAGCGGGATGACAGTCACCATGTGCCATCGGAACAGGAGCGATTCGATGAAGAGCGACATGCAACTGAAGAAGGATGTCGAGCAGGAACTCGAGTGGGATCCGTCGATCAAGGCGGCGGGTGTCGGCGTCGAAGTACACGATCGGATCGTGACCCTTGCGGGGCATCTGGGCAGCTTCGCCGAGAAGCTCGCGGCTCGACGGGCGGCACAGCGCGTCGAAGGCGTGAAAGGCGTCGTCGTCGAACTGGATGTGCGCGTGCCGAACCAGGATCAGCGCAGTGACGAAGAGATCGCTGCCGTCGTCCGTTCCGTACTGGAATGGACAGCAGGGCTGTCGGAAAAGAGCGTGAAGGTCACAGTGGAGAAGGGCGTCGTGACGCTTTCCGGCGAAGTGGATTGGGGCTATCAGATGAAGGTCGCCGAAGACGCTGTGGTGCGCCTGCGGGGCGTGGTCGCAGTCGTCAACCAGATCGACGTCCGGGGCAGCGCAGGCGCTGCCGATATCGTCGGCAAGATCAGCGCGGCGCTGACGCGCCATGCACAAGATGAATCGCGGCATATCGATGTCAGCGTGGACGACGGCACCGTGACCCTGCGCGGAAAAGTGGGTTCGTTCCCGGAACGATCGATCGTCTGCAATGCCGCATGGTCGGCGCCGGGCGTGCGCAACGTCGTCGATCGGCTGTCGATTGGCGCGTAGCAAGGTCTCGCATGAAATCGCGTTGCTGCGGCGATGGGGCCGCGGACACGCTGTTAGCCGGCTTTCGAGGTCGGACAACCGGGGCCATGTCCTGGCCTGCTTATCTGAAGGAGAGGTGCAATGAGCAATCTGACGCGTTTTGACCCGTTCTCGCTGGATCCCGTCGTTTCGGACCTGTTTCAGGGTTTCTTCAGGCCCATGCGGTCGATGGCGACGCCTCAGGACGACGAGCTTGCGTCAATGAAGATCGACGTGACGGAAAACGATGGCGCCTATACGGTGAAGGCGGAGCTTCCGGGGCTCGACAAGAAGGATATCGACGTGCATATCGACGGACGCATCGTGTCGATCAACGCGAAGGTCGAGCGGAACAAAGAAGAAAAAGAAGGCGAGCGTGTCATCCGGCGCGAGCGGTATACGGGCGCGTTCAGCCGCTCGTTCTCGCTTGCAGGTGAGGTGGATGACGCCAAAGCGACGGCCGAGTACAAGGACGGTGTCCTTTCGTTGAGCCTGCCGAAAAAGGCGCCGACTGACCAGAAGCGCCTGACGATCAGCTGACGGATGGCGGAGCGCGCCTTCGCTGTCATGGCGCGCTCTTCGACGCTCCTGGCGTTGCGAAGTGATATGCAGTGCAGTGAAGCAGTGAACCGGTCTACGGGGCGGGGGAGCGGGGGGAAACGGAGAGCGGAAAAACGGGGAAACCGGCCTGAATGCCAGGCCCGTTTCCTTGTTCTTGTTCGCGCAATCCGGGGATTCAGCAAGCAGGCCCGGAAGAGACGACGTCAGTCCGCGAGAGAGGTCAGCGTCGTGCCGGGCGCGCCAACCGTTTGCGCAAGAATGGGCAGTTCGTCCTCGTTCAACTTCAGCGCGTCGCTCAGCAGGCGATGATTGATCCAGCCGCGCACCACGCATCCGAGTCCTTCGGAAGCGCAGTACAGCGATACGTTCTGTGCCATTGCGCCTGCCGCGACGGCAGAGAAGATATCGCGCTGCTGCGGCGGCATGTCGAGCAGACGGGACAGGTTAACCACGTAGACCAGGTCGAGCGGTGCCGCGCCGACGAAGTCCTGGTAGCCGGTCAGGTTGCGCGCATCGCTTGCATGTTTCAGGACCAGCCGATGCGCAGGCGCATCGTATCGATAGACGCCATTGGGCATCACGGCGTACAGGTCGATCTCATTGAACGCGTGTGCCGATGGCGCGGTACGGCCTCCCGCGCGCGGCCGATTGATGCCATCGGCAGCCCACAGCAACGCGCCGAGCGTGGCGGAGGTAAGCGGCGCGTCGGCGAACTCGCGGGTGCTGGCGCGTAGCGCGAGGGCTTTCATCAGCGGCGCGCCAGATGACATGTCGGGTTTCGGCAGTTCGATAACGGCAGGGGTGTCGCCCCGGGCACGAGCCGGCGCACGGCCGTGCGCGGGTTCGTAAGTCAGCAGTTGCGTGTCGCTCATGATCGACTCCTCGATGGATGGCTCGATGCATTCGCCCAGGCGCAAGTGCATCGCTTCCAGGATAGAGGCGACCCGAAGCATGACCGTTGACCTCAGTCAATCGCATCGCGATGTGGTGTGTGGGACCCATAGCCGATCGCGGTAACCGCGCCGAAACGCCCGGCAGCAGTTCGACCAGCGCCCAACCAGTGTTAACGCGGGGAAGACCCGCATGCTTGATCTGTATCAGTCCTGCCGTGCGTGCGCTGGCCGAAGCTTCTTTGTGGTGGCGCGAGCCACGATTCACAGCGAGGAGATGCGTGATGAAATCAGACCGCCAGTTGAGGAAAGAAATCGAGGATGAACTCGAGTGGGACCCCGCCGTGACAGCGACGAATATCGGCGTGGAAGTGACGGATCGCGTCGTCACGCTGTCCGGGCATCCTCCCAGCTACGCCGAGAAGCTCGCCGCCGAAAAGGCGGCGCACCGGGTGGCGGGCGTGAAGGCAGTCGTGGTGGACATGCAGGTCCGGCTGCCGCAGAAGGACGAGCGCACGGATGAAGACATCGCCAGTGCCGTACACGATATCGTGCACTGGACTGTCGGCCTGCCGGACGATGGCGTGAAGGTTCAGGTCGAACGAGGGTGGGTGACGTTGACGGGCACGGTGGAGTGGGCGTACCAGGCACATATCGTTGCGCGCGCGATCAGCCATATGCGCGGCGTGCGCGGTGTCGGCAACCGCATCGAAGTGCGCGGCCATGTCGCACCGCAAGACATCGGCGCGCAGATCGCCCAGGCGATGCAGCGCCATGCGGACCGCGAAGTCAAACACATCGGCATCGATGTCAAGGATGGAACAGTCACCCTGACGGGCAAGGTGGGCTCTTATGCTGAGCGCGCCGTCGCGCGTGGGGCCGCGTGGAGCGCGCCGGGTGTTCGAGCCGTGGTCGACGACCTCGTTGTCGAATGACATACCGCCTGTCGCCGCCGCGCCTCTTCTCATCCGCGACGGCGAAGGACAAGGAGCCTGTGATGACTTTATCGGGAAAGGTGCAGGAAGGAGAGTGGTCGGTGAGCGTGCAGACGGAAGCGGCCGAAGAGGGAGGCTATCGGTCGACGATCCATGTCAGGCATTCGTCGCCGGAAGGTGACTTCGAACGTACCTTTCGACATGACAAGCCATGCAGCACAGAACGCGAGGCGGTGCTGGACGGATTGCGGGAAGGCATGTCGTGGATCGGTTTGAAGATGGCGCGGACCATCAAGGTGTAAAAGTTGCAGGCTCTTTTTCAGGCCTGACGCAAGTCAGGTGTTCGAGTCCATGCCCGCGTAACGCAGGCATGGTTCTGTGGCGAGATCAACCGAACGACGATGGCAACGCTTCCTCTCACGGCCGACGACCAACTTCAATCATTGCCGGAGCATACCGCTCGACTCACGACGCGCAGCTCTGCGATACACGCATCCCGAAGCAATACGCCGGGCCAGGCACCGGCCGGTTGTCACGGAGAAGGCGGTTCTCACCCGCTGCTTTCGCGCGACGCGCTTGACCTCGCGGCGCATGCGGGTGTCGCCGCGCTAACGGGCGGCCTGTCCCCGACGTCCGTGGCGCTTGCCTTCCTGGATTGGGCGTTGCACATGGCAGTCGCGCCTGGGAGGATGCTGGAGCTTTCTGGCGAGGCCCTCCTGGCGAGCACGGAAGCTGCCCAGGGCGCGATGCGTACAAGCGTCGCCCGTCCGAAGCATGGACACGCGCCCGAGGATCCGCGCTTCGCAGATGACGCCTGGGCGGTCTGGCCGTTTCATGTGTATCGCGACGGATTTCTCAGAATCCAGCACTGGTGGGAGATTGCGACGACGGCCATACCGGGCGTCGAACAGCATCACGAGGAACTGGTGCGGTTCCTCGCTCGCCAATGGCTGGATGCGTGCGCTCCCAGCAACTTCATCGCCACCAATCCCGTGGTGCAGCGGGCGGCATGGTCGAGCGGGGGTACGAGCTTTGTCACGGGGGCGATGCACTGGCTTGCCGATCTGCGCGATCTTATGCAGGGCGGCTCCGGCGGCCAGCACGCGCGCCCGTCCACCTGGCTGCCGGGCAAGCACGTCGCCATCACACCCGGCAAGGTCGTCTGGCGCAGCGAGTTATGCGAATTGCTACAGTACGCGCCGACGACATCAATGGTCGCGAAAGAACCCATCCTGATCGTGCCGTCGTGGATCATGAAGTACTACATTCTCGATCTTCAGCCACACGATTCGTTGATCCGCTATCTCGTGGACGCCGGCTATACCGTCTACACGATTTCGTGGCGCAACCCCGGTGAATCGTTCCGTGACGTCGGACTCGACGCGTACCTGCAGGAAGGGTTGCTCGCAGCCCTCGCGCAAGTGCGCGAGCGTGACGCGCAGCGGGTGCACGTGGTCGGCTATTGTCTCGGCGGAACCTTGCTCGCCATCGCGGCGGCGGCGCTCTTTCGCGATGGCAGAGGAGATGAACTGAAAACCATGACACTGCTTGCCGCGCAGACGGATTTCACCGAACCCGGAGAGCTTGGACTTTTCATCGACGCCAGCGAACTCGCGGCACTCGATGCGTTGATGTGGCGGCAGGGCTATCTCGACGGCTCGCAGATGTCGGCGGCATTTCAACTGCTCAAAGCACGGGATCTGGTCTGGTCGCGACTGATGAGCGAGTATCTGCTCGGCCGCCGTTCGCAAGCGAATGACCTGATGGCATGGAACGCCGATACGACCCGCCTGCCTTACCGGATGCACAGCGAGTATCTGACCTGCCTTTTTCTCAACAACGATCTGGCGGAAGGACGCTATTGCGTCGGCGGCCGGCCTGTTGCGCTGTCCGACATCGAAGCGCCGGCGTTCGTCGTCGGCACCGAGCGCGACCATGTTTCGCCGTGGCGCTCGGTCTACAAGCTTCACCTGCTCACGCACAACGAACTGACGTTTCTGCTGACGGCGGGCGGACACAACGCAGGCATCGTGTCGCAGCCGGGACATCCCGAGCGCTATTACCGCTGCGCAACGAGAGCAGCCGCAGAGCCATATCGCGGCAGACAGGAGTTCCTCTCAGCCACCGAACCCGTCGATGGCTCATGGTGGCCGAGATGGAATGCGTGGCTGCGCGACCATTCGGACGGCGAGGTGGCCGGACGCGCGATCGTCGACGGACTGGAAGACGCGCCGGGCACCTACGTGTTCGAGCGGTAGCCGCGCGGCTGCACCGGGCGCGACGTCAACTCAAACGCGGCGCACGTCAAAGCGATTCGAGTTCAACCGTCTGTTGGTAGACGGGAACCTCGCACGACCACCCGAGTGATTCGGCGATTCGACGCCGCATTGCGTCTGCCGCCGCCGGCTCGCCATGTGTGACGAAAGTCCGCACGGGCGGGTCGGTCAGATGCGACAGCCATTGCAGCAGTTCGCGGTAGTCGGCGTGAGCCGAGAGCGACGCGATCGACTCGACGTTTGCCCGCACGCGTACATACTCGCCGTGCAACTTGATCGAACTCTCGTGAGCGGCGAGCGCGGCGCCGCGCGTGCCCGCCGCCTGAAAGCCCACCAGCGCGATCGTGTTGCGAGGATCCGGCGCGTAAAGACGCAGATGATGCAGCACACGGCCGCCCGTCGCCATGCCACTGCCCGCGATGATCAGCATGGGACCGTGATGCGACGCGATCGCCTTCGATTGATCGACGCTCCGGGTCATGATCGCCACCTTGTCGATTGCCTGTGCCTCGGAGATGGTCAATCGATGTTCGTCGAGGTGTTTGCGGTAGACCTCCGTGACGTTCGTCGCCATCGGGCTGTCCAGGTAGACGGGAACGTTCGCCATGCGTCTGGTCTCCTTGAGTTTCGCGATGTAGTAGAGAATCTCCTGTGCGCGCCCGACCGCGAAGCAAGGCATCACGACAACGCCGCCTTTCGCGAACGTCTTGGTGAATATCTGCGCAAGCTCGTCCTCCGGATTCGACTCGGGGTGCAAGCGGTCGCCGTAAGTCGACTCGACTATCAGGTAGTCCGCGTGCGCCAGCGGTGCGGGTGGGCGCATGATGGGGTCATTCGGCCGCCCCACATCGCCCGAGAACGCGAGCACCTTGTGATGACGGCAGATCACGACGCTCGCCGCGCCGAGGATGTGACCGGCGGGCAAAAAGCGAAAGCTCAGTCCGTGACCGAGGTCGACGGGATGGTCGAAAGTGCATGGCACGATCAGTCGCAGCGCACGCTCTGCATCCTGCATCGTGTAGAGGGGCAGCGCGGGATGATGCTTCGAGAAACCGTGCCGGTTCGCAAAATCCGCTTCCTCTTCCTGCAGGCGTGCGCTGTCGCGCAGCATGATCTCGCAGAGCGCGGCGGTGCCTGGCGTGCAGTGCACGCGGCCGTTGAAACCATTGCGCACGAGTAGTGGCAAGTAGCCGCTGTGATCGATGTGCGCATGCGTGAGTATCACCGTATCGATTGACTCGGCGGCCACAGGCAGCGGCATCCAGTTGCGCATCCGCAAGTTCTTTACACCCTGAAACAGCCCGCAATCGATCAGGATGCGGATGCCGGATTCCTCGAGCAGATATTTCGAACCGGTGACGGTCTCGCTCGCACCAAGAAAGGTCAGTTTCATGAGGTCTCCATGCATGCGGACGTGTTGTCAATTGCATCTCATTCGAGTCCGAGCTTATTGACCTAGATCATTCGCCTGTCGGTCGTCGTGGCGGCGAGACCGCAATCGCTGCAGGCGCACCCGCCCAGTCCCGGTTGATTTGGGTCAATCGCGTGCCCAGTGCAAGTGTTAGCTTGTTGTCGGCGAACGTTGTACGTGGAGATGGCAATGGTTCGATTGATTGCAGTGGGATCTGGATTCATTGCATGGCTAGCCGTCCTCGCGCTTGCGGCGATGTACTACCTGATCTGGAAAAACGCCGACTGAGTTGTGGCTGTTCCCAATTGGCAGGAGGCCAAAGCCGATATGCACCCCCCAAATCGAATCGTTCTGTCCCTGGTGCTCGCGTTGGGCACGACGGCTATTGGCGTCCGCGGTCAGTCACTGCCAGAGGCGGTCAGTACCAACGGTGTCTTGTACATGACAGGCGGAATCGGCCAAGACGAGGCGAAGGCATTTCTTTCGCTCGCACCTCGCTACAGTCTGCGCATGATGTTCACGTCGGCAAATGGCGGCTATCTTGCGGATGTCGATGTCCGTATTGCACAGGCGGACGGCAAGCAGGTGCTCGACACGCGCACCGAGGGGCCGTTCCTGTACATCATGCTGCCCGCTGGGCGCTACCGGATTGTCGCCAATGCAGGGCGATCCGATGTGGGGAAGTGGGTGGATGTACCGCGCCGTGGCGGGGTGGATCTGCACTTTTCGGTTGAGGAGCGCGCGCACGGCGGCACGGGCGCGAACTGCAGAGAGTGCGGCGCCTCGCCGTATCCCGGCCGTCCGCATGAATCAGCGTGAATCGATGAGACGCGAAGACACGGCATCGGGTCTGACGGCCGTCGAAGTCGCCGCGTTGCAGGCGAAGTACGGGCCTAACGTCGTCGCATCGTCGTCGGACAGGCTGTGGTGGCGCACCGCGCACGATGTGCTCACGGAGCCGATGTTTCTTCTGCTGCTCGTTGCCACCGCGCTGTATGGCATGCTTGGCGATACGCCACAGGCGATGACGCTGCTCGCATTTGTCGTCGCGGTGGTGTTGCTGACTGCCTTTCAAAGTCATCGGACGGCAAGCGTGCTACGCGCGCTGCGCGATTTGTCCGCGCCGCGTGCCTATGTGTTACGCGATGGAAAGCGTGACTCGGTGTCGGCGGCGCAACTCGTCCCTGGGGATATCGTATTCGTCGAGGAAGGCGCGAAGGTGCCCGCCGATGGCACGCTGATGGAAGCGCACGAACTGAGCGTCGACGAATCGCTGCTTACGGGGGAGTCCATCGCAGTCGACAAGTATCCCTGCAGCACGGGCGGCATGCAGGAAGGCGTCGCGTCGGACTTGCTGTTCTCGGGGACCATGGTGGTCCGCGGCCAGGGATGCATGACCGTCACTGCGACCGGGACACAAACGCAACTCGGACGGATCGGCGCGCAGCTTGCCGACGTCAGGGAGCCTCCGTCGCCGCTGCAGCTCGAAATCCGCACGTTTGTCAGGCGTTTTGCGACACTGGCGCTGATCATCTGCGCGATGTTGATACTTGCGTACCGCTGGCGCACCGACGCATGGCTTCCCGGCCTGCTGGCGGGCATCACGCTTGCGATCAGCCTGCTGCCCGAGGAACTGCCCGTCATCATGACCGTTTTCATGGCCCTGGGCGCTCGCCGTATCGTGAACGAGGGGGTGTTGACGCGGCGGCTGAGCGCGATCGAGACGCTCGGCCAGACCTCGGTGCTATGTGTCGACAAGACGGGCACCCTGACGGAGAACCGCATGTCGGTCCGCGCGCTCTATGCAAACGGGGAGGAAACATGGCTGAAGGATGGCGAGCGTTCCATCACGCAGGCGTTTCATGAATTGATCGAGTATCTCGTGCTCGCAAGCGAGATCGAGCCGCTCGATCCGATGGAGCGCGCGTTTCATGAAGCGGGTCAACAGTACCTGGCTGACACCGGCCGCCTGCATCGTCATTGGTCACTCGTGCAAGAGTATGCGTTGACGCCCGAGTTGCCGGCGATGTCGCATGGTTGGCGAACGTCCGTACCTGGGGAGAGTCTGGTTGCATGCAAGGGGGCACCTGAAGCGATCTGTGCGTTGTGTGACATGCAGGCCGAGGTCGTACAGGCGTTGCTGGAGCGCGCGACGCGCATGGCTGAGCAAGGATTGCGCGTGCTCGGCGTGGCAAAGGCCCACCATGCGGGGGAAAACTGGCCCGACGGACAGCGCGATTTCAACTTCACGTTTGTCGGCCTGGTTGGCCTGCTCGATCCCGTACGCCCGGATGTCACGGGCGCAATCGCCGAATGCAGGGCGGCAGGTGTGCGAGTGGTGATGATTACAGGCGACTATCCGTCGACAGCGCGTGCGATTGCCACGGAAGTCGGCATCGATGCAGCACACGTCGTCACGGGCGCCGAACTCGCCGAAATGGACGATTCTGCATTGCAGCGAGCGATACGCGACTCGAATGTGTTTGCGCGCGTGACACCTGGACAGAAGTTGCGGCTCGTGGAGGCGTTCCGCGTCGCCGGCGAAGTGGTCGCGATGACGGGCGACGGCGTCAATGATGCGCCCGCGCTGAAGGCTGCGCATATCGGCATCGCGATGGGACGCCGCGGCGCCGAAGTGGCGCGCGAAGTCGCGTCGCTGGTGCTGCTTCGCGACGACTTCTCGCCGATCGTGTCGGCTATTCGCCTGGGCCGCCGGATCTACGGCAACCTGAAGCAGGCGCTCAGCTTTACTGTTGCCGCACACATTCCGATGGTCGCCGCAGCAACGATTCCGATTGTTGCGGGCTGGTGGCCGATGCTCGGCCCCGTTCACATCGTCGCCCTCGAATTGATCATCACCCCGGTTTGTTCGATCGTGTTCGAGAACGAGCGGGAGAAGCCTAACGTCATGCGGGAACCGCCACGGCGGGTCGGCGAGAGACTGATGACCAACCGGACGCTTGCAACCAGCGTGGCGCTCGGCTGTGCAGTAGGCAGTGTCGTCGTGTTCGCTTATGCGACAGCGTTTTCGCTCGGGTTCGATGCCGTTGACGCGCGCACGGTCGCCTTTCCGTTGCTCGTCTTAGGTAACCTCGGCATCATGTTCGGCGTGCGTCTGCTCGCGACGGGTGCGACGTCGCGCCTTCCGCGAGGCGCCAATCCGTACGGATGGGCGGTTGCCGGATTTGCGCTCATCGCGTTAGCCTTGCTGCTCACCATCCCTGCAATCGCGTCAATATTCGGCATGCGTGCGGTTCTGGCCGGCCTGATGTGACGCCGGGCGGATGCGGGAGGCGACGCGACCGTCAAGCCATCTCTGTGCTGTGCATCCCGGCAGCAAGTGGATTGTCACAACGTGGGCATATTGAATGAAGTCGCGCATCGGCAATCGCCATCGGCCTTCTTCGGCTAGAAATGCGCGCCGTGATGCGCGTCGGGGCAACGGCGCCGCCCCGCACTGCCGTCGGGTCACACAGCGGCCGTTGCTGCGCTGTCTCGCACGAGCAATACGGGCGTGTCGGCGAGTCGCACCGTGCGGGCGGCGACGCTGCCGACAAGCCAGCGCTCGAAACCGCGCCGGCCGTGAGTGCCGAGAACGAGCAGATCGCCTTTCCAGTCCTGGACATCACGTACGATTGCGTGAGGAATGTCGTCGCGTTCCCTATGTGTCTTGAGCAGTGCCGTCTCCGCATAGCGCCCGTGCTCGGCGCATATCCGCGCTGCCCGTTCAAGTGCTGTGCAACCTTCCTCGAGGTAGGCGCTCTCCAGTACGTTGATGGCGTCTTCGACTAGCGCGTTGCTGGCGCGGTCCACCACGAAGACCGCGCGCAATCGGGTATCAGACGCCGCCAGCTGAAGGCCTGTCTGCAACGCCATGATGGAGCAGGCGCTGCCATCCAGCGCGAAGACCATACGTTGAGCGCGCCTGTCCGTTTGAACGCGGGTCTCCTGCGGCACCAGCAGCAACGAGCAGTCCGCACGGCGCGCAACCGGTTCCGACACAGTGCCCTCGACCCAGCGCAGCAGGCCGTGATGGTGCCGCATGCCCATGACAATCAGATCCGCGTGCCAGTGCAACGCGGTGTCGAGCAAAGCGTCGGCCGTATTTCCGCGGTGCGAGGAAAGATCCACCAGGCCGAATTCAAGCTTCGTCCCGGCAAACATGGCCTCGATCCTGGCGAGCGCGGCGCGCGAATCGCCCACGATTTCGTCTCTTGCGGAAGCGAGAAAGTCTTGCGTGGTTGCGCCGAGCGGAAATAGCGTGCGCGGATTCTGCGCAACCGTGACAACCCGGATCGTCGCGCGATCGGCGAACAGGGCCTTCGTATACTCGGCCGCCCGTGTCGTCGCTTCTGAATCGTCGATGGCCAGCATGACGCGCTGGAACGCTCGACCGACGGTTGACTCCACGCTGGATGCTTGCGCCATGATGCTTCTCCGTATCAGGCGAGAGGATGGCATCGATTCTCCTTCGAAAAGAGCGCTTCCGATTGATCGTTGTCAAATGACAGTGGACGCCGCGCGGTCGTCCAATCCAGACGCAACACAGCGACCTGATTGACCTCGATCAACCGCGCAGGATGCGTGCGGACTAGTCTGACCGTGTGAACTGGGTGTTCAGTTCGCAAACGGAAGCACGGGAGGATCGTTGCCATGAAATCGGACAGTCAGCTGCGTCGCGAAGTGGATGAGGAACTGGCGAACAATCCGGCTATCGATGCGAACCGGATTGGCGTCGCCGTTGCGGACGGCATCGTCACGCTGAGCGGCCACGTTTCAGACTATGCGCAGAAGATCGCCGCCGAACGATCCGTGCTACGAATTGCCGGTGTGGTTGCGGTCGTCGCCCATATGGACGTGACGCTGCGTGAAGCCGATCAAAGAACGGACGAAGACATCGCGTTGAGCGTGCGCGCCGTGCTCGACTGGATCTCCGGTCTCGAAGAGGATTCCATCAGGATCAAGGTGGAGCAAGGCTGGGTGACGTTGAGCGGTATCGTCAAGGATGGCTACCGCAGCCATGTCGCCGAGAAGCATATTGCGCACATGCGCGGCGTCACGGGCATCACGAACAACATCAGAATCTCGGGTTCCGCTTCTCCGACCGATATCGAGACCAACATCCGCAAGGCCATCCAGCGTCATACGGATCGGGAAATGAAGCATCTCGACGTTCAGGTGGACGGGGGAAACGTCACCCTGTCGGGCCACCTCGGTTCCACCGTTGAGCGGGCGATCGTGTGGGGTGCCGCGCGCGCCACGGCGGGCGTCAAGACCGTTGTCGATCGTCTTGTGATCGGTTGACGTCACGCCGCCGCTCGGCATCAATGAAGTGACGGGTAATGATTGGAGGCACATATGAACTGGCTGACGGAATACTTCGCACAAGGCACTCGCACCTTGAATCTTTCCTTGTGGGTTTATCCACCTGCCGTGGTGGGTCCCGATGGTCCCATCGTCCAGCCGGCTACATTGTGTGCGCCGTATCCGGGTATCGAGCTCGTGTTTTCACCCGCGGGGCAGGTCCGGCACGGCGACAGGGCCTACGACCTTCCGGCACGATACGACAGCGCAGGGCCGACAACGGGGACAGTTGCGGCAGCAGCGAAAGACGATGCGAACTTCTTTCGCGAGATGTCCATTTTCGCGCCTTCGCATCTGAACGGCGAAGCCGTCATCGTGATCAACCGTGCATTCTCGTTCACGCCGCTATTTGCTGCCGACGGCACGCCCGGTTTCGTCGGCGTGGCAATGCCGGACTCGGACGACTATTTCCGCGCTGGCCAGATGAAGCTTCCGTGGATGTTCGCGGGATACGTCAGCATCTGAGAGAGACGGGAGCACGGGTGACTCACCAGCGAGGAGCAGCCCATGAGCAGCAATGAAACGGAGGTCCTCTGGTTCGACGTGTTGCGCCGTACGGATGTGCCGTCCGTGGGCGGCAAGAATGCGTCGCTCGGGGAGATGGTCGGTTGCCTCGCCAGCAAGGGCATCCGTGTTCCACCCGGCTTCGCGACGACAGCCGGCGCGTACTGGCAGTTCATCGACGCGAACGGGCTGCGCGAAAGCATGTCGACGGTGCTCGCGGAATTCCGCGCCAATCGCCGCTCGTTGGCCGATACGGGTGAAACGGTTCGCCGGGCAATCCTTCGGGGCGAATGGCCCGCCAGCACGACGCGCGCCATTTGCGACGCGTATGCCGAACTCGGACGCCGCGTCGGCGTCGACGATCCGGATGTCGCCGTGCGTTCGAGCGCCACGGCTGAGGATTTACCCGACGCGAGCTTCGCGGGACAGCAGGAGACCTTGCTCGCCATTCATGGCACGCATGCGTTGATGGATGCATGCCGCCGGTGCTATGCCTCGCTATTCACGGATCGTGCCATCAGTTATCGCGAGGCACGAGGCTTCGATCACATGAAGGTTGCACTGTCGGTCGGCGTGCAGCAGATGGTGCGCTCGGATCTGGGTGGCGCGGGCGTCGCGTTTTCGATCGATACCGAAACGGGCTTCGACAAGATCGTATTGATCAGCGCGGCTTGGGGGCTCGGCGAGAACGTCGTGCAAGGCGCCGTCGATCCCGACGAATATGAAGTATTCAAACCGCTTTTGCAGAACGAAGCGTGGGTGCCGATTGTCGGCAAGAAGCGCGGCAGCAAGCTGAAGAAAATGGTGTACGCGAAAGGCGGCGCACATCCGACGAAGAACGTGCCGACTTCGAAAGCGGAGCGTGCGGCATTCGTCCTCGCCGACCGCGACGTGCTCACGATTTCACGCTGGGCGTGCGAAATCGAATCGCACTACGGGCAGCCGATGGACATCGAATGGGCAAAGGACGGATTGACGGGAAACATCTTCATTGTCCAGGCGCGGCCCGAGACCGTCCAGTCGCGGCGTGAGGCGACCGCCGTCAAGACCTTCCGGCTCATATCGGCGGGACGCGAGCTTGTCACGGGCGTGAGCGTCGGCCAGGCTATCGCGGCCGGGAACGTGTGCGTCATCGACAGTCCTGCAGAGCGGGAGCGGTTCGTCGATGGCGCCGTGCTCGTGACGGCCGCGACGGATCCCGACTGGGTGCCCGTGATGCGGCGCGCTGCAGGTATCGTGACGGACCACGGGGGCCGCACGTCGCACGCGGCGATTGTGAGCCGTGAACTGGGCCTTCCTGCCATCGTCGGCACGGGTCATGCCACGCGGGTGTTGCACGACGAGCAGGAAGTGACGGTGTCGTGCGCGCAAGGCGAAGTCGGGCGCGTGTTCGAAGGCATGGCGGACTACCAGGTCGAGGAGATCGACTTCGCGGCGATCCCGCAAACCCGAACCCAGGTCGTGCTGAATCTCGCGAACCCCGACGCCGCACTGCGCTGGTGGCGCATGCCGGCAGACGGCATCGGCCTGGCGAGAATGGAGTTCGTGATCAGCAATCACATCAAGATTCATCCGATGGCGCTCGCGTGCTTTGACCAGTTGAAGGATGCCGAAGCGGCCCGGACAATCGCGGCGATGACGGAAGGGTACAGCGACAAGACGGAATACTTCGTCGACCGGCTTGCCTGCGGACTCGGCCGCATAGCGGCCGTGTGTTATCCGCGGCCCGTGGTGGTGCGTTTGAGCGACTTCAAGACGAACGAATATGCGCACCTGACGGGAGGCAAGGCGTTCGAGCCGCTCGAGGAGAATCCGATGCTCGGCTTTCGCGGCGCATCGCGCTATTACTCGCCGCGCTACGGTCCGGGCTTTGCACTCGAATGCCGTGCACTGCGCCGCCTGCGAATGGATATGGGCCTGAACAACGTGATCGTCATGGTGCCGTTTTGCCGGACGCCGGACGAAGCGGATCGCGTCCTCGACGCGATGGCGGCCAATGGCCTCAGGCGCGCAGAGGACGGATTGCAGGTCTACGTGATGTGCGAGATTCCGTCGAACGTCATCCTCGCCGACGCGTTCGCGCAGCGGTTCGATGGGTTCTCGATCGGCAGCAACGATCTGACGCAACTCACGCTGGGCGTCGACCGGGACTCCGCAGAACTGGCATCGCTGTTCGACGAACGCAACGAAGCCGTGCGCTGGATGATCCGCGAAGTCATCGAACGGGCGCATCGAGCCGGTGCGAAAGTCAGCCTATGTGGCGAAGCGCCGAGTGTGCATCCCGAGTATGCAAGCTTTCTGGTGGAATGCGGCATCGACTCCATCTCGGTGAGTCCCGACAGTTTCATCGCAGTCAAGCAGCACGTCGCGCAAGCGGAACGGGAAGCGGCGCATCGTGCGACGGGCGAGCAGACGCGCGGATCGATACTGTCTCAAACGGTGCGGTAGGGCCTTGTCATGATCGACGTTCTCACAGTCACCCTGAATCCCGCGGTCGATCTATCGACCTCTGTTGAGCGCATCGTGGATACGCACAAGCTGCGATGCGAAACCGCGCAGCGCGATCCGGGCGGCGGGGGCGTCAACGTTGCGCGGGTGCTGCATCGCCTCGGCAGCGAATGCGTTGCGCTGTTTGCCGCGGGCGGAGTGACGGGCCGCATGCTTGGCGGCATGCTCGATGGGGAGAAACTTCGCACTCGCTGTATCGACATCAAAGGCGAGACGCGAGAAAACTTCTCCGTGATGGAAACGTCGACCCGGCGTGAGTACCGATTCGTGTTGCCTGGGCCAACGCTCGCGCCAGCGGAGTGGACGGAATGTCTGCGCAGCGTGCAGGCGCATGTCGATTCCGCGCGCTTTCTCGTCCTGAGCGGAAGCCTGCCTCCCGGCGCACCGGCGGACGCCTACGCTCAGCTCGCGCGTGCGGCCGCCACTGCACGGCCGAACATTCGCGTGGCCGTGGATGCGTCGGGGCCCACGCTCGCGGCGGCCCTCGCTGGCGGGCTCGTCGATATCGTCAAGCCGAGTCTGAATGAACTACGCGAATTGACGGCACTGCCGCTGAATGACGTGGGGGACCAGATCGACGCCGCAAGAATGTTGATCGTGCAACGCAAGGCGAGGATGGTTGCACTCACGCTTGCTGAGCAAGGCGCGATGCTCGTGACGCACGACGAAGCGTGGTTCATGCCTGCGCTGAAAACGGAAGTCCTCAGTGCAATCGGCGCGGGCGACAGCTTCCTCGCGGGATTGATCTGGTCACTCGACCATGGAGCCGTCGCCAGCGAGGCGCTCGCCTATGCGGCCGCAGCCGCGGCGGCGGCGATGAAGCAAACAGGTACGCGGCTTTGCGATGCACGAGACGTGACGCAGGCTTATGCAAAGGGCGAACGTGCTGTACGGGTACAGGATCCCGCGCGCTTTCGCATCGTGCATCGCGAGTCGGCACCGTCAAGGCAGTGAAAAATCCCATCAACCGAGTCCAAATCGCCGGACAAACCACGTCTTGGTCAAATGCGTCAAAGCCGCGTAGCTGACCAGGATCAGCAGCAGGGCGGGCCAATACGTCCACGGCAATGGCGTGAATCCGAGCATCTTGCCGATGGCGCTAAAAGGCAGGCTGATTCCCGCGACGGCAACTGCGACGCTCGTCGCAATGAGAGCCGAACTTGCCCGGCTTTCCACAAAGGGAACTTTGGCGGTGCGGATGATGTGGATGATCAACGTCTGCGTGAGCAGCGATTCAACGAACCAGCCGGTCTGGAACAGGGCCGGGTTGTCCCACGCGTCGAACATCTTCAGCATCATGAAGAACGTCGCATAGTCGAATAGTGAACTGACGGGGCCAATCAGAAGCATGAACTTTACGATATTGCCGAGATCCCACCGGCGCGGAACAGCAAGATATTCAGCGTCGACATTATCGGTCGGAATACTGGCTTGGGAGAAATCGTAAAGCAGGTTGTTGGTGAGCACCTGGATAGGCGCCATTGGCAGAAATGGCAGCAGGATGCTCGCGCCCAGCACGCTGAACATGTTGCCGAAGTTCGAGCTTGCGCCCATCTTGATGTACTTGGTGATGTTGCCGAACACCTTCCGTCCTTCGAGAACCCCTTCGCCAAGTACCGCGAGGCTCTTTTCGAGCAGGATGATATCGGCCGAGTCTTTCGCGATGTCGACGGCGCTATCGACGGACACGCCTACGTCCGACGCCTTGAGGGCAGGTCCGTCGTTGATGCCATCTCCCAGGAATCCGACGACATGCCCCTTGCCATGCAAGGCATTGACGATGGATGCCTTCTGCGAAGGCGAGACTTTGGCGAACACGCACTCCTTTTCAGCCAGATCGGCGAGTTCGGCCGGGGTCAGTGCTTCTAGCTCTTTGCCGAGCACGATCCGGTCCACTTCGATTCCAACGTCGTGACAGATTTTTCGGGTGACCCTGTCGTTGTCGCCCGTCAGGATCTTCACCTGCACGCCACTCGTTTTCAGTGCCGCAAGCGCCGCAGCCGCCGTTTCTTTGGGAGGATCGAGAAAGGCGATGAATCCAAGCAGCGTCAATTCGCGCTCGTCGGCGACCGAATAAGCGGTCTGGTCGGGCGGCATCTCCTTGTACGCGACTGCAACGACGCGAAAGCCTTCCGCGTTGAGCGCGTCCGTAATCGCTTTTGTTGCCGCATAGTGGCTTTTGTCGAGCGTGCCTGTGTCGCCTTCGATCGCGTAGCGCGTGCTGACCGAGAACATTTCCTCGACTGCACCCTTTGAAATCATGATGTGGGCGCCATCATCCCTCGCGAGGACAACCGACATGCGGCGGCGCTCGAAGTCGAAGGGCATCTCGTCGATTTTGGTGAAGTTCTCGTGGGCCCTGAGCTGCTCATGTAGTTCGACGTGCTTCAACACTGCGACGTCGAGCAGATTTTTCAGTCCGGACTGGTGTGCGCTGTTCAAATAGGCGTATTCAAGGACACGATCCGACTCGTTGCCGTGAATATCGAGGTGGCGCTTCAGTATGATCCGGTCTTGTGTCAGGGTGCCCGTCTTGTCGGTGCATAACACGTCGAGCGCACCGAAGTTCTGGATCGCATTCAAACGCTTGACGATCACCCGTTTGCGCGACATGTCGATTGCGCCTTTTGCAAGGTTGACAGTGACGATCATCGGTAACATCTCGGGCGTGAGTCCGACGCCCACAGCGACAGCGAAAAGAACGGCCTCGAACCAGTTTCCTTTCGTCAGCCCATTGATCACGAAGACGAGCGGAACCATCACGAGAATGAAACGGATCATCAACCAGGTGAAGCGGGTGACGCCCTTGTCGAAGCTGGTTTGCACGCGCTGCCCAGCAACCACATCGGCAATCCCGCCGAAGACCGTCGTCTTGCCTGTGGATACCACGACCCCGCAGCCCACGCCACTGATGATCGCGCTGCCCATGTAGCAGATGTTCGCGAGATCGAATTGCGAGTCGACGGACGTAGGGCTGGCATTTGCATGCTTTTCGCACGGCATCGATTCACCCGTCAGCGCCGACTGATTGACGAACAGGTCGCGTGCGGAAATCAATCGAAGGTCGGCGGGCACCATGTCGCCGGCGGAAAGCAGCACGACATCGCCGGGCACGATGTGTTCGATAGGAATGTCGATGTGCGTCGGACTATCCTCCCCGATCCGGCGCACGACGGTTGCCGTCGTGCGCACCATTTTGCGCAGAGCGTCTGCCGCCTGGTTCGAGCGATGCTCCTGCACGAAGCTGAGCGAAGTGCTAAGGAAAACCATCACGCCGATCATGATCGCGGCACGCGGATCACCGAGCGCGTACGAAGCCGTGGCCAGAAGCAGGAGCAGCAGATTGAGAGGATTCAGCGTTCTGTTAATGAGCTCGCCGATTACCGTGTGGCGCGTATCGTGGACGACGCGGTTCGGACCCGAGACGCGCAGGCGGCGTTCGGCTTCTTCCGTTGAGAGTCCGCCTGCTGTGCCATGCACCCGCGCCAGCACTTCTTCAGCAGACAGTTGAGCACAGTCCGCTAGCGAGGCGCCATCCGTAGACGGCTGATGCGCTGGCCCACGCGAGGAACGACAGAGGCGCTCCAGAAGCGTTGAGGGTGGTGATCGCACGTTGTGTGTTTCGGCCGTCTGCATCGGGAGCACGCTTTCGTCATAGACAATTACAGAGCCTGGTGCAGGCCAACTGCGAGCTATTGATATGCGTCAATCGCGATGAAGAAGTGCGCTCGCATCGACATGATGAATGCGCACCCGACTCGACGGCGGTTATCGCGACGCGCCGTCAAGGATCAGGTTGTACATATCGGCTACGAAGCGATGGAGGGACGACACCGAGCCTGTCACACTTTGGTACGTTTCGCGTCCGATCCGTCCGTCGAGCATCACGAGCATTCCTGCGCGACGGGCGATAGCGAGGATGGTGTCGTCGGAAAGCACGGTCGCCTCGGGCTTTGTCGGGCGTTCGCAGGCGACGTTGCACACGCGCTCGCAAACGTTCTCAGAAGACATGGGTGCAACGGCGGCAGATGACATGATCGTTCTCCCAACAGGCCATGCTCAGTGCGCACGTGCGTTCTATTCCAGCGCACCCGATTAGACCTGGAATGTATGTTTTCAGTATCGCTGGTCGCGGGCGGAACGGGTATCAGCACGGGATGAACATCGGTTAGGGATGTGACGCCGAGCCATCGGAATTTTCCTAGGGGAACGGTGTCTGGTGTGACCGGCCTTCATGGTGCGGTTTCGTGACTTTCGTACCAGTGGACGATCGCGTCCCATACGGCTTCAGCCGTCTCACGAAACACAAACAGCCGCATGTCGTCCGGAGAGATCATTCCCTCGCTGATCATGAAGTCGAAGTCGATCGCGCGCCTCCAGTACGACTCGCCGACGAGGACGACAGGCAAAGGCTTGATTTTCTGCGTTTGCAGCAGCGTCAAGACTTCGAACAGTTCGTCGCACGTGCCGAATCCACCAGGAAAGAACACAGCCGCGCGTGCCCGTTCCAGCAGATGGAGCTTGCGGATGGCGAAGTAATGCAGCCTGAAGCAGAGTTCTGGTGTGATGTAGGGATTGGGCTCCTGGTCGCGCGGCAAGGAAATATTCAGGCCGATGCTCGGCGCGCCGCAATCGTAAGCGCCCCGGTTTGCCGCTTCCATGATTCCCGGACCGCCACCCGTCACGAGCGCAAGGCACGACAGTACGCCGCCGCATTGTGCGGTACCTGCAATGCGGCCTAATTCTCGCGCTACGTCATAGTAGCGGCTTCGTTGAAGCTGGGCTTTCGCTACATTCAGCGCTTCGTGTCCGCCCGTTTCGTCGCAGTTTTCTCGCAGCAGTCGCCGGGCGTGCCGGATTCGCTGGCGCGCGACAGAGGGCGCGGGTATACGGGTGCTGCCGTACACGACTATGGTGTGGTGGATCGTATGGCGCTGCAGTGACTCCTCCGTTTTCCAATAGTCGAGTTGCAAACGCACGCCGCACATCTCGGGACGTCTCAGAAACGCGAGGTCCTCGTCGGCCTGGAGATAGGTTGGACTTTCGATCAAACCGCGCACGCGCGAAGCGCGTCCTGTTGTACCGTGCCCATCGTCGCGCGGCTGGAAACGTTGCGACTCGACGTCCGACTCCATCTCGATGGACGCGCTGTCGTGATGTAGTTGATCTTTCATGTAACGATCGCAACTGGGCGATAAATGTTAGCTGCTTCGGATACGGTGCAGAGGATAGCGATGACGCCACGCGCCCGCGGCCCATCGTGAGTCGCGTAGCGACTTGCGCTACCCGTTCGCGATGGGGTGCATGGTGAGTGTCACCCTACGGGACGGTTGCGAAACCCGGACCTGCCGCTCGACTTGCGGCCCCGGCTATCTATTAAGCGCGCGCTCTGCCTGTTGCAGTTGACGTGTGTCAACGATCGAAGCAAGCGGAACGGCAGTCGATCTGCACGTTCCTGGACGAGTGTCAGAAACCCATCGCTCGAAAGAGTGTTTTCGATATCCGAACTCGCTTGATATCGATCAATTGAAAGTAGCCGCGCTAGTCGAACATTCGCTTATGCGTTGACGGTTCGTTGGGCCGGGTTTGGGACTGCCTGCCGCTTACATGATCACCACGGAGGAAAAGGATGCGCGCAATCGATGTCATGACCACGTCAGTCGTATTTGCACACCCCGATACGACGGTGCAGGAAGCAGCCAGGGCGTTGGCGGAAAAGCACATTAGCGGCATGCCTGTCGTCGACGACAAGGGCGAGCTGGTCGGCATGGTGACGGAAGGCGACCTGCTGCACCGCGCCGAGATTGGCACTGGGGTGAACAAGCGCGCCTGGTGGTTGGATTTTCTGGCGTCGACGCGGGAACTGGCGAGCGAATATATCAAGGAGCACTCGCACAAGGTGAGCGATCTGATGACGACGGATGTCATTACCGTAACCGAAGACACGCCCGTTTCTGATATTGCCGAGTTGCTCGAACGGCATCGGATCAAACGTGTGCCCGTGGTCAAGGACGGCAAGGTGACGGGTCTCGTGAGCCGCGCGAACCTGATCCGCGCGCTTGCCAGCATCGTCACGGAGCCGAACGGACCAGCGGCAGCAGATGATCAGTCGATTCGAGAAGGCATCGTGATCGCACTGAAGAACACCCGTTGGTCGCTGCCGCGCGAAAGTATTCTGGTGAAGGACGGAGTCGTGCACCTTTGGGGTGTGGTCACAAGTGACGAAGAAGGCAAAGCTATCTGTGTGGCTGCCGAAAACGTACCCGGGGTGAAGGAGGTGAACAGTCACCTTGAATATCCGCCAGTGCTTCCGGGAATGTAGAGGACAAGTCGCGGTGCGACGGAGACCGTCATGACACAGGGCCAGACATTGAAGAATACGGTCGAGCGAATGTTCGGCGATGCGCTTCGTCACTGTCTGTCCGCCAAGGAGCGCAAATCATGAATGCATCATCCGCGAAAGTCGTGCCGGAAGCGGCGACGGCCAATGAAATCCGTAAGATCATCGGACCATTCGAAGACGACGTCGTGACAAAGATCATGCAGATCAAGCCCACCGTCGACGATGTCGGTCGAGCGTATGCGTGGCTCAGGTCGGACGAGTACCTGCAGCGGCACCTCACACACAATCTGCCTGCGCGGGCCGCTCACGTTTTCGACATTCTCGTTGCCGAATACCCTGAATTGGGCGATCCCGTGCTGTGAATGACTTCCCGCTGTGCCCACGTAGGGCCGGCCGGTGTTTTCCGGCCGGTCGAAGAACCAGACTCGAAGTTGATGACGGGAGGCGCCTGTGAGCAGCATGAGCGCACCAGGCACGAGTGACGCGAATCCGGTGCCGCAAGGCAATCAATCCGGCGAACACCGCTATCACTTCGCCATCGACATCGACGGGGAATTTGCCGTCTTTACGCTCGACACGCACGGTCAGGTCGAGACATGGAATGCGTCAGCCGAACGCATCACAGGATATGGCGCGGGTGAAATTCTTGGTAAGCCGCTTTCGGTACTCTACCCGACGGTTTCCGCGGGTGTGCCCGTTCATTCGGACATCCTGGTGCGAGCAGCGACGACTGGGCGGGCCTATGACGAGGGCTGGCACGCGCGCAAGGACGGAATACGGTTCTGGGCCAGCGTACTCGTCATTGCTCAGCAACGTGAGCAGGGCGATCTGGCTGGTTTTGCAGCCGTCACGCACGATCTTTCGCAGCGTCAACTGATCGAGGCAAAGCTTCGCAGAAGCGAGCAGCGATTACAGGCGATGATTGACAGCGTCGAAGACTACGCGATCTTCATGCTCAGTCCGACGGGCGAGGTCACCTCCTGGAATACGGGAGCCCAGCGAATCGAGGGCTATTGCGCAGGTGAAATTATCGGCCGCCATTTTTCTGTCTTCTATCCGCCAGAAGCGCGGACGGCGGGTTTGCCCGAACGCATGCTCGAGACGGCATCCACGCAGGGCCGCTCCGAAGCCGAAGGATGGCGTGTCAGAAGTGATGGGTCGCGTTTCTGGGCGGACGCTATTATCACGCCCATTCGCGACGACAAGGGGGCGCTGCAGGGTTTCGCCAAAGTGACGCGTGATCTGACCGAGCATAAACGGCTGGAACAACTCGAACATGTCGGCGAACTCGCTGCGGCGACGGAGCGGGCGCGGGAAGAGGAAAAGAAGAGAATCGCCCGGGAACTGCACGATGACCTCGGTCAGCAGTTGACCGCATTGAAAATGAGCGCCGTCATCCTGCAGCAGGACGTCGAAGCAGGGCATTACACCGCGGAGACAGCCGCGAAGGCGCGTGGCCTGGTCGTACAGGCGGACGATACGATGAGCGCGTTGCGACGCATCGCGTCGAATCTGCGTCCCACGATGCTCGACGATCTGGGGTTGCTGCCTGCCGTAGAGTGGCTCGCGGATGAATTTAGTCGGCGCTACGGGATCAAGGCCAGCACCCGTTTGTCGGCGGGCGAGCTCGCGTTCAGCGATACGGCATCAACCGCAATCTTTCGCATCGTTCAGGAGGCGCTGACAAACGTGGCGCGTCATGCGTGTGCGACGGAAGTCGTCGTCACCATCGAGCTCGACGATAACGCGTGTGAAGTTCGCATCGATGACAACGGACGCGGGGCGGCTTCCGCGCCCGGCGACAAGCCCGACTCTTTTGGCCTGCTGGGCATACGCGAGCGCGTCCGGCAACTTAACGGCACCGTGTCGCTCGGAAATCGACTGGACAGAGGATTTCGTGTCCAGATCAGGTTTCCGATCGACACCATCGTCCGTCATTGAGGACGCCTTTCGGCAACGTCGCACCCGCATTGATGCAAATCAAGCGAGCCACGCCTGCTTGCTCCTATCGTAAGTTTGCCCGTAGCCGTTCTGGTTTCACCTCTCGGCTGACGGGTGCTGCTGCTGATATTGACACCCGCCAGACGCGCGGCTTGAACGGTCGCGAAGGCGACGCCTGGCGGGTCCTTTTTTCTCCCCACGTCGCCTGTCTGCTTCAGTCTTCTCTTGCAGCGCATCCTGGCGCGTAGCTAGCCGACGGCAACGCACGCAGCGCAATAGCGGCATAGTCCAACGGCCCGCAGCGCCGCAGTGCGAGCGCACGGATGAGCAGCGAACGGCACGGACAGACACACTCGGAGTACGACAGATGAGCTTGCTCAACGATTTCCTACTACGCTGGCGGACACGCACGGATTCGGACCGGGAAAGCAGGATCAGCGACGCAATCGCCCGTGTACTTGCGATGAATCCGCGACTGAAGAATGCGCGTCGTCACGAGGCGCGGCTTGCACAATCGCTGGATGCGGCACTGAGCTATACGGACGCGCTTGTCGCGTCGTTGCCCGCCGTGCGCGATGCCAATGCCAAAGCGTGGTCGTCCGATCCGGTGATTCGCTCGTTCTTCGCGACGCCCGCAGACATCTCGCGAGCATTGAGCCAGTCCGAGGCATTACGCGCGCTGTTCGAGCGTGATGGCGAAGCGCCAGTGGCGTACGCGGTGCTCGGCATGGCGATGACCGAGCGGCACATATTGGGCGTCGCGCTTGAAGGAGAATCCATCCGTCACGACGTGCCGCAAACCACATTGTGTTTCAGCGACCATCGCGTCAGGATCTGCAGCGATTCCGAAGCGTCATTACGCGCTGAGATTGGACGCCGGCTGATCGATCAGCTAGCACTGGCGGGCTTCGAAAGTCTTGCGGCTAACAGGCGTGATCTGGCAAGACAGTCGAGAGCGCTCATTGAAAAACGGGTCGTCTTGCTCGAAAGGCAGGGCTCGGGACTACGTGGTGTTGTCGGTGAACAGGCGATCACTGCGCCGGACGAACTGGCTCGCATACAGGCAGAGATCGAGAGCAATTCACGCGCGCTTGCGGGACTCCGAGTGCCCGAGCAGACGCTCGAACTCGAGTTGGAGTGTGTGTGCAACGTATTTCTGCATCCAGCTGATCATCTGCACGTGAAGAGCAGACACGTGCGGATTGACTCGATGAATGTCGTGCAAGATCCCGACAGCAACATCGGGACGGACATCGAATTTCACTTTGCGCGCATTCCCGGTCATCGGGCGGTGATTCGCTCATTCGTGCTGGTCAGGTTTCCTCGCTGCGAGCTGTTGTCCGGCGGACTGGACATCGATGCGGCGATGAAGGCGCTGTGAAATCGAGCGGGACTCATGGCAGCCGTCATCGCCGCGCCCGCAAGCATTGAGCGTTCCACCGCTTACATGGTGGAACGCCCGGTTCGCATGCCGCACCGCAGGCGTCGTTCCATTCAATAGTCGATGCGATCGCGCACGATCGGGCAAGTCATGCAATGCCCGCCGCCCCGGCCACGGCCCAACTCGCTTGCCGTGATCGTGATCACCTCGACGCCGGCCTTGCGCAGCAACGTGTTCGTGTACGTGTTCCGGTCATAGCCGATCACGACGCCGGGTTCGACGCAGACGACATTGTTGCCGTCATCCCACTGCTCGCGTTCGGCTGCGAAGGTGTTGCCGCCCGTCTCGACGATGCGCAATTTCGCAAGCCCGAGGGCATCGGCGACGACATCCACAAATGGCTTGTCTTCGCGGCGGATATGGATCCGCGTTGCTTCCGAATCGCCGGGCCGCAGCGAGAAGGCGACGATCTCATTGACGACTTCGGGGAATACCGTGACGAGGTCCCGGTCACAGAAAGTGAACACCGTATCCAGATGCATCGCGGCACGAGATTTCGGCAGCCCGGCCACGATGATGCGCTCGACCGCTCCCTTCGCGAACAGATTTTGCGCAAGTTCCCCGATGGCTTGCCGCGATGTGCGTTCCCCCATCCCGATGAGCAAAAGCCCCTTGCCGATCGGCATGACGTCGCCGCCTTCGAGTGTCGCCATGCCATGATCGCGGTCCGGGTCACCGTACCAGACTTCGAATTCCTTCTGCGCGAAGTCGGGATGGAACCTGTAGATCGCTGTGGTCAGCAAGGTCTCCTGCCGGCGGGCAGGCCAATACATCGGGTTGAGGCTCACGCCGCCGTAGATCCAGCAGGTGGTGTCACGTGTGAATAGCGTGTTGGGCAGCGGCGGCAATACGAACCCGGAATAACCCAGATATTGCCGGTACATTTTCAGCGCGTTGGATTCGTCCGTATCAGGTATGTCCTCGGCCACGACGCCGCCGATCAGAAACTCAGCCTGCTTGCGCGGCTCGAGACTTTCGATCCATGCGCGCACTTCGCCGGCGAGTCCCACGCCGACGGTATCGGGGCGGATCTTGCGGTCCAGAATCCATTTAAGCGCCTCGGGAACATGTACTGTCTCCGTAAGCAGATTGTGCATTTCCAGCACTTCGACCCCGCGCTCGCGCATCTTGGTGACGAAGTCGAAATGATCGCGCTTTGCCTGACTGAGCCAGATAACGTCATCGAAGAGCAGTTCGTCGCAATTGCTCGGTGTCAGTCGCTGGTGCGCGAGGCCCGGCGAGCAGACCATCACCTTGCGAAGCTTGCCCGCCTCCGAATGAACGCCATACTTCATTGTTTCCGTGGTCATCATGTGTCTCCTGTCATCAGAGCGTGAGGAAGCCCTTGTAAAGGCCGAATGCCGCCACCAGTGCTCCTGCCACGACCGCGGCGAAGACCAGCTTTTCCATCAGCGTGAACACGGGTTGCCCGGTTTCGCGCTTCGCCTTGGCAAACAGCACGGCGCCGGGGGCATATAAAAGCGCCGACAACAACACATACTTGAGTCCACCCGCGTAGAGCAGCCACACGGCATAGATCACCGCGATGGTTGCCACCACCAGGTCCTTGTTGCGTTGGGCGGGCTCCTGCTCATACGTTTCGCGGCGCCATGCGACGCGCAACGCATAAGCCGCGGACCAGAAGTAGGGCAACAGGATCATTGAAGTTGCCAGATAGATCAGCGAGAGGTAGGTCCCTTTGGAGAAAAGCGTGATGAGCAGGAATGCCTGCGTCAGGCCGTTGGTAAGCCACAGCGCATTCGCTGGAACCTTCTTCGCATTTTCCTTGCGCACGAAGCTCGGCATCGTGTTGTCCCTTGCAGCCGAAAAGATGATCTCGGCGCAAAGCAGAACCCACGAGAGCAGGGCGCCCAGCAGCGAAATGACGAGGCCGACACTGATCAGAATTGCACCCCAGTGACCCACGACATGCTCGAGCACCCCAGCCATCGACGGGTTCTGCAGCGCGGCAAGATCAGGTCGCGCCATGATCCCGAGCGACAGCACGTTGACGAGTACGAGAACGAGCAGTACGCCAATGAACCCCATGATCGTCGCCTTGCCGACGTCCGTCCGTTTTTCTGCGCGTGCAGAGAAAATGCTGGCGCCTTCGATGCCGATAAAAACCCAGACTGTCACGAGCATCGTGCCTCGCACCTGATTCGCTACGCTCCCGAGTTTTGGCGTGTTCAGGCCGAAAAAGTCGTTCGCGAAAAAGTGTGCGTTGAACGCAAATGCGCAGATCACGATGAATAAAACGATTGGCACGACCTTGGCGATTGTCGTCACCATGTTCACGAACGCGGCTTCCTTGATGCCCTGCAGCACGAGGAAATGAACGCCCCACAGCAACACCGAGGCGCAGGCGATCGCGACGGGCGTATTGCCTTCGCCGAAAACCGGAAAGAAGTAGCCGAAGGTGCCGAACAGCAGGACGAAGTAGCCGACGTTCCCGAGCCATGCGCTGATCCAGTAGCCCCACGCCGACGAGAAGCCCATATAGTCGCCGAACCCTTGCTTCGCGTAGATATACACGCCGCCATCGAGTTCGGGCTTGCGATTCGCGAGCGTCTGGAACACGAAGGCCAGTGTCAGCATGCCCACGGCAGTAATTGCCCATCCGATCAGCACCGCGCCCGCGCCGGCGCTGACAGCCATGTTCTGCGGCAACGAGAAGATGCCGCCTCCGATCATGGAGCCCACCACCAGCGCTGTCAGTGCGCCGAGATGCAGCCTGGGAGCGGCCGCGGATGCACTAGACGGACTCACCTTCGAGCCGGATGCGGGTTGAGACACTGAATCAGACATGTAACCTCTCCTTCAGCTGTTTGGAATCCGTGGCGAGGAAGCGTGCCGTTCAATGAATTGAACAGTCGATAAGCAAGCGCTGCGGATCAGGACGCGTGCCGAGTCCGTCTGGATTGCGCTGCTATTCGTGCTCGGCCAGACGGGTGCTTCACGCATACTCAGCATAGGAACGGTCAAAGCGCTTCGGTTGACCTTAGTCAACAGATGATCCGCGCTTCGCGATTCAGGCAGCGAAAGGGACCCACCACGATGGATAGCGGGACTTCGTCGGAGATGGCTTAGCGGTTGAACCACCGATATTGCAGTGTCAGGGAGATGGACTTGTAGTTTCCTCCCGCTCTGACCATAAAGCCGTTTGACACGGCGAGCTTGGCTGACCAGTCGCGCGTTATCGGAAGCGAAAGCGTCAGTCCATAGCGCGCATTGTTTTGAGCGTCGTCGTTGGTGATCCCGTTGACGGAGGTCGCCCCGCCCGTATAGAAGCCCGCATCGGCGGCCAACCACAACCCCGGGCGGAACAGGTATCCGCCATGCAGCTGGAGCACGCCGAGCGGCGCCTGACTACGTCGCTTGCTGCCGAGAAACGACGTGTTATCCGTGAAAAACCAGACGCCCGCTGTCGCTTCAGCGAACCAGTTGCCGAGCGGCTGCGAAACGCCGACCTCCGGTTTAAATGCCCATCGATTACTGCCGACGTTCACAAGATGCGCCGATTCATATTGTCCCGTCGGCGCAATGACCATCAGGCTCGTGCCGATGATCGTGTCCGGTGTGCGGCGTGCGAATTCTTCTGGAGTCAGTGCAGGACCACCGAGCAGATCGATCGAAAGCCTGAATCGGAGATCACCCAGGCCGGCGCGATGCACTCGATTCGGTGCGTCGAAGACGTTGCCGGAGATGTCGCCGCTAATGAACGGCGCGAGTACGGCAAGCGAAGCGGCGCGGCCGGCAAGGTTGAATACGTGCACGTATGCAGCGGATGCAGAATTGATGTTTGCATGGACATCGCTGATGGGCAATGACGAATCGACGAGGACCTGTCCTCCCAGCCACGAATACGTGAGTCCAACGAAGTTGGTGCCGACGGGAGCGGGTGAATAGGCGCGCGGCTCGAGTTCCTGAGCCGATACCTGCATGACGGTGAGAAGAAGGCACGAAGCGACGGACGCTGCGCACCAGTCGCGCGTGCGCAATGAACGCGAGACCCCACGAGCTGGACCTGCGCGTGACTGCGCCCCGAATCGGTACTCAGCTGCCATGGATGCCCCCGGGTGAGTCTAGTTTGATACCGACCGAATTCATTCACTGCTGACACCGTCACGAAGAAATCCGCGCTCATGTTGAATCTTCACGTTCCCGGAGCCTTGACCTGAGTCAATCTGATGGGGCGTCGACCGGGTAGGGTAAATCGCATACGAACGCGGCAAAGCCTGTTTTGCCATCGGCAGCGGTGTGACGGATGAAGTGGTTCCACACAAGGCAACGCGCAATGCACATGAAATCGCCGCGTATCCGTTCCCTGGAGCATTGACCTGAATCAAGCCGCTGAATGCTCGCTTGCGTATCGTCAATGGCATATGGCGGTGACAACGCCCCTGAGTTGCGTGTGGCTTCGAGCCAATGTTTTACCGGAGTATGAAGTGATTCTACGGTTCTTCGCGATGGCGAAGAGACACAGCTTGCTGGTCGTCGCCTCGCTAGCGCTTCTGCTGTCAACCAGTGCGAACGCTGCGTTTCATCACACGCCTCAAGCCGGTCTGCCTGACTCGGGGGCGAGCGCGATGGCCTCGCCGACGTCCCGAGGGAGCAGCCTGGACGATGCGCTGAGTCAAAACGGAATCGTTCCTGGCTCCGGCAAAGCGCGGATGCTGACGGCATGGTTCGACATGATCTTGCGAGATCCCGTCATTGCGACACGCTTTCCCGGTGGTGCGCGATCGCTCCAGGAAGTCTTTTTCGACGAAGGCAAACGGGAAGCGCTGATGTCGAGCGGACTTGCGCGCCTGACCCCGAACGAGCGCCTGGATTACTTGCAACTCTTCATCCGCCTGCTAGACGAATTGGTTCCCGTGAATTGTTTTGGTCTTGTCGATATGCGCTCAGTGATGAACCGTATCACGCTGGCCCAAATGTCCGATGCAGATGCCGCGCTTTATCTGCGACTGATTTATAGAGTGTTGGTGAGTAGTGGCTCCGACATTCCCGTCCGGCTTCCCACGCAAGAGGAATATGAAGCGGCCGTCGAGGCACTGTCCCGCGCGATCGTCATAGAACTGGATGCGGATCCCGCCAGCATGGATCGGTATGAACTGTACATGGTACATCCGTCCGAGGCGACGCCGTCCGATGTCTGTTGGACCACAAGGGTCACGTTGCACGCCGTCGCGAAGATGTCCGAAACGCAGCGGGACTTCGTGTTGCTGCCTGCTATAAGCGGGAGTGAATCTTTCAAGGACCGAGCGGCGGAGCAACCCGCAGAATCGCCGCTTCCATTTCGCAATAGAGCAACCGAAAAGGCAATACATTGAGTCGCAACGCGGGCGCAGTTAAGGCAATTCACACAGTCACTCAATCAATGACGTCTCGTTGCGAACGAAAGACTTGAAGGGCGACTACGAAAATCAGTGAGGTACGACATGGAATTCCTGCTTCTAGCCGCGATCTTTCTCACATCGAGTGGATTCCTCATTGGCGCTGCCGTGGCGCCGCCCCCGCAGGCCGCCCTGGTGCAGCCGCACGCTGCCGCGTCAGCAGAGAATGCCGCGATCACATCGCCCGGGTCGAATTTGTCGCGGCCGGATTCTGCATTCGGAAAACGGGGTGCCGAGCGCCCCGGGCAGCCGCATAAGCAGGTGGATGCCTGCGAATGGTGCGAGGGATCGATGTAGCGCGAGCGAGCAAACCAACCAGATGTGCAATCTCCGTGAGCACGGGTGCTGGTCAAGGTTCTTTATTCGCACATCGTCTTCGCCGCTTTAGTCCCAGATTGAGCTTTCGCAACCGGCGTCGAAGATTCTCGCCAGGTTGTGTGCGAATGCGCCTCATCGTTCGACGGCGACAGCGCTCTGGCAGTCAGGCACGGTACGAAATCGCCTGCCGCGTATCGACGGCCAACCGGTTACCGACGGTCTGGTTCCGCATCGAACCGGACGGGACGAACGCAGTTTGCTATCACGTAGGCCGTAGATTCGCACGAGGCGTGTGCTCTGATCTGCGCAAACGGAGGGAGAGCCATGAGCATCCAACGGTCGGTAAGATGTTGTATCAACATTGCCGTCCTGTCGTTGTCGATGGCGGCGGCAGTGCACACCTATGGTCAGGATCAGCCTTCTCTTGCTTCGGAATCGCAACAATTCTCCGGCACCAGTGTGACCAGGACGAGGGCAATCGTCTTCGAGATCGATGCGCAGCGCAATAGCGTTACTCTCGTTCAGGAAAATGGTGAACCCGTGGACGTCGTCGTGGATCGGTCGGTAGGCGATGTGACTTCGCTGAAGACGGGCGATGCGGTCGCGATCACATACAGCCGGGCGCTTCTGCTTCGCGCGGTGACGACCTCTCCGAATGGTATTCGAGAACGGATCGATCGTGGATTTAGCACCGCTCAATCTGTAGGCTCCTCACTCGAGGTCCATCGGGTCGAAGCAGTGGCGACTGTCGAAAAAATCGATTACTCAAAGCGCCAGTTGACGCTGCGTGGTCCAACCAGAACAGTGACGTTGGAAGCGTCATCCGGCGGTCTTTTGAATGGGCTCAATGTAGGCGACAGTGTGCGTGTCGATTTCGTCGAGGCCACGGCGATTCGAATCTCTCGCGATGGCGTTCCGCTGCAGTGATTGACGGGCTGATCCGGTTGCGCTTCCCGCTGAAGCATTCCGCCGGAAACGGCCACATACACGCTTCCTGTAATCACGGATCGAGCAAACATGACGTGGATCAATTTGCATAGTGCGTCCGCTCTTACGATGGGTCTCAGGTCGAAAATGAATGTGTGATTGTCGACCCAAGTATATGCGGAGCCGTCGAGTTGGCGGCCGGGTCAATTGTGAGTAGAAGGGCACCGAATCATGAGTCACTATCTGGGCCTGGGACCGAAGAGGACCGATGATGCCGTCCCTTCCGCTGACGATATTCTGCGGGATACCCAGAATTTTTCGCTGGTTCTGGGAGGGCCGCTCTTTCAGCTTCTGCGCCGCACGCACATGGCTGACGATGCACTGGAGTTGGTACGCCAGCGTGTTCTCGTGATCACGCTGGTGGCCTGGCTGCCTTTACTGGTGCTCGCAGCACTTGACGGGCATCTGCTCGATCACAGCGTGGCCGTGCCGTTCCTGCTGGATCTTGAAGTTCATATCCGCTTCCTTGTTGCTGTGCCGGTATTGATCATCGCCGAGCTAATCGTGCATCGCCGTCTGCGCCCGATCGCACGTGCGTTCGTTGATCGGAAGATCATTCCTGACGTCTCCGTAATGCGGTTCGATGAGGCGATCAGGTCGGCGTTCCGTCTGCGTAATTCAGTCGCTGGAGAACTCCTTCTGATTGCCTTGGTGTACGGCGTTGGTGTTCTCGTCGTCTGGCGCCAATACACCGCACTGCAAGCGACATCGACATGGTATGCAACCCCCGGCGCTGGCGGCCTGACGCTCTCGCTCGCCGGATTCTGGTACGGCTACGTCAGCGTGCCGATATTCCAATTCCTGTTGATCCGATGGTACTTCCGGTTGTTTATCTGGATGAGGTTTCTCTGGCAGGTATCGCGTATCGAGTTGAGCCTGGTTCCCACTCATCCCGATCGTGTCGGTGGCCTTGGGTTTCTCGCCAACACGGTCTATGCATTCATGGCTCTCCTGGTCGCGCACGGTGCGATGCTGGCGGCTCAATTCGCGAACCGCATCTTCTTCGCGGGGGCCGCACTGACGGAGTTCAAGGTGGAGACGGGCGCAATGGTTGTTTTTCTGCTGTGCCTGGTGTTTGGCCCATTGCTGGTCTTCGCGCCGCAGTTGGCCCAGGCGAAGCGGCGGGGGCTGAGTGAATACGGAGCGCTGGCGCAACGGTACGTGCGCGAATTCGACGACAAATGGCTGCGTGGCGGCGCCTCTACCGGCGAAGCCCTCGTGGGGAGTGGCGACATCCAGTCGCTCGCAGATCTGGCGAACAGCTTCGACGTAGTTCGCAACATGCGCATCGTGCCGATAACCCGGGATGCCATCGTGCGCCTTGCGGCCGCAGTTCTTGTGCCGATCCTGCCGCTGGCGCTCACCATGATGTCGGCGGAAGAACTCCTGAAGAAACTGTTCGGACTGTTTTTTTAGGCTTCCGCGGGAATACGCGTTTGGCCAGGTCGATGGCAATGATCGTGGGTTCCATCTGGTTCTCCGTGGCGGCGGGATTGCCGAACCAGCAATGTCGCACGCCCAGATCGGGAGACTGCGGCGCCGAATGGTCCGTTAAGGCGGGAGGCGACCATTCCATCTATTTGGGACCTACAGTCATGTCGAGGCCAGATTCAGATGTCCGCTTCCCGGCTAGATAGAGATGTCCGGGTTTAAGGGGTTCAGGGTTTGCTTTTCATGGGTTAAAGATCACGCAGTGTCGAAGGATGGTGTTTGAATGGGCAGCGCGCTTACGTCCGTTCCCCTGTCCCTTGCAGACCTCCGGCCAGGTTTGTGATGTTGCGGTTGCATCTGTCTTTGCTGGGCAAGATCCACGATCGCATGTTCGACGTCGGCCTGTGTGAACTCGCGTTGCTTCTTCTTGCCTGACATCCGACTTTGGACTTTGGTTGAAGCGCCCAGATGCGTGCGGGAAGGTGCCTTTCCGATGCGGCTGTTATCGCGTTGCGCCTGAAGCGCCTGCGAGACCTGCAACACGTGGGCGAGCCGTTTGTGTTCGACAATCGCACCCTGATCGATCTCAGCCAGCCGGTCATACTGTCTGCACGCCAGAATTCGGCCGTCCATCCTGAGCTCGATACGCCCATCCGGGTACTCCCAGACCTCGACATACCGATCGATCAGCTTCCGGTTCTCCGGTGTGTCATCCAGCAGATACATCACGCGGTCATATTGCACGGTCAACGACTTTGTCACCTTGCGCGTCTCGCGCCACGTCATCACCAACTCAAGGCTCTCATCAGCGCGCAGCGGCCGGTGTGCGTCAAAATCGCTCTTCGGGGGCTTGGCGAACCGGGCGTTATAAGCGGCCATGAAGATCGGGGCGTACGCATTGGCTTCGGCCACCGTGTTGATGCCGCGCAGCCTCAGTTCCTTGACGAGCCGGTCCTGCAGCGTCTGGTGTGCGCGCTCGACGCGGCCCTTGGCCGGGCTGCTGTTCGCGCAAAATGTGTCGATGTTCAGTTCGTACATTGCACGTCCAAAGTGGGTCACGCTATTGCCATCCTTGTTCGCGCCCGTTTTGCGAAACACGCTGTACTTGTCGCTATAGAGCGCGCCGGGTTTGCCATGGCGCTCGATGTATGCGCGCGTAGCTTCGAAATAACTGAAAGTTGATTCGGTCGCCGTGAAATGCAACGCCATCAGCCGGCTCGTCGCATCGTCGACATACACCAGCAGCGTGCAGGCCGGCGCCCGGTCCTCGAACCAGCGGTGGTCGCTGCCGTCGATCTGCACCAGCTCGCCCAGACACGCGCGCCGGGCCCGCGGCTGGTAGACCTTCGGCGGGCGCTGCCGGCGCGGTATCCACAGCCCGGCTTCCGTCATCAGCTTGCGTACGGTTTCCTTCGCGAGCCGGATGCCGTGACACTCGCGCAGCTTCTCGCACGCCAGGGTCGGGCCGAAATCGGCGTAGCGCTCACGGACGATGGCCAGAGCACGTTGGGCCAGTTCGCCGTCCAGTCTCCGATTCCCGGGCATACCGCGCTTGCAAGAGATCAGTCCAGCGGCGCCAGACTCGCGGTATCGGGCCACCAACCGCCGTACTTGCCTCGTCGTCAGACCCAGACGTTCGGCAGCACGCCATGGCTTGAGCCGTCCCTCCGTCACGTCCTGAATGACTTTGAATCTGTCCAGTTCCCGCATCGTCATTGTTATCCGTTCTGTCACAGCCATCGATGTCTAGAGCGCCCGAAAACGGCGGGTGGCTAGCATACGACAGCATCAAAAGCGGACATTTCTATGCGGCTAAAAGCGGACATTATCATCTGGCCGCTACAAGTCAGAACGTTGATAATTTGTATTATGTCAAATTAAGGAGCAGGCAGCAGCAAACGCGCCACCGTTTTCCGCAACCTCAATCCATTAGGGTCGCCTCAGCGAACCATCATCAGCCTCGCGCCTTATCCGCGGCCGGCGCACTGTCTGCATCGTTACTCGCACCTGGCGCAGCCGCCGCTTCATCAGCGGGCTTTGCCACAGCAGGCGCATTCTCGCCTGCCTTGGTTGTCACCGGCTTCGTCCGTCCGCCCGAACGACGTCGCGCAAATGCGGATTCCGACGCCGTGACCTTGCCCGTTTCCGCGCCCGTCAAATCGACACGCGATGCACCTTCCGTCAGGCTCGCCCAGTAGCGGCTGCCGCGGCACCAGGTACTCACGGCATCGCGAACTTCCTGCTCGGACAGCTTGAGTTCGCCCGCCTGTGCGAGCAGATCGTCGAGAATGCCGATCTTCAGCGCCACCTTCGGCGCAGGATTCTTCGGAAACGCCAGCGGATACCGCTTTTGCAACCTGCCGATGGTATGGACGACCGGATCGACGGGATTCTGCTGCTTCGGTGCCTGACGTGCGGGTGCCGGCTTCCGGTCCGGCTTCGCAGCTGGCTTGCCCGCTGTGCGAGCGTCTCTGCCCTTTGTCGAGTCGTTTGCCTTCGCGTTCTTGCCCGGTTGGGCAGCGTGCGTGTCCGCAGCCTGCTTTTCCTTGCGCTGCGCTTTTGCCTGCTTGGCGAGTTCGTCCCTCAGCTTCGCCAGTTGTTCAAAGCCCATGTGTTCACCTTCATTGCAATGACGCAGGATTGTAGCAGCCGCTGAGCATCTTCATGCCGTCGGGCTGCCGTCGCCGTCCGCCTATCATGCGCGCCCTTGATGGCCGTTTGCTGTCGTCACGCCGGATTCGGCGCGCCATGAAGCACGATCGAACCGCCGACGCCGGTAGCGAGCACCGACCGTTGGCACACTCGGGCACATGAATACAATATGCGTGCCCGAAAAAACAAAGCGCCGCAATTGCGGCGCCCTGTCCTGCTTCACGCAAACGTCAAACCGGCTTCAACCTGACGTCAAACAGCGCTCATATGGCAAAAGCCGGCAAAAAACCGCATCAGAAGCGGTGAATGATGCCCGCTCCGACGCCGACCATGCTACGAGACGACGAAGGCGTCGAGTTGAAGCCGTCGCCGATCGTGGCCGTTGCGTTGATGATGCTGCGGCCGTTCGTGCCGAGCGTCTGGCCGTTCGCGCGCTGATAGGCCTGCAGCGCGTAGATGCCCGTGCGCTTGGACAGCGAGTAGTACTCGGACAGGTTGACCTGCGAATACGACGCGCTGCTCGAGATGCCGTTCGACTTGGTCGCGCGCGTGTATGCGTAGCCCGTCGCGAAGTCCCAGGCGGCCGTCGGCTTCCAGTGCAGCACGATGCCGCCCGAATTCCAGATCGCCAGATTGCGGTAGGACGAACCGATGCCCGGGATGTACTGCACGTTCGAATACGTCGCCGTGATGTCGAACTGGCTGTTGAACGTGTAGCCCGCGCCGACCGCGAAGCGCTGCTGCGCACGCGCCGTCTGGTAGCCGTTGGTCACGGCCGACACACCCGACTGCGCGCCGCCATTCGACGTCGCCGTGTCGGTGCCGAAGGTGCCGCCGTTCACGTTCGAGTTGTTGATCTTCGAGAAGCCGACCGCGATGCCGATGGGGCCCTGCGCGTATTGCACAGCCGTGCTCCACGTCGAACCCTGGTATGCGCTACCCGGCACGCCCGCAAACGAATACGAACCGCTGAACTTGAAGCCGTAGAGTTTCGGCGACATGTACAGCAGCGTGTTGTTTGCGCGGTAGATCGTGTCGAGACCGTCGACGTCGCCCGCGTGCGCGCCATAGAAGCCCGTGAGCCACGTCGTCGGGCTGTACGGCGACAGCAACTGGTAGTAGGACGTGTACTGGCGGCCTGCCGTCAGCGAGCCGTAGTTGTCGTTGGTCACGCCGACGAACGCCTGGCGGCTGAACATCAGGTTGTTCGTCGCCATCGCGCCGTTGGCGGCGCTGAAACCCTCTTCCAGCGTGAAGATGGCCTTCGTGCCGCCGCCCAGATCTTCCGCGCCCTTCAGGCCGAAGCGGCTGCCCGCCCACACGCCCGTGACCATCTTGACGGCCGAGTGGCCGCCCGAGGTCGAACCGAGCGTCGTCGAGCTCGACTGATAACCGATACCGTTATCGACGATGCCGTACAGCGTCACGCTGTTCTGCGCGAAGGCGGGCATCGCGGCCAGCACGGCTGCGCAAGCCAGCGCGAGCTTGACTTCGGGGTAACGTCTTTTCATCTCCTGATCCCTTTCTGTTTGAGTGTTATGGCGATGCAGCGCATCGCTTTGCCGGCGAACGGACAAAGAAAGACCGTCGCCGCCAGTGCTGCGTGGTTATTGCGTATTGCTGAAAAGCTGAAGGTAAGGCGGGGAAAACCTGGGTACACCCTGGTACTGCGCGGATTGCTACTGGAAATCACCTGTCAGCGCCCCGCGCAATCTCAGTTCTTTGCATCTAGCCATGCTTGCGCTGCGCTTGAGCGGCGAGCCTGACAGGTGCGTTTACTGCACCGTATCCGTCGTAGCCGCCCTTGCGCTGCACGACCTCCAGGAAGAAGCGTCCGTCCATCTGCTCGGTGTACACATGGAAGAATTCGCCGCCCTGCGCATCCCGGTCATAGAGCACGTGAGCGTCTTTCATCCTGGCAATCATGTCGTCGGCGAAATCGTATCGCGCTTCAAGGTCATCGTAATAGTTCAACGGTATTCGTAATAGCCGAACGTCGCGTGCGCGCAACTGTTCGACGGCCGCGAAGATGTCGTCAGTGACAAACGCCACATGATTCAGGCCAGAACCGCGATATATATGCAGCGATTGCGCCGTCGACGTACGCCCGTCCACGGAAGCATTGAGAACGATCCGCACCGATCCGTCGGCACTGCGCACCGCACGGCTGCGCACCAGTCCATAAGGATCGGGAAGCAACCAGGCCGATTCGGCTTCAAAGCCGAACACTGCCTTGAAATACAGCACCCACGTGTCGAGCGTATCGGCGGGCAAGTCGAGGCAGACGTGATCGATACGCGTCAGATCGCCCGGCCCGGCTGGCTGCCCGTTGGCTTGCGCGTCGAGCACGAAATCGGCTTCGTAAAGCGTTGGCTCGTCGGGGCGCGCGTCGACGAAGTAATGCAGGCTGCCGTCCGGTGCACGCACACCGGGCACGACGCGCTCGTTGGGACCGACACGGCCCGAAAACGGTGCGTAGCCGAACGACGTCGCGCGTTCGAAAACACGCGCGGCATCGTCGACCTGAAACGCAGACGCGCAAAGCGACAAACCGTGCCGATGAAAAAACTCGCTCGCGAATGAATCCGTCTCCGCGTTCAGCACGATCGACGCATCGCCTTGCTGATATAGCGTCACGTCCTTCGAGCGATGCTTGCCCGCCGTGTGAAATCCCGCTTCGGCAAAGCGTTGCGCAAGACGCGGCGCGCTGGTCGAATCGACGGCGAACTCAATGAACTGAAAGCCCGAATGCGCGGGCGGCGCAGGCGGCGTGAACAGCGGCTGCGCGCTCTGCCCCGTGCGCTGATGCGCCGCCTGCTCTTCGAGGTACAGCAGCGAGCGATAGCCGTCTGCGGCGGTCGCCGCCGTCGGCGCGGCGCGGAAGCCGTCGTTGAAGATCTCCAGCGAAAAGGGGCCCTGATAGCCCGTCGCCAGTACCCGGTCCGCGAAGCGGGCGACATCGAGGTCGCCCTGCCCCGGAAAGCACCGGTAATGACGGCTCCATTCGAGAACGTCCATCTTGTGCAGCGGCGCATCGGCGATCTGCACGAACACAATCCGATCGCCCGGAATGTCGGCAATGGGATCGACAGGATCGTCGATCGACAGCGTATGGAAGCTGTCCAGTATCAGCCCGAGGCTCGGATGATTGACGGCATCGACGAGCCGCCACGCGTGGCGATACGAATTCACATACTTGCCCCACGCGAGGGCTTCGAAGCCGACCCGCACACCTTCGCGTTCGGCGAGCGATGCAAGCTCGCCGAGCTGATCGACGATCAGTGCATCGTCCGCAATCACGTTTGCGTTGACGTTGCTGCACACGAGCACCAGATCGGTGCCGAGTTCGTGCATCAGATCAAACTTGCGTTTTGCGCGGTTAAGGTTCTGCGCAAGCCGCTCCTTCGAGACGCCTTCGAAATCGCGGAACGGCTGGAACAGCATGATCTGCAGACCGAGATCGGCGCAACGCTTGCGGATATCTGCTGGCGAGCCGTCGAAATACAGCAGATCGTTTTCGAAGATCTCGACGCCATCGAAACCCGCCGCGCGAATCGCAGCGAGCTTCTCGACGAGCGTGCCGCTAACCGACACAGTGGCAATGGAGCGGAGCATGGTATGGCTCGAAGGAGAAAGCGGACTGGGTGCGCGTCACGCAGCGGGCCTGAGCGCCAACATTTCGCGGGCCTGTTTCGCGGTCGCCACGGGGCGGCCGTACTGGCCGCACAGATCCGCGACGCGCTGCACGAGCTGCGCGTTGCTTTTCGCCAGCGTGTCCTTGTCCCAGCGCACGTTGTCTTCCAGACCCGTGCGGCAATGGCCGCCCATTTCGAGGGTCCAGTGATTCACTTCGAGCTGGTGACGGCCGATACCCGCCGCGGTCCACGTTGCCGTTGGCAGCAGTTTCTTCAGTTGTTCGACTTCGAATTCGAGAATCTCGCGGCGCGCTGGCAGCGCGTTCTTCACGCCCATCACGAACTGCACGTGCACAGGCTCTTTCAGCAAGCCCTGCTGCACGAGATCGACGGTGCTGTACAGCATGGCCAGATCGAAGATTTCGATTTCGGGTTTCACATCATGATCGAGCATCGTCTGCGCGAGCATGCGCACGAAATCGGGGGGATTCTCGTAGACGGTAGTCGGGAAGTTCACCGAGCCCGTCGCGAGCGACGCCATGTCGGGACGCAGGTCGAGCATCGCGCCGCGCTGCTCGAACGAACGGCCGCGGCCGCCCGTCGAGAACTGGACGATGATGTCGGGGCAATGTTTGCGAATGCCCTCCTGCAACGCCGCGAAGCTGTTGCGGTCGGAGCTCGAGCGCTCCTCCTCGTCGCGCACGTGCAGATGCACGAGCGTTGCGCCCGCTTCGTACGCTTCATGCGTGCTCTCGACCTGCTCGGGCACCGAGATCGGCACGGCCGGATTGTCCTTCTTGCGCGGCACGGAGCCCGTGATCGCGACGGAGATGATGCAAGGCTGATTCGTGGCGTGACTCATGGCGGAACCTTCTTCGATGAAACCTTCTTGCAGGGGCGATGCATTCGCTATTCCCGTCGATTCGGCGCAAGCTCGGCCCGAGCCGTCGAGGTGGCTCAAGAATAGGCAAGCAGGCATCGGCGGGCAATGCTCCCGGACGCAATAACGTTCGTTAATCGCACAGTGTTGTGCGATTAACGCGCGGTTCGCGGGTTTGCACCAGGCTGGGTGTGGCAGTGCGCACGCCGTGCGGACACCGTTTCGCGCGACGCTGCGTGGCGCCGGCACGATGGTCTGTCACAGTCCGACGCGCCGCGCCGCGTGCAACTCGCGGGACGGCACGGCACTGCGTGAGCGATAATCGCGCATATCGATACGTTATCCGCGCAGATCAGAGGGTGATTGCCATGAACCGACCGCCATTGGACAAACGCGACTGGATCGCGGGTCTCGAAAAAGGGCTCGCGATCCTCGAGTCGTTCGACAGCGAACACGCGCGCCTCACGCCGAGCCAGGCCGCGCAGCTCACGGGCATGACTCGCACGGCTGCGCGCCGCTATCTGCTGACGCTCGAGCATCTCGGCTACGTGCAAGGCGACGGCAAGCTCTACGGGCTTACGCCGCGGGTGCTGCGCGTCGGCTGGTCGTATTTCGATTCGGCGCGTCTGCCGAAGACCGTTCAGCCCTATCTGCAGCAACTGAGCGCAACGATCGGCGAATCCGTCTATGTAAGCGTGCTCGACGACTGGGAACTGGTGTTCATCGCGCGTAACGGCACCTCCCGCGTGATGACGACGGGCTTCGTGCTCGGCGCGCGTGTGCCCGCTCCGCTCACCTCGCCCGGCGTCGTGCTGCTCGCCTATCACCGTAATCAGGAGGCAATGCAGGCCTGGCTCAACGATACGTCGCTCGCACCGTTCACGCCGCATACGCTGACCAACAGAACAGGTCTGCTCGAAAAGATCCGCCGCGCGCAGGCGGACGGTTACGCGGTGATCGAGCAGCAACTCGATATCGGCGTGCGCGGCGTCGCGGTGCCGATGAAGAACCGTCATGGCGAGGTGGTCGCCGCGCTCAGCACCAACATGCCGATGGGCAAGGAGACGACGGAAGCGGCCCTCACGCGCGTGTTGCGGCCGCTGCAGGAGTCGGCACTTTCGATGCTCAACGTCCTATAGTGAAGTGCAGGGATAGCGACGTGGGAGCGAGTCATGCATCGCCCGTTTGCGGATCGCGCTGACGCGGGCCGCGCGCTCGCGGCACATCTGCAGCACTACGCACGACGCAACGACGTCGTCGTGCTCGGCTTGCCGCGCGGCGGCGTCCCCGTGGCGTATGAGGTCGCATGCGCGCTCGACGCGCCGCTCGATGTACTGGTCGTGCGCAAGCTTGGCGTGCCGTGGCAACGCGAACTCGCGATGGGTGCGATCGCGTCGGGCGACGCGTTGTATGTGAATGAAGAACTGCTGCGCGAGACGGACGTCGGCCAGCCCGAATTCGAGCGCGTGCTAGCGGAGGAAAAGGCGCAGCTTGCGCGACGCGAAGCACTGTTTCGCGACCCGCAGCGCGCGCATGTCGACGTGGCGAACCGTATCGCGATCGTCGTCGACGATGGACTCGCGACGGGCGCCTCGATGACCGCGGCCGCGCGCGCATTGCGCACACGCGCACCCGTGAAGATCGTCGCCGCGCTGCCCGTTGCACCTTACGATGCGCAGGCGCGCATCGGCAGCGACGTCGATGAATTCGTCTGCGTGCTGACGCCGGAACATTTCTTCAGCGTCAGCCAGTTCTATTCCGACTTCAGCGAAACCACCGACGACGATGTGCGCGCAATACTCGCTCGCGCATCGTCGGCCAGCGGGTCCCCTTCGTCGTGAAGGCGCGGGCGCGCGTGCCCGCGCACCCGCAGCGCGACGGCGCATGGAGGCGCCGTCGCCGCCGCTGGCATTGCTTTCAGGCAGCCGCTGCCGTCAGATGCAGCGGCAGATAGCTTTGCAGGAAGTCTTCGAAATCCGCGCGCACTTCGGGATGACGCAGCGCGAATTCCACCGTCGCTTTCAGGTAGCCCAGCTTGCTGCCGCAATCGAAACGCGTACCGAAGTAGCGATAGGCGAGCACCTGCTCTTCCGTCAGCAGCGATTGCAGCGCATCCGTCAGTTGCAGTTCGCCGCCTGCGCCCGGCTTCAGCGCGCGGATGTGCTTGAAGATGGTCGGCATCAGCACGTAGCGGCCAACCACGCCGAGATTCGACGGGGCCTTGTCGGGCGCCGGCTTTTCGACGATGCCGGACAGCTTGATCACGTCCTCTTCCCACTCCTTGCCGTCGACGACGCCGTACGAACGGCTCGCTTCGCGCGCGATCGTTTCGACGCCGACCACCGAGCTGTGATAGTGATTGAACGTGTCGACGAGCTGCTTCATCACGGGCTTTTCGCTGTGCAGCAGGTCGTCCGCGAGAATCACGGCGAACGGGCTGCCGCCGACCAGTTTTTCCGCGCACAGCACGGCATGACCGAGACCCAGCGCTTCCGCCTGGCGCACATAGAAGCAGTCGACGTTCGACGGCTTGATGCTGCGCACGAGATCCAGCAACTGTTCCTTGCCGCGTGCTTCGAGTTCGGCTTCGATCTCATAGGACTTGTCGAAGTGATCTTCGATGGCCCGCTTGCTGCGGCCCGTGACGAAGATCATTTCGGTGATGCCCGCTGCGATTGCTTCTTCGACTGCGTACTGGATCAGCGGCTTGTCGACGATGGGCAGCATTTCCTTCGGGCTCGCCTTCGTGGCAGGCAGAAAACGTGTGCCGAGACCCGCAACAGGAAAGACGGCTTTGGTGACTTTCAGCATGGTATGCATTTCCACTCGGTTGGATTGAATGTATGCAATCGCCGTGAAAGGCGGCGCATTGTCGTGCTGCAAAAGCCTAACGCAAAATCACTCGAAATTTTGCGCAGTGCGTCATCGAAAGTAATTCAAATTGTTCGATTGACGGTCATCTGTTCCGATATCGGCGGTGCATGCGGAAACAACGACGCGATGCTTTGTGTGCACCCGTGATTGCACCGCGTAATTCTTTCCCGATGCGGCACGACGAGCGTCGCTTATTCGTGTTCCTCGAATTGCGGCAGCCTTTCCGGATTCATACGGATGCGGCTGATCGGCTCGTTACGCAGCGCCTCGCGATATGCCGACACGGCAACGAGGAGCAGTAGTACGGCGACGCCGGCGATCAAATGCAGGTTCATCACTTCACCCCTGTCAAAGTTTTCCCCGCATCAACGTAGCATGAAAAAAACGTCAAATAATCCCATCCGGTACGAACCCGCATTATTCGCGGGGCATGAAATAAAACTGCAATAGGGCATGCAGACCCTTTCAATCATTTCTTGCCGATTTTTTGCGCGCTCATTCGCCTACCATTCGCCTACGATATGCACGCGGACGCGCGGCCCGCCTGCCAAGCCGTGCGCCCATTCATTCATTCATCAACGAACAAGGACCGCGTATGAGCGAAACCGCACTGGACGCCACCGGCTCGTCCCTGTCCTTCGCAGCGGCGGCGCGCAGCGCAACAAACGTCGCCGACAAGGAACACGTCATCGACGCGATGCGCGGATTCGCCGCGCTGCTGGTGGCGTATTTTCATTGCCGCCAGGTCGAATGGATCGGCATGCAGAGCTTTCATCGCGTCGCCGGCAAGTCGCTCGATCTGAACACGATCGTCGCGTACCTTACCTTGCCAATTGCATGGGGCTCCGCAGGCGTGCCGATTTTTTTCGTCATCAGCGGCTATTGCATACATCGCAGCGCGGCGCAGCGCCTCGCGGCGTTCCCCGACTATCGGCTCGACGCGATGAACTTCTGGGCGCGTCGCCTCGCGCGCATTTATCCCGTGCTCATCGCCGCCCTGCTGCTCACGCTGGCGCTCGACTGGACGAGCCTGCAGTTTCCGCCCGTCAATCACAAGATTCTCGACATCGGCCCCCGGGCCTTCCTCGTCAACCTGTTCTCGCTGCAAGGCGTAGCCGGCAAGACCTATGGCTCCAACGGCGCGCTGTGGACACTGTCGCTCGAAGTGCAGTTCTATGCCGTGTATCCGCTGCTTTTTGCGTTGCGCCGGCGCCTCGGCCTGCCTGTCGTGCTGGGTCTGGTTGCCCTCGTCAATCTCGCATCCTTCTTCGTGTTCGAACGCCGCGACCTGCAGTTCTTCACCTCGTTCTGGCTCTCGTGGACGCTTGGCGCATGGATCGCCGAAGCGCAGGTCACGCGGGTCAAACACGACGCGCGGGACAGCCGCATGTCGTGGCCGATGGTCGGTGCGGCGGCATTGCTGACGGCGCTGGGCTGCGTCGCGTTTCACTTCGGCCAGTTCTACGCGTTCCAGTTGTGGGCGCTCGGCTTCGCGTGCTACCTGAACGAAGCGCTCAAGAGCCGTCGACATAACGACACACCCGCGATCCGGCTGCTGTCGCGCTTCGGCGATTTCAGCTTCTCGCTGTATTCGATCCATCTGCCTGTCTTCGTATTGCTGTCGACGCTGCTGTATCGCTCGGCGCTGCAAATGTCGATCTTTCCGACCTTCGCTTTCATGCTCGTCGCGCTTGCCGTAGCATGGGTCTTCTATCGCTGCATCGAACTGCCGGCGATGAAGTGGTCCGCCAGTCTCAAGCCTGCAGGTGCGAAACGGCTGCGATAACGGTACAGGCAGTTCAGGCGGTTGCGGCAAAAAGAAAGGCCGGCGCGATACAGATCGCACCGGCCTTTTTCCTTCCTGGTCAGCTTGCGAGCTTCTTGCGCCCGCCCGCCACGTTCGCGAGAATCCGCTCGACGCCTTCGACATACGCCTGAGTGCCGAACTTGCGCACGGCCGTCTGATAGCCGCGCGCGACGAGCCGGTCGCGCAGGGCCTGATCCGAGCGCAGTTCGGCGAGCGTATCGGCGAGCGCGTGCGCGTCGCCCGGCGTGCACATCACGCCGTTCACGCCATCGTCGATGATCTCCGTCACGCCGCCCGCGCGCGACGCCACCACGGGCCGCTGCGCGAGCATCCCTTCGACGATCACACGACCGAACGGCTCTGGCGTGATCGACGTATGCGCGACCACATCGACGGCGCACATGCACGCGGCCACGTCGTCCTGAAAGCCGAGGAAATGCACGCGCGCTTCAAGTCCATGCGCCGCGACGAACGCATGCAGCATCGCTTCATAGGCGTCTTCGCCAAAGAGCGGTGCGCCCACCAGCACGGCATGCATGTGCGGATTGAGCACCATCGCTTCGAGCAGCACATGCTGCCCCTTCCATTGCGCGAGACGGCTGAACGAGCCGACGAGGAACGCATCCTGCGGCAGGTCCAGCCGCGTGCGCAGCACGCTTTGCGGCACATCGCGCAGCGCGTTGAACGGTGCGCTGGAAATGCCGTTGAACACGACGTCGATGCGCTTGTCGCCGAACTGCGTGAGGTCCGCAAATGCGCGCGCCGACGCGGCCGAATTGGCGATCACATGCGCAAGGCCCAGTTTCGCGCACCACTTGATGATCGCGAGCTGCTTGCTGCCGAAGTGCTCGGGGCTCACGATATCGCGCAGATGCCAGACCACCGGGCGTCGTGCGAGGCGGCCGGCGAGCGCGCCGATCACCATCGCGCGCTGCGTGTTCGCGTAGATCACGTCGCTCTGGCGGGCACGCGCGACCGTCGCGCGCACGAGCGACGCCACGCCCTTCACCGCTTTGGCCAGCGGCGGCGTGCCGCCCTGCTTGCGAATGTCGCGTGTCGCGCCGGGATCGAGCACGTCGACGGCGACGCCTTCGCGACGCAGCGCGGCGTGGAACGGGCCATCGTCGAACAGCAGCACCTGCACGCGCGCCTTGAGCGCCTTCACGATTTCCAGCAGCGAGAGCTCGGCGCCGCCCAGCACGCCGCTCTGATCGATCGCGAGCACGCGCAGCGCGCTCGATGACCGCTCCTGTTCGCTGCGGCGGGCGGGCGGTTCGTCCGACGGCAGCGTCGCATCGCGCAATGCGGGCACCGTCTCGCGCACGAAGCCGAAAAAGCGCTCGCGGAAATGGCGGATCGAGAAGCGCTCGGCATTCGCGCGGCAGTCGGCGGGTTTGAAGCGGGTCGGGTCGCTGGCGAAATGCTCCACGGCATCGATGATCGAGTCGGTGGTCTGCTCGCTGAAGAAAATGCCGGTGGGATGCGATTCATACGGGTCGCGCACGGTTTCGAGCGCTCCGCCCTTGCCGTACGCGATGACGGGTGTGCCGCAGGCCTGCGCTTCCACCACCGAAATGCCGAAATCTTCTTCCGCGGCGAACACGAACGCCTTCGCGCGACGCATGTGATCGCGCAGCACGTCGAACTTCTGATAGCCCATAATCTGCACGTTGGGCGTCGCTTTCTCGCGCACCTTCTGCATGTCGGGACCGTCGCCGATCACCACGAGCCTGCGCTCGGGCATACGGGCGAACGCCTCGACAATCAGATCGATCTTCTTGTACGGCACCATGCGCGATGCCGTCAGATAGAAGTCTTCCTTGGCTTCGCACAGCGCGAACGCCTCGACATCCACGGGCGGAAAGATCACTTCGGATTCGCGTTGATATACCTTGCGGATGCGGCGCGAAATGAACTCGGAGTTTGCGACGAACGTATCGACGGAATTCGACGTGCGGATATCCCAGTTGCGCATGTAATGCAGGATCACGCGCGCGAACGCGGACTTCGGTCCGCGCGTGAGCGCCGACTGCTGCAGATACTGATGCTGCAGATCCCACGCGTAGCGGATGGGCGAATGCACATAGCTGATATGCACCTGGTCCGGTCCCGTGAGCACGCCCTTCGCGACGGCATGGCTGCTCGAAATCACAACGTCGTAGGCGGACACGTCGAGCTGTTCGATCGCGAGCGGCATCAGCGGCAGATAGGCGCGGTACTTCGTGCGCGCCATCGGCAGGTTCTGGATGAACGAGGTCGTCACGGGCTTGCCGCGCAGGAACGAGCGGTCGTCGAGAAAGTCGACGAGGCTGAACAGGTCGGCGTCCGGAAAGCACGCGACGATCTGTTCGAGCACCCGCTCGGCGCCCGCGTAGGTGACGAGCCAGTCGTGAACGATGGCGACGCGCACGGGGCCGGTGCTGCGTGCGCCGCGCCGTTGCGCGGGCGGCTTCGAGACGGGCGTGGCCGTGTTGAGATCGTGGCCTGCATCGCGCTTCACGGGCGTGGGGCGCAGCAGGTCTTCTTCAACGATATCGTGGTTCATGCGCTATTCCTCGGATTGAGTCGCACCTTCAGGCGCGCAAGCAGCGAGCGCGCAAGATCGCGCAATGCGGGGGTCATCGTGAGCGACCATGCGAGGTTCGCGCTCACGACGAGGGCGCCCGCGGCCATGGCCATCGGCAGGCTGGACAGCCAGGTGGCGAGCCACAGCGTGCCCGCCAGGAAAGCGAGGTGCGCGCCCATGTCGAGCACGATCGGGCGCGCGTGAATCGCGGACAGGCGCAACAGCACGACGTAATCGAACAGCCCGCGCGCCGCGACGACGACGGCCGCGCCCGTGAGGCCGAAATGCGCGATGCCGAACCACAGCGCGAGCGCGAAGAACGGCAGCTCGAACAGGCCGAGACGCGCGGCGGAGGCGGGGTTGAGCTGCGATTGAATGAGGATGCGTGCGAGGTTGGCCTGGCCGACGAGCCACACGGAGATGATCAGGATGCGGCCGACGGGCCCTGCCGCGTCGGCCACCTCGCTGCCCACCCATGCGTGAAGGAACGGTTCGAGCACGATGATCGCGACGAGCGCGACAGGCGTGAACACGCCGTTCAGGAACTCGAGCGATTGCCGCATGATCAGGTCGGCATCGTCGCGGGCGACGGCGGACAGACGCGGAAACAGCGTGCGCTGCATCGCCGTGGGCACGATGTTCAGACGCGTGACGAGGTTCTGCGGCACCGTGTAATACGTGACGAAGCGCGCGCCGAGACTCGTGCCGAGCATCACGCGGTCGAGCGATTCTGCGACCATGCCCGTGATGCTCGCAATCAGCATCCAGCCGCCGAAACTGAACAGACCCTTCGCCACCGCGAATTGCGGCGCGCGGATATGACGGATGCCGAGCACGCTCAACGCGGAGCGTCCGAGTAGAACCGCCGCGAGCAGACGCGCGACGACGGCGGCCGCGAGCACGTTCTGCAACGTCGGCCCCATCATCCAGGCGGCCGCGAGCGGCAACAGCTGGAACAGGAAGGTGCCGAGCGTCTGGTTCGTGTTGTAGATGCCGAAGCGTTCCGCGCCGTTAATCGCGCCCGCGAACACCCATGAGACGTTCGCCAGCGGAATCGCCGCCGCGAGCCACGGCAGCGCCATATAGACCTCGTGCTGCAGTTCGGGCGATACCTTCGAGAAGTACGCGGTGTACAGCGCTGCGCCGAAGTAGATCACGAGGCCGCCGACGATGCCCGTCGTCAGGTTCAGCCACGTCGCGCTCCAGAACACCTGCTCGCAGGCGTTGGCGTCGTTCGACGCGCGCGCCTTCGAGATGTGGTTCTGCGCGGCCATGCTCATACCGAGATCGAGGATGCTGAAGTAGCCGATCAGCGTCCAGACGAGACTGATCACGCCATAGCGCTCGACGCCCAGCAGCTTGATGTACGACGGCACCGTGACGAGCGAAACAAACGTCGGCAACACCAGTCCGATCAGGTTGATCACTACGTTCTTGAGGATGCCTTTGTCCATCGGAGTCCTTTTGAGTCAGTCATGCGTTGCGCCTGTGTCGGGGTAGCGTGTGGGTGGAGAAACGTGATGCTGACGTGTTGGCAGTGGGCTTCCAGCGGTACATCAGCACCTTGCCGCGCGCGTCTTCCTCGACGAACACGAGGTACTCGCCGTCGTTGCGCCGGGATGCGCTGATGCCGTTCGGCACGTCGACCCAGCCGGATGCGCGGCCCACTTCCGGGCCCGGCTGCATCGCGCCGACGGCCGTGCCCGTGTTCTTGTCGTAGACGTGCACGGTGCCGACGGGCTCGACGGCGAACACATACCGGCCTTCGACCGTGAGGCCGATCAGCGTGGATACCGGTTTCGCCCTGGTGTCCCACGGCAGCGGCAGCGTGTACCGCACCACGGGATTGCCGCTCGACCATTCGTCGTAGCGCACCAGCACGCGGCCCACTTCCTTCCAGAAGCCGCGGTCGAACGGGGCTTCGGGCGTGTAGCCCGTCACGTACATCGAATCGGTTTGCGGGTCGTAGATCGCGCGTTTGACTTCGCTGAACGGTGGCGGCACCGGGTACGCCGTCATGTCCGCATACGAGTAGATCGGGTTGCCCTTCGCATCGAGGCCGCCGAAGTGGAAGCGGTTGATACCTTTCGAATCGCGTGCGCGCCAGATGTCGCCGCGCGTATCGACCCACCAGCCCCAGCCGCCCGCGAGGTGCGTGCCCGTCGTATTCGGCGTGAATTCGTCGGCATCGAAAGAGCCGTTGCCGTTCGCGTCGCGCCAGATCCAGTCGCCGCCCTTCGGTGCGTTCGGCACCTTCAGCACCGCGCGCTCGCGGCCTGCGATGAAGCCCGAAGGCGTCGCAGTCTCGCCTTCGCGGCCGCCGTCGAAGCGATAGATCTTCAGATGATCCGCATACATGTCCGTGAGGAACAGGAACGTGCGTCCCTTCAGCTGCCGCGCGATGGGCAGCCCCGGCCACTGGTCGGTGTTGAAGACGGGATCGTCGGGATACCTGAAGCGGTTGGTCAGAAAACCCGCGTATTTCCATTGCTGGCCGGCAGGCTTCGACAGATCGAGCTCGAAACGCTTGTTGCCCGTATAGACGCTGTCGGGCCGGGCCGGGTCCATCCACGCGCCGTCGACGAACAGCAGCCCTTCGACCTGCCACAGCCGTCGGCCGTCGGGCGCATAGCTTTCGAGCGTCGCGCCGAGGCCGGCACCCGTCGGTTCGAAGCGCGGACCAACGCCGTTGGTCGCCACATAGACGTTGCCGCGCGCATCGACGCCCACGCCCGTCAGTCCGTTGAAACGCTGCGGTCCCGGTTTTCCGGCGACCCCGGAGAAGATGCCGCCGCGCTCGCCGAGCGTCGACGTCAGCGCATAGGCGCCGTCACGCTTGGCGAAGAACAGCACCTGCTGGCGCGGACCGTTATCGGCGATCAGCACGCGGCCCTGGCTGTCGACGGCGACATCGACGGCGACGGAATCGGCGGGCAATGGCAAGTCGTCTTTCAGGCGCTGGCCGTCGGCAGCGAAATGCGCGGCCTGCGGCCGCGCGCCTCGCGTGTCCGTCAGCACCCACAACGTACCGTCGCCCGCGCGTGCGATACGGCCCGGAGCGGACACGCTCCATTGCGACTTGCGCTGCATCGACTCGGCGTCGTAAACCTCGATGCGGTTCTGCGACGTATTGGATGCATAGAGCGTCGTGTCGCTGGCGGCGAGACCGTTGATGTCGCCGCGCATGCCCGTCGGCACGTCGTTGACGAGCTGGAACCCGGCAGCGGCCTTTGCGTGCGGATCGAGGTTGTTCACCGCGGGCTGGAAGGCCGCGACGCGTGTCGTATCGCCGATCTGGCGTCGCGAGATGCCGTACCACTGGCGGCCTTTATCAGGCCACACGCCCTGTCCGACCAGATGCCCCTTCTCGTTGCCGACGCCGACGGCCACATACGCGTAGCGCCCGTTGACGGCAATCGCGTTGCCGCCGCTTTGGCCCCAGCCATGCGTGCCGCCCGCGAAGCCGAGCATCTTGCCGTTCTGATAGACGCTCGTTTCCGCACCGCTCTCGTCCCACGGCGCATTCGTATAGACCTTACCGTCCGGCGCGACCGCGAGCGCGGTGATGTTGATCTGCGTCCAGCTGCCGTCGCCGAACCCGAACGTATTGCCGATCCACGACGTCTGCACGTTCAGCGCGGGTTCCGCGAACGCGTGCAGCGTGGCGAGCAAGGCAAGCGCGCACAGCGCGCGGGCAGGCAGGGGTCGAGGCAACGCAGATTCTCCAGTCGAGGCGAAATAGAGGCACGCGATCGGCATGCAGCGCCGGATGCGATGCGCAAATGCGCAAGGAAAGTGCGATGCGTGCGCAATGGCGTTAAAGCGCAATGCGCCAATCAGCGCTTTAAGATAATTGCAAATAATTGGTCCGGTAAATCGCAAATAATTCAAATTTATTCGCGCATTGAAGCATGCATAAAGAAATCCGAAAAAAATCGGCTTGCCTATTTTTCAAGCAATTACGGCTGAGAAAAATGGGATAAGTTACCGATTCGGCGATCATGAAGGTACTTATTTCCGATTTTTTTTGCAAAACGGCGTCGAGGTAGAGGCACTCGTATTCGCATACAAAAAAGCGATTTTTATTAATCGAATCAATTCGTTTATTTCATTCCAGTTTTTTAGCGTTTTTCTGTACCTACAATAAAACCCGTTTTTGCCGTCTTCATGGTGATCGCCTTGCGACACCGTGCATGGCCCTTCGAATGCCGCATCAGGCGCATACACGGACGCTCATGACAGTCAGCACCCTGCCCGCCACGTCTTCGCATCACCGACGCATCGTTCAGCTCGACGGCCTGCGCGCGATCGCCGTGCTCGCCGTCTTCGCACAGCACGCGCTGAAGGCGCCGCTGTGGATGGGCGTCGACCTGTTCTTCGTGCTGAGCGGCTTTCTGATCACGGGCATCCTGCTCGAACGCAAGGCGCGGCAGCAGTCGTATTTCAGCTACTTCTATGCGCGCCGTGTGCGGCGCATCCTGCCGCCGTATCTGCTGCTGATGCTGGTGTCGTCGCTGTTGTTCGGCCTGGGCTGGGCGCAGCACTGGCCGTGGTACGCATTTTTTGCGACGAACGTCGCCGATGCCCTCGGCCAAAGCGGTCACGACAGCCTGAATGTGCTGTGGTCGCTCGCGGTCGAAGAGCAGTTCTATATCTTCTGGCCGTTCGTGATCCTGCTCGTGCCCGAGCGGTGGGTCGGATATGTCGCGGCTGCGCTGATTCTGTTCGTCCCGGTGCTGCGCGCTGTCGCGACGCCGTGGTTCGATTCGTTCTGGCCAATCTATTACCTGACGCCGTTCCGCATGGATCTGCTCGCGGCAGGCGCGCTGCTCGCCGTCGCCGTGCGGCGCGATGCGAATGCGCTGGCGCCGTTCAAGGCGCCCGCCGCGCTCGGCATCTGCGCGGCGCTCGCCGTGCTCGCGTGGCTGCATCTGCATTACCCGCGTTTTCGCGCGGCCAATACGCCGCTGTCGAATGCTGGCCTGTATAGCGTGTCGCTTGTGCTGTGCACGTCGATCGTCGTGATCGCGCTGCAGAGCAAAGGCATCGTCAAGCGCGTGCTGTGCAACCCGATGCTCGTCTATATCGGCACGATCAGCTACACGATCTATCTGATCCACCTGAGCGTTCTCTACGTGCTCTGGCCGCTGCACACGAACCGCTACGTGACGGCTGCGCTGGCACTGGCGATCACGCTCGCGTATGCCAGCGCGTCGTGGTTCGGCTTCGAGCGGCGCCTGATTCACGGCAGCGCGTCGCCGGGCCGCCGGCCGCATGAAGAAGAACGCGAGACACCGCTGCACGCGGCGCGCGAAGCCTCGAGGACGAGCGCTTGAAGCCCGCCTCGATGCGCCGCGCGGCGCTTTGCGCGCTGGCCGTCGCCGCGACGTTGGCGAGCGCCGATGAACGCACACGCACGCCCTCGCAGTCGTCAGTGCTGGTCGAAGCATACGGCGACTCGACGACACTCGGCATCTCGTGCAGCGGCGGACATTGCGCGCCGTGCGCCGACAACGCAGTGACGTATCTGCAGGAGCAACTACGCGCGAAGTATGGCGAGCGCGTGTACGTCGTCAACGACGGCGTCGGCGGGACGATGGCGACGCAACTGCGCGACGGCACGGGGCCGGGGCGCAAAGGCGCGTGGAAAGACCGCCTCGCTGCATCGATTGCGCAGATCGTCACGATCAACTACGGCATTAACGAAGTGATGCACAACCAGACGCCCGAGCAGTTCTATCTGGCTGAAACGGATCTGGTGAAGACGGCGCAGGCCCTCGGCAAGCTGCCCGTGTTGCAGACGTCGAACCCCATGCCCGATGGCCGCCTGAATGCGCGCCTCGCCGATATGGTCGCGATGACGCGGCGCGTCGCAGCCGAACAGCAGGTGCCCCTCGTCGATCACTACGCCGACATCTCCGCGATGGCCGACTGGAAAACGCATATGTCGGACGGCGCACATCCGAAGCCCGAGCTGTATCGCGTGAAAGCGCGCGAGGACTTCCAGGTGATCGATCCGCTCGTGCGGCGCCTGCTCGGCGTGCCCGCGCTGTCGGAAGGCGAGACGCCGCGTTCCCCTTCCCCTCCTCATTCAACTTCAGACAACCCGACGAGAGGCAACTCATGACCACACAACGCAAAGCCATCATCACAGGCGTATCCGGGCAGGACGGCGCCTATCTGACGAAGCTGCTGCTCAGCAAGGGCTATCAGGTCACGGGCACGTATCGCCGCACCAGTTCCGTCAATTTCTGGCGCATGGAAGAACTGGGCGTGATGGACAACCCGCATCTGCAACTCGTCGAACACGATCTGACGGACGCCGGTTCGACGCTGCGCCTGCTCGATACGGTGCAGGCTGACGAACTCTACAATCTCGCCGCGCAAAGCTTCGTCGGCGTGTCGTTCGACCAGCCTTCGACGACGGCGCAAGTGACGGGCGTGGGCGTGCTCAACCTGCTCGAAGGCATCCGCACGGTGAATCCGCAGATGCGTTTCTATCAGGCATCCACGTCGGAGATGTTCGGCAAGGTGCAGGCCGTGCCGCAAGCCGAGGACACGCCGTTCTATCCGCGCAGCCCCTATGGTGTTGCGAAGCTGTTCGCGCACTGGTCGACGATCAACTATCGCGAGTCGTACGGCATGTTCGCGACAAGCGGCATTCTGTTCAATCACGAGTCGCCGCTGCGCGGCCGCGAGTTCGTCACGCGCAAGATCACCGACACCGTCGCGAAGATCAAGCTCGGCAAGGCCGACGTGCTCGAACTCGGCAATCTCGATGCCAAGCGCGACTGGGGCTTCGCGCTCGAGTACGTGGAAGGCATGTGGCGCATGCTGCAAGCGGATGAACCGGACACCTACGTGCTCGCGACGAACCGTACGGAGACGGTGCGCGACTTCGTGAAGATGGCGTTTGCAGCGGCGGGCTATCAGCTCGAATGGACGGGCCGCGACGAGCGCGAGACGGGCATCGACATCTCGACGGGCAAGACGCTGATTCGCGTGAATCCGCGCTTCTACCGCCCCGCCGAAGTCGACCTGCTGATCGGCTGCGCGGACAAAGCGCGTGAAAAGCTCGGCTGGCGTCCGCAGACGTCGCTCGAACAACTGTGCCGGATGATGGTGGAGGCGGATATCGCGCGGAACCAGAACGGCGTGTCATGCTGACATCCGTCGACGAGCAAGGGGCACGTAAAGCGCCCTTTGTTTTACCCGATTGACCCGATTGCTAGAGTAGCTTGCGGTCGACCTGCGGCACCATCGGCGCGAATTGCAGCAGACGGTCGGCCTGTGCGCCGATGAACCTGGCGATCGTCTGCACCAGCGCGCGCTCGTCGGCAATGTAGACGTGCGAGCGCGCGAGTTCAGGCGCAAGCGCCTTCGCGGCCTGCGCCATCCGCGCCATTTCGCGCGCGAGAAAGCGCGGCGCCGTGCCCGTGCGCTGCGCAAAATCCGCGAGCGCGAACGGCGTGATCTCTTCGAGGCGGAATGCCTCGCCGTAGCCCATCGCCATGTCCTGCTCGACCTGCTCTCCGTATGCATTGACAGAGACGAGGTCGTACAGCGGCGCGGGATCGAGGCCGCCGCCATGCACGAAGAACGACAGGTTCTTGCCGTGCGCATCGCTGTTGCCGATCAGCAGCTGAAAGAGCGCCCAGCGGATCATGAAGGTACGCGCCGCAGCCGGGTTGTCCAGATGCCGCTGGAGCGAAAACAGCTTCTCGAAGCTGACGCCTTCGCGGATGTTGCGCACGTCCTGCGTATTGCCGAAATTGCGTTCGTATTTGAACGACACGGGCAAGTCGAGCGCCTGGCAGCCGTCGATCACATGCCGGCGGCGCACGGCTTCGACCGACTCGCCATCCGCGGCGTCGAGCACGACGCTGCGGTCGAAGCGCTGGATCAGCAGGATCGGCTCGGGAATGCGCCGGATCGCCACGGGCGCGGTCTGCAAGCCCATGCGCGACGCGAGCGTCATGCAGTAATGCTCGTTGGCGACCATGCACGGCGTCACGGGACTGCGCGATTCCGGCTTGAGAATATGCGTCGAACTCAGCGGCCCGTCGGCGAGCGCGATGCGATCGCCCTCCAGCAGCACCTGCAGCTTGTCCTGATAGCCCGCCACCGACAGACGCACTTTGCCGTCCCACACAGGAAACGGAATCGCGTCGCGCTCGCGGATGCGCTGGCTCAGTTCGTCGGGCGAAATTGCCCTGCGCGCCGGCGGTTGTTCGCCGGCGCCCCGCTCGATGGGCTCGCCCGCTTCGCCGGAAGCGAGAAAACTCAGCGCGCCGACGGGCTCCTTGCCGAGCATGCGGATGAGGCCATAGATGTTGTCCTTCGACACCTGATAGACGACGGACGCCACGTCCAGCGCCCGCCCCTCCGGCAGCAGATTCGCGATGAAGCGATGCACTGCGCCGCCAGCCGGTTCTGCACCCGACAGCGGAATGTGCGGTGACAACGGGAACGCATTCCGGCGTGCCGTCCAGTTTCCGTCGTATGCGAAACGATAGAGGGTTTGCCTCGCGTCGAAGTCCAGACGGCCCACGGCACCTTCGTGCGTCGTGACATGCAGGGTGTGCAGCATCAGGACTGCTCCCGCGTCGGGCTCGCGCCGGCAAGCGGTTCCACGGCATCGAGCACCGCGCTGGTCTGCTGGTTCGTGAACACCAGCAGGTTCAGGCCGAGGCCGTCCAGCACCTTGAACAGCTTGTCGAGGCTCACGGAGCGGCCGTTTTCGAGGCGCGACAGCACGTCTTTCGACACACCGAGCATGTCCGCCGCGTCGTCGATGCGCAGCGCGCTTTGCGCGCGCCGGTTGCGCACTAGACGGCCCAGGGCGGCCATGTCCCGTGCCAATGGCGTGACGGCAGTCGGCCGAGGTAAAGTGCGAGCCATAGTTCCGATATTTTAGGAATTAAGCAATCTGCCGCATGGTTAGACAGATAACGGCGAGAATATCGGAATTATTGCGTCAAATCGCGCTCAGCGTCAATAATTCCTATAATTCAGGAATTATGGGTCGAAACGACGGCCCGCGCTCGATAGTTCCTGAAATACCGGAAATATGAGGCGATGAGCGCTTCTCACGTGCGCCCACCACCCAAAGAAAAAGGACGGCCTCGCGGCCGTCCCGTTCGTCACTTCGCCTCGCCGTCGCAGCGGCTGGCGACTACGCTGCCTGAATCGCCTCGTTATACACGGCCGCGACACGCTTCGCGATCACGGGGTTGTCGAAGTGGGCCCGTGCATAAGCGCGGCAGGCATCGGCATCCGGCAGTCGGATGGAGCCGTCGAACGCCCTCGCGAGGCCGTCGGCAATCGCGTCCGCGCCCGTCGACGGCAGCACGAGATCCTGCGACAGCCCCGCCACCGCTTCCGGCAGACCGCCCACGGGCGTCACCAGCACGGGCGTGCCCGACGCCAGCGATTCGACGGTAATCAGGCCGAAGCCTTCGAGCGCGACCGTCGGCACGACGCTGATATCCGCCGCGCGATACAGCGACGCCAACTGCTCGTCGGGCACGAAGCCAAGCAGCTTCACGTTGTCGCCGAGCCCCGCATCGTCGATACGCTGCTGCAACGCTTGCTGCAGGCGGCCCTTGCCCGCGATCAGCAGCAGCACATCGGGCTGGCGGCGCTTGACGATCTTCACCGCGTCGATCAGATCTTCGAGGCCCATGCGCCGCACGAGGCGCCGCACGGCCAGCACGATGGGCCTTCCCAACGGCAGTTGCAGGCGCAGACGCGCTTCGTTTTGCGTGAGGGGCAGATTGAACTGGTCGACGTTCACGCAGCCGGGCACGACGCGCACGCGGTCGGCGGGAATGCCGTAACGCGACGTGAGAATGCGGCCGAATGCGTCGGACAGCACGATCAGCCGCGACGAGCGCGCGTACACCGCCTGCTCCAGATAGCGCTTCGCGCGCTGGCCGAGCGAATCGGCGCCTTCGACGTGGCTCTCGTCGGCCCACGGCCCCTGAAAGTGAGACACCTGCGGAATACCGCGCGTCACGTCGAGACCCGGAAAGGTGTACAGCGCGAAGTGAGACGAGATCACGTCGGGGCGCTGCTCGCGAATCTCGCGGCGCAGCGCGCGGCGCGCGGCCATCAGGCGCAGGGGCAGCGATTGCGCTGCCGGGCCGAAGCCGTTGATTGCGCCGTTGGTGTCCTGCGCGACGCGCTCCGAGCCCGCGACGACGCCGCGCACTTCGACGCCGGCGCCGGGCAGCGCGCCGATCAGCGAGTAGTACATGCGGTCGAGACCGCCCGCGCGCTCGGGAAACCAGTGCATGCCGATTTGCAGCGATTTGATGGAACGAGTGGTCATGGTGTGTGCCTTCCTTGTCGTTTGTCGATGTACGCGAGAGCGTGATGCGCATCAGGCGCGGTCCGCGCCTTGCGGTCCTGCGAGCGCGTTCGCCGGCAGCGCGTCGGCATCGGCGTCGTTGTGGTCGAGTGTCGTCGCGCGGCGGCGGTCTTCGCGCCGCCCCGCGATCTGTCGATACAGCGCGATGTACTGCTGCGCCATGCGCGCCCAGCCGAAGCCCGTCGCGAGTTCGTTGGCCGCGCGGCCCATCGCAAGGCGTTCGTCGTCGTTCGACGCGAGCTTGCCGACAGCCTGCGCGAGCGCTTTGGGGTCGTCGGGATCGTCGAGCACGATGCCGCACGCGGGCGTGATGATCTCCGCCCCGCCCGCCGTATGCGCGGTGACGACGGGCAGGCCCGCCGCCATCGCTTCGAGCAGCGACAGGCTCATCGCCTCATAGCGCGACGGAAACACGTACGCATCGACGGAATGCATCAGCACGGGCATCTCTTTCACGAGTCCCAGAAAATGCACGCGATGCGCGATGCCCAGCGCCTTCGCTTCGTCGGGGTACGGACTGCCGGGCAGATAACCCGCTACCGCGAGGTGCACGCGCTCGGGCAGATCCGTGAGCGCCTTCAGCACGGTGCCGAGATTCTTGCGCGGCGTGCGCAGGTCGCCCACGAACAGCAGCAGGAACCTGTCCTCGGGCAGCCTGAAGCGCGAGCGGTCGCCTTCGGCGGCGGCGAAGCCCTGCGTGTCGACGCCGTTGTAGATCACGTCGAGCCGGTTGCGCGGCGTGAGCCCGATCGCGGCGATCTCCGCCGCGACCTTCTGCGACACGGCCGTGATCACGCGCGAGCGCCGGTAGGCCCAGCCTTCGAGCGCGGCATTGGCGCGCGTATAGACGAACTGATACGCGGACCACAGCCCCTGGCCGAGGCCGAACGGGTAGTACCGGCTCCTGAACCAGCCGCTATGCACGAAGTGCGCGGTGTTCACGTCGGCGGGCATCCAGGTGATGAAGCCGTTCACGTGCAGCACGTCGTACTCGCGCCGATGCATGCGCAGCCACCACGCGCTCTTGAGCGCGAACACCTGCTGGCGCAGCAGATTGGTCGGCCAGAAGCGCCCGATCTTCACGGGCACCCACTTCACGAGCGGGTGCTGCAGCAGTTCGGGCGCGACATGCGAGGCGACCAGCGTGACCTCGATGTTCTCGTCGAGCGCCGCGCGCGCGATCTCGTGATTGACGCGGCCCTGCCCGTCGTTATGACGCACCACGTGCGTGACGATGGCAACTCTCACTCAGCGGCCTCCATGAAAGAATGATTGGCGGCGCCCGTTCAGCTTCTGATAGTGCGCCGCGGAAAGAATCGAGAACACGCCCATGAACAGCAGCAGGCCGCCCGTGCCGACGAGCGAATTGGTGAACACGAGCATCGCGAAGATCGCGAGCGCGAGCGACAGCGACGCCGATGCGAACTTGTCGTCGCGCAGCCTGAACGACGCGCGCAGCGCGCGCATCAGCAGCCAGATCACGCCCGACATGTACAGCAGCGTGCCCGGCCAGCCGAGCACGAACGGAATGTTCATCACGCCGCTGTCGAAGTTGCCGTACTGGCCGAGCTGGCCGCCGTCGCTGGAGAGCTTCGTCGAGGTGCCCGTCGCGCCCAGCCCTTCGCCCGTCACGTCCGTGAATGCCGTCTTCGCGAAGGTCGCGTAGAACTCGTTGCGCGCGGCGTAGCTCTGGTCGTCGTGCAGATTGACGATCGTGTCGAGGCGCGCCTGCATCCGCTCGGCGACGGGACCGACGGCGAGCAGCGGCACGCACAGGCCTGTCAGCAGCACCGCGCTCGCGACGATGCGCATGCGCACCTTGTTGTCCGACTTCACGAGCTGGATGAGCATCGCGATCACCCAGCCGCCCCACGTCGAGCGCACCAGCGACAGGCAGAACGACAGGAAGCCGAACGCGCCCGCCAGCCAGCGCACGCGATGGTTCGCGGCCATCACGTAGACCATCGCGCCCATCATCGCGAGCGCGAACGGACCCGACGAATTCATCGTGCTGAACACGCGCACGCCGAACGGCACCGGGTCGCCCTGCGAGTTCATCTGCGAGCCGAGCATCCACAGCGCGTCCCACTGCGGCATGATGAAAAACTGCACGAGGCCGTAGCCTCCCATCAGCAGCATGCCCCAGATGAAGGTGTTGACGATGGTCTCGCGGAACACCGGGTACTGGCGCGAGTGCGCCATGATGTGAAAGCCGATCAGGAGCGGATACACCCAGTTGGCGAGGTCGTACAGCGCCGCGAGCGGCCCCGCCGACACCACGCCGATCACGAACGCATACGCGAGTCCGCCGAGCACCAGCAGCACGGGCAAGCCACGCCGTTGCGCAAGCATGGGGTAGAAGCGGATCAGCGAGAGCCCGCTGATCATCGTGACGGCGAGCGGCGCGACCTGGATCAGGCTGGTTGGCGTGAACGCGCCTTTGGACCAGTCGGCGAGACGCCGCACTTCGGGGCTCAGGAACCACAGCCACCACATGTAGCCGACATATTTCGCGGGCGCCTTGAAGTACAGCCAGAACCCGACGGCGATCGACAGCACCGGGAACGCGAGCGTGAGCACCGTGCCCTGGTGCGCGACGATCAGCATCGCCGTGACGAGCCACAGCAACGCAGGCGGCAGCCAGTCGCGGCGCTCGCGCCTGACGGCGCGCGACGTGCCCTCGATGCCCGCTCGTGCAATCGACGACATCGCTTACCGCCCTCCCCGGCTCTGCGACGGCACGGCGTCGGCTTGATGCGTGTGTCCGTGCTCGCGTTCGCGCTTGCCCTGCTGCGCCGTCCGACCGCGCCGGCGCAGCAGGTCGCGCGTGATCCTCACGTGCTGCTGCGCATAGTGCTGCGTCGTGTGATCGCGCGACACGAGTTCGGCCGCAGCCGCCTGCGCCTGTTGCAGCGCGTCGCCTGGCGACATCATCAGGCCAAGCAGCGCATCGCGCAGCGCGTCGGCGTCGAATGGCGGCACGTACGCCGCCGCGCGCGACGAAAAGTAATCCTGCAGCCCGCCCACATTCGTCACGACCATCGGCTTGCCGACCGCGGCCGCCTCGAGCATCACCGTGATGCCCGACGCATGCGTGTTCGGCCGCAGCGGCACGACGATCACGTCGGCCCAGCCGTACAGTTCGCGCTGCTTCCCGAGGCCCGCTGCCGGCGCGACGTGCACGTTCGGCGAATGCAGCGAACGCGCAATGCGCCGCCGCGTCGCGAGCCGCACCGTAAAGCGCGGGTCGTTGCCCACGGCCTTGATCAGCGTTTCCCAGTCACGGTCGCGATCGTTGCCAATGGCCGCGATGCGCAACGGCGTGCCCGGTTGCCATTGCTGCGGCGGCTGCACCGGGAAATCACGCGTGTTCAGCCCGTAAAACAGCTGCGTGGCGTCGCGATCGAAGTAGTCGCGGCACAGTTCGGCGTTCTCGCGCGCGAGCGTCGTCAGCAGGTCGGCACGCCCGATCAGCTTGCGATAGAACCAGCGCCGCAGCGCGCCATATTGCTGCCACTTGTCGATCAGCCACACGCTTTGCGCGACCAGCAGCGGCTGCCGGGTGTCGTCGTGGCGCTTGCCGCTCATCATCAGCAGCAGCGCGGCGGACAGCCATTCGTGTTCGGTGTGCGTCCAGATCACGTCGGAGCGCAGCATCTCGTCGCGGTTGCGCAGTGTGTGGATCAGATCGAAGCCGAGCATCGTCTTCAGCGCGCGGCGCACGAGGCGCACGGGCCTGCTTTCCGGCACGTCCTGCGAGTAGCTGAGCTGGAATTCGTCCGACTCCGCATGGTGATAGCCATACAGGCAGCCGATGTCCTCGCCCTTGCGATAGAAGCGCGGATCGGCGCCGTAAAACAGATGCACATGGACCCTCGTCGTCATGCGTGCACCCCCGTGCCCGTGCCGCGATGCGCTGCGTACGCGCGCCGCGCTTCGCGTGCGCCCGTACGCACGGCATGCCAGCGCGCGAGCTTCGTGCGCGCGCTTTTCGAACCCAGCGCCAGCATGGCATGCAAGGCGCCCGGATACACGCGGGTGCCGACGAGGGCATACCACCACCATGCAACTTCGCGTTGTGCGGGCGGCAGCTGCTCGTGCAGGATCAGATGCAGGTTGTACGCGGCGTTGCGCACGGCCGTCATCGACTGCGCGTCGCGACGGTCGTCGTCGAAACGCTCGGCGGGGAAATGATCGACGGCGACGCGCGGATCGTAGACCAGCTTCCAGCCCGCGTTCTTCACGCTCATGCTGAATGCCATGTCGTTGTGCACCTGCGCACCCGCGCCGCGCAACCGGCCGTCGAAGCGGATCGAGCGGATCGCGTCGCGCCGGTAGCTCATGTTCGCGCCCTTGAGCAGATCGACTTCGCGCGCTTCGCCCACGCCCAGATGATGGTTGCCGATGATCTTGCCCGAGCGCATCAGCTTGCCGACGAGAAAACGCGAGCCGTCGAGCACGCCGCCCTTCTGATGCACCCAGTCGCGGCCGCCGAGCGCGCCTAGCCGCGCGTCGGCTTCGAAGGCCGCGCCGATGCGGCGCACCCAGTCGGCGTGCGGCGCGGCATCGTCGTCGGTGATCGCGATCACGTCGCCCGTCGCGGCGTCGAGGCCGCAATTGAGGGCGGCCACCTGGCCGGGCAGTTCAACGGGCGCGAGGGTCAGCGGCAACGCGCCGACCACGAGGGGATCGGCGAGGCACGCGTGCGTCGCTTCGTCGTCGGGACGCGCCACCACGACGACTTCGTCGGGCACGCGCTCCTGCTTCTGCAAGGCCGCGAGGCAGCGCGCGAGGTCTTGCGGCCGGCGGTATGTCGGCACCAGTACCGTTATCTTCATCCTGTACTCTCCGTGGCTTGTCGACGGCGCATGCGCCCCGCCGCACCGGCAAGGCGCGCTGCGCATCAGGTGCTCAGGTATTCCTGTACGGCCGCATAGCTGCGGTCGTAGTTGCCGCGCGCGCGCGGCGGCATCGCGTTGAAGATCGCGCCCTGCACGTGCACGCCCGCTGAATGCAGGCGCTTCAACGCATCGGCGATCTCGCCTTCGCTGTGCATGCCCGAGCGCACGACGAAGAAGGTCGAACCCGCATAGCCGCCGATGATCGACGCGTCGGTCACGGCCAGCACGGGCGGCGTGTCGATCAGGATCACGTCGTAACGCTTGGCCAGTCCATCGAGGTACTGAGGCAAGCGAGGCGACATCAGCAGCTCGGACGGATTCGGCGGACGGCGGCCGCACGAGATGAACGAGAGGTTGTCGATCTCCGTCGCGCGCACTGCTTCTTCCAGCGAAATCTGTCCGCTCAGCAGTTCCGACAGACCGTTGTCCGGCGAGCCGCCCACATGCTTTTCAAGCGCGCCGCGCCGCATGTCGCCGTCGATCATCAGCACCCGCTTGCCCGAATGCGCGAGCAGCACGCCCAGGTTGATCGTCAGGAAGCTCTTGCCGACGCCCGGCAGCGGGCCCGTGAACATCACGATGCGATTGCGCGCGTCCTGCAGCGTGAACTGCATCGACGTGCGCAGGCTGCGCAGGCTTTCGATGCACACGTCCTTCGGCTTGGCGTTCGCGAGCACCGCACGCTCGCGCGCGCCGCCGCGCACCGCGGCGTTTTCGAGCAGCGCCTGTTCAGCCGACAGCGGCACCAGACCGTACACGGGCAGATGAAACGCGCGCTCGACCGTCTCCGGGTCGTCGATGCCCTTGAACATATTGCGGCGCAGGAACACGAAGCCGGTGCCGACGATCAACCCGAGAATCGTCGCCGCCGACAAGATCAGCACCTTCTTCGGCTTGATGGGCGAACCGGGACGCAGCGCCGCGTCGACGATATGCACGTTGCCGCCCGTGCCCGCCTTTTGCACCGACAGCTCCTGCACGCGGTTGAGCAGCAGCACGTAGATGTCTTCCGCGACCTTCGCGTCGCGCTGCAACTGCACGGCCTTCACTTCCGTCGCGGGCAGATCGCGGAAACGGTCCGCGTATTTGGTGCGCTGCGCCTGCAGCTCGGCCATCTGCTGCTGCGCGGCCTTGATCATCGGGTGATCGTCGCCATAGCGCTGTTCGAGCTGGGAAATCTGCAGACGCAAGGCCGAAATCTGCTGCTCGTACTGCACGCTGCCTTCCAGATAGACCTTCGCCTCGTCGCTCGCGTTGATCGAGCCGCTCTTGCTCTGATACGCCGTCAACGCGGCTTCCGCGTGTTCGAGATCGGACTTGAGGCGCGGCTCTTCGCTCTTCAGGAAGTCGAGCATGCGGCTCGCGTCGGCCTGCTTGGTGCGAATGTGCTCGAGCAGATACGACTGCGCAAGTGCATTGGCGACGGCGGCGGCGTGCTCGGGGCTTTGGTCTTCTAGTGAGATCGAGATCACGCCCGTCTGCTTGCCCTGCTCCTGCACGTTGATCGCGGACTGGAACGCGGCGATCGCGTCCAGATCGTTCGCGCGCATCACAGTGAACTGTGTGCCCGGACGGGCCACCAGCTGCTTCACGAACAGCGTGACGCCGCCGCCCTGCGCGGGCTCGCCTGCCTGGCCGCGCAACAGCAGCTGGCCGTCGGGCGTCATCAGCGTATAGCGGCCGTTGTCCATTGCGGTGAGGATCAGCTTCTGGCCTTCGAGCGCGGGCGTCACGTCAATCGAATCGACAGCAGCCACTTCGCCGCCCCAGGCATAGCTGCCGAGGCCGAGCCACGGCTTGGCGGGCTGACCTGGCGTCGCGACACGCGCGGCGAGACTGCCGAGAATGGGCAGCGTCTTCGGCGTCACCGAGAAGTTGAGCTTCATTTGCTGCACCACGGGCGCGACGACGCCCCGGCTCTTGATCATTTCGATCTCGGCGTCGGTGGGGATCGTGTTCTGCCCCGTCGAGATCGTTGCGCCCGTCTGCGTCTGCGTGAGCGCCTGCGATGTGTTGTCCGACGCCTCCACGCGCACGTGCGCATCGGCCGAATACACGGGCTTCGCGACATAGCAGTAGAAGCCGGCCATCGCGACGATGGTCGCCGCGATGCCGATCAGCCACCCGATGTCGTCGATGATCACCTGCAGCAGTTGGCCGAGGACCACGTCCTCTTCTTCGGTTCTGGCCTGCATGGCCAGTTGTGGATTCGCTTGAGTGCTCACTTGGATACTCGCTTGAGTGCTCAGGGTTGACCCGGGTCGGGTCGCCGCCCGCATCCGGCGCGTTGCATCCGTCCTGTTCGGGATGCGAAGCGCCGGCATGCGGGCAGCGGTTCAGGCAACGCGTCCGCAACGGAATGCCGATGCAGACGTCGATGAAGGCATCAGCGCGTCAACTGCTTCAGATAGAACAGCGTCTGCACCGTCGGCAGCACCTGCTGCAACACGCGGTTGAACGTCGTCGAGGCGGCCGTGCCGACGTACACCACGTCCATCGGCTGCAGTTCGAATTGCGACGACAGCATGATCGCGTCGGGCTGCGTCATGTCGAGGCGATACACGTCTGGCGTGGTCGGCTTGTCCTTCATGCCGCGCATCACGTAGATCTGGCGCGGGTTGGCGTCGGTGTCGAGAATGCCGCCCGCCTGCGTGAGCGCATCGGCGATGGTCAGCTCGCCCTTGTTCATCGGCACGGGGATCGGCGTTTTCACTTCGCCCATCACGAAGATGCGCGTGTCGCTGCGGTCCGGCACGTTGACGATGTCGCCCGGTTCGAGCATCACGTTCTGCGTCGCGTCGCCCTTGTCGAGCATGCGGTTCGCGTCGAGCACATAGAGCTTGCCCTTGCGCGTGAGACGCACGCGCTGCAGATCCGCGTTGTCCGTCGAGCCGCCCGAGCGGGTGATCGCGTCGACCAGCGTGAGCGGCACATCGGACAGCGCGAGCGGGCCCGGCGTCTTCACGTCGCCCGTCACCTGCACCTTCTGACTGCGGTAAGACAGCACGCGCACGTCGACTTGCGGGTCACGGATGTACGGCACGAGCTTCTTCGACAGCTCGTCGCGGATTTGCGCCGTCGTCCGCCCCGACGCGCGGATTCGGCCGACGAATGGGAAATAGATCGTGCCGTCGGGCGCGACCGTCTGCCCATACGGATCGGCCTGGCCAGGCAGTGCCTGCGTGTACGGCTGCTGCAACGCGCCGCCGAGCGTCTGCGTGGTGTTGCCGCCCGAGGACAGCGTGCTGCCGTTCGGCGTCGTCAGTTCCGGGTGGTCCCACACGGTGATGCCGAGAATGTCCTGTGGCGCGATGCGATAGACGTACTGGGTCGGATCGGCAAACGGACCCGGCGGCGGCAGCACCTGATGCGCGATCGCGTCCGCCGTTTGTGCCTGCTGCTTCTGGATGACGGAGGCATCGATCAGCGTGACCGGGTACGTCTCAGCAGGCTTGTTCTGCTGGTCTTCCTTCAGGCGCGACGTGTCGAGGTAGTTCCCCGGCGCGGTCGCGCATGCCGACAGAAAAGTCGTCAGCGCAAGAGATATCGTGATGTGTCGTTTCAGCATATTTTGTTCAGCCATCCCATGACGAGGTGTTCGATGTGCGCGAGGCTGTCGCGATACACGGCTTCGTCGCGTCCGTGCGGATCGACGACGTCGGCGCTGCCGCACGCGTCCCACTTGCCGAGCGAGTACACCTTGCCGCGCGAAGTGGGTTCGAGGTCTTCCACGTCTTTTACTTGCCGCTGTTCGGTGACGAGAATCAGGTCCGCATCGCGCACGCTGCGGCGATCGAGCCGCCGTGAGCGATGCCCGCCCGTCGTGCCGCCATCGACGCCGCGTTCTTCGAGAAGACGCCGCATCACGGGGTCCATGCCATGTCCGTCGATCGCGCGCAGACCCGCCGAGCGAAACGCGATGGGCCGCGCGCCGCGTCCGTGTTGCCGGGAACGGAACAGCCACTCGGCGGCGGGCGAGCGGCACACGTTGGCATGGCAGACGATCAGCACGTTCGCGAACATGGGCGGCCTCCGTACAGGTCGATGAGGTCTTGCAGCGTTACAGCGCGGCGGCCGTCGCCAGCGTCGTCAACGACGGGGCCGCGTCGTGCGGCGTGCGTTGCAGCTGCGCGGCCCGACGGCCGATCGCGTGATACTCGATGCCGAGTTCGCGCATCGCCTCCGGTTCGTACAGGTTGCGGCCGTCGAAAATCAGCGGCGTCTTCAATTGCGCCTTCAGGCTGTCGAAGTCCGGGCTCTTGAAGACCTTCCATTCGGTGAGGATCACGAGCGCGTCGGCCTGGGCGGCCGCCTGCATCTCTTCGTCGGCGAACGCGAGACGCGCGAGCTGCTGCGGCTTGCCTTGCAGATCGAGCGCGAACACCCGCTTCGCTTCGTCGATGGCAACAGGGTCATAGGCGACGACCTTCGCGCCGCGGGCGAGCAGTTCGGCGATCAGCGCACGGCTCGGCGCTTCGCGCATGTCGTCCGTGTTCGGCTTGAACGCCAGGCCCCAGACGGCGAACGTGCGGTCCGACAAGTCCTCGCCCATGTGCGCGACGATCTTCTGCGCGACGATCCTCTTCTGCGTCTCGTTGACGGCTTCCACGGCTTCGAGAATGCGCAGGCTGTGGCCCATCTCGCTACCCGTGCGGATCAGCGCCTGCACGTCCTTCGGGAAGCACGAGCCGCCGTAGCCGCAGCCCGCGTACAGGAAGTCGTAGCCGATGCGCGGGTCCGAGCCCATGCCGCGGCGCACAGCTTCGATATCGGCACCGACGCGATCGGCGAGATTCGCGAGGTCGTTCATGAACGAGATGCGCGTGGCGAGCATGGCGTTGGCCGCGTACTTCGTGAATTCGGCGGAGCGCACGTCCATGTACAGCGTGCGCTCGCGATTGCGGTTGAACGGCGCGTAGAGACGCTTCATCAGCTCGCGTGCCTTTTCGCCCGGCACATCGTCGTCGCAGCCAAGGATGATGCGGTCCGGGCGCGTGAAGTCTTCGACGGCGGCGCCCTCTTTCAGAAATTCGGGATTCGACACGACCGAGAACATCTGCTGCAGGCCGCGCTGGTCGAGCTCGTCCTGCACGGCATGCGCGACGCGGCGCGCGGTGCCGACGGGCACCGTCGACTTGTCGACGATCACCTTGAAGCCGTTCATGTGACGGCCGATGTTGCGCGCGGCGGCCAGCACGTATTGCAGGTCGGCCGAGCCGTCCTCGTCGGGTGGCGTGCCGACGGCGATGAACTGGATGTCGCCATGCGCGACGGCCGCTTCGATATTCGTCGAAAACGTCAGGCGCCCCGCCTTGCGGTTGCGCGCGATGATTTCCAGCAGACCCGGCTCATGAATCGGCACGCCGCCGTTATTCAGCACGTCGATCTTGCGCTGATCGACGTCGAGGCAGAATACGTCGTGACCGATGTCGGCCAGACAGGCGCCCGTCACGAGGCCCACGTATCCGGTTCCCACGATCGTCAGGTTCATGAATTACACCTCGGAGATTGAATGGTTTAGTGAATGCGGAACGGCCGGTGTTGCCGCTGTGTTGTGCGTGGCGCGCGGCGCTCAGTACGCGTTGCTGCCCACGAAGCCCTTCCAGAACGTCAGGCCGACGATCTTCAGGTCGAGCCAGAAGCTCCAGTGCTGCATGTAGTACAGATCGAGCCTCACGCGCCCCATCATCTTTTCGATGCGGTCGGTTTCGCCGCGATAGCCGTTGATCTGCGCCCAGCCGGTGATGCCGGGCTTGATCCGGTAGCGGTGCATGTAGCCCTTCACCAGATCCTTGTAGATGTCGTCGTGTTCGAGCGCATGCGGGCGCGGTCCGACCACGGACATTTCGCCGCGCAGCACGTTGATGAACTGCGGCAGCTCGTCGAGGCTCGTGCGGCGCAGGAATGCGCCAACGGGCGTGATGCGCGGATCCCGGCGCGTGGCCTGGGTGATCCGGCCCGCCTCTTCCTTGTGCACCTTCATCGAGCGGAACTTGAAAATCTCGAACTCGCGTCCGTCGATGCCCTTGCGCCGCTGGCGGAAGAACACGGGGCCCGGCGAAGACAGCTTCACGGCCGCGGCGATCGCGAGCATCACGGGCGCGAGCATCGTCAGCGCAGCAAGCGCGAACAGCCGGTCGAACACGCGCTTGGGTAGCACGCGCAGATCGGTGATCGGCGACGCGGCGAGATTGATTGCGGGCACGCCGAGCAGATCGACCATCGGCTGGCTGAACAGCGTCAGGCTCCGTACGTCCGGAATGAAACGGATGTTCACGAAGTCGTGGCGGAATTCCATCACGAAGCGATGGATGATTTTCTCCTTCGACATCGGCAGCGCCATCCACAACTCGCGCACCGAGCGGCGGCGCATTTCGTCGATCATCGCTGCGTAGTCGCGCTGCACGGGCACGCCTTCGATCGCTTCCACTGCGTCGGTGTCTTCGTAGTGGCTGCGTGAATCGTCCTCGTCGTAGACGAGCACCGGGCTGAAACCCGCTTCGGGACGGCTGCGCATCTGCTCGATCAGGAACTTGCCATACGGCGCGCCGCCGACGATGGCCACCTTCTTCTGGTTGTAGCCCTCGCGGCGCAGGCCGCGCAGCACGGCGTGCACGCCCGCCTTGGTGACGATCAGCAGCACGACCGTGGCGACGGCCCAATACGCGAGCCACAGACGCGACAGCAGGTCCGCGCGGTGCACGCTGAAGCTCATCAGGACGCCCGTCACCTCGACCATGATCCAGCCCATCGTCACGCGCCACAGCAGGTCGTACAGCGGTTTGCCGCGCCACGACTGATACACGCCGAGCGCGGGAAAGAACAGGATCACGAGCAGGCAGTCGAACGCGAGCGACACACTCTGCATGTCGTCGAGCCACACGAAGCCCTGCGCATGCACTGCAGCCGCAATCAGCGCGCCGAGCGCGACCATGCCGATGTCGATGATTCTCGATAGAACGCTCAGCATCTGCTGCACCTCGCCTCGTCTGTCAGTCCAATCAAGTTCTATTCGCGTCCGTTTGAATCTGGTTGCCGCCGCATTCGCATTTGAATGCAATCGGCCCATTGGGTCGGCGCATTCGATAAAGAAGCGAATTGCTTACCAGATCGATAGACGCCGATGGGTAAATACCCCTCTACAAGGCTCAATAAAGCGGCATTAAAATTCCGCCGGCAAGGCCGCAAAAAATCTCAAAATGTATCGGTAGAAATTTCTGATTTTTTTCTGCTTTTAGTAGGTAATTATTGCTGGCCTATGCGAAATGATGCCGCATTTTGCGCCGCCCAGCCTTGGGTTTCCATAGAATCGCCTGCATACGGTGCCAGATGTGCTGCCCCACGCGTCCGTTATCCTGCCGTGTACCTGCCACCCGCTTGTGGCATGTCAATTTTTATTCCATTTATTTTTAATTATTCAAGCATTGATAAATTAGTCGCCAATTAATGATGGACATTTTTATCGTAATTATTTAATAGAAATTGAACGCGGATTTATTGACGCATTACGACGTGATAAAAACGGAGCCATTCATCCCGCTTCGAGGAGTTATCACCATGACTGCTACGGCGTCAGCCGTCGAGAATCGACAGGCGAATTCATCCTGCCTCAACGTGAAGCTCAAGGTTCATCCTGTGATCCTTGCCGGCGGATCAGGCACGCGCCTGTGGCCGATGTCGCGCGAACAGCATCCGAAGCAGCTGATCGGCCTGCTTGGCGAAGACTCGCTGCTGCAATCGACGACCCGTCGCCTCGACGGACTCGATGCCGGCTACCCCGTCGCGGAACAGCTGGTGGTGGTCTGCAACGAAGAGCACCGCTTCACGACGGCCGAACAGCTTCGCCTGAGCGGCGTGCAGAGCCGTCTGATTCTCGAACCGTGCGCCCGCGACACGGCGCCGGCGCTGACGATCGCCGCGCTCTCGGTACTCGCGCACGACGAGGACGGCATTATGGTCGTGATGCCCGCCGATCACGCTGTCACCCATCCCGAAGGATTTCATGCCGCCGTTGCTACCGGCGTGCAGCACGCGGCCAACGGCCACATCGTGACGATGGGCATCGTGCCCTCGCGTGCGGAAACGGGTTATGGCTACATTCGCATCGGCGCACGGTTGCCTGCGCGCGAAGGCGTAATCGACGCGCATCAACTGGATCGCTTCGTCGAAAAGCCGCACTACGAACTCGCGCAGCACTATGTCGAGTCGAAAGAGTACTGGTGGAACAGCGGCATCTTCATTCTGCGTGCGTCGACGTGGCTCCAGGCGGTGCGCCATTTCCAGCCTGAGATTGCCGAAGCCTGCGAAGCCGCGTATGCGCAAGGCACGACCGACGGCGAATTCTTTCGCGTGCGGCGCGACGCGTTTGGCGGCTGTCCGTCGAATTCGATCGACTACGCGGTGATGGAAAAACTCGGCAACGACACGTCTGTCTGCTCCGGTGTCGTCGTGCCGCTCGAGGCCGGCTGGTCCGATGTCGGTTCATGGGACGCGATCTGGGACATCCTGCCGAAAGACGGCGACCAGAACGTCGCCCGCGGCAATGTGATGTTCGAAGGCGCGGCATCGACGTTCGCGCATTCCGAAGGACGCCTGATCGCCTGCGTGGGCACGCAGGATCTCGTCGTCGTCGAAACGGACGACGCGATTCTTGTCGCCGACAAGCGCCGCGTGCAGGACGTGAAGAAAGTGGTTGGCCGAATCCGCGAGAAGCACGGCGCGGAAGCCGTGAACCATCGCAAGGTGCACCGCCCGTGGGGCCACTACGATTCCGTCGACATGGGCGAACGCTTCCAGGTGAAGCGCATTGTGGTGAAGCCGGGCGCGCAGTTGTCGCTGCAGATGCATCACCATCGCGCGGAACACTGGATCGTTGTACGCGGCACGGCACTTGTCACGCGCGGCGAAGAGCGCTTCATCGTCTCCGAAAACGAATCGGCGTACATTCCGCTTGGCATCAAGCATCGGCTGGAAAATCCCGGCAAGATGCCGCTCGAGATCATCGAGGTGCAATCGGGCTCGTATCTCGGCGAAGACGACATTGTGCGCTTCGACGACACGTACGGACGTCAATAACGCATCGCGCGGTGACGGGTTGCTGCCCGTCACCGCTTCTCCATGTCGTCGGAAGTGCGTCGAGTGAAATGCGCAAGCGACGCGCGTGATGCGCGAGCTTCGAATCTGGACAGATTTTGAGCGGGCACTGCGTGGTCACCGGGTGATAACCGGGCGGCGGAACAGCGCGGCTCGCGACCGACTTGCAAGCCATCCGTACCCGCCATCCTTTGGTAACCGGTTGCAGCACAGCGTCGAACGATGGCGTGTTCACGCCATCGTCGTTATCTCGCGTGGGAAATCAGCGTCGATACCAGCGGAAAGCGTTCGGCCGCCTTGTCCTTGGCCGCGTCGGACGGATAGCGGCGCAGCGGCAGCAGACGCGGATTCAGATGCTGCGGCACATGCCCGTTGCCCGTTGCCGCGGACGGCGCATTCGCCGCGGCGAGCGCCGGCGTCGGCGTGAGTTCCGGCATCGCGCGCGTGATGGGACCCACGCCGACCTTCGGCGTGTGCACGCCCGCACTCACTTTCTGACTGGCCATATGGCCCGCGTGCGCGCCTGCCCCCGCTTCATGCGTACGGCATTCGCGGTCGATCCATTGACGCGCCCAGTCGAGTGCGAAACGGTGTGCCGCATCGGCGTCCGAGAAACGCGGACCGATCAGGCCCGAGCGCTCGACACGCTTGCCGTCCTTCATGATTTCCGCCCACGCGCGGAACTTGTCGTTGGGCACCCGCTCCGCCGCGACGTAGATCACGTAGCCTTGCCGGTCGGCAACCTGCAGGCCGCGCGGCGCCGTGAGACTCATCCACAGCGGTGTGTGCTCGCTGCTCGCGAGCGCATTTCCGGCCGATGTGTCGTCCGCATACGCCCGCTCATCGTCCACCTCGCCCGGCACGATCGCGGTATCGGCCGCGAAGGCCTGAATGTTCGCTTGCATGTTCGCTCGCAAATTGGCGTTCGCCTCGAAACGCTGCGCGACGCCGAAGACAGCGGCGGCATCCGGCGCACGGGCGGCATCTGCGCGGGACGCGTCGACGAAGCCCGTTTCCACAGCAGCGGAACCGGCGAGCTGGCGCGTGATATCGGCCATCGGCGCGAGCGCACGCCAGCCGCTCGTCACACCCGGCTCGTGAACGGACGATTGCCACGTTTCCGGGCTCTTCCAGAACACGCCGCGCGCGAGTTCATCGCGCGGCTTCGGTGCTTCGACCACGGGCGCCCGCTTGGGCGCGGCGGGCGGCGTCGGCTCCGGGATATAGGCGAACGTGCGCCCATTCTGCGTCAACAGCCGGATCACTTCGGCCAGCGTGCCGTTGGCTTGCCACTCCTCGAAGCGGCGCCGGCAGGTAGGGCCTGACGGATAGCGACCGGGAAGCTTCGACCACGGCTCGCCAGTAGTCAGGATCCACAGAACGGCATTGGCCACGATACGGGGTTCGGCGCGGGGCCGTCCGCGTCGGTTCAGGCGGACGGCTGGCTCGTCAGAAACGAGCGCCGATACTTGCGCCCATTCGTCATTGCTTAGCTCATCGAAAAACATGTTGTTCTCCACGCAGCCTGGCCTGGCTGCGGCTTTGGCTCGCACGAACTTCATTTTGGCGGTTCGTGTCGGGTCCGCGGTTGCACAATATGCTTGTACGTTCTTGCGCCGGGATCGCGAAAGCGCACTTCGTTAGTGCGGTATTTCACCGGGACGACGCACAAAACGTGGTCTCACTCGTGCATGGGAGAATTTGTGCACGAAGCATACCATCGCCAGGGTTTGTCTGAATATGACTGAGACAAGTGTTACGGAATGAAACAAACTTGTCCTCCTCGCTGCATCGTTTAGTTCCTGGCTGTCACAGAAATGACGTCGGTCGCAGCGCGTGAGCCGCTGTACCAGCCGCGCGAAGCAGCGTGTCCATGTTCGCTGCGCCGTGATGACAGCGATGTGTTCGCGTGGATTGCGCACAACACGATTGACCCGGTTACATTCGATTCGATGCTTGCGGCATGAAGTGCCGGAGCGCAGCGGCGTTTCTATTTGTGACGCATGCGTGCCGCTGCGAGCGGGCGTGACGGCGCAAAACGGCGGGTAAGCGGTTTAACGAGGGTTTAACGTGGGTTTAACGAGCCGGCGTCGCGGCACGCTCGCCGACGACGGTAGTCCACGGACGCACGCGCCATTGCGTGACGAGTCCGTTCAATACATACGGGTCGGCTTTCGCAAACGACTCCGCTACAGCCGGCGAATCGCCTTCGAACAGCAACACGGCCGTATCGACGGGATCGGCAAGCGCGCCCGCCAGATGCAGTTCACCGCGATCGGCGGCGGCCCACGCATGCTGCAGATGAGCGGCGCGAAATTCCGGGCGGCGCTCAAGATAATCCGGCGACACATCGTAGATCAGCAGATAGTGCATTCGAGACTCCTGAATCGTGAGGACTGGGCGGCACAAGCGAATGAGACCGGCGAATGAGCCAGGCGAATGGCACAAGCATAGCGGTTCGCGCGTTCGGGGTAAGCGATCTTAGGGAAACACCTGTGCGGCCCGAGCGTCGCATGCGTCAACCTTTTGCCCTGCCCGTTCGTTTTCACAGCCACCATGTATCGCAATGGTGACGGCCGATCACAGCGCAGGCGATCCGCTCCGCTCGATGCCCGTCTCACGACAATCAACAACATTCACAAACCGTGATGGAGTGTCCCATGAAGATCCAAGCCGCACTGGCCGCTCTCGCCCTGACGGGTCTGCTCGCGTCGCCCGTTTTCGCCGCGAACAGCCAGCAATCGAAGATGACCGAATGCAACAAGCAGGCAGGCGACAAGAAAGGCGACGACCGCAAGGCGTTCATGAAGAACTGCCTGTCGGCTTCGTCAGCGATGGCTGCGTCCGCACCGATGTCGCAGCAGGACAAAATGAAGATGTGCAACACGCAGGCCGGCGACAAGAAAGGCGACGACCGCAAGGCATTCATGAAGACGTGCCTGAGCAACAAGGGCTGAGGACATTCACGTCCGCACGGCGTCGCGTCGGGTGCGCGGCACCGTCGACAGCGAGACAGGCAAGCGGCGTCCGTCACGGGCGCCGCTTTTTTTCGAGCTTCACGGACGGCGACGCGACCACGGTACGACGCATCGCCTTCGATGCGCCATTGCGCAGAAAAGCCGTGCTTCCGCTTGGGCATGCGCCGCCCTTCCCGCGCCATTTTCTTCTATGATGGCGGCACAGACGGCCTATACCCCACACAGAACAAGTCCCACGGGCCGCCAGCTTGTCGTTGATGCCGCAAGCGCATCGCACGGAGGCAAGAATGGTTGGGAGACACAAGAATCGCTGGTTGCGTCGTTGGCTGGTGGTGATCGTCTTTTGGGCAGTGCCCGTGGCGATCGTCGCCGTGCGGGAAATTCAGGAGGAGATGGCCTATAACCGGGTCGACCTGAACACCGCGCTCACGACCTGGCAGCTCACCGACGCGCAACGCGCTGCAGGCGCCGCTGCGCGCTGCCACGGCACCCCCGACGATGCGCGCGCAGCCGGCTGCCCCGCCGACGTGCTGGCCGCCAATGCCCCGCGCCAGCAGGACGCGCTCAACGAATACGCGGTCCGCAAGAGCACGCTGGCGAGCTATCTGTGGCATGCGTTCGTGGGCTATTGGGTCGTGCCCGCCGCGACGATCTTCGCGATCGGTTTCATCATTGGCGTGGTGCGGCGCGCGTTGCGGCGGCCGCCCGTCCACAAGAGTCCGGCCAATCACTAGCCAGGCCAATGTCCGTTGGAAAAAACGCTGGCATAGCAACGCCGCTGCGGCTTTCCCGCAACACTTTCTGTTCACTTACAGCTGGTTTCGCGGCGACGCAAAATCGGTAAATTCGACCTCGATGTACCGCGAGCCGAGCGCACGGGCGACCCGCGTGCAGACGACCCTGCCGATCTCGACAATGGCGGTCCGCCCAGGTTCCGGGCAGCCTTCCCGTCTGTCCGGCCATCCGGCCAGAATTACCCAACGAATTGCTGACGGACGCCGGAGTGCTTGTGGCACAAGGGTTTGCGCGGTGTCCCCAGAACCATTGCAGTGCGGGTTCGTGTGATATAACTCAAGAAGCAACCCGCGTGAACTGAGGCTGCACCCCCGGAACCACGATGGAGAAAAACGATGCAAAGACGAAACTTCATGCTGAAGAGTACCGCCGCGCTCGCTTTCGGAACCCTTGCACTGGCGGGCTGCACCACCACCAAAAGCAGCGGTGAGTCTGCCGCTACGGACATGTCGAAGCGGCAGTCGATCGATGCCAGCGTCGACGGCACGATGTCCCGTCTCTACACGACCGTCAAAGGTTCGCGCGAACTGGTCGCGAAGTCGCGCGGCATACTCGTTTTCCCGTCCGTGCTGCAAGTCGGCTTCGTCGTCGGCGGCCAGTACGGCGAGGGCGCACTGCGCGTGGGCGGCGCTTCCGTCGGCTACTACAGCACGATCTCGGGCTCGTTCGGCCTGCAGGCGGGCGCGCAGTCGAAGGCCATCATCTTCTGCTTCATGACGCAGGACGCGCTCGACAAATTCCGCAATTCGGACGGCTGGTCGGTCGGCGCCGACGCATCCGTCGCGCTGGTCAAGCTGGGCGCGAACGGTGTGGTCGATACCACGACGGCGACCGCGCCCGTCCAGGCCTTCATCCTGACGAACGCTGGCCTGATGGCCGATGTGTCGCTGGCGGGCACGAAGGTGTCGAAGCTGAAGGTCTGACGGCAACGCGGCCCACGTGCATCGTCAGTGGGCCGCCTCGGCGCTGTGCTACGGGAGGCGGACGCGAGTCCGCCACGCAGTTCCGGCAGGTCGCCGACGAAGCGGGCGCCACGCCGTTTCGCGGCGACGAATAGGGCATCGATGTGGTCGGCATAGATGACGAAGGGCGACGCAATCATCGGATCGCGTCGCCCTCTTTTATGCGCGCATGAAAACGCGAACGATGCCGCCTGAAGAATCAGGTAGTCGACGACGCGTCGATGACCTTGAAGCGCGAGCGCTTCTGCGCGCGGATCACCGACTGATACGCTTCCACGTACTGCCGCGCCATCCGATGCGACGTGAAACGCTCTTCGAAGCGCTTGCGCACGCTCGCGCGCGGCATTTTGTGCAACCGGTTGACGGCGGCGACGGCGCCGATCTCATCCTCGACGATGAAGCCCGAGATGCCGTCATCTACCACTTCGGGCACCGCACCGCGATTGAACGCGATGACGGGGGTGCCGCACGCCATCGCTTCGATCATCACGAGCCCGAACGGCTCGGGCCAATCAATGGGAAACAGCAGCGCGTGCGCGCCCGACAGGAACTCCGCTTTCTGATGATCGGCGATCTCGCCGATGAACTCGACATAGGGCAGATCGAGCAGCGGCTTGATATCGCGTTCGAAGTATTCGGCGTCGGCGGCATCGACCTTTGCGGCGATGCGGATGGGCAAGCCGCAGCGGCCCGCGATGCGGATCGCCGTATCGACCCGCTTTTCCGGCGAGATGCGTCCGAGAAACGCCAGGTACTGCTGCTCGACGGGCTGCGGCGTATACAGCATTTCGGGCAGGCCATGATAGACGGTGCTCAGCCAGCGCGCCTGCGGCAGCGGGTGACGTTGCGAGTTCGAGATCGAGACGACGGGCGCGGTGTTGAACGTATCGAACACCGGCTGCTGTTCGGGCAGATCGAGACGGCCGTGCAGGGTCGTGACGAACGGCGTGTCCTGGCGCTTGAATACCGAAAACGAGTAGTAGTCCATGTGAAAATGGAGCACATCGAAATCGTGGGCCTGACGGCGCACCAGCTCCATCAGCAGCATGTGCGGCGCGATACGGTCGCGGATGCCGGGATCTAGCCGCAGCGCGCGGGGCCATACAGGTTCGAGCTTCGCGCGCGTGACCGAGTCGCCGCTCGCGAATAGTGTCACTTCGTGACCCAGGTCGACGAGCGCCTCGGTGATGTACGACACGACCCGCTCCGTCCCACCGTACAGCTTGGGCGGCACGGATTCGGTCAGGGGGGCGATCTGCGCAATTCTCATCTGTGTCTCCAGGCGCCGCGTCAGCGCGGCTGCAGCGAGCAGTGGCGAACGAGTATGACAGCAGGCAGGCACCCGATCAAATGCAGCGCGGCGGATTCATGCGCTTTCACGCGATGTATCGGGTTTATCCGCATCCCGCATCCCGCATCGCGGGGGCGCGCCCGGCATGGGGCGTCTCTTGTCCTGAGGTGCGATTATTGCCCGGCATCTGCGGGAAAGCCGTAGGTATTTCAATTGAATTACGCTGTTACAGTCGGGAAACATTCGTTTCTGGACGCGCGCGAAGCCGAGCCGCAGATTGACAGGCTCCGTGCGGCGCGTGCCCCTGCCCACAGCGTCGATTGGAGGCCGCCTTCGCGCGCAAGCGTTGGGATCACCCCGCCGCGCGACGTGACCGCAGGCAGGCGCAACGCGCGATACACGCACGATTTGCCGCTTCCATTCGCGCCCGTGATCACGTTCTGGCGCGCGAGCGGCACCAGCAGATCGCGCACGAATGTCGATGCTGTATAACGCCCATCACTTTGTCCTTTTTGCTGAGTCTGTCGAGGTTCCGGAAGCGTCGCTCGGCGACCCGGCAAGCGGCACGCTGCGCAGATCGCGCAGGAACGAGTCGCGCCACACACCGAGATCGTTCTTGCGCAGCGCCTGCATGTCGATATCGTGACGCCGCTTGCGTTCGTCGAGCGGCATCGCGAGCGCACGCTGCAACGCTTCGCACATGCCGATCGAATCGTGAGGATTCACGATCAATGCCCCTTCCAGTTCGGCGGCCGCGCCCGCGAACATCGACAGTACGAGCACACCTGGATCGTCCGGGTTCTGGGCGGCGACATATTCCTTCGCGACGAGATTCATCCCGTCGTGCAAGGGCGTGACGAATCCGACCTGCGACTCGCGGAACAGCGACATCAGCTTCCAGCGGTCGTATTGCTGATTCAAATAACGAATGGGCGTGTAGTCCAGGCCTGAGTATTTTCCGTTGATACGCCCGGCTTCGTATTCGAGTTGCTGACGGATGTCCTGGTACGTCGTGACGTCGGAGCGCGTGGGCGGCGCAATCTGCACAAGTGTGACATTGCCGCGCCATTCGGGCGAGCGCTCCAGCAGCGCCTCGAATGCGCGGAAGCGCTCGACCAGCCCCTTCGAATAGTCGAGACGGTCGACGCTCATGATCAGCTTGCGCCCTTCCAGGCTCTGCTTGAGGTCGAGCACGTGCTGACGGCTCTCATAGCGCTTTGCCTGCTCGGCAATCTCGTCGGGGAACACGCCGATCCGGTAGACGCCCGTGCGCATCTGCCGACCGAACGCTTGCGCGTGTCCGTCAGCCGAGACGGTGCCGCGTGCGTGCCGGCGCAGATAGTCATGAAACGCGAGCTCGTCGTTTTCGGTCTGAAAACCGAGCAGGTCGTAGCAACATAACGACTTCACCAGTTCTTCATGCGGCGGAATGTTCAACAGGATCTGCGGCGCCGGAAACGGAATGTGCAGGAAAAAACCGATGCGATTCCTGACGCCCTCGGATCGCAGCGCTTCCGCGAAGGGGATGAGGTGATAGTCGTGGACCCAGATAATGTCGTCAGGCTCCAGCAGCTTGATGAGCTTGTGCGAGAGCCACGCATTGACCCGCCGGTAGCCTGCGTATTCCTCGCGTTCGTAGCGAGCGAGATCGTTGCGATAGTGGAAGACGGGCCACAGCGTCGCGTTCGAAAAGCCCCGGTAGTACTGGTCGTAGTCCTTGCGCGTGAGGCCTGTGGTGGCAAACGTGACGCTGCCGTCCGTTTCGAGCGTGGGCCCGGCGTTCGCCACCGTCTCGCTGACGACGTCGCCGCTCCACCCGAACCACACCCCGCCCGCATCCTTCAGCGCGCCGAACACGCCGACGGCCAGCCCGCCCGCCGAGCCTCTCGTTTCAGTCGGCGTTGCCACGCGATTCGACACGACGATCAGTCGGCCCATGTTGCTGTCCCTCCGCTCTGGTTGGCGCGGCCAGTCCACGGCGGCTGGCGCGCATTATTCAGTGCTGGTTCGACTGCGGTTGCACCCGATCAGTTGCACATTTGTGCATATCCGGACGGCATAGGCAAAACGACGGCTTCCAAAGCGGGCTGAAAGCACAAAACGCGCGCCGTGCTGAACACACGGCGCGCGTCGACATGAACAGCGACCAGGCCAAACGGCAAGCACGGCGCGATGGCGCCGTGCGCCGCTCAACTGCCCGTCTTGCAGGGGAACACCTTGCCGAGTCCCAGCGACACGGCGGTGCTGGCGTTATAGCCTGCCACGTTCGGATTGTCCGCGATGTACTTGCGCACCGCGTCCGTCAGTTGCTGCGAGCGCGCCTCGGGCGGCAGGCAGAAATACTGGCCGACCCGCGGGCCCGTCGTCCCGCCGATTGCGTCGATCGTGTTGAAGATGCCGTCCGCAGCGCCTTCGATATAGGCTGCGCACGCGCTACGCGAAGCAACGTCCGTCTTCGTGCACAGCTTGTTGAGGTCGCCCCCCGTGAACGCGGCTGCCGTCAACGGCACGGCGAGCGCGCCGGCGCAAATCAAAACCCGCAGCATGTTTTTTCCTTCCTGGTGTGAGCCCGGAACGGTGAATGGCGCGGGCGATCTTTGCCGCCCGGATTGTCCACTCGTCCCCGCTTCGATTCGGGCGCGTGGTGACCCGCGCCCAGACTGCTATTTTGCACTGTTTTGCGGCGTTGCTGGCGTGCTGGCCGGCGTCTGTTGCTGCATCTGCTGGAGCCGCGCCGTCAGCCCTTCGACGACGTCCGGCTCCTTGTACTGTTTCGCGAAATCGAGCGCAGTGAGGCCGAGCTGGTTCTTCACGTTCAGGTCTGCGCCGCTGTCGAGCAACAGCTTGACGGTCGACACATGGCCGCCGCGTGCCGCCATCATCAACGGGGTCGTGCCGTTCGGCGAACCGGTGTCGATGTACGCGTCGTGATCGAGCAGCAGCTTGACGATATCGTCGTGACCATTCGCGGCCGCGTAGTGCAGCGGCGCCCAGCCCTTCTTGTTGACCTCGGCGTCCTTGGCGATCAGCAGCTTCACGATGTTGAAGTCGCCGACCAGCGCGGCCATCATCATCGCGTTTTCGCCTGCCTTGTCGAGAATGTCGACGTCCGTTTTCGGATTGTCGACCAGCGCGGCCACCACCTTGTCGGACTTTTCACGCGCGGCGATCACGAGCAGCGGCATCCCCTGGTTGTCGGCCATGTTCGGGTCCATGCCGTTCGCCAGTTGCTTCTTCACTTCTTTCACGTCGTCGAACTTGACGGCCTTGATCATCGTGTCGGCGGGCGCGGCCTGCGCGGGCAGCGCGCCGAGCGTCGCGAACGCCACGCCTGCCGCCAGCGTCAGCATGCCCAGGCCGCGGCGCAGGCCGGGCGCGCGGATGAAGCCCGGACAAAACATTGCGCCGTGTTGGCCCTCGATCGTGTATTTTTTCATATCTTGCTTTAGGAAACTTCCCTATCGTGTTGATGCTACTGGATTTATCGCTCAGGCGCCCCTCGGCGCCGGAATCTTGAACAGCCGGAAGAAGTTGTCCGTCGTGGCTGCGGCGAGTGCTTCGTCCGGCATCTCGCGCTGCTGCGCGATGAAGCGTCCGACATAACTCACGTACGCAGGTTCATTCGGCTTGCCGCGAAACGGCACGGGCGCGAGGTACGGCGAATCGGTTTCGATCAGCAGCCGTTCGAGCGGCACGCGGCGCGCGACGTCCTGCACCTCCGTTGCGCTCTTGAACGTGACGATGCCCGACAACGAAATGTAGAAATTCTGCGCGAGCGCCTGCTCGGCGACGTCCCACGGTTCCGTGAAGCAATGCATCACACCGCCCGACTCGCTCGCGCGCTCCTCGGCCATGATCCGCAAGGTATCTGCCGACGACGCGCGCGTATGGACGATCAACGGCTTGCCCGTCTGGTGGGCGGCGCGGATATGCACGCGAAAGCGTTCGCGCTGCCACTCCATATCTTCGATCGAGCGGCCTTCCAGGCGGTAGTAGTCGAGGCCGGTTTCGCCGATGGCGACCACCTTCGGATGCTGCGCCAGTTCGACGAGCTCGGCGACCGTCGGCTCGCGCGCGTCTTCGTGATCGGGATGCACGCCGACGGACGCATACACGTTGTCGTACGTGCGCGCGATCTCCAGCACGGACGGCAGCGTTTCGAAATCGACGGACACGCACAGCGCGTGCGTCACCGAGTGCGAGCGCATGTTGTCGAGCACTTGCGGCAGACGGTCGCCGAGTCCTTCGAAATTGATATGGCAGTGGGAATCGACAAACATGGTGAAGTCCTGCTTAAAAAACCAATAGCGGTGACGACGGGGCTGACCGCGCGCTACGCGAACAGGTCGCGGTAGCCGAGAAACAGTTCCTCGAACACCAACCGTGCGTTGAGCGGATGGTTTTCGACCGCGCGCTGCCGCGTGACCGTTCGCATGTAGCGCGCGAAGGCGGTCGCATCGGCCTGCGAGGCACAACGCGCGAGCGCCGCCGACGCCGCCGGGAAATAGCGCGGCGTGCCCGCCGCGCCGACCGTCGACTGGGCCAGCAGGTCGTACGTCCACCGCTGCAGCCAGCCGAGCACGATCGGCACAGGCAGCTTCTGCAGCGTCTCTCCGCACGCGAAGGCGTCGCAATTCGGGCCGGCGGCCAGTTGTTTGAGCGTCCAGTCGCGCAACGGGCGGTTTTCGTCGCTCGCGAGCGCCAGTGCGGCCAGCGGCGCGCCGCCCGTTTCCGCGAGCAGGCCCGGCGGGTCGTCGACACCCTGTTGCGCGAGCCATGCGGTGGCGGATTCCGGCGACGGCGTTGTCATCGGCCATTGGCGGCAGCGGCTGATGATGGTCGGCAGCAGACGGTCGATGCGCGCCGACACCATCAGAAACACCACGCCCGCAGGCGGCTCTTCGAGCGTTTTCAGCAGCGCGTTGGCCGCCGCGACGTTCAGCGCCTCTGCCGGGTACAGCACGACGACGCGCACGCCGCCGCGATGCGAGCCCACGCCGCAGAAGTCCAGCAGCGCCCGCACCTGCTCGATCTTGATTTCCTTGCTTGGCGTGCGCGTTTTTTTACCGCTGTCGTCGGCGTCGCCCTTCTCGGCCTTTTCATCGGCGGCCGCACTGGAGAAGCCCGCTTCGGCCGCAAGCGCTTCCGGCACCACAATCCGGTAATCGGGATGATTGCCCTGCACGAACCAGTTGCACGCCGCGCACGTGCCGCACGGCTCGCCGTTCGGCAGCGCCGATTCGCACAGCAGGCCTTGCGCGAGATGCTGGGCAAAACGCAGCTTGCCGATGCCGGCCTGCCCGTGGAGCAGCAACGCATGCGGCCAGTGAGCGCGCAGTTGCTGAAGGCGGCTCCAGTCGTCGGTTTGCCACGGATAAATCATCGTTGGTTCTTCAATTCAATGGTTCGAAGACGATTTCCTGTGTATCGGCCGGCGAGCATGCACTCTGTGATAGGCCGGCTTGTAATACAGGAAAATCAAAGGGATGCGATCAGATCTTCAAGTTGCTTCTGAATGTCTGCGATGCTGCGCGTCGAGTCGATGATAGCGAATCGATACGGCGCTTCTTCGGCTCGACGCAGATATTCGGCGCGCGTGCGCGCGAAGAATGCGTCCGACTCGCTCTCGAAGCGGTCCGGGGCGCGGGCGGCGCTGCGACGTTCGCTTGCGGTGTCAGGCGGCACGTCGAACAGCACGGTCAGATCCGGCTGGAAGCCGCCCTGCACCCAGCGCTCGAGCGCCTCCAGTTTGTCGCGCGGCAGCCCGCGCCCGCCGCCCTGGTAGGCGAACGTCGCGTCGGTGAAACGGTCGGACAGCACCCAGTCGCCACGCGCGAGCGCCGGCTCGATCACCTGCGCCAGATGCTCGCGGCGTGCGGCGAACATCAGCAGCGCCTCGGTTTCGAGATCCATTGCCTCGTGCAGCAGGATGTCGCGCAGCGATTCGCCGAGCTTCGTGCCGCCGGGCTCGCGCGTCATGACCACGGAGCGGCCCGCCGGCGCGACCTTCTGCTCCAGACGGTCGCGAAACCAGCCGAGATGCGTGGTCTTGCCCGCACCGTCGATGCCCTCGAACGTGATGAATTTTCCCCGCGCCATCATTGCCCTCGAATGTACTTGTCGACGGCCTTGTTGTGATCGCCGAGCGTGTCAGAAAAGATGCTGCTGCCGTCGCCGCGCGACACGAAATACAGCGCGCTGGTCGGCGCCGGATTGAGCGCGGCCTGCAGCGATGCGACGCCGGGCAGCGCAATCGGCGAAGGCGGCAGGCCCATTCGCATATAGGTATTGTAGGGAGTGTCCGTCTGCAGGTCCTTCTTGCGCAGATGCCCCGTGTAGCTGTCGCCCATTCCGTAGATGACGGTCGGGTCCGTCTGCAGCGGCATGCCCGCGCGCAGACGGTTGGCGAACACGCCCGCGACCATCGCGCGGTCGGACGCCTTGCCCGTTTCCTTTTCGACGATCGACGCCATCGTCAGCGCGTCGTACGGCGTCTTGTACGGCAGACCGGGCGCACGCGCCGCCCACGCTTCGTCGATGCGCAGCTTCATCAGCCGGTACGCGCGGCGATAGACGTCGAGGTCGCTCGTGTCCTTGTCGAACAGATAGGTGTCGGGGAAGAACAGCCCCTCGCCCGTGCCCGTCGGCGTTTCGGGGGCGCCGATCGCCTTCAGGAGATCCGCGTCCGCCATGCCCGCCGTGTCGTGCTTCAAAGCCGGGTTGGCATCCAGTTCGGCGCGCATATGCTTGAACGTCCAGCCCTCGATGATGGTGGCCACGTATTCGTTCACGTCGCCGCGCGCGATCTTTTGCAGCACGTCGTACGGCGTGATGCCTTGCTTGAACTCGTAGTTGCCCGATTTGAGCGCCGTCTGGAGGCCGAGCACGCGCGTCATGAGCACGAACAGTTCGGGCTCGACGGGTACGCCGCCGCGATTGAGCTGCGTCGTGACGCTGCGCAGACTGCTATGCGGCTTGATCGTGACGTCGAGTTGCGGTGTGGCGAGTTGGACGGGTGTCGTAGCCCAGCGGTATGCGCCGTATGCCGCGGCACCGATCAGCATCGCGAGCAGGACGCAGGCGATGAGACATTTCTTCAGGAGGGACATGGAAACGTGGTTCGAGTGAAGCCAATATAATACTTGCTTGCCTCCGCCAAAGTCAGAATTGACTGTTCCCCGAATCCATGAACGCACCGCTTGCTTCTGCTCCCGGCACCGCTGTCCCCGCTCCCGCATTGCTTCCCGCGTTCCCGCGCCCCACGCGTGACGAGTTCGACGCCGTGCGGGCGGCGGGCGCGTTCATGCCGCTGCCGCAGTTCGGCGTGATCGACGCGACGGGCGACGACGCCGCGTCGTTCCTGCACTCGCAACTCACCAACGACACACAGCACCTGGACGCGGCGACGGCGCGCCTTGCCGGCTACTGCTCGCCGAAGGGCCGCCTGCTGGCGTCGTTCCTGGTGTGGTGCAGCGGCGAGTCGATCCGGATGCTGGTGTCGAAGGACGTGCAGCCCGCCGTGCAAAAACGCCTGTCGATGTTCGTGCTGCGCGCGAAGGCGAAGCTCAGCGACGCATCGGGCGACACCCTCGCGATTGGACTCGCCGGCGACGTGCGCAAGGCGCTCTCGGGTATCTTCGATGCGATTCCCGACGGCGTGCACGTGAAGGTCGACGGGCCGGCGGGATCGCTGGTGCGCGTGCCGGACGCCGCGGGACGTCTGCGCTATGTCTGGGTCGGCCCGAAGGCCGAAGTCGAAGCGTGTCTTCCCGCGCTCGAAACGAAGCTGCGCCGCGTGTCGCCTGGCGTGTGGGACTGGCTCGACATCCGCGCAGGCGAACCGCGCATCACGCAGCGCGTGGTCGAGCAGTTCGTGCCGCAGATGATCAATTTCGACGTGCTCGGCGGCGTCAATTTCCGCAAGGGCTGCTATCCGGGCCAGGAAGTGGTCGCACGCAGCCAGTACCGCGGCACGATCAAGCGCCGCATGTCGCTGGCGAATGTTGCCGGCGAGACGGAAAGCGTCGTGCCGGGCGCCGAGCTATTCCATTCGGACGATCCGGGCCAGCCGTGCGGGATGCTCGTCAATACGGCGGCCGCGCCTGACGGCGGCGTCGATGCGCTCGTCGAGATCAAGCTGGCCGCGCTCGAAAACGGCACCGTTCATCTGGGCGCCGCCGATGGCCCCGCGCTGACCTTCCTCCCCTTGCCGTACGCATTGCCGACAGAAGTCTGAGCCTCCCTTCGTTCACGTCGCCTTCGACGTCGCGCCTCCGACGCAGGCGCGACGCGTGGTTCCCGTATCCAGGCTGTCCCGCTAAAGAGACTTTCGCTGATGTGTCTGATCGTGTTCGACTGGCGTCCTGACGCGTCCGATAGTCCGCTGTTCACGCTCACCGCGAATCGCGACGAATTCCTGAAGCGCACAGCCCAGCCGATGCATTGGTGGGACGACGCTCCCGGCCTGCTGGCGGGCCGCGACCTGGTCGGCGGCGGGACCTGGCTGGGCATGACACGCGACGGCCGGTTCGCTGCCCTCACTAACTATCGCGCGCCGAGCGAAATGCGCGCCGATGCGCCGACGCGTGGCACGCTGGTCAGCAACTGGCTGTCCGGCGAGCGCGGCATCGAAAGCGGCGCGCCGCTCGATTATCTGCTGCGCGTCGCGCAAGACGGTGACATGTACAACGGCTTCAATCTGCTGGTCGGCGACTGGACGCGGCGCGAACTGGCCTGGTATTGCAACCGCTCGCCTGCCGCGCCGGCGCTGCTCGCGCCGGGCACGCACGGCATCTCCAATGCAGTACTCGATACGCCTTGGCCGAAGCTGGTGCGCAAGCGCGCCGAACTCGCACGGACGCTCGCCGACGACAGCCGTCCGCCGCTCACGACGCTGATCGGCCTGATGCGCGATCCGCGTGTTGCACGCGACGACGAACTGCCCGCCACGGGAATATCGCTCGAACGCGAACGCGCGCTGTCGGCCGCCTTCATCGATACGCCCGAATACGGCACACGCGGCACGACGGCAATGCAGGTCGTCGCGCAACACAAACGCCTGAGCGTGTCGGCACTCGAGCGCAGCGACGACAACGGCTCGCATCGCGTCAAACGCCCCGGCGATTACGAGCGCAGCTTCACCTTCGACATCGCCTGACCGCGAGCCGGCTCATTCGCGGCTCACTCGATACCGAACGCCTCACGCAACGCCGCTGCCGCATCGGCATGCGCGCGCGCCACGTCGGGCACGTAGCCGCCCATTTTGAAGAACTCGTGGATCATGCCCGCGTAGCAGGTGAACGCGACGGCGTTGCCCGCTTCGCGCAGCTTGAGCGCGTACGCTTCGCCCTCATCGCTCAGCGGGTCGTATTCGGCCGTCGCGATCCATGCCGGCGCGACGCCGCGAAAATCCGGTGCGCCGCGCGTGCCGTCGAGCGGCGCGAAGCGCCAGTCGTGGCGGTCGTCGGCGTCGCGCACGTATTGCTCGAAGAACCATTGAATCGTGTCGCCGGACAGCAGATAGCCGTCTGACAGCCGTTCGTGCGAGTCGGTCTGCTGATGGCCCGTCGTGCCCGGATAGATCAGCAGTTGGAGCGCGAGCGGGATGCCCGCGTCGCGGGCGAGCACGGCGCACACCGTGGCGAGCGTGCCGCCCGCGCTGTCGCCGCCGACGGCGATCCGCGCCGCGTCGATGCCGTACGGCGCGGCGTTTTCGTGCAGCCACTTCAGAGCGTCGAACGCGTCGTCGACGGCGGTGGGAAACGGGTGTTCCGGTGCGAGGCGGTAGTCGACGGACATCACGACGCACTGCGCGTCACGCGCGAACATCCGGCAGATGGCGTCGTGCGTGTTCACGCTGCCGACCGTGAATCCGCCGCCGTGATAGTAGACAAGCGCGGGCGCCAGATTCGCCCATTGCGGCTCGGCAGGATGATAGAGACGCACGCGGACGGCCGCGCCGTCGGACATCGGCACCGCCACGTCCTCGATGGAGTACATCGGCGCCGCGGGCACTTCGAGAATCGGCGCGCTCTTCTCGTACGACGCGCGCGCGGCTTGCGGCGTCAGATCGTGATACGCGGGACGCTTCGCACGCGCAATCATCTCGAGCACCTGCTCGATCTTCGGGTTCAACGGCATGATCGGACGATGGCGCGCCAGCGCCGGACATTGAATGAGCGCGACATGATGCCACGAACATAGCCCGGCGCGCTCGCGATAACCGTTAGCGGGCTTCCTTGACTTCGGGCTTCAGCGACAACGGATCGGTCGGATTGCGCTGCAGTTCGATGTCCTCGTGACGAAGCCGCACCGTCGCGAGAATGGCGGGATGCGTGAGGATGTAGAAGCGGCGTTCCGCGATCGCTTCGAAGGTGAGCGTCGCGACGTCGGTCGCGCCCAACTTGCCGGACCGCACTGCACGCTGCAGTTGCCTGTCGGCGGCGAGCTGCGAGCGCGTGGGTTGCGCTTCGTTGCGCAACGCCTCGGGGCGCACGCGTTCGGCGTCGGCGATACCTGTGGGCACGAACGCGGGACACAGCAGCGAACAGCCCACCTCGCCGCCCGCATTGCGCAGGTCGTGATACAGCGTCTCGGTCAGCGAAACCACCGCATGCTTCGACGCGTTGTAGATGCCCATCGACGGCGGCGACAGCAGGCCCGCCACCGACGCCGTATTGACGATATGCGCCGCTTCGTTCTGCCCGAGCATGATGGGCGCGAAGACGCGCACGCCGTGCGCGACGCCCATCACGTTGACGCCGAACACCCACGCCCAGTCGTTCGCCGAGCTTTCCCATAGAAAGCCGCCGGCGCCGACGCCCGCGTTGTTGAACAGCAGATGCACCTTGCCGAACGCTTCGAGCGCCGCATCGGCGAGCGCCTGAACCTGCGCGCCATTCGACACGTCCGTGCGCACGCCGATCACCTCGGCGCCCGCTGCGCGCAACGTATCGACAGTTCGTGCGAGCGCGCCTTCGTCGACATCCGCCAGCACGAGCTTCATGCCGAGCGACGCGCCCTTCTCCGCAAACGCACGGCCAAAGCCGCTTCCCGCGCCTGTTATCACCGCGACCTTGCCGTCGAATTCGAACATGCCGTTTCCTTCGTTGGATTGCTTGGGCTGGCCCGCCATGCGCCGGTTCAGATCAGCTTGACCAGCTGCTTGCCGAAATTGCGCCCCTTGAGCATGCCGAGGAACGCTTCAGGTGCATGCTCCAGACCTTGGGCAATGGTCTCGCGATAGTGCAGTTTCTTTTGCGCGACGAGCGTACCGAGTTCCTTCAGCGCGCGAGGCCAGACGTCCATATGTTCGGTGACGATGAAACCCTGCACGAGCAGACGCTGGGTGAGCAGCAACGCGGGGTGCCTGAGCGGTATGGGCGCGCCGTCGTATCCGGCGATGAAGCCGCACAGCGCAATGCGGCCATGGGCATTCATCCGCGCCAGCGTGGCATCGAGCCCCTCGCCGCCGACGTTCTCGAAGCAGCCGTCGACACCGTCCGGCGTTGCCGCCTTCAGATCCTGATAGAGATTGCCCGCCTTGTAGTCGACACAGGCATCGAAGCCCAGCGTCTCGACGACATAGCGGCATTTCTCGGAGCCGCCCGCGATGCCGACAGCCCGTGCGCCCGCCTGCTTCGCCAGTTGCCCGACCACGCTGCCGACAGCGCCGCTCGCTGCGCTGACGACGACCGTTTCACCCGCCTTCGGAGCGATGATGTTGTTCAGACCGTACCAGGCCGTGACGCCAGGCATGCCGACGGGGCCGAGATAGGCGGACAGCGGCACATGTGTGTCGTCGACTTTTTGCAGGCCCTTGCCGTCTGACGTGCCGAACTCCTGCCAGCCCGACATGCCGACCACTTTGTCGCCGGGCTTGAACGCCGCGTTCTTCGACTCGACCACCTCGCCCGCCGTGCCGCCAATCATCACTTCATTCAACGGTTGCGGCGCCGCGTACGACCTGGCATCGCTCATGCGGCCGCGCATGTATGGATCCAGCGACAAGTAATGATTGCGCACCCGCACTTCGCCCTCGGCGAGCGGCGCGAGCGGCGTTTCGACGAGCTTGAAGTTGTCGGCGGATGCTGCGCCCTGCGGACGCGATGCAAGCAGAATCTGGCGATTGAGTTGGCTCATGACGGTGTGTCTCCGGAAGATGCGAACCAGCGCGAATGCGGTGGCTGGAACTGCGAGCGCTCAAGCGTCGCTCGGTCCCGGCTTCGCCGATGGATCGCTGTGCAGACGCTGCTGCCGAACCTCGCGGCCGACGGCAAGACGCCGCATGTACTTGAAGGTGCCGAGCGCCTTTGCAACGAAGTGGCCCGCGCTGTCGCGAATCTCGCCTTCGCAATAGGCCATGGTTGTCGAGCGATGCAGTACGCGGGCTGTCGCGCGCAATTCGCCCGTGCCCGGCTGCATGAAGTTCACTTTCATTTCGACAGTGACGACGCCGACGCCGTCTGCGGCGAGACTGCGCGCCGCCATCGCGAGCGCGGCGTCGGCGAGCGTCATCGTGATGCCGCCGTGCGAGACGGCCCACGTGTTCAGATGCTCGGGGCGCAGCGCCAGCACGACTTCGCTCGCGCCATCCACGGCCGACAGCAACTGCACGCCGAGATGGTCGATGAACGGACTTTCTATCTTCAGCTTGTTGCCAGCGGTATCGGTCATATGCAGGTAGGCTCGTGGAGGTCGATCATGCATCGCGATCCGTACGGAACGCATGCAGAGTACACGTGAAACGCGCATCGCCAGATGATACGCGCACTGCGCAAACAGATGGCCGGGCTGCACGGCATAGCACGAACACGTGCTCCGACTATCTGGCGGGAAAACACGCGCGCCGTCGCCTATACTTTTGACGCAGTACGTTGCAGGCATCAGCCCGACCGTGCGCGGCACACGTCTTCACGCGCAACGCGAAAGCGGGCGTCATCCAATCTGCGGCCATTCCCCCATCGAGCGCTTCGCCTCCCTCTGCGCGGCCGCCTTGTCTCCCTTCCCTTTGCCTCTTTTTGCACGCACGGAACACGGCCCGCGCCGTGGATGCGCCCGTTTCCCGAGCCGGAGTCGGCCCTCCACGCGCGGCACATCTGGACTTCACTTCTGGAGGACAACATGGCTACCTACATCATGCTGGTCAACTGGACCGATCAGGGCGTACGCACCGCCAAGGACACCGTCAACCGGGCCCGCGCGTTTCGCGAAACCAGCAAGGCGATGGGCGTGACGGTCAGTTCCTTGAACTGGACGCTCGGCGCGTATGACCTCGTGATCTCGATCGACTCGCCCGACGACGAGACCACGACGCGCCTCGGCCTCGCGGTCGCGGCGCTGGGCAATGTGCGGACCTCGACGATGCGCGCGTTCGGCGAAGATGAGATGGCGCGGATCGTCGGTGGATTGAAGTAGCTGCCGGTGTAGCGCACGCGGCCTGCAATGGTTGCTCGCACGACGCGCTCAGGCCCGCGCGCGCGGCAGATGCCATCCATGCGTCGCCGCGACGACGCGCAGCGCGAAGCATGCGGCGCCGCCCGCCAGTCCCGCGATTGCGGGAGAGAGGTGGAAGCGGCGTCCCGCCAGCACCACGACGGCGCCCGCGAACGCAGCCGTCGCGTAGATATCGGTGACGAGCACGGACGGAATGCGCGTGAGCAGCACGTCCTTGATGACGCCGCCGCCGACGCCCGTCACCGTGCCCATCAACGCCGCGACGAACGGCCGGATACGAAAGAGCATCGCTTTTTCGACGCCCGAGACCGCGAACAGCGACAGGCCCGCGGCGTCCAGCACCATCAGCCAGAACGCGGGAAAGCCTTGCGCCTCGCGATGGAACAGGAAAGTCAGCAGCCCGGCAACGAACGTCAACGCGGGATAGCGCCAGTCGCGGATCGCGTTGGGCGGGGTTGCGCCGATCAGCAGGTCCCGCGTCACGCCGCCCCCGAGCGCCGCGACAAACGCGATCACCATCACGCCGAGCAGGTCCAGGCCGCTGTGCATCGCGGCCACGGCGCCCTCGATTGCGAAGATGAACGTGCCGGCGAGATCGGCAGCGAGGACGACAGTTTCGATTCTGGGTTTCATGCGGAGCGTTGCGCGCGTTCAAGGGCGCCGCGATTGTCTCATTCATCGCCGGGTAGATCGAGAAGGCGTCGCGCGCTGCGTCCGCTTCTTCGCGCCGCGCCGCTAGAATTCATACGATACGCCCGACTCGGGCTTTTTCCCCGAAGGGACACGACCATGACCGCCAGTTGCGCTTCGCGTTTCGTCCGCCTGATTTTGCTCATCGTTGCGCTAGCGTCGCTCGGCGGCTGCGCGGGGATGTTCGGTCACGATCCGCTGCGGGTGAGCGTCGCGGGAATCGAGCCCCTCGCCGGTCAAGGCCTGGAAATGCGCTTCAACCTGAAGCTGCGCGTGCAGAATCCGAACGAATCGCCCGTCGATTTCAGCGGCGTGTCCGTCGAGCTCGATCTGAACGGCAAGCAGTTCGCGACGGGCGTCAGCGACCAGACCGGCACCGTGCCGCGCTTCGGCGAGACGGTGATCGGCGTGCCGCTCACGGTGCCCGCCTTCGCTGCCGTGCGCCAGGCCTTCGCATTCGCCGACAGCGCGCAGTCGGGCCAGTTGCCCTATGTGCTGCGCGGCCGGCTCGCGGGGGGCATCACGGGCGGCACGCGTTTCATCGATCAGGGCACGCTGTCGCTGCCGGCGGGCGAGGTCGGCGGTCTGTAGCGACAGCCGGCCCATCGCCGGTTATGTGACGCGGCAAACGCCACCCGTCAATGATTTGCGTTGCCTGGTCCCGGCGGCTCGGGCGGCCTCGGCGCGCTATTGCCGCCATGCGCTGGTGGCGGGCCCGCCGGACGGGCGGGCGGCGGCGCCGCAGGCGGCCCGGGTGGCCGACCGCCTTGAGCGGGGGCGTGGCCCGGCGCAGGTGCACCCATTTGCCCCGGCGGCGGACCGGGTGGGCGCGCGCCCTGGCCCGGCTGCGGCTCGCCGCGCTGACCGGGCGGCGGCTGCGGCGGCCCCGGTCGATGCCCGTGTTCGGCGCCGGGCGGCTGCGGTGCGGGCTCAGGCCGCGGCGATGCGGGCGGCGGCCGGTTGGCGCCCTGTGGCGGCGGAGGATGCCCCGGCGGCAGTGGCCGGTTCGGCGGCGGCGCATGATGCTCCCAACGCGAGCGGTCCGGATACCATGGACGCTCGCGATAGTAATGTCCCCAGTACGTGCCGAGCGAGAACGTGATCAGCGGCAAGCCGAGCGCCGTGCCGTAGGTCATGACGGGCACATTGCTGCCTTGATACGGATACGCCAGATCGCCGCCGTACACCCAGCCGCGCGCTTGCGGAATGGCCACGTCGCACCACGTATAACCGCTCACGCAGCCGTAGACGGTCACCGGCTGCCCGGCCGGAAGCTGCGCGACGATCGGGTAGTCCTGCGCTGGGCCTGCGTACAGATAGACAGGCGTGCTGGTATAAGCCTCCGTTTGCGCCGACGCCGCACCCGATGCCATCGTCAGTGCCCCCGCAACCGCCGCGCATGCAACCCGCATTCGCATCGTGATCTCCTGTTCGCTTCGTGGCCCCGTAGCCGACGCAAGCACCTCAACGCTAACACCTGCCAGCGAATCCTGTGCCCGGCGGCCCGCCTGCGCCGGGAACGGCGCATGCAGCCGCAATCGACAGTCGACGCATCGGAAGCACACCATGAGCAGCCATCTGAAAACCGGCGACCGGGTCAGCTGGAACACGCCACAAGGAATGACGACGGGCCGCATCGTCCGCGCGATCACGACGCACACGGAGCTAGACGGCCACACGGTCGCCGCCTCGAAGGACGATGTGCATGACGAAGTGGAAAGCGAAAAAAGCGGCAAGCGTGCGGTTCATCGAGCGGAAGCTTTGCACAAACTGCCCGCTCGTTGACGCCCGAACAAGCACGCGCAAGAAAAAGCCCGCGCACTTTCGTACGCGGGCTTTCCTCGACGTGCGAATCGCAGGCGTATCAGACGACCTCGAACAGCCCCGCCGCGCCCTGCCCGCCGCCGATGCACATCGTCACCACGACGAATTTCGCGCCGCGCCGCTTGCCTTCGATCAGCGCATGCCCCGTCAGACGCGCACCCGATACGCCATACGGGTGCCCGACGGCAATCGCGCCGCCATTCACGTTCAGCCGTTCGTTCGGAATGCCGAGCTTGTCGCGGCAATACAGCACCTGCACGGCGAATGCCTCGTTCAGTTCCCACAGACCGATATCGTCGACCTTGAGGCCCGCCTGCTTCAGCAGCTTAGGCACGGCAAACACCGGGCCGATGCCCATTTCGTCCGGTTCGCATCCGGCGACGGCAAAGCCGCGGAAAATGCCCATCGGCTGCAGGCCTTCGCGCTCGGCGACCTTTGCGTTCATCACCACGCACGCCGATGCGCCATCCGAAAACTGGCTCGCATTGCCCGCGGTGATCACGCCGCCAGGGACCGCGGTACGGATCTTCGACACGCCTTCAAGCGTCGTATCCGCGCGGATGCCTTCGTCGGCGGCGATGGTCACCTCCTTCGTGAACATGCGCCCGGTTTCCTTGTCGGCGACGCCGGCAAGCACCGTCAGCGGCACGATTTCGTCGTTGAAGCGCCCGGCTTGCTGCGCGGCGGCCGCGCGCTGCTGCGACTGCACGCCGTACTCGTCCTGACGATCCCTCGAGATGCCGTAGCGCTTCGCGACGTTTTCGGCCGTCTCCAGCATCGACCAGTAGATTTCCGGCTTGTGCTCCATCAGCCAGCCCTCGCGCAGCATGTGCTGATTCATTTCGTTCTGCACGCACGAGATCGACTCGACGCCGCCCGCGACGTACACGTCACCTTCGCCGACCATCACGCGTTGCGCAGCGAGTGCGATGGTCTGCAGGCCTGACGAGCAGAAGCGGTTCACAGTCATACCCGGCACCGTGACGGGCAAGCCGCCGCGCAGCGCGATCTGCCGCGCGATATTCGAGCCCGTCGCGCCTTCGGGATTCGCGCAACCCATGATCACGTCCTCGACGCGGGCCGGGTCGATCTTCGCGCGTTCGACGGCGGCTTGCGTCACATGTCCGCCGAGCGTCGCGCCATGCGTCATGTTGAACGCGCCGCGCCACGATTTGGCCAGGCCCGTGCGGGCAGTCGATACGATTACGGCGTCAGTCATGCATCTCTCCAATGTCGATGGAAGCGGTGGCTTGAGCGCTGGCTCCCGTCCGACGTAACGATTAACTCTTTAAATTGAATGTGTGCGGTTCGCGCTGCTCAGGCAGGAACATCCGCCGCCTGTACGCGTTCGACGCCTGCCGCGCGCATCGCGTGCCACGCGTTGTCGAGCGAACCGTTCAGATCGATGGCGCGGGTCGCGTCCTCGATGACGGCCACCGCGAAGCCCGCTGCGCGCGCATCGAGCGCCGACCACGCAACGCAATAGTCGGTGGCGAGCCCGCAGCACCACACGCGCGTCACGCCCGTATCGCGCAGATATCCCGCGAGACCCGTCGGCGTCGTGCGATCGGCTTCGAGAAACGCCGAATAGCTGTCGACGCGTGCATGATGCCCCTTGCGGATCACGGCGCGCGCATGCGGAATGTCGAGGTCCGCGTGCAGCGCGGCGCCCGGCGTGTTCTGCACGCAGTGCGCCGGCCACAGCACCTGCTCGCCATAGGGCAGCGTCATCGTCTCGAACGGCTGGCGTCCCGCGTGATTCGAAGCGAACGAGACATGCGACGGCGGATGCCAGTCCTGCGTCAGCACCACATGACTGAAACGGCGTGCAAGCCGGTTGACGAGCGGCACGATTTCGTCGCCGCGCGCGACGGCGAGCGCACCGCCCGGCATGAAGTCGTTCTGCACGTCGACGACGAGCAGAACTTCATTGGCATCTTTCATCGCAAATCCTGTCCGGCTCGATCAGCTGTTGAATCCGCGCCCTTGCGCCGCGCGCTCGACGATGCCGGCCGCGATCTGCCACGCGTCCCCGTTCGGCTGCGCCGCGTAACGGCGGATCGCGCGCTCGACGTTGTAAAGGCCGACACTATCCGCGTACAGCATCGGGCCGCCGCGCCACAGCGGGAAGCCGTAGCCCGTCAGATAGACCATGTCGATGTCCGACGCCTTCGACGCAATACCCTCTTCGAGAATCTTCGCGCCTTCGTTGACGAGCGCGAACACGAGGCGCTCGACGATTTCGTCGTCGGAAATCTTGCGCCGTTCGATGCCCAGTTCCTTCGAATGGGCGACGATCATCTCGTCGATCGGCTTCGACGGATACGCGTTGCGGTCGCCCGCCTTGTAGTCGTACCAGCCGCCACCCGTTTTCTGCCCGAAGCGGCCCGCCTCGCACAGACGGTCCGCGATCTTCGAGTAACGCATATGCGGCTCTTCCTGATAGCGCCGCTTACGGATCGCCCAGCCGATATCGTTGCCAGCGAGATCGCTCATGCGGAACGGTCCCATCGCGAAGCCGAACTTCTCGATCGCCTTGTCGACCTGCGCAGGCAGCGCGCCTTCTTCAAGCATGAAGAGCGCCTGGCGGACGTACTGCTCGACCATCCGGTTGCCGATAAAGCCGTCGCACACGCCCGACACCACCGCCGTCTTGCGGATTTTCTTCGCGACTTGCATCACGGTGGCCAGCACGTCCTTCGCCGTGTCCTTGCCGCGCACGACTTCGAGCAGCTTCATCACGTTGGCGGGACTGAAAAAGTGCATGCCGACGACGTCTTGCGGCCGCTTTGTGAAGGCGGCGATCTTGTTCAGATCGAGCGTCGATGTGTTCGAGGCGAGAATCGCGCCCGGCTTCGCGACCTCGTCGAGCCGCGTGAACACCTGCTCTTTCACGCCGAGTTCTTCGTACACGGCTTCGATGATCAGGTCGGCGTCGCCCAGCGCTTCATACGTCAGCGTCGGCGTGATGAGGGACATGCGCTGTTCGAGCGCTTCCATCGTCAGCTTGCCTTTCTTGACGGTGGCCTCGTAGTTCTTTCGGATCGTTGCCAGCCCGCGTTCGAGCGCGTCCTGTTTCATTTCGAGCAATGTGACGGGCAAGCCCGCGTTGACGAAGTTCATCGCGATGCCGCCGCCCATCGTGCCCGCGCCGATCACGCCCACTTTGTCGATGTTGCGTGCAGGCGTATCCGACGGCACGTCGGGAATCTTGCTCGCCGCACGCTCGCCGAAAAACGCGTGACGCAGCGCCTTGCTCTCCGGCGTTTGCACGAGCGCAAGGAAGCATTCGCGCTCCACCTTCACGCCGTGATCGAAGCCCTTGAGCACGCCTGCTTCGATCGCGTCGATGCACTTGTGCGGCGCCGGGTATTGCTTCGCGACCCCCGCGACGCTATTGCGCGCGAACTGGATGAAGCCGGCGGCGTTCGGATGCCCGATGTTGCGGTCCCGAATCTTCGGATGGGGGCCGCTTTGTGCGCCGACCTTGCGCGCGAACGCGAGCGCGTCTTCCAGCAGATTGCCTTCGACCATCTGGTCGAACATCGGCGTGCCCGCGAGTTTCTCCGACATCACGGGCGTACCCGACACGATCATGTTGAGCGCCGCTTCGAGTCCCAGTGCGCGCGGCAGGCGTTGCGTGCCGCCTGCGCCGGGCAAAATGCCGAGCTTCACTTCAGGCAGCGCGATCTGTGCGCCGGGCGCTGCGACGCGATAGTGCGCGCCGAGCGCCAGTTCCAGTCCGCCGCCCATCGCGACGCTGTGGATGGCCGCGACGACGGGCTTAGCGCTGCCTTCGACGGCCTTGATGACCGTTGCCAGCGTCGGCTCCTGGAACGCCTTGGGCGTGTTGAATTCGGTGATGTCGGCGCCGCCAGAGAAAGCCTTGCCAGCCCCCGTCAGCACGATCGCCTTGACGGCAGGATCGTGCTGCGCGCGATCGATGCCCTCGACGATGCCCATGCGCGTCGACAGGCCGAGTCCGTTGACGGGGGGATTGTTCAGCGTGATGACGGCAATGCCGTCGTGTGTGGTGTAGTCCACTGCCATCTGCCTGCCTCCATGCGATGCGGCCGCGCTTTATCCACGCGAGCGGGATGGGAACATGCGGACCATTGTCCGCCGTTTCACCGTTCATTTGCGACAGATGGCAGAATACACAAAAAAGCACGATCGTTCAATTCAGACGATAACCGTAGGCGTGGGCGTCAACCCGAGGTGCCTGATCTACGCGCGGCCGTTTTTCTCCGCCTCGTCGAACGGACAGCCTTCGATGCCGAGCGCCGACGGCAGCACGTGCGTGCGGAACTGCGCGCGCAGCTTCAGCTTTTGGAGCTTGCCCGTTGCCGTGTGCGGAAGTTCGTCGACGAACACGACGTCGTCGGGAATCCACCATTTCGCGAGCTTGCCTTCGTAGAACGCGAGCAGTTCTTCGCGCGTCACGTGCGCGTCGGGACGCCTGACGACCACGAGCAGCGGCCGCTCCGTCCACTTCGGATGCGCGCACGCGATGCACGCGGCCTCCGCGACGGCGGGATGCGCGACCGCGATGTTTTCGACATCGATCGAGCTGATCCATTCGCCGCCCGACTTGATCACATCCTTGCTGCGGTCGGTGATATTCAGGAAGCCGTCCTTGTCGATCGTCGCGACATCGCCCGTCGGGAACCAGCCGTCGACGAGCGGCGACGCGTCGCTGCGGAAATACCGGTCGATCACCCACGGCCCGCGCACATGAAGATCACCGAATGCGACGCCGTCCCACGGCAGTTCGCGCCCGTCGTCGCCGACGATCTTCATATCGACTCCGTACAGCGCGTGACCCTGCTTTTCGCGCAACTTGCGCTGCTCGTCGGGGGAACGCTGCAACTGCTCCCATGTGAGCTTCGACAGCGTGCCGAGCGGCGACATCTCCGTCATGCCCCACGCGTGGATCACCTCGACACCGTAGTTTTCGCGAAACGTCTTGATCATCGCGGGCGGGCAGGCGGAGCCGCCGATCACGGTGCGCTCCAGCGACGAAAACTTCACGCCCGCCTCGCGCACATGGTTGAGCAGGCCGAGCCATACCGTCGGCACGCCCGCCGAATATGTGACCCGTTCCGCCTCCATCAGCTCATATAGCGACTTGCCGTCGAGATCCTTGCCCGGCAACACGAGTTTCGCGCCCGTCAGCGGCGCGGCGTGCGGGATGCCCCAGGCGTTCACATGAAACATCGGCACGACGGGCAGCACTGAGTCGCGCGCGGACAGACCCATCGCATCCGGCAGCGACGCGCCGAATGCATGCAGCACCGTCGAGCGATGCGAATACAGCGCACCCTTCGGGTTGCCCGTCGTCCCCGACGTGTAGCACAGGTTGGATGCGCAACGTTCGTCGATCGCGGGCCATTCGAATGCGCCGTCGTGGCGCGCGAGCAGTGCTTCGTAGCTCGATACGGCCGTCGACATGCACGGCATGTGCGCTTCGTCCGTCATCGCGATCCAGCCGCGCACGTTCGGGCACTGCGGCGCGAGCACGTCGACGAGCGCTGCAAACGTGATGTCGAACAGCACATAGCGGTCATTGGCGTGATTGACGATGTAGGCAATCTGATCGGGAAAGAGCCGCGGGTTGATCGTATGACAGACGGCGCCGAAGCCTGTCGTACCGTAGTAGGTTTCCAGATGCCGGTAGCCGTTCCATGCGAGCGTGCCGATGCGGTCGCCCGCTTCGACGCCGAGTGCGATCAGCGCTTGCGCCAGCTGCTTCGCGCGCCGCTCGCAATCGCGATATGTGTAGCGATGCACGTCGCCCTCGATGCGCCTCGACACGATCTCCGTGCTGCCGAAGTGGCGCGACGCATGCGCCAGCAACGAAGAGACCGTGAGTGGCACGTCCATCATCTGTCCATAGAGCGGCGTCGTCATACGCGGATGTCTCCCAGTAGCGTGTTGTCTCTATTCGATTCGAATGGTTCGAATGACGCTTTCGATGCGTCCGTGATGCATGGCCGATGCGCGCCCTGCAGCGCGGCGGGGGCGGAATTACAATATCGGTTAATAAAGAGGCGCTCAATATGTCGTTTTCCCCATGCAATGCAGGGTTATCCGGTCCCATGTCGGCGGCGGCAGGCGCCATCGACAACCAGCGCGAAGGCAGTTTCGCGGCGCTCGGGAACGTCTTTCTGACACGCCTGCCCGCGGCGCCGTTGCCAGCGCCTTACGTCGTCGGCTTTGCGCCGGATGTCGCGTCGATGCTCGGTTTCGATGCGTCGCTCGCGAGCGCGCCGGGCTTCTCCGAGTTCTTCTCCGGCAACACGACGCGCGACTGGCCGTCGACGGCGCTGCCGTATGCATCGGTGTATTCGGGGCATCAGTTCGGCGTGTGGGCGGGCCAGCTCGGCGACGGGCGCGCGCTGACGCTCGGCGAGGCCGAGCACAATGGCCGGCGCTTCGAGCTGCAACTCAAGGGCGGCGGACGCACGCCCTACTCGCGCATGGGCGACGGACGCGCGGTGCTGCGCTCGTCGATCCGTGAATATCTATGCTCGGAAGCGATGCATCATCTTGGCATTCCGACCACCCGCGCGCTGTGCGTGATCGGCTCCGATCAGCCCGTGCGCCGCGAAGAAATCGAAACGGCGGCCGTGGTCACACGGGTGTCGCCGAGCTTCGTGCGCTTCGGGCACTTCGAGCATTTCTACGCGAACGACCGCGTCGATGCGTTGCGCTCGCTCGCCGATCATGTGATCGACCGCTTTTATCCCGCGTGCCGCGACGCCGACGATCCATACCTTGCGCTGCTCAACGAAGCCGTGCTCTCGACAGCCGATCTGATCGTGCAATGGCAGGCCGTCGGCTTCTGCCACGGCGTGATGAACACCGACAACATGTCTATCCTCGGTCTCACGATCGACTATGGTCCGTTCGGCTTCATGGACGGCTTCGACGCGAACCACATCTGTAACCACTCGGATTCGCAGGGACGCTACGCGTACCGGATGCAGCCGCAGATCGCGTACTGGAACCTCTTCTGTCTCGCACAGGGGCTGCTGCCCCTGTTCGGCGAGCGGTACGGCGAGGCCGAACGCAGCGAACGCGCGGTGCAGGACGCGCAACGCGTGCTCGAAGGCTTCAAGGCGCGCTTTGCGCCCGCGTTGGAAGCGCGCATGCGCGCGAAGCTCGGTCTGGACACGGAACGCGAAGGTGACGACCAGCTCGCCAACAAGCTGTTCGAAATCATGCATGCGAACCGCGCCGACTTTACGCTGACGTTCCGCAATCTGTCGAAGCTGTCCCGTCACGACGCAAATGGCGATGCGCCCGCGCGCGACCTGTTTCTCGACCGCGCCGCCTTCGACGCGTGGGCGACCGAATACCGCGCGCGGCTGTCGCATGAAACACGCGACGACGCTGAGCGTGCCGAAGCGATGAACCGCGTCAATCCGAAGTACGTGCTGCGCAATCACCTGGCTGAAAATGCGATCCGCCGGGCGAAGGAAAAGGACTTCTCGGAGGTGGAACGCCTTGCTGCCGTGCTGCGCCACCCGTTCGACGAACAGCCCGAGCACGAGGCGTATGCGGGCTTGCCGCCCGATTGGGCATCGTCGCTCGAAGTGAGCTGCTCGTCGTGAGTCCGCGGCGTTTGGGGCTGCGCGCACGGGCGGGTTCGCGCGACTCCCCCAACCCGGCTGCGCTACAATTCGAGCCCAGATAGCATCGCGTGCGGGGTGAGTGTCACGCCGGCGCGCACGCCAGCGCCTGTCGGACGATCCGTCCGGCCGTGCCCGCCAGGCACGCGACGCCTCGCGAAACGACTGCCGACAGCGCGCACGATGCGCCCAACACTCTCCGGATTGCCAACCCGACAATGAAATTCCTGTTCGATCTGTTCCCCATCATCCTGTTCTTCGTCGCGTACAAGGTGTGGGGCATCTTCACGGCAACGGCCGTTGCGATCGGCGCCACGCTCGTGCAGATCGCATGGGTCGCGTTCCGGCATCGCAAGGTCGACCCGATGCTGTGGGTGAGCCTCGGCGTCGTCACCGTGTTCGGCGGCGCGACACTCGTGCTGCACAACGATACCTTCATCAAATGGAAGCCGACCGTGCTGTACTGGGCGTTTTCCGTCGTGCTGGTGGTGTCCGCGCTGGGGTTCAACAAGAACCTGATCGAAGCGATGATGGGCAAGCAGATTCAGTTGCCGCATCGCATCTGGGGTCAGCTGAACTATGTGTGGGCGGTCTTTTTCGTGCTGCTCGGCATTCTCAATCTGTTTGTCGCGTATAACTTTTCGACGGACGCGTGGGTCAATTTCAAGCTGTTCGGCGCGACGGGCTGCCTCGTCGTGTTTATCGTCGGGCAGAGTTTGTGGCTGTCGAAGTACATGAAGGAAGAGTGACATGAGCGACGACGTATTCCTTCACGCGAGCCCCGCGGAGCGCATCGCGCTGATCGAGGCGCGCATCACGGCGGCTCTCGCGCCCGTCGATTCGATCACCGTGCGCGACGACAGCGCGCTGCATGCGGGGCATGCGGGCGCGTCGGCGGGCGGCCACTATGCGGTGACGGTCGTGGCAGGCGCCTTTGCCGGCAAGGCTCGCGTGGCCCGGCACCGCATGGTGTATGATGCGCTGGCCGATGCCATGCAACGCGGCATTCACGCTCTCGCCATCACGGCTTATACGCCAGAAGAATTCAATTTGCTGTCCCGTTAGGAAACTTCCGATGACCTTGAAGAACACCCGCTACTGGGTTTCGCTGGCTGCATTCGCGGCCGCGCCTGCATTTGCACAGAACATCGCCGTCGTGAACGGCACGCCGATTCCGAAGTCGCGCGCCGACGCGCTGGTTGCGCAACTCGTGCAACAGGGTCAACAGGATTCACCCAAGCTGCAACAGGCTGTTCGTGAAGAACTTGTGAACCGCGAAATCCTGATGCAGGAAGCGATCCGCGAAGGCATTCCGTCGAAGCCGGAAGTCAAGGCGCAGGTTGCCGTTGCGCAGCAGACAGTCGTGTTGCGCGCGCTGATCGAGAGCTATGTGAAGAAGAACCAGCCGACGGATGCCGAAGTGAAGGCGAAGTACGACGAGCTGGTGAAACAGATTGGCGGCAAGGAATATCACCTGCACCACATCTTGGTGGAGAACGAGCAGCAGGCAAAGGATCTGATCGCGAAGATCAAGGGTGGCGCGAGCTTCGAAGATCTGGCGAAGCAGTTCTCGAAGGATCCGGGATCGGGCAAGAACGGTGGCGACCTCGACTGGTCGGACCCGAAGGCTTACGTGCCCGAATTTGCCGCTGCCGCGGAGAAGCTGCAGAAAGGCCAGATGACGGACGAGCCGGTTCATACGCAGTTTGGCTGGCACATCATTCGTGTCGACGATGTGCGCCAGACGCCGCCTCCGCCGTTCGAGCAGGTGAAGGCGCAGATCGCGCAGCAGATGCAGCAGGAAAAGCTGCAGGCTTTTGAAGAGAATCTGCGGGCCAAGGCAAAGGTTCAGTGACCTTGGCAGTCTGGTTTGAAGGAAGCCGCCTTTGGGCGGCTTTTTTATTTTTTGCTTCAGGTTGTTTGCCTTCGCGAGGCAATGTTTTTCTTGCAGATGCAGGTTGGCTATGCTCGCTGGCGTTCGCGATTTTATGTTGGTGTTCGTGCGTTGCCCCTATGCGGGGCAGCACTCGCTTGCAAACGCCGGCAAACCAGAGCAAACCGCGAATGCCCGCGAACCTACCGTCCAAGCCCACCAGCGGCGCGAACACGAAAAACCGCTCGCGCCGCGCAGGCGGAAAAACAAAGCCTTACCCGAGCCACTTCCGCGCATTTTGAAACACCCGCATCCACGGGCTGCCATCCGTCGCACTTTCCTTCCATGCCTGGGGATGCCAACTCATCTGCACGTTGCGGTGCACACGCTCGGTATGCGGCATCAGCACGGTAAAGCGTCCGTCCGGCGTCGTCACCGACGTAATCCCCGCCGGCGAGCCGTTAGGATTGAACGGATACTGCTCGGTCGGCTGACCGCGATGATCCACATACCGCAGCGCCACCGCGACACGCGATGCATCGCCCTGCTGCGAGAAGTCCGCGAAACCCTCGCCGTGTGCAACGGCGACAGGGATGCGCGAGCTTTCCATGCCCGCGAAGAAAATCGACGGCGACGATTGCACTTCGACCAGCGAGAAACGCGCTTCGAATTTCTCCGACTTGTTGCGCGTGAACTTCGGCCATGCGTCCGCGCCGGGAATCATCGACGCGAGGCTGCTCATCATCTGGCAGCCATTGCAGATGCCGAGCGCAAACGTGTCGCTGCGGCCGAAGAACGCGGCGAACATGTCGGCCAGTTGCGCGTTGAAGCGGATCGTCTTTGCCCAGCCCTCGCCCGCACCCAGCACGTCGCCATAGGAAAAGCCGCCGCACGCGACGGCGCCCGCGAAATCGGCGAGCGTCGCACGGCCCGACAGCAGATCGCTCATGTGAACGTCGTGCGCATCGAAGCCCGCGCGGTCGAATGCGTACGCGGTTTCGAGGTGCGAGTTCACGCCCTGCTCGCGCAGGATCGCGACACGCGGACGCGCGCCCTTGCCGACGAACGGCGCAGCAACGTCCTCGACGGGATCGAACGACAGATGCGGCTGCATGCCCGGATCCGCCGTATCGAGCAGCATCTCGAACTCCGCGTCGGCGCATGCCGGGTTGTCGCGCAGACGCGCGATACGCCAGCTCACCTCGCTCCACGTGCGATGCAGTTCGGCGCGCGGCGCGTCGAAGATCTTTTTCGCGTCGCGGTAAATTTCGATCATGTCGTTCGTGTTCGGCTTGCCGATCACGTGCGAACACGCCGACAGGCCATGCTCGCGCAACGCGGCGAGCACCGCGTCACGATCGGCGGCACGCACCTGCACCACCGCGCCGAGTTCTTCGTTGAACAGTGCACGGATAGTGCGGTCTTCGCGACGGCCGCTCGTCTGCTTCGTCCAATCCTTCGCGTCACCGTAATCGAATTCGTGATCGGGATCGAGCGTCAGCATGTCGACGTTCAGCGAAACGCCCACGTGCCCCGCGAACGCCATTTCGCAAACGGTCGTCCACAGACCGCCGTCCGAGCGGTCGTGATATGCGAGCAGCTTGCCGTCCGCGTTGAGCGCCTGAATGGCGGCGAAGAAACGCTTCAGGTCTTCGGCGTCGTCGACGTCGGGCACCGTATCGCCCACCTGCTGCGTCACCTGCGCCAAAATGCTGCCGCCCAGGCGCTGCTTGCCGCGTCCAAGGTCGATCGCGATCAGCACCGTCTCGCCCGCTTCCCGGACGCTCATCAGCTGCGGCGTCAGATGACGGCGTACGTCCTCCACAGGTGCGAATGCCGAAATGATTAGCGAAACGGGTGCGACCACTTCCTTCTCGACGTTGCCATCCGCCCACTTCGTGCGCATCGACAGCGAGTCCTTGCCGACGGGAATGCCGATGCCGAGCGCCGGACACAGTTCCATGCCGATTGCCTTCACCGTGTCGTACAGCGCCGCATCTTCGCCCGGGCTGCCGCACGCGGCCATCCAGTTTGCCGACAGCTTCAGCTTGTCGAGCGACGCGATGGGTGCCGACGCGATGTTCGTCACCGCTTCGCCGACGGCCATGCGGCCCGACGCCGGCGCGTCGATTACCGCGAGCGGCGTGCGCTCGGCCATCGTCATCGCTTCGCCGCGAAAGCCCGCGTAATCGACCGTCGTGATCGCACAGTCGGCGACGGGCACCTGCCACGGGCCGACCATCTGATCGCGGGCCGTCGTTCCGCCCACCGAGCGGTCGCCGATCGTGATCAGAAACGACTTGCTCGCCACCGTCGGGTGACGCAGCACGTTGACGGCTGCCTCGTGCAGCGCGATGTGCGTGACGTCGACGGGCTGCAGCGGCGTCGACTCGCGCTTCACGTCGCGATGCATGCGCGGCGGCTTGCCGAGCAGCACTTCCATCGGCATGTCGACGGGTTCATGCGCGCTGCCGTCCGCCTTGTCGGCGTCGATCAGCTTCAGCTGGCGCTCGGCCGTAGCCGCGCCGACCACTGCGAACGGGCAGCGCTCGCGCTCGCAAATGGCCGCGAACTCTTCGAGGCGCGTCGGCGGGATGGCCAGCACATAGCGCTCTTGCGCTTCGTTCGACCAGATTTCGCGCGGCGACAGGCCGCTTTCTTCGAGCTGGATCTTGCGCAATTCGAACAACGCGCCCTTGTCCGCGCCATCGACGAGTTCCGGAAATGCGTTCGACAGGCCACCTGCGCCGACGTCGTGAATGCTCAGGATCGGGTTGCCCTCGCCCAGCTGCCAGCACGAGTTGATCACTTCCTGAGCGCGCCGCTCGATTTCCGGATTGCCGCGCTGGACGGAATCGAAGTCGAGTTCGGCCGTGTTCGTGCCCGTCGCCATCGAGCTTGCCGCGCCGCCGCCCATGCCGATGCGCATGCCGGGACCGCCGATCTGGATCAGCAGCGAGCCGGCGGGCAGATCGTGCTTGTGCGTGTGCTGGTCGGACACGTTGCCGAGGCCGCCCGCGATCATGATGGGCTTGTGATAGCCGCGCACGCGGCCCGCGACGTTCTGCTCGTAGGTACGGAAATAGCCGCCGAGATTCGGGCGACCGAACTCATTGTTGAACGCGGCGCCGCCGAGCGGCCCATCGATCATGATCTGCAGCGGCGATGCGATGCGGTCCGGACGACCGTAGGTGGCGAACTGATCGGCGGCATTGCGATGGCCGACGGGCTGGTTCGCATCGCGCGCGTTTTCCCACGGCTCGCGGGCGTCGGGCAGCTCGAGATTCGACACGGTGAAGCCCGTGAGACCCGCCTTCGGACGCGCACCACGGCCTGTCGCGCCTTCGTCGCGGATTTCGCCGCCTGCGCCCGTCGCGGCGCCCGGGAACGGCGAGATGGCCGTCGGGTGGTTGTGCGTCTCCACCTTCATCAGCGTGTGCGTCAACTCGGTATGACGCCCATAGCGTTCGCCCAGCTCGTCGGCGTGCGCCGGCTTGCGCGGGAACCAGCGCTCTGCCATGCCGCCCTGCATGATCGACGAATTATCCGAATACGCGACGATCGTGCCCTGCGGATTGAGCTTTTCCGTGTTGCGGATCATGTTGAACAGCGACATGTCCTGCGTTTCGCCGTCGATCGTCCAGCTCGCGTTGAAAATCTTGTGGCGGCAGTGTTCGCTGTTGGCCTGCGCGAACATCATCAGCTCGACGTCGGTCGGATTGCGGCCGAGCTTCGTGAATGCATCCGCGAGGTAGTCGATTTCGTCATCGGCTAGCGCGAGACCCAGTTCCGAATTCGCCTTCTCGAGCGCCTGGCGGCCATCCGTCAGCACGCCGACCGTTTGCAGCGGCTTGGCGGGTAGCTCGTCGAACAGGTGCATCGCGTGGTCGCGCGACGGCGCGACGCTTTCCGTCATCCGGTCATGCAGGGCCGCGACGACGGCCGCGCGCGCCGCCTCCGACAACGCCTTCTTGCCGCCAAGCAGTCCGCCTTTCAGCACGACCGTGTACTCGACGCCGCGCTCGATGCGGCGCACGTGCGCGAGGCCGCAATGGTGCGCGATATCCGTGGCCTTGCTCGCCCACGGCGAGACAGTGCCGAAGCGCGGCACGACGAGGAAGGTCTCGGCGGCGCCCTTGTCCTTGCCTGCGTCGAACGGGTCACCGTAGTGCATCAGCGCTTCGATCTTCGCGCTGTCTTCCGACGAAAGCGGCGTCTGCGAATTCACGAAATGCAGATACTGGCCGCGCACGCCGACGATGCTGGCGTCGATGCGCGACAAGGTATCGAGCAGACGGGTTTGACGGAAATCGGAAAGGGCCGAAGCGCCGGGAAAACACGAGAAGTGGGCCATGAACTTGACGTTGCGTCGATCGGTTGCGTCGCTGGATGCCGCCCGCGACTGTTTGCCCGGTTGCTTGCTCGATTGCTTCAGGCAACCGCTCGGACAGTCGCGCGTGGAGGCGACGTGAGGCGTAAGGAAGTCGGAGATTATAACCCGGGAAGGTCCGGCAAACCTGGGCTGCCTCATCGTCTGCGCGCCCGTATGGTGAGGATGCTGACGCATGCGCGGGTCGCCGGCCCTTTCCCGAATCATTTTGGGACGCGGTTCCGGCCACTTGTGGTAGGCCGCATGCACAGTTTGCGCGCGTCGCGGCGGGCATGGGCACCGGCATCAAACGATGCTTTCCACGCCGAACGGCAGCCTGCCGGGCGGGTCGTTTGACTGCTATCATTCCGCCTTTCATCAGATCGGCGCAGTATCGGCTGTCGCGCCGCGCCGCATGTCGCGAAATACGCCTGGCCCCACGCGTGCCGACGGCAATACGAATTAATCATGGATGTCATCGTCATTGGCGGCGGGATCGTCGGCGTCGCCACCGCCTATCAGCTTCGCGCGGCCGGTCACCGGGTGTGCGTCGTCGAACGGCACGCCACGGTCGCGCAGGGCGCCACTTATGGACATGGTGGCACGCTGCTGCCCACGCCGCTCGACGTCTGGTTCGGACCGACCTTCATGCAGCACCGCCAGTCGTCCAGAAGCGGCGTCATCAAAAAAACGGGTTTCAACGGGCCGGTTCGCGATTTCATCCGCAGGCTGTCGGCCTTAACCGAACCCGAGGCATTCAAGAAGCAATATGCGCTGCTGCGTCCTCTGATCGAATCGGCGCGCGAATCGCTCGACGAAATCGAGCATCACTTCAACCTGGAATTCGAACAGACGAAAGGCCAGCTGTATCTGGTGCGCAGCCAGCAGGATTGGGAACACACCCAGCCTGCCCTCGACCTGCTCCGACAGTTCGAGGTGCCTCATCACGTGCTGAGTCCGCAGGAATGTCAAGCCATCGAGCATTCCATTCCGCTCGATCCGCATTTCGCAGGCGGCGTGCTGTTCGACGACGAAGGCACGGCGAATTGTCCGCTGTTCGCGAAGCTAATCAAACAGACGCTCGACTCGCAAGGCGGCGTGCAATTCCAGTGCGGGCGCGAAGTGACGGGCATTCGTCTTGATAATCAGCGCGCTGCCGTCGAACTGGCGCCCGCGAATGGCGAATCGCTGCGTTCGCGCGAAGTCGATGTGATCAGCGCAGATGCCGTCGTCGTCGCGGCGGGCGTGGGCAGTCTTGCATTGCTGGACAAGCTCGGCCTGCATCTGCCATTGCATCCGCTGCGGCTGCATAACCTCGTCGCACCCGTTGCGCGCGAGGAATTCGCGCCGCATACGACTGTGATCGATGCCGTCAAGCGGATCACGATCACGCGCAGCAATCACAGGCTGCGCATCGCAGGCGGCGCGGTGCTGCAAAGCGCGACCCAGACGCGCCAGCCGCTGCCCGAGTCGCTCACGAAGGACGCCCTGGCGCTGCTCAGCCAGGCGACGCACGACTGGGTGCCAGGTGCCGCGCGCATTTCGGCGGCGCTGCCGTGGGAGGGTGTGAAGCTGCTGTCGCCGGACGGCCTGCCCGTGACGGGCAATGCGCTGCATCCACGGCTCTATGTCAACGCAGCGCACGGTCCCGTCGGCTGGGGTCTCGCGTGCGGCTCGGGCAAGCTGATCGCAAGCCTCGTGTCCGGCGTACCCTCGGACCTGCCGTCCGACACAATTGTGGCGCTTCGCCCCGAGCGCTTCAACGCCTGAGTACGCAGATCCGGCATGGGACGGTCATTCGTCCTATGCCTTAGGTGGTACTGGCATCGACACGCGCAATGCCACTACCATGGGCATACCGTGTTGCTCTTGCAGGATGCCATGACCGATGCCCCTCTCGCTATTCCCTCATTGCCCCCGGCTCAAGCCGTTCTCATCAACCCGTACGACCGCCCGTTCACGCTGCTGAGCGTCGCCGAATTGCGCGCGCTCGAACAAGATGCCGGGGCGTCGCTGCCTGCCCATACGTTGATGGGACGTGCCGGACACGCGGGCGCGCGCTTCCTGCTCGAACATATCGCGCACGACGGCTCGGCCGATCCTTACCAGCCCGTGTGGCTCGTCGCCGGGCCCGGTAACAACGGCGGCGATGCGCTCGTCGTTGCGGCGGAACTGCGGCGCGCGGGCGTCGCTGTGGAAGTCTGCATGCCCGTCGAAGTGAGGCCCGACGATGCCCGCTGGGCGCTCACCGAAGCGCGCGCTGCGGGCGTCGCCATCTCGAACGCCGTGCCTGCCTCGTTCGATCGTTACGGCTGGGTGGTCGACGGCATGTTCGGTATCGGGCTCGCGCGACGGCTGGAAGGGGTGTTCGAGTCGATCGCGACGCAGCTGTCGGCACGTGCCAAGACGCGCGGCCGCGTGCTTGCACTCGACGTACCGAGCGGCCTCGACAGCGACACGGGCAACGTCGTCGAAGGCGGCGTCGCGGTGCGCGCGACCAACACGGTCACGTTCATCGGCGCCAAGCCCGGGCTGTTCATGTCGTCAGGACGCGATCTGGCCGGCGACGTGACGGTTGCGCCAATTGGCGTCGAAGGGCCGCGTCAGCCGGCTGTCCGGTTGAACGGGCCTGCCCTGTTCGTCCCGTATTTCCCGCCGCGCGATTTCTCGACACACAAAGGCACGTTCGGCAGTCTCGCCGTCGTGGGCGGCGACACGGGCATGTGCGGCGCGCCCATTCTGGCCGCGCGCGCCGCCTTATTTGCCGGCGCGGGCAAGGTTCATGTCGCCTTCCTCGGTGCAGGCAGTCCGCCGTACGACCCGCCGCACCCTGAGCTGATGCTCCATCCGCTCGACGAACTACCGCTCGCGACAATGGACGCGCTGTCGATCGGCTGCGGCATGGGCAAGCGCGAACGCGCCGTCGGCGTGTTGCGCGACGTGCTGCGCCTGAAGGTTCCCACATTGCTGGACGCCGACGCGCTGAATCTCGTCGCCCACCATGCCGAGCTCGCCGCCGCCGTGAAGCAGCGCGGTGAAACGGGGAACGATCCGTGCGTGCTGACGCCCCATCCGCTCGAAGCGGCGCGCCTGCTCGGTTCGGACGCGAAGAGCGTGCAGCGCGACAGGCTGGCGGCAGCGCGCGAACTCGCGGCGCGTTACGCGTGCGTCGCCGTGCTGAAGGGGACAGGTACGGTGATCGCGGCGGCGGATGGTCGTGTCTGCGTCAACCCGACGGGGAATGCGGCGCTCGCGACGGGCGGCACGGGGGACGTCCTCGGCGGCCTGATAGGCGCATTGCTCAGCCAGGGGCTGCCGCACTATGAGGCTGCGCTCGCGGGCGTCTATCTGCATGGTCTCGCAGCGGAAAAGCTCACCGTGCGCGGTAGAGGGCCCGCAGGCCTGACGGCAGGCGAGCTCGCGCCGATGGTGCGCAAGCTGTTGAATCGGCTCGTCTATCCGTTGCGTGACTGACGTCCGGCGCGCACCGCGGCGGGCGTCCCGTTATCTGGGTGCGTGCCCCTCTATCCCGGCTGTCATCCTGGCCCGCTATACTGGTTGACTGCGTCACGGCCGTCCAACGGCCGCGACGCGAACTGCAGACGCCCGCTGACGGGGCACGGAACACGCCGCCGCGCATCCGGCGACCGGACCGCTCAGCCAACTGCGCGACTGCAGATCACCCCCGGCACGCCCGACGTGCGGCCGGCCATTCGTTTCCCTTCGTTAGACGGACGGTTATGACTCTCAACTCGCTCCCCGCCTGGAACTCGCTGCAGACACACTACGGACAGATTCGCGATGCGCGCCTGCGCGACTGGTTTGCACCCGAGAACGATCCCGCGCCGACCCGCGCCGAACGCTTTACGCTCTCCGGCGGCGGTCTCGCAGCCGATTTTTCGAAAAACCGCATCACCGACGACACCCTCAAGCTGCTCGTGCAGCTCGCGCGCGAAGCACAGGTCGAGACACGCCGCGACGCGATGTTCGCGGGCGAAACCGTCAATCCGACGGAAGGCCGCGCGGTCCTGCACACGGCGCTGCGCGCGAGCAACCCGACGTCACCGTTCTACGGCAAGGTGCAGGCCGAGCGCGCAAAAATGGCGGCGTTCGCTGACAAGGTTCGCAGCGGCGAATGGACGGGCTATACGGGCAAGCGCATTCGCCATGTCGTGAACATCGGCATCGGCGGGTCCGATCTCGGTCCGAAGATGGTCGTGCACGCGCTGCAACACCTCGCTACGCCTGAAATTTCTACGCACTTCGTATCAAACGTCGACGGCGCGGACCTCTACCGCGTGCTTCAACAGATCAATCCCGAAGAAACGCTCGCGATCATCGTGTCGAAGACATTCACGACGCTCGAAACGATGACCAATGCGAACTCGCTGCGCGACTGGTTCATCCAGAAAGGTTGCCCGGAGAGCGAGCTGGCGAAGCACTTCGTCGGCGTGTCGGCGAATCCCGCCGAAGTCGTCAAGTTCGGCATCGCTCAGGAGAATGTGTTCGAGATGTGGGACTGGGTTGGCGGGCGTTATTCGCTGTGGTCGGCCGTCGGTCTGTCGATCGTGATCGCCATCGGTCCGAAGCAGTTCGACGAACTGCTAGCGGGCGCGAACGAGATGGACGAGCATTTCCGCAGCGCGCCGCTGGAACGCAACCTGCCCGTGCTGATGGGCATGATCGGCATCTGGTATCGCAACTTCTTCGGCTCGCAGAGCTATCTGGTCGCGCCGTACTCCGAGGCACTCCACTTCCTGCCGTCGTACCTGCAGCAGCTGGAGATGGAAAGCAACGGCAAGCAGGCATGCCTGGACGGCTCGTTCGTCACCTACGACACGTCGGCCGTCACGTGGGGCGAGCCCGGCACGAACGGCCAGCATGCGTTCTTTCAGATGTTGCACCAGGGGCCGACCATCGTCCCGATCGACTTCGTCGCCGTGCTTACGCCCGAGCATCCCCTCGTGTCCCATCATCCGAAGCTACTGGCTAACTGCTTCGCGCAAAGCGAAGCGCTGATGCTCGGCCGCACGCGGGAGGAAGCTGAGAAAGTGGCGGGACGGGACAAGCCCGACCTCGTGCCGCACATCATGTTCCCCGGCAACCGTCCGACCACGACGCTGCTCGTTGACGCCCTCACCGCCCGTTCGCTCGGCGCGCTGATCGCGCTGTACGAACACAAGGTGCTCGTGCAAGGCACGGTCTGGAACATCAACTCGTTCGACCAGTGGGGCGTCGAGCTGGGCAAGATTCTCGGCAAGGTGGTCGAAGCCGATCTGACGGCGGCCACTGTCGATGAAACGAAGCACGACTCGTCCACTTCGGCGTTGATCGCGCGTGCGCGTGCGGCGCTGAAGCGCTGATCCGGCGCATCCGCCCATTCAAGCGCTCGAAACCAAACGGGCCTTCGTCACGAAGGCCCGTTTTTTTCGCCTGCAATGCACGCTTGGATCTGCTCAGATCAGACGCCCTGCTTCAATCGTCACGGTGGTATCGCAGCGGCGCGCCAGCTCGACATCATGCGTCACCAGCACGAGTGTCGCGCCGTTCGCACGATTCATCTCGAACATCAGATCGATAACCGCATGGCCCGTCGCCGCATCGAGGCTGCCTGTCGGCTCGTCGGCGAACAGGATGGCGGGATGCGTGGCGAACGCGCGCGCCAACGCCACGCGTTGCTGTTCGCCGCCCGATAGCAGCTTCGGATAGTGCCGCATGCGCTCCCCCAAGCCAACCTGCGTCAGCAATGTCCGCGCGCGCGCATGAATGTCGCGTGCCGGGAGTCCGCCTTGCAACTCGAGGGGAAGCGTCACGTTCTCGAACGCCGTCAGATGCGGCATCAACTGGAAGGATTGGAACACGAACCCGACTGAACCATTGCGCAACGCGGCGCGGCCGTCCTCGTCGAGCTCCGTCAGTTCGCGGCCGAGCAGACGAACCGACCCGGATGTCGCGCTGTCCAATCCCGCAAGCAAGCCGAGCAGCGTAGACTTGCCCGAGCCCGACGCGCCGACGATTGCCACGCGGCTGCTCGCCTGAATTGACAGGTCAATGTTGTCGAGGATCGTCAGCTCGCCCGTCGCGTCCTTAACCGTCTTGCACAACCCCCGCACTTCGATGACTGGATCGGTTTTCTTTGACATGGTGAAGCGTAGATTGAAAGTACGCGCCATTTCGTTCGTGACAGCGCTGACGGCAGCCTGTTTCCCTATCCTGCTCGCCGCGACTTTCTCGATGCCCGCTCATGCAACGGGCGACACGAGCGCGGGTGCGGCGGCAGCAACCCGAAGCGCGGCAGGCAGTAACGCACAATCGTCGAAGCCGACCATCGTCGTACTTGGCGACAGCCTCTCCGCCGAATACGGCTTGCCCCGGGACACGGGCTGGGTTTCCTTGATGCGCCAGCGACTGTCGAATGCGCAGATCGATTATAACGTTGCGAATGCGAGCATCAGCGGCGACACCACGAGCGGCGGGCGCGCCCGCTTGCCCGCGCTGATGCAACGGCTCAAGCCGGCCATCGTAATCGTCGAGCTCGGCGCCAACGACGCGCTGCGCGGTGTCCCGCTGAGCACGACGGAAGACAACCTGCGCACGATCGTCGAACAGGCCCAGCAAGGACACGCGAAGGTTCTGCTCGTCGGGATGTACGTGCCGCCCAACTACGGGCCCGACTACACGCAGAAGTTCCACGCCCTCTATGGACAACTGTCGAAGCAGTTGCGCGTGCCGCTCGTCCCATTCCTCCTCGCCGGAATCGAAGACAAGCCAGACATGTTCCAGTCTGATCAGATTCATCCGACGCAACGGGCACAGCCCCTGCTACTGGACAACGTGTGGCCGGCGCTGAAGCCGCTGCTCCACACCTCGCCCCAATGAGCGCGTTGCCGAGAAAGAGACGGCGCGCGCGGACAACCGGTTTTCCAAACGATTGGGAAACGTGACCAGGTACGGTCGGTTCAGATAGGTGATTGCATGATCCGACAACCGGCTCTATTTGAGCGATTTCTGGAAGGAGATAACGTGAAATACTTACCGATTATCGCTATGGCTATAACCATTTCTGCTTGCGCAGCGCAACCGCCTGCCGGTGTGCAGTCCGTCGGCACCAGTCAGCAGCCGCCAAAGGTCGTCGGCCAGTGCATTGCCAAGAAGTGGGCTGACAAGACGCAGCAGCAGGTGGTGGCACAGAACACGATGGCGAACGACGCAGCGATGGACGTGTATGTCCCCGGCCAGCAACCGCCGAATGGCGCGGCCGCCATCGTGCGTCCGGCTTATCAGGGCGGCGGCACGTGGGTCGGCTTCCGCGCGGCTGGCGGCGCCGGCAGCGACGCCACGGGCGATATCAGCGCCTGCCTGTAACGCGTTCCTCGCGTTCCTCGCGCTTCTCGGCAGCGAAACAAAAGCCCCGCAACTTGCGGGGCTTTCTGTTGTGGCGGCAATGAAGTCGCAACCAGCGACTTCCGTCGAACGGCTTATTCGCCCGATTGCGGGTTCTCGAGCGAGCCGTAAATCTTTACCTTCGAACGGGCACGCAACGCATCGAGATAGGATTCCGCTTCAGCTTGCGCATTCACCGACGCGATCTGCTGCTGCGCCGACGTCAGACGCTGCGCATCCGTCGGCGCAGGCGGCACGATCGAATTCACGCGGTAGATCGCATAACCATCCGCGCCCAGATCGACACCGACGTAAGCAGGCAGTTTTTGCGCATCGGCCTTGTAAATAGCACCCAATGCAGCAGGCGGTACGCCCTGCGCGTCGTTGCGCGATACCTTTAGCGCGGACGAGAAGCCGTCCGTCGACTTCGACTTGCGCAGATCGGCCAACTTCGCTTCGCCCTCCTTTCGCGCGAGATCGGCTGCCCGCTGGGCGACAACCTTCTGACGCACGGCGTCCCTGACGACCGCCAGCGCGGGTACGGCGGCCGGCTTGTAGTCGGTCACGTGCGCTGCGATCAGCGTGTTGTTGCCCACGTCGATTGCCTGCGTGTTGTTGCGGTCTTTGGCCGAATCGTTCGCGAAAACCGCAGCAAGGAATTTCGCATTGTTCAGCGGGCTATCCGGCGGCAACGCGCTGTTGGCGCGCGGCGTGACCGTCGCGGTCTGGATCTGCAGCTTGTATTTGTCGGCAGCCGGTTGCAGGCTCTTCGCCTGTTCGTAGACCGTCGACGTGAAACCTTCCGAATCGTCGCCGAATGCCTTGGTCGCCAGTTGCGCCTTGAGATCTTTGGCGATCGAGTCTTTCACTTCCTCGAACGGCTTTGTCACCGACGGCCTCACGTCCGTCACCTTCACAATGTGATAGCCAAAGTCCGACTGGATCAGATCGCTGACCTCGTCCTTCTTCATCTTGAACACGGCGTCGTCGAACGCCTTGCCGCCTGCGATCATGCCCGGGCTGAAGTAGCCGAGATCGCCGCCCTTCGACGCCGAACCCGGATCCTGCGAATTCTGCTGCGCAAGTTGCGCGAACTGGTCAGGGTGCGCCTTCACCTGCGCGAGGACTTCTCGCGCCTTCTGTTTCGCCTTTTCCTTGTCGGCTGAGCTTGCATCCTTCGGCGCCACGATCAGGATGTGGCTGGCGCGCACTTCGCCCGGCGTGCGGAAATGCGCGATATTGTCGTCGTAGTACTTCTTCAGCTCGGCGTCGCTGGGATTCGCCGCTGCCGCGAGCGTCGCAGGCGACAGCACCAGATACTGGATAGTCGCCGTTGCCGGCGTCGCGAAGTCGTCGCGATGGGCATCGTAGTAAGCTTGGATCTGCGCATCCGTCGGCTGCACCTTCGACTCGTACTCCTTTGCACGGAACGCGAGACCCTGCACTTCGCGCTGCTGCTCGGCGAGTTCGGTGAGATGCTGGGCGAGCGTCTTCGGCGTGAACGACGTCTGCGTGATGGCAGCCGGCAGCTGTTGCATCGACATGCTGTAGCGCACCTGCTCCTGGTACTGATCGGGCGTGATGCCCTGCATCGCAAGGAGTTCTTTGTATTTGTTCACGTCGATCGAGCCGTCCGGATTCTTCAACGATCCGATCACGGGATCCGCGAGCAACGCGCGACGCAGCGCGTCGTCGGACACCGTCAGGTGCAGGCGCTGCGTTTCGTCGGCCAGCACACGCTGCTGGATCAGACCGTCGAGCATGTCTTTGCGCCGCTCCGGCGTGTCGAACATCTTCGCGTCGAACTGCGCGCCGAGCATCTGACGCGCGCGGTCCATCTGCTGGCGCCATGCGTTGTCGAACTCGCCACGCGTGATCTTGTGCCCATTGACGCTCGCGACGTTTGCGCTCTCGTCAAAGAAACCACGGAAACCCTGGATACCGACGAAACCCAAACCCGGCAAGATGACCAGGATGAGCATGAACATCATCAGACGTTGGTGATTACGGAAGAAATCGAGCATGAGGAGGCAAAAGTCGGATGCCAAAAACGGAACGCCCGATAGTACAACAGCGGGCAATAAAAAAGGCGAACCGGAGTTCGCCTTTCTAGGATACTGGCGGAGTGGACGGGACTCGAACCCGCGACCCCCGGCGTGACAGGCCGGTATTCTAACCGACTGAACTACCACTCCTTTTGCTGCAGATTCTGCAGCACGTCACTTCAATCTGGAACTGGTGGGTGCTGAGAGGCTCGAACTCCCGACCTACGCCTTGTAAGGGCGCCGCTCTACCAACTGAGCTAAGCACCCGCTCCGAGATTGCCGCCGCCTGATTACCTGTCAACTTGCATTGACTCGCTCATCAAGCAGCGAGCCCGTTAGTTTAACGCATCCTTCAGCGCTTTGCCAGGCCTAAATTTAGGAACCTTGGCCGCCTTGATCTTGATTGCTGCGCCCGTGCGCGGATTGCGACCCGTGCGCGCCGTGCGCTTGCCGACGGCGAACGTGCCGAAGCCAACCAGCGTCACCGAACCACCCTTTTTCAACGTGCCTTTGACGCCACCGATCACTGCATCCAATGCGCGCCCTGCTGCCGCTTTCGAAATGTCGGCTTGTTGCGCGATGTGATCGATCAATTCCGTTTTATTCATTCCAAGCCCCCGAGAATGTTGTTGGGCAATCATGAAAGCGCTTAAGCGCCCGGTTATATACGGCGCGGCAGAAGTTGCCGGCCACTCATTAGAATGGTCCGAAACCCTTGTGTCAAGCGGGATTGCGCCCGATTCGAAGGGCTTGGCGGGCGGCCACCCAACACGAAATCCTGCAAACGGTCGATGCAAGCGCAACGAGTTTGCGGGGCGCCGTACGGCATCCTGGATAGCGGTCCAATCTCGCGATTGCATACGTATGCGAGCAAACGTTTGCATCGCGTGAACAAAAAAACCCGCGGGCAAAGCCGCGGGTTTTTGATGGCTACCGACCGAGCGAACTCAGCGATGCGTGCAAGGCGTTTAGTGTTTCACTACGTCGCTTGCGCCAGACTCTTTCGATTCACTGACGGGCGCAGCCGCCTTCGGCTCCTCTTCCGGCAGTGCCGACGGCGCCCTTTCGAGCGCCAGCTCCAGCACCTTGTCGATCCAGCGAACCGGAACGATCTCAATCGCGTTCTTCACGTTGTCCGGAATCTCCGTCAGATCCTTGACGTTTTCCTCCGGAATCAGCACGAGCTTGATGCCGCCGCGATGCGCTGCCAGCAGCTTCTCTTTCAGCCCGCCGATCGGCAACACTTCGCCGCGCAGCGTGATCTCGCCCGTCATCGCGACGTCAGCTCGCACGGGGATGCCCGTGAGCACCGACACCAGCGCCGTCGTCATCGCGATGCCGGCGGACGGGCCGTCCTTCGGTGTCGCTCCTTCCGGCACGTGGATGTGGATGTCCTGCTTCTCGAACGCTTCGTCCTTGATACCGAGACGGCGCGAACGCGAACGCACCACCGAGCGCGCGGCTTCGACGGATTCCTTCATCACGTCGCCAAGCGAACCCGTGCGGATCACATTGCCCTTGCCCGGCATCACGGCCGCTTCGATCGTCAGCAGATCGCCGCCGACTTCCGTCCATGCGAGACCCGTGACCTGACCGGTCTGGTTCTCCTTCGCGGCCAGACCGAAGTCATACTTGCGCACGCCGAGGAACGTGTCGAGGTTGTTGCCGTCGACCGTCACCGCCTTGTCCGCCTTCTTCAACAGAAGCATCTTCACGACCTTGCGGCAGATCTTCGACACTTCACGCTCGAGCGAACGCACACCCGCTTCACGCGTGTAGTAGCGAATGATGTCGCGGATCGCTGCTTCCGTGACCTCGATCTCGCCTTCCTTCAGGCCGTTGTTCTTCTTCTGCTTCGGCAGCAGATAACGTTGCGCGATGCTGACCTTCTCGTCTTCCGTGTAGCCCGACAGACGGATCACTTCCATCCGGTCGAGCAGCGGCGGCGGAATGTTCAGCGAGTTCGACGTCGCGACGAACATCACGTCCGACAGGTCGAAGTCGACTTCGACGTAATGGTCGGCGAACGTGTGGTTCTGTTCCGGATCGAGCACTTCGAGCAGCGCCGATGACGGATCGCCGCGGAAATCCATGCCCATCTTGTCAACTTCGTCGAGCAGGAAGAGTGGATTGCGCACGCCGACCTTGGTCAGGCTCTGCAGGATCTTGCCCGGCATCGAACCGATGTACGTACGACGGTGGCCGCGGATCTCCGCTTCATCACGCACGCCCCCCAGCGCCATGCGCACGAACTTGCGATTCGTTGCGCGTGCAATCGACTGGCCCAGCGACGTCTTACCAACGCCCGGAGGCCCGACGAGGCACAGGATCGGCGCCTTCACCTTGTCCACGCGCTGTTGAACCGCGAGGTACTCGAGAATGCGCTCCTTGACCTTCTCGAGACCGAAATGGTCTTCGTCCAGCACGCGCTCCGCATTCGAGAGGTCGTTGTTGACCTTGCTCTTCTTGCGCCACGGCAGGCCGATCAGCGTGTCGATGTAGTTGCGCACGACCGTCGCTTCCGCCGACATCGGCGACATCAGCTTGAGCTTCTTCAGCTCGGCGTCGGCCTTCTTCTTGGCTTCCTTCGGCATGCGCGCGGCGGCGATGCGTTTCTCGAGTTCTTCGAGATCGGCACCTTCTTCGCCTTCGCCCAGTTCCTTCTGGATCGCCTTGACCTGTTCGTTCAGGTAGTACTCGCGCTGGCTCTTCTCCATCTGACGCTTGACGCGTCCGCGGATGCGTTTTTCAACCTGCAGGATGTCGATCTCGGCTTCGAGTTGCGCGAGCAGATGCTCGAGGCGCTCGATGACCGGGAACATTTCAAGAATCTGCTGCTTCTGGTCGAGCTTGAGCGGCAAATGCGCGGCGATGGTGTCGGCAAGACGACCGGCCTCGTCGATGCCCGACAGCGAGGTCAGGATCTCCGGCGGAATCTTCTTGTTCAGTTTCACGTACTGGTCGAACTGCGAGACGATCGCCCGGCGCAGCGCTTCCGTTTCAGCGCTATCGGCGTGATCGGGCTCGAGCGGCATGACTTCGCACGAGAATTGCGTTTCCTGCTCTTCGATCGACAGCGTCTTCGCACGCTGCAGACCTTCGACCAGCACCTTCACCGTGCCGTCGGGCAGCTTGAGCATCTGCAGGATGTTGGCGATACAGCCAACCTCATACATGTCCTTTTCGGTCGGCTCGTCTTTGGCCGCCGTTTTCTGGGCAACAAGCATGATGTGCTTGCCGCCTTCCATCGCGGCTTCCAACGCTTTGATCGACTTTGGGCGCCCCACGAAGAGCGGGATCACCATGTGAGGGAAAACGACTACGTCGCGCAGCGGGAGCAGCGGAAGTGTGACGCGTTCCGGCGGGAGGAGTTGGGTTCCTGACATTTCATTTCCCCATGAGTGGAATCAGTTTGTTCGATAGTTGAGGCCGCCAAAAAAGATTGCAAGCCTTCGCGTGTGGGAAAAGTTCAGTGACTCCAGAAAAACGGTCCATCCTGTCGACACGATAAACGAAAAAAGCCGTTCACGTCGCCATGAACGGCTTTTTTTCAAAAATCGGGCAGCCGATCAATTCGAACCCGCCACCTTTGGCGCGTCCTCGTAGATCAGTAAAGGCTTTCCGTCGCCATCAATGACATTGTCGTCAATAATGACTTTGCTCACGCCCTTCATTGCCGGCAATTCATACATTACGTCAAGCAATGCCTGTTCCAGGATGGACCGCAAGCCGCGTGCCCCCGTCTTGCGACGGATAGCCTTGCGGGCAATGGCTTGCAGCGCGGCGGGACGAATCTCCAGCTCGACGCGTTCCATGTTGAACAGCTTGTGATACTGCTTGACGAGTGCATTCTTTGGTTCGACCAGAATCTTCATCAACGCGGTTTCGTCCAGCTTGCCGAGCGTCGCCACGACGGGCAAACGTCCGATCAGTTCTGGAATCAGGCCGAATTTGATGAGATCTTCTGGTTCGACTTCGCGCAGCACTTCGCCTGCGTCACGATCCTGCTTGCTCTTGACGCTCGCGCCGAAGCCGATGCCCGTCTTTTCCGTACGATCGACGATCACCTTTTCGAGGCCATCGAACGCACCGCCACAGATGAACAGGATATTGGTCGTATCGACCTGGATGAAATCCTGGTTCGGATGCTTACGACCGCCTTGCGGCGGCACCGACGCCATCGTTCCTTCGACAAGCTTCAGCAGAGCCTGCTGGACGCCCTCGCCCGACACGTCGCGGGTGATCGACGGGTTGTCCGACTTGCGGCTGATCTTGTCGATTTCGTCGATATAGACGATACCGCGCTGCGCCTTGTCGACTTCGTAATTGCAGTTTTGCAGCAGCTTCTGAATGATGTTCTCGACGTCTTCGCCGACATAGCCGGCTTCCGTCAGCGTGGTCGCGTCGGCGATCACGAACGGCACGTTCAGAAGGCGCGCAAGGGTCTGCGCGAGCAGCGTCTTGCCGGAGCCCGTCGGGCCGATCAGCAGGATGTTGCTCTTCGACAACTCGACATCGTCCTTCTTGTCGAGATGTTTCAGACGCTTGTAGTGGTTGTACACCGCGACCGCGAGAATTTTCTTCGCGCGCTCTTGCCCGATCACGTATTGATCGAGAATGTCGCGAATTTCTTGAGGACTCGGCAGATCGGACTTGGACAGGCCCGTTTCCAGACCCGCGCCCGCTGCTTCGTCGCGAATGATTTCGTTGCACAGGTCGATACATTCATCGCAGATGAATACCGACGGGCCAGCAATCAGTTTCTTAACCTCGTGCTGACTTTTGCCGCAGAACGAGCAATACAACAGCTTCTCGCTGTTCGAACCTTTCTTGTCCGCCATAGATGTGTGAGCCTCCGGACACTCGAATGACATGATACGCCGTTTGCCCGCCTCGTTCAGTCCGGGGCGGGACGGATGCGCAAAAGCTGTGACGGCGTTTGCCGCAGGCGTTCAGACGGGTCTTATTATTTCACAAGGTTTTGCGCCGGCGCTCTCCCCCCAATTGGAGGAAAAAGCGCTCCGGATCAGCCATGTTTCAGCGATTGATTACGGCCGCTTGTGCAGAACCTGATCGACGAGACCGTACGCCTGCGCGTCGTCGCCCGACATGAAGTTGTCGCGGTCGGTGTCGCGCTGGATGCGCTCGACGGGTTGACCCGTGTGGTGCGACAGCAACTGGTTCAGGCGCTCCTTCAAGTACAGGATTTCGCGCGCCTGAATTTCGATGTCCGACGCCTGGCCGCGCGCGCCGCCCAGCGGCTGGTGAATCATCACGCGTGCGTTCGGCAGCGCGAAACGCTTGCCCTTCGCGCCTGCTGCCAGCAGGAATGCGCCCATGCTGGCCGCAAGACCCATGCAGAGCGTCGATACGTCTGGCTTGATGAATTGCATCGTGTCGTAGATCGCCATCCCCGCTGACACCGAGCCGCCCGGGCTGTTGATGTAGAAGCTGATGTCCTTGTCCGGATTTTCGCTTTCGAGGAACAGCAACTGCGCAATCACCAGGTTGGCGGTCTGATCATTCACCTCGCCGACCAGAAACACCACGCGCTCCTTTAGCAGGCGCGAGTAGATGTCATACGAACGTTCACCGCGGCCGCTCGTTTCGACCACGATCGGCACGAGGCCGAGCGCTTGCGCTTCGAGATCCCGATCTCGCGACGACTGCGAGGTCAACGTGTCCAGCATTTGAGCGCGAAAGGTCATGCAATGGATCCTTGTCAGGAAATGTTCTGATAATCGGTTCTGGACAAGTGGGTGCAGCCGCTCGCTTCTTCAAGAGCTGCCACGGTCGACACGCGCTGTTTTAGCATGAAGACCGTGCGCAGATGCAAAAACGGCGTGCGGGCCGTCGTTCGGACAGCCGGCACGCCGTTGCAGCGATGCTATTACGCTTGCGCCGTTGCGCTTGCCAGCTCTTCGAAGCTCACTTCCTTGTCCGTCACCTTTGCCTTGCTCAGGACGAAATCGACGACGTTGGATTCAACGACATACGCTTCCATCTCGGCCAGGCGCTGCTGGTTCGAATAATACCAGCGCACGACTTCCTTCGGGTCTTCGTAGCTCTTCGCGAATTCGTCGACTTCCGCGCGGATCTGCTCCGGCTTCGCCTGCAGTTCGTTGGCCTTCACCAGTTCCGCCAGCACCAGGCCCAGCTTGACGCGGCGCTCGGCCTGCTCGGCGAACATTTCTGCGGGGATTGGTGCGTCCTTGGCGTTCGGTACGCCGCGCTGCACCAGATCCTGACGCGCCATTTCGACGAGTCGCTGCTGGTCCTGCTCGATCAGCGCCTTCGGCACGTCGAGTTCCGAGATCTTCAGGAGCGCGTCCATTACCTGGTTCTTCACGACAGCCTGCGTGCGGCGCTTCGCTTCGCGCTCGAGGTTGTCCCTGATTTCATTGCGCATCTTCGTCAGGTCACCGTCTTCGATGCCGAGCGACTTCGCGAATTCAGCGTCGATCTCGGGAAGGTGCGGCCACTCGATCTTCTTCATCGTGATCGCGAACTGCGCGGTCTTGCCGGCGACTTCCTTGCCGTGATAGTCCTCCGGGAAGGCAAGGTCGAACTCCTTCGACTCGCCGACCTTTAGGCCAAGCGCTGCCTTTTCGAATTCCGGCAGCATGCGGCCTTCGCCGAGGACAAACGCGAAGTCGTCTGCGGTGCCGCCCTGGAATGCTTCACCGTCGATCTTGCCGACGAAGTCGACCGTCACGCGATCGCCGTCCTTGGCTGCCGTATCCGCACCGCCGTCGCCGTGCTCGCCCGCTTCGCCGCGAGCGTGGTAGTGCACCCGCTGCTTGCGCAGGATGTCCAGCGTGCGGTCGATTTCCGCGTCGCTGATGGTGGTCTTCGTGCGTTCGATCTCAGCCGTGGCGACGTCGCCCAGCTTCACCTCCGGGTAAACCTCGAATGTCGCGTCGAATGCGTAGTCGCCTTCAACGGCGTCCGCCTTCGGGGCGAAGCTCGGCTGGCCAGCCACGCGCAGGTTCTCCGCGCGGCTGATATCGAAGAATTGCTTGCCAACCTTGTCGCTCAGCACTTCGGCTTCCACCTGACCCGCATACTGCTGCGTCACCATCTTGAGCGGAACCTTGCCCGGGCGGAAGCCCGGCATGCGCACGTTCTTCGCGAGTTGGCGGATACGCGAGTCCACTTCCTTCTGCACGGCGTCCTTCGGCAGGGAAATCGTCACGCGGCGTTCGAGCTTGCCGAGGTTTTCAACAACGTTAGCCATGGCTTCAATCGTCCTAAAATTATTCGAGCGAATCAGTTATCTTGTCTGCGCCGCCTGTCGATGTCCGCTTTGCGTAGCGCGCCCGACGCCGCGTGTTGATACGCTCTTGCGCAAGGTCGCCGCTTCGCTTCGCTCACTGAGGTGTGACATCGATCGCATGCCTCTCTGCGCGGGCTGTGAGGCCGCCGGCGGCACAGTTTGGGTCAGAGAGCCGAATATTTTAGCAAACAATTTGCGCGCCTAGCCGGATTCGCTGTTTCGCGGCTTCTGGCGGCTTGCCGGCCGCGCGATAGACGGTTCGAAATGCTTCCGTGCGCCGCCGGTCGCAGCGCGAACTGTGAACCAAAGTCAATTCTGCCTATACCTTCGGGTATATTCAGTCGCGCGCCGCATGCTGATAAGCTTCACCACATCCCGGCACGCCTGCCCTTCACGGACGGACGTCCCGGCGCTTCAGCATCGCGGCAGCGGTAGCGATGCCTCCTTATACCAATCATCTGAGACACCATGCCGAATACGTCGTCCGCGCCCATCGTCGTCATCGCCCCCGACTCGTTCAAAGGTTCGCTTTCGGCCGAGCAGGTCGCGCAGTCCATCGCGACGGGCATTCTGCGCGCGCGGTCCGACGCCACGATCCGCATTTGCGCGATGGCCGACGGCGGTGAAGGCACGCTCGACGCGATGCTGACCCGCGGCGGCGAACGCCGCATGCTGACCGTGCGCGGTGCGGCCGGCCCCGCCCGCGAGGCCGCGACGGGCTTGCTCGCGGACGGCAGCGCGATCATCGAAACAGCGGAAGTCGTCGGCATCACGGACCCGGTCGGCATGGGCGTTCCCGTCGAAAAACGCGGGACGCGCGGCGTGGGCGAGGCGATCCGCTCGCTGCTCGACGCCGGCGTGCGGCGCTTCTTCGTCGCGCTCGGCGGCAGCAGCACGAACGACGGCGGAGCTGGCCTGCTCGTCGGGCTCGGCCTCAAGCTGTTCGATGCGCAGGGACATGAGCTCGACGCCACGCCTGAACAGCTTGCGCAACTGGCGCGCGTCGACGCATCGGGGCTCGATGCGCGTCTGCGCGAAGCGACATTCGTCGGCATGTCGGATGTCGACAACCCGCTTACCGGCGATCACGGCGCAACCGCAGTCTTCGGGCCGCAGAAGGGCGTGCAGCCGGAACAGGTCGGCGCGATCGATGCCGCCCTCGCCCGCTTCGCCGATCTGGTCGAACCGGCGATGAATCGTGTCGCGCGCAACCAGCCTGGCGCGGGCGCCGCGGGCGGCCTGGGTTTTGCACTGCATCTGCTGGGCGCGGACTTCGAACCGGGTGCCGAAGTCGTCGCGCGCGAGGTCGGTCTGGATGCCGCACTCCAAGGCGCGAACTGGCTGATCACGGGGGAAGGTCGTTCCGACGTACAAACGCTGCACGGCAAGGCGCCCTTCATCGCATGCCGGCATGCGTGCGCGGCGGGCGTGCCGGCCACGCTGCTTTCGGGTGCCGTCGACTCGTCCGCGTTGCCCAAGCTCGCAGAGCACTTCAGCGGATGCTTCTCGCCAGCCCCCGGCCCGATCACGCTCGAAGTGGCGATTCGCGACGCAGCCACGCTGCTTGCAAACGAAGCCGAGCAGATGACGCGACTCAGGTACGGCCCGCGTTGACCGCGCGAGCGGATGCAGCAACAATCACATCGCGGGACTGCATCCACTCACAACAGGAAGACCATGAAGGCCTCCGACAAAGCCGGACTCGAACAGTTTCTGACGTATCGTCTGCACGTGCTGAACAAACTTTCCGAGCGGGGCATCAGCGAACGGTATATGGCCAAGCTGGACGTGACGCTGCCAGAGGCGCGCGTGATTGCATCGGTCGGATCGTTCGGGCCATTCTCGATCATGGATCTCGCGCGCCACGCGAACCTCGACAAAAGTCAGGCGAGCCGCGCAGCCGAGGCGTTGATCAGACAAGGCCTCGTGCAACGCGAAGCGAGCGCGGAAGACGGCCGCGTGGTGCTCGTATCGCTGACCGCGGAAGGCCGGGCGCTCTATCGCAAAGTGATGCCCATCGCGCGCAAGTGGAACATCGATCTGTTCGACTGCCTCGACGATCGCGAGAGGGTCGCGCTCAGCGAGGCGCTCGACAAGGTGATCGAAGCCGCCATCGCGCGCAACGCAGCGTAGTCAGGACAGACGAAGTCCGGGTTGCTCCAGTGTCGGCGCTTGCGCGGCGCCGTTGACTCCCTCGTTGCCTAATTCCTTAAACGCTCATTCCCAAGCCCGCCGCGCGAAGCACGCGCAGGGCGTGCGTCGCTGTCGACAGTTGAATTTCGCAGGCGCGATCGTGTGTGCATCGGTTCCCGATAGCAAGCCGAGGTTGGCAAAATCAGCAGTCGCTTGCCGCCGAGACTCGCAGCAAGGTGCTGCCCTTCATCGACGCGTACGTTGATGCCTCCGGAGTCGTGATACGCGGCGATGTCGTGCGGTTGCGCTGATGAATGGTTGTTGGTGTAGTCCGCCTGCGGACAAGCGACCGCGCCCCTGTCGTATGCGTGTGCATCACGCAGTGTGCATCCGCAAGCGCGCGATGTATCGCTGCTTGCACGACAAATCCCGCACGATTCACAGGGTGCGGCGAGCCATCGCGCACATTCCCGTCGACATCGATCTTTACCCGATTCGACGCCCTCGCCCCGTGTAAGGCAAACCGAACGGATCGATCAGAAGGTCGCGTTGCGTACCGTGCACGCGCACGGCGACGTGGTTGTAGATCAATGGGTCAGCTCGGTTCATCCATGCATCGCGAGCGCCCGATCGCGCCCGTGAGGCAGATGCGCCGTGCGCGTTTGGCGCCGGCACGCTCATCGATGTCCAAGCCTGGTCGAACGCCGGTTGTGGACATTGCGCGCTCCGATGTCAACCACCGCGTATGGTCGGAAGCGCTACAGGAGAATCTGGTTGCGCATGCAACCAGATGAGGGAACACTCGATGACGCAGAGAGCAACAGAACGTATCGCGTGTGGCGCGTATCGACCGGCCAGTTTCAAGCAAATCGTAATGCTGGCTTGCTACGATCGCCGCTCGCTTTCACTCTCACTTCGAGGATCAATAATGAAGAAGGTTGTTCTGACACTGGTCGCTGCTGCCGCTGGCTTCATGAGCATGTCGTCGGCATTCGCAAACGACCACCATCACCATGAATGCCACAAGGTGCACGTGCATCATCACTGGGAAAAGCGCTGCCACTAAAGAGGCCATGCAGCGTCGGTTCGATGCATGAAAACCCCGCCTTCGTGCGGGGTTTTGTGTGCGCCGTTTCGAGTGCGCCGGATTGGCGGGCCGACGCCGGGATCACGGACATCATTGACCCGAAACACCCTCGAAAACAAAAACCCCGCGAGTTATAAGACAGGCGGGGTTTTTGTGTACGGCACTACGAATAAAAACTGGTGCGAGGAAGGGGACTCGAACCCCTACACCCTTGCGGGCGTCAGGACCTAAACCTGGTGCGTCTACCAATTTCGCCATCCTCGCAGCCGGGCGCACGCCGGAAGCATGCAGCACCGATGTCTTGCTGGCTGCCGTCCGCCGCGTTCTTTATCGCGATGTCATTCGTGTGGACAACTCCGACCCGGCCGGATCAGACTCAGGACCACCGCGAACGCCCGCGCAAAAAAGCGGGTCCGAAAGCGTAAGCGCGAGATTCTAACCGATTGCCCTGCGCTTGTCTGCATCTGTCGAATACCGTCGATGCTACAATTTTCGGTCTTTCGTGCACACCTCACGCACAGCCGTGCGCGGCTCCTTTCCCCACAAGCCAATCCCGTGAATTTCGACGAATATTGCCAGCAGAAAGCAGCGCCCCCCGGTTCGAGCACTTACTACGCGTTGCGTCAGGCGCCCGTCGCGCGGCAGCCGCTGCTCACCGCGCTGTTCGCACTGCGTCGCGAGTTCGAAGAGACGGTGAAGGAAACGACGGACCCGACCATCGGCCGCACGAAGCTGGCGTGGTGGCAAAAGGAAGCAGCGGCGCTCGCGGCCGGCGAGCCGACGCACCCCGTCTCGCAGGCACTCGCCGCGCATTTGCCCGACGTGCAGGCGGAGTATCCCGCGCTGCAGGGCATAATCGCGGGGTTCGAGATGGATCTCGACCAGGCGCGCTATCTTGACTATCCGAACTTACGGCGCTACATGGCGGGCGTCGGCGGCACCTTCGCGTCCGTCGTCGCCCGCGCAACGGCGCACGAGCCGTCGCAGGCGGCGTCGTGGGCTGCGCCGCTCGGCGAAGCGTTGATGCTCGCGCAGATCGTCGTGGAGCTCGGCAACGACGCGCGGCACGGACGCATCTACATCCCCATCGACGAGATGCAGCGCTTCAACGTGACGGCCGCGGATCTGATCAACCGAAAATACACGGACGCGTTCACCGAGATGATGCGCTTTCAGACGGCGCGCGCACGCGACGCGATTCGCAAGGCGCTCGACGCACTCCCCGTCGGCGAGCGCCACTCGCAAAGCACGCTGCGCGCGCTGGCAGCGCTGGCGCTGGCGTTGCTCGATGAAATCGAACGCGACGGCTACCATGTGCTGCATCAGCGCATCGCGCTCACGCCGATCCGCAAGTTATGGGTCGCGTGGCGCGCGGCACGCAAACACTAAAGCGAGCTCACACTCGCATGAGCGGGAGCGGCTGCACCGCGTCGCGCAGCACCGCGTTCGCGTCCAGCTTCCAGAATGACGCGAGCGCCGTCGCGTAGAGCCGCCTGAAGTCGACTTCGACGGGCAGCCTGCCATCGGCATCGAGTCTCGTCAGATCGGGCGGCTGCCCATACACGCCGCCGCGCACGCCGCCCCCCATCACGAAGTGTGCAGCGGCGCCGCCATGCTCAGTGCCGCGATCAACGTTCTCGCGTGCGGACCGGCCAAATTCCGAATACGTCATCACGAGCGTGTCGTGCCAACGACCGCGCCGCACGAGTTCCTCGCGAAGCGTTGCACAACTTCCCGCCAGTTGAGCGAGCAATGCCGCATGCCGGGTCAGCTGGTTCCGATGTGTGTCGAAGCCATCGAGCGTCACGCGAATCGCACCGCGCATATGCGGCTGCATCATATCGACCGTGCGCAGCGCTGCCGCGATCGAATCGCGAAACAAGCGCACGCCGGCGTGCGCTGCATCGAGCGTCGTGCCCGGAACGCGATCCCCCGCACCCTCGCCCACATCCGGCCGACCGACGTGAGCCAAGGTGTCGGGGTCGTCGACACGTGACCACGAATGTTCGTCCCCGCAGCGATGCGCCAATTGCGCAAATGGCCCCGGCTCGTCACTGCCGAACGACGCCGCCGCGAAGCGCCCGTTCACAGCGCCGCACTGCACGGCGACACGCGTCAGCCAGCCATCGCGCCGATATTCGTCGGCGCGCGACGCCGTATGCCAGATCTCCGTCGAACGAAAATGCGATGCATCGTCGCGCCCGCAACCGACGCCCTGCACGACAGCCAGTTGCCCATCGCGCCACAAAGGAAGCAGTTCACGCATCGCCGGATGCAGCGCGGTTCGACCATCTATCGCAAGCCCACGATTGCGCGGTATCGCGATGTGCGTGCGCAGCGCGTAGTACCTGGAATCGGTAAAAGGAATGACGGTGTTCAGTCCGTCGTTGCCGCCCTTGAGTTCGATCAGGATCAACAGCTTGCCGAACGCGTCGCGAGCGGTTTTGCGTGCATGCAGTTGCGGCAATATGCCGCCACCGGTCTGTGGCGTCGCGAATACGCGCGACACCGACAAGGAGGCACCTGCCGCCGCTGCCATCGATATGAAGTCGCGTCGTTTCACCTACGCCTCCCGGGATTGATCACGGCTGTTGCTGCCGCCGGCAGGCAGCCACCACGTTCAAGCTTCGATGACGAAACCCTGCGCGCGGAAGCCAGGTGTCAGCGCTTGTACAGTTCGCGGACGGCGTCTTCGATATGCTGGCGCAATAGACGCCGTTCTTCCGGCGTCATATGTCCGTCGCGCCGACGCTGGTCCAGATCGGGCGGCACGGCGGTCGTGCGCATCATCGTGTCCGATGCGGAACTGTCAGTGTTGGGATTGCGGGGCTGGCGCCCCTGGCGCATGTGCGGACGCTGGGGCGGGCGCGTGTCGGTATTGCGTTCCGTCGAGGAATCGGCATAGGCGGAGACCGGGCTCAACGCGCTAGCGAACACGATCGCAACAGCTACTGCGATCACGCTCAGGCGCATGTTCGGCCAGACCCCTCCCTTCATCTTGTTCCCTTCTTGGCGCGGCAACCGGCAACCTCAGATACGTGTATTGACTCCGGCTTGAAACCGGGTGCGAGAGCTTTATTCGAGTGAAGTATCTACCGAACTGGCGCAAACAGTAAAGGAGTGTAAGCGCCGAGGCTTTACGCCGTGCCACAGGCCGGGTAAATTTTGTAACTGACTGTTACGTGATAAATGGTGCAAACGCGCACCTCTTTCTAATCGCGCTAAGATGCCGACCATGGAAACCAAAAACCCTTCGAAAATCCTCGTCGTCGATGACGACCCGCGTCTGCGTGACCTGCTGCGCCGTTACCTCGGCGAGCAGGGGTTTAACGTTTATGTAGCCGAAAACGCACCGTCGATGAACAAGCTGTGGGTGCGCGAACGTTTCGATCTGCTGGTGCTCGATCTGATGCTGCCGGGGGAAGACGGTCTTTCAATCTGCCGGCGGCTGCGTGGCAGCAACGACCGCACGCCGATCATCATGTTGACGGCCAAGGGTGAGGACGTGGATCGCATCGTTGGCCTGGAAATGGGCGCCGACGACTATCTGCCGAAGCCATTCAATCCGCGCGAGCTCGTCGCGCGCATTCACGCGGTGCTGCGTCGCCAGTCGCCGTCCGAACTGCCGGGCGCGCCGTCGGAAACCTCCGAAGTGTTCGAGTTCGGCGAGTTCGCGCTGAACCTCGCAACGCGAACGCTCACCAAGGCCGGCCAGGAAATTCCCCTGACGACGGGCGAGTTTTCCGTTCTGAAGGTGTTCGCGCGTCATCCGCGCCAACCGCTGTCGCGCGAAAAGCTGATGGAACTCGCGCGCGGCCGTGAATATGAAGTTTTCGACCGCAGTCTCGACGTGCAGATCTCCCGTCTGCGGAAACTGATCGAACCGGATCCGGGCAGCCCGCGCTTCATCCAGACGGTGTGGGGTCTCGGCTACGTGTTCATTCCCGACGGCGCCGCCTGAGTTTGCCGTTCCAGTTGTCTCTCTTTTTTGACACGAAGGCCGCATGCGGATCGACCGGCGCCTACTGACGCTCGCATTCGGCGGTCTGTTCTGGCGAACGTTCCTGCTGATCGCGCTCCTGATCGCGGTCAGTCTCGCCGCATGGTTTCAGAGCTTCCGGGTGATCGAGCGCGAGCCGCGCGCGCAGCGTGTCGCGCTGCAACTCGTCGCGATCGTGAAGCTCACGCGCACCGCACTCCTCTATTCCGATCCCGACCTGCGGCGCGCGCTGCTGCAGGACCTGGAAAGCAACGAAGGCGTGCGCGTGTACCCGCGCGAAACCACTGACAAATACAAACTTCAGCCCGACGAATCGCTCAATCGTTTGATCGAGCATGACATACGCGGGCGTCTCGGCGACGACACCATCATCGCGCAGTCGGTCAACGACATTCCCGGCGTATGGATCAGCTTCAAGATCGACGACGATGACTACTGGGTCGCGCTCGACCGCGATCAACTCGACAGTGTGACGGGCCTGCAATGGGCCGGCTGGGGTATTTTTGCGCTGGCGCTGTCGCTGTTCGGCGCAGCGTTCATCACGAGCCTGGTGAACCGGCCGTTCGCGCGCCTCGCGATGGCCGCGCGCAAAGTCGGTTCTGGTCAGGCGCCCGAGAAATTGCCCGAACGCGGCATGGGCGTTGCCGCCGAAACCAACCGAAGCTTCAACCAGATGGTGCAGGATCTCGAGCAGCTCGATGCGGACCGAGCGTTGATGCTCGCGGGCATTTCGCACGATCTGCGCACGCCGCTTGCCCGCCTGCGTCTGGAAACGGAAATGAGTCCGTCGGACCAGGCGACCAAGGACGCGATGATCGACGACATCGAACAGATGGACATGATCATCGGGCGCTTCCTCGATTACGCGCGTCCGGTACAGAGAAATCCGGAACCTGTCGACCTTTCAGTGATCGCAGGAGAACTGGCTGCGCGCATGTCGAGCGAAGACGGCATGCGGCTGGTCACGCGGCTTGCTCCATCTGCAGTGATCGAGGCAGACGAAACGGATATCCGGCGCGTCGTCGGCAATCTGATCGAGAACGCGCGCAAGTACGGCTTGTCCGAGGCCGACGGCATTCCGCATGTCATCCTGGAAACGCGCGTGTCGCATTCGCGCGTCGAGCTGTCGGTGGTCGACGAAGGTCCCGGCATTCCGGAAGACCAGCTTCCGCTCGTCACGCGCCCGTTTTATCGCGTGAATTCGGCGCGCACGCAGGCGAACGGCACCGGGCTCGGCATGGCGATCGTGCAGCGGCTCGTCGGGCGTTATCGCGGCGCGCTCCGTCTGCGCAACCGCACACCGCTGCCCGGCCTGGAAGTGACGATCGAGTTTCCACTGGCGAAGAGCATCTGACGGGCTCATCGCACGTTCGAAACACCACTGCGATTTCGGCATTTTTTTCTCCCATTTCGCGCAGACGAATATTCATAAACTGCAATATCGACCTATTTGAGAAAATCTATTCATTTCATTAGTCAAAACCTATTGAGCACATTGATTAATAGAGTTATAGTTTTCTCGTGTAACGCCTTCGTTACAGCCAGCAGGTAGTGTTGAGCAGGTTGTGCGACGAATCTCATTTGCCAATTTTCAAGGAGCATGCGCATGAAAACTGTCGGCGATAAACTCGAAGCTTTCACCGTCACCGCTGCCAAGCCGGGTTTCAATCACCACGAAGAGAACGGCGTGTCGGCGTTCGAAGAAATCACCGAATCGTCGTTCCCGGGCAAGTGGAAAATCATCTATTTCTACCCGAAGGACTTCACGTTCGTTTGCCCCACGGAAATCGTCGAATTCGGCAAGCTGGTGAAGGACTTCGAAGAGCGCGATGCCGTTCTGCTCGGCGGCAGCGTCGACAACGAGTTCGTCAAGCTCGCCTGGCGCCGCGAGCACAAGGACCTGAACAAACTGAACCACTACGCCTTTGGCGACGTGAAGGGCGAACTGATCGACCAGCTCGGCGTGCGCGACAAGGAAGCAGGCGTCGCACTGCGCGCGACGTTCATTGTCGATCCGGACAACACGATCCAGCACGTGTCGGTGAATAACCTGAACGTCGGCCGTAATCCGGAAGAGGTCCTGCGCATTCTGGACGGCCTGCAGACGGACGAGCTGTGCCCGTGCAACCGCGCAGTCGGCGGTGCAACGCTGTAAGAATGTGTGGTCGAAAGCCCGCTAGGCTCGAAAGGCAAGCGGGCTTTTTTATCGGCAACCTGATAGGAGATATCGATGGAATTCATCGCGACGATTAAGGAAGCAATTCCCGACTACGCCAAGGACATTCGCCTGAATCTGGATGGCACGATCGCGCGCTCGTCGCTGGAAGGCAACGACGCCGTCGGTGTCGCGCTAGCCGCGGCGTTCGCTGCGAAGAGCCCGAAGATCATCGCAGCGATCCGCGAAGCGGGCGTGCTATCGCCCGAGGAAGTGAACGGCGCGCTGACGGCCGCCGCGCTGATGGGTATGAACAACGTTTGGTATCCGTACGTCGAGATGACGGACAGCGCCGATCTGAAATCCCAGCCGGCGGGCTTACGGATGAACGCTTACGCAACGCATGGCGGCGTCGACAAACGCCGCTTCGAGATGTACGCGCTAGCGGCGTCGATCATCGGCAAGTGCCACTTCTGCGTGAAGTCGCATTTCGACACACTGGTCAAGGAAGGCATGAGCTCGACGCAACTCCGGGATGTCGGCCGGATCGCGGCTGTCGTCAACGCGGCGACACAGGTGATCGTCGCAGAAGACAAGTGAGCGAAGCTTCGATTTGTGAAAAACGCCACGCGATCTGCGTGGCGTTGTCGCTTCTGCGGGCGCTCGATATGCTTCCTGACCCGCGAAAATTCAGACGCGCACCAGCAGCGCGGCCGCCTGCGCTTCGATGCCCTCGCCTCGTCCGAGATAGCCGAGCTTCTCGTTCGTCTTCGCCTTTACGTTGACGCGGTCGATGGGCAGGTTGAGGTCTTCGGCGATATTCGCGCGCATCCCGTCGATATGCGGCGCGAGCTTCGGCGCCTGCGCGATCACGGTGCTGTCGACGTTCTGGATCGTGAAGCCCGCCCTTGCGATGCGCGCCGCGCATTCGCGCAGCAGTACGCGGCTGTTCGCGCCTTTGAATTCCGTCGCGGTATCCGGGAAATGACGGCCGATGTCGCCGAGCGCGGCGGCGCCGAACAATGCGTCGGTAATCGCGTGCAGCAGCACGTCGGCATCCGAATGGCCGAGCAGTCCGCGCTCGTAGGGAATCGTCACGCCCCCGATGATGAGCGGTCGTCCCGGCACCAGTGCGTGAACGTCATAGCCTTGTCCGATTCTCAAATCCATATGCGTGAGGTTCCGTTGTTTCGTGAAAGCGTTATGGTCGGCGCGAAGCCGACGCGATGAGCGCGTGAGTCAGCCCGCCGCGCCGCGTCCGAGGATAGCTTCGGCCAGATCGAAGTCTTCCGGATAGGTAACCTTGAAATTGCGCAAGCTGCCCTGAACCAGTCTGGGTGCGTGCCCGCTCCATTCGATGGCGCTGGCTTCGTCGGTGAGATCGTGCCCGTCGCTTTGCGCGCGCAGAATCGCGTCGCGCAACATGCCGATGCGGAACATCTGCGGCGTTTGCGCCTGCCACAGGCCGTCGCGCGGTTCGGTGTGATCGATGCGGTTGTCGGTGCCGGGCGCCACGCGCTTGAGCGTGTCGGCCACGGGCAACGCCATGATGCCGCCCACGGCGTCGTCCTTCAGCGCGCCGACCAGCGCGCGTATCAGCGCGGGCGTGATGCCGGGCCGCGCCGCGTCGTGCACGAGCACCCAGTCGTCGTCGTGTGCACCAAAGCCGGCGAGCGCGTGCAGACCGTTGAGCACCGACGCCTGCCGCGATGCGCCGCCGCAGCGTTGCACGGCAAAGCGCAGGCCGCCAAAGCGGCGCGCGTCGAAGTGCTGGTCGTCGGGCGCGATCACGACGAGCGTCTGCGCGAACTCGCTGCAGGCGTCGAACGCGGCCAGCGAATAATGCAGCATGTCGCGGCCCGCGACGGTGCGATATTGCTTGGGCATCGGAGCGCCCGAACGGCTGCCGGTGCCGGCGCAGGGAATCAGTGCAAAGAGGCGGGAAGTCACAGAACGGGCGCGTTGCAGGTCAAAGTGAAGGACGGATTTTATAATAGGTCTTCGGCACGCACGCCCCGGCACGCTTAAACTTGTCGATTGCCTGTCGATGGCTTGCCGCTCGTGCCCTCCGGCGACGCGCCAAACCGGCGTCCGCTGGCGGCTGTCATCGGAGCGTTGCGAGCCACTGGCTATCCCGCTGGCCGTCCGTTTGCTGTAGACCGTTGCATCTATATTTGCAGTCGACCGTTGATCCGTCGCTCATTGGCGTCACCCAAAGGCCGTTTCCTTGTTATGCCCGACATCGCCGCATCCACGCAGTCCGCTTCTTCAACCCCTGTCGCGCTGGTCAAAGCCGGCCAGCGTTTCGTGTTCGATGGCACGCACGGCTCGTCCGACGCGCTGCTGATCGCCCGCTATCACACCGCGCACAAGGCGCAGATGCCGCTGCTCGCCGTCGTCTGCGCGAGTGCCGTCGATGCGCAGCGGCTGTCGCAGGAACTCGCGTTCTTCGCGCCGGATGCGCGCATCCGTCTGCTGCCCGACTGGGAAACGCTGCCGTACGACTCGTTCTCGCCGCACCAGGATCTCGTGTCCGAGCGGCTCGCTACCCTGCACGATCTCGGCGAAGGCCGTTGCGATATCCTGCTGGTCCCGGCGACGACCGCGCTCTACCGGATGCCGCCCGCCTCGTTCATGGCCGCATACACGTTTTCCTTCTCGCAGGGCGAGCGTCTCGACGAAGCGAAGCTGAAGGCACAGCTGACGCTCGCCGGCTATGAACACGTGAGCCAGGTCGTGCGGCCGGGCGAATACTGCGTACGCGGCTCGCTGATCGACCTCTTTCCGATGGGCTCGCCGCTGCCGTACCGGATCGACCTGTTTGACGATCAGGTGGACTCCATCCGCGCGTTCGATCCCGATTCGCAGCGCAGCCTGTATCCCGTGAAGGACGTGCGCCTGTTGCCGGGCCGTGAGTTTCCGTTCGACGAAGCCGCGCGCACCGCGTTTCGCAGCCGCTGGCGGGAGGTGTTCGAAGGCGATCCGAGCCGCGCGTCGATCTATAAGGACATAGGCAACGGCGTGCCGTCGGCGGGCATCGAATACTATCTGCCCCTCTTCTTCGAAGAGACCGCGACGCTCTTTCACTATCTGCCCGAGGCTGCGCAACTGGTGTTCGTCGGCGATCTGGACGCCGCCATCCGGCGCTTCACGGCGGACACCAAACAACGCTACGGCTTTCTGTCGCACGACCGCGACCGGCCGATTCTCGAACCGAAGCGCCTGTTCCTGTCGGACGACGATTTCTACACGTTCGCCAAGCCGTTCGCGCGCCTGTCGCTGCCCGGCAACGCGGGCGGAGGCTGGGCCGTGCCGCTGCCCAATCTCGCCATCGACCGCCACGCCGACGACCCCGTCTCCGCGTTGCGCGCGTGGCTCGACACGACGCCGAACCGCGTGCTGTTGGCGGCGGAATCGGCGGGCCGCCGGGAAACGATCGCACAATTGCTGGCCGACAACGACCTGCACCCCGCGTCCGCCGACGGCTACGAAGACTGGCTGACGTCCGACGCGCGGTTCGCGCTCAGCGTCGCGCCGCTCTCAAACGGGTTTGCGATCCCCTCCGAAGGCGTCGCGTTCCTGACGGAAACGGAACTGTACGGCCCGCTCGCGCGCAAGACGGGACGACGCCGCCAGGAACAGGCGAGCAACGTCGATTCGATGGTGCGCGATCTGTCGGAGCTGAAGGTCGGCGACCCCGTCGTGCATTCGCAGCACGGCATCGGCCGCTACATGGGCCTCGTGACGATGGACCTCGGTGAAGGCGAAACCGAGTTCCTGCACCTCGAATACCAGGGCGACAGCAAGCTCTACGTGCCCGTGTCGCAGTTGCACGTCATTTCGCGCTACAGCGGCGCCGATCCCGACAGTGCGCCGCTGCACGCACTCGGCTCGGGACAGTGGGAAAAGGCGAAGCGCAAGGCTGCTCAGCAGATCCGCGATACGGCGGCCGAACTCCTGAACCTGTACGCTCGCCGTGCCATGCGCGAAGGCCATGCCTTCCCGCTTGATCCGCGCGACTACGTGAAATTCGCGGAAAGTTTCGGCTTCGAGGAAACGCCTGACCAGGCGGCCGCGATCGCCGCCGTGATCGGCGACATGACAAGCGGCAAGCCGATGGATCGCCTCGTGTGCGGCGACGTCGGTTTCGGCAAGACGGAAGTCGCGTTGCGCGCGGCCTTCATCGCGGTGATGGGCGGCAAGCAGGTCGCGCTGCTCTCGCCCACCACGCTGCTCGCCGAACAGCACACGCAGACCTTCACCGACCGCTTCTCCGACTGGCCGGTGCGCATCGCCGAATTGTCGCGCTTCAAGACGGGCAAGGAAGTCAGCGCGTCGATCCAGCAGATCAACGAAGGCAGCGTCGATATCGTGATCGGCACGCACAAGCTGCTCTCGTCGGATGTGCAGTTCAAGCGGCTCGGGCTCGTGATCATCGACGAGGAGCACCGTTTCGGCGTGCGCCAGAAGGAAGCGCTCAAAGCGCTGCGTGCCGAAGTCGATGTGCTGACGCTCACCGCGACGCCAATTCCGCGTACGCTCGGCATGGCGCTCGAAGGTCTGCGCGACTTCTCCGTGATCGCCACAGCGCCGCAAAAGCGCCTCGCGATCAAGACCTTCGTGCGGCGCGAGGAAGACGGCGTGATCCGCGAAGCCATGCTGCGCGAACTGAAGCGCGGCGGCCAGGTGTACTTCCTGCACAACGAGGTCGAAACCATCGAAAACCGCCGCCAGATGCTCGAAGCGCTCGTGCCCGAAGCGCGCATCGCGGTGGCGCACGGCCAGATGCACGAGCGCGAACTCGAACGCGTGATGCGCGATTTCGTGGCGCAACGCGCGAACGTGCTGCTGTGTACCACGATCATCGAAACGGGTATCGACGTGCCGAGCGCGAACACGATCCTGATTCATCGCGCCGACAAATTCGGTCTTGCGCAACTTCACCAGTTGCGCGGGCGTGTCGGGCGCTCGCATCACCAGGCGTACTCGTATCTGCTCGTGCACGATCCGCAAGGTCTCACGAAGCAGGCGCAACGACGTCTCGAAGCGATCCAGCAGATGGAAGAGCTCGGTGCCGGCTTCTATCTGGCGATGCACGACCTCGAAATCCGCGGCACGGGGGAAGTGCTCGGCGACAAACAGTCGGGCGAGATTCACGAGATCGGTTTCCAGCTCTATACCGACATGCTGAACGACGCGGTAAAGGCGCTGAAAAACGGCAAGGAGCCGGACCTCACGGCGCCACTGGCGGCCACGACGGAGATCAACCTGCATACGCCCGCGATTCTTCCCGCCGACTATTGCGGCGACGTGCAGGAGCGTCTGTCGCTGTACAAGCGTCTCGCGAACTGCGAGCACAACGATTCGATCGACGGCATTCAGGAAGAATTGATCGACCGTTTCGGCAAGATGCCGCCGCAAGCGCATGCGCTCGTCGAAACACACCGCTTGCGCCTGGCCGCCAAGCCGCTCGGCATTTCGAAGATCGACGCGGGCGAGGCTGTGATCGGCCTGCAGTTCATCCCGAATCCGCCCATCGACGCGATGCGGATCATCGAGATGGTTCAGAAGCATAAGCACATCAAGCTCGCGGGTCAGGACAAGCTGCGCATCGAAACGCGCAGTCCCGATTTCACGGTGCGCGTCGCGACCGTGAAGGAGACGCTGCGCGCGCTCGGCACACCGTCCAGGGGCGCCGCGGATCAGCGCGTGGCGTCGTCGCGCTAGCGGCATGACGGACGCGGTCGACACGGCATCCATCGTCGAACTGTTGACGGCGCTCGTGCGCCTGCCGAGCCGCGGCGGCATCGATGCGTGCACGCCCGTGCTCGAATGCGTCGAAGCGTGGTTCGCCGCACGCGGGGTCGGCACGCGCCGCCTGCTTTGCGCCGATGGCGAACCGCTCGCGCTCTACGCCGAAATCCGCGGCGCCTCGCCGCGCCCGCATTACGTGCTCAACGCGACGCTCGACACGGCCGGCTTCGGCGACGAATCGACCTGGACCTGGCCGCCGCTCAGCGCGCAGGTGGTCGACGGCTGGCTGCATGGACGCGGCAGCGCCGACAGCAAGGCGGCCGTCGCGATCTTCGCGCACCTCGCCGTCGCGTTCGCGCGGCGCGCCGATTCATTCGCGGGTACGCTCGGCGTGCTGTTCGATCTCGACGAGCACACGGGCCGTTTCGGGGGCGCCCGCGCGTTCTTCGACGAAACGAGCGCGCCCAAACCCGACGGCGTATTCATCGGCTATCCGGGTATCGACCGCATCGTGGTCGGCGCGCGCGGATTCATGCGCGCGAAACTGGTCGTGCGCGGCGTCGCGGCGCATTCGGGCGCGAGCAGCACGCGCGGACTCAACGCGGCGACACGCGGCGCGCGCCTCGCTGCGGCGTTGAGCGACACGTCACTGCCCTTCGATCACGCCTTCGGACGCGCTGCCCAACTCACCGTCACGGGCATTCGCGCGGGCGACGGCACCTTCACCCGCGTTCCCGAACGCTGCGAACTCGACATCGATTGCCGCCTCACGCCGGACTTCGATGCCGCGCACGCTCAGCGCGTGATCGAAGGCATGGTTCGCGAACAGGATGCGACCTACGACGCGTCGCTCGCGACGTCGATCGAATGGCTACCCGGCTGGCCTGCGTATCGCATGACGGATTCACATCCGCTCGCGAGTGCGCTGTATCACGCGGCAAACGACGAACTGGGCGCGAAACGGGCGTGCGTCGTCGCCGGGCCGTCGAACATCGGCAACTACCTCGCGTCGCTGGGCATTCCCGCGCTGTGCGGCTTCGGCGTGCAATGCGCCGGCATCCACGCGGCCGACGAACGCATCGAACTCGCTTCCATTGCGCCCGTCTACCGCATTTACGAACGTGCGCTGCTCGCGTTGCTTGCCGCCGCGAACTGACGGCCCCTGCCGCTCACGTGCCGTTGCTGCATCGCGCAAAGCCCCGCCGTACGGGCGTCTGCCGCGATGAGCTTTGGCTGGTCGAGCGGTTTTTGGGTATCATCGAAACACACTCAAGCTGGAGTTCATGTCATGTCACTGGTCGCTGACAAAGCGCTGTCCGCACAAACGTCCCCGCCTTCCGCCGATTCCGCCCGCGCTTCGTCTCCCGCTTCGCTTCCCTGGGTCACGCGTCTCGTGTCGATGGACACGGTCAGCCGCAATCCGAATCTCGGACTGATTGAAACAGTGCGCGATTCGCTGCGCGAGCGCGGTATCGAAGCGACGCTCACGCACGACGAAAGCGGCAAGTGGGCGAACCTGTTCGCGACCATTCCGGCGCATGACGGCGAGACCCAGGGCGGGATCGTGCTATCGGGCCATACGGACGTCGTGCCCGTCGACGGCCAGAAGTGGGACAGCGATCCCTTCAAGCCGGAAGTGCGCGGCGACAAGCTTTATGGGCGTGGCACGTGCGACATGAAAGGCTTTATCGGCGCAGCATTGACGCTCGTGCCGCGGATGCAGCAGACGAAGCTCGCCAAGCCGATCCACCTCGCGTTCTCGTTCGACGAAGAAGTAGGCTGCGTAGGCGCGCCGCTGATGATCGCCGATCTGATGAAACGCGGCATCAAGCCGGACGGCTGCATTGTCGGCGAGCCGACCAGCATGCGCCCCATCATCGCGCACAAGGGCATCAATGCGTACCAGTGCTGCGTGCGCGGCTTCGCGGCGCATTCGTCGCTGACGCCGAAGGGCTTGAACGCGATCGAATATGCGGCGCGCCTGATCTGCTTCATCCGCGACATGGCCGACCAGTTCCGCGATCAAGGTCCGTTCGATCAACTCTACGACGTCCCGTTTACGACGGCGCAGACCAGCACGATCAAGGGCGGCAACGCGATCAACACGGTCCCGGCCGAATGCAGCTTCGAGTTCGAGTTCCGCAATCTGCCCACGCTGGACCCCGAGCCGATCTTCGCGCGCATCGATCAATACGCGCGCGAAACCCTGCTGCCCAAAATGAAGCGCGAGCACGAAGCGGCCGCGATCGAGTTCACGAAAATCGCTGCGGCGCCTGGGCTCGACGCAACGGAGCAGGCGGCCATCACGCAACTGGTGCGCGCGCTCACCGCCGATCAGGACAAGCGCAAGGTCGCGTACGGCACGGAAGCGGGCCTGTTCTCGCTGGCGGGCATTCCGAGCATCGTATGCGGTCCCGGCGACATCCAGCAGGCGCACAAGGCAAATGAGTTCGTCACGCTGGACCAACTCGCGCAGTGCGAACGGTTCCTCGAGAAGTTCATTCACAGCATGTCGGTCGATGCGGCGCACATTGACCCAAGCAGTTGAGAAGGCAACAAGCACAACAACACGGCACAAGAACGCGGACCTCACCCACTTGCGAGTACGCACGCCATGTCCACTGCCACGCCGCACCACACCGACCGCACGATCGACGGCGAGCCGATACCGACGCTCGACGATATCGCCTCGCAGCACTTCGCGTTGACGCCGTGGGTGGTGCGAACGCCCGTATTCGACCGGATGGATTTTCCGACGCTCGAAGGCACGCTCGTCAACTTCAAGTTCGAACTGCTACAGGCAGGCGGCAGCTTCAAGGCGCGCGGCGCGTTCACGAATCTGCTTGCGCTCGACGCGGCGCAACGCAGCGCGGGCGTCACCTGCGTGTCGGGCGGCAATCACGCCGTGGCCGTCGCGTACGCGGCAATGCGCATGGGCATTAGCGCGAAGGTCGTCGTGATGCATGCGGCGAATCCGGCGCGAATCGCGCTGTGCCGCCAGTACCGCGCGGAAGTTGTGATGGCGGACAACGTGAACGACGCGTTCGAGATCGTACGGCGCATCGAAGCCGAGGAAGGCCGTCACTTCGTGCATCCGTTCAACGGCTACCGCACGGTGCTCGGCACTGCGACGCTCGGCTACGAATGGGCCACGCAGACACCCGACCTCGATGCCGTGATCGTGCCCATCGGCGGCGGCGGACTCGCGGCGGGCGTTTCGACCGCGCTGCGCCTCGCGAATCCGCGTGTGCACGTGTACGGCGTCGAGCCGGAAGGCGCGGATGTGATGAACCGCAGCTTCGCCGCGAATCACACCGTCAAGATGAGCCATATGCATTCGATCGCCGATTCGCTGATGGCGCCGCACACGGAGCAATACAGCTACGAGCTGTGCCGCCGTCATATGGACCGTCTCGTCACGGTCACGGACGACGCGCTGCGCGCCGCGATGCTCACGCTATTCAAGCAACTGAAGCTTGCCGTCGAACCGGCGTGCGCAGCCGCCACGGCCGCCCTGCTGGGCCCGTTGCGCGAGCAACTGCAAGGCAAGCGGGTCGGCGTGCTGTTGTGCGGGACCAATACCGATCCCGTCACGTTCGCCGCGCATATCGAACAGGCGCGAGCGGCCGAAATCTGACTCGGTCATATGCCTGGTTGCTGCGGGCGCGGCGTTTGCAAACACCGACGGTTCTTCGTCACTTCTGCGACATATCCGCCAACCGAACCGGCCATTTCCATGCGTGATGGCGATCGGACGCTGAATCGTTTCACGCTGCGTCGATCGTTGGCTATTATGTCGCCATCGACTTCAAGGAGAACTGCCCGATGAGCTTAGTCACGGAATTCAAGGAATTTGCCCTTAAAGGCAACGTAATGGACCTCGCGGTCGGTGTGATCATCGGCGGCGCGTTCTCGACGATCGTCAACTCCGTCGTCAAGGACCTGATCATGCCCGTCGTTGGCGTGGCGACGGGCGGCCTCGATTTCTCCAACAAGTTCATCCTGCTCGGGCACATACCCCCGAACTTCAAGGGCAACCCCGATTCGTACAAAGACCTGCAGACGGCAGGCGTCGCCGCGTTCGGCTATGGCTCGTTCATCACGGTCGCGATCAACTTCGTGATTCTCGCGCTGATCATCTTCATGATGGTCAAGTTCATCAACAAGCTGCGCGCCCCGGCACCCGCCGAAGCGGCCGCCCCGCCGCCCACGCCGGAAGACGTGCTGCTGCTGCGCGAAATTCGCGATTCCCTGAAAAATTCGCCGCGCGTCTGACCGCGGAACACTGAGGCGGCATGGGCGAGGCGCCGCCCCCGAATGACACCAGGGCCTGCCGATCGACACGCCCTTGTCGTTTTCACCCAACGCGGACGGTGCGCCCGCTAACCCGTCCGTGCCTTGCCTGCCCCTTTCTGCAACTTGGCGACGGCTGCACCCTCGATCACCTGCTCGAGCTGCGAGAAATTCACAGGCTTGGTCAGATGCGAGGTGAAGCCCGCTTCGAGGCAACGCCGGATGTCCTCTTCGCTGCCGAAGCCCGTCAGCGCGACGGCGGGCGCATCGTCGCTTTCGCGGAACGCCTTGATGAAATCGAGGCCCGTGCCGTCGGGCAGCCCGACGTCGCTGACGATCAGATCGAACCCGGCGCTTTGCGTCGCGGCGAGCGCATCGGCCACGCGCCCAACCACCGTCACTTCGTGGCCGAGCGCGCGCATGAGTTGCGACATCACTTCGGCCGTGTCCGCGTGGTCTTCAATCAGGAGGATGGTCAGCCCCCCCGCCGACTGCACGCTCGCCGCCTCGGGCGCGGCCCGTTCGGCGAGCGGCTCCTCGGCCGTGGGTAGTGTGATCGTGAACGTCGCGCCGCAGTGCGCGCCTGGGCTTTGTGCCGTCACGGTGCCGCCGTGCGCGTCGGTGAGCGCCTTCGTGATCGCGAGCCCGAGGCCCAGGCCGCCGAACTGCCGCGACATGTTCTGACTGCCCTGCTCGAACGCATTGAAGAGCTTGCCGATCTGCTCCGGCTCGATTCCGACGCCCGTATCTTCGATCGAAATCTGCACATGCATCCGTTCGTCACGCGTGCGCACGTAGATATGACCGCCGTCCGGCGTAAACTTCGCGGCATTGCGGATGAGGTTCCATAGCATCTGCTGCAGCCGCGCGCGATCGGCGAGCACGAAATGATGCTGCGCGCGCGTGTCGACGTGCACGTCCTGCTGCTTGGTCTGAATCTCGCTACGAAACAGTTCGAGCACGCTGCCGATCACCTCGTGCACGTCGACGGTTTCCAGCGACAGCCGCAGCTTGCCGTTCGCCACCCGCGTGAGATCGAGCAGATCGTCGATCAGCCGCGCTTCGAGTTCGACGTTGCGGCGGATCATGACGACGCCCGCGCGCACCGGCTCGGGCAGATCCGGCATGATTTCGAGCATGCGCGCGCCCGCCAGCACGGGCGTGAGCGGCGTGCGCAGTTCGTGCGACAGCATCGCGAGAAAGCGGTCCTTTGCGCGGTTCGCTTCTTCGGCCGCTTGACGTGCGGCCTGCTCGGAGGCGAGCAGGCGCTCGCGCTCCTCGATGGCTTCGCGTTGCGATTGGATGTCCGTGCAATTGCCTAACCACTTGCTGATGACGCCGCCCGCATCGCGCACCGCGGCAATGCGCACGTCGAACCATCGGTACATTCCGTCGCGCCGCCGGATCCGGATTTCGCTGCGAAAGTCGCTGCCGTCGCCGCGCGCGGTCCTGAGCCAACTGCGCCGCGTGTCTTCGCGCTCGTCGGGATGCACGGCGTCGAGCCACGCGAGACCCAGCGCGTTCGAGCCGTCCAGCCCCGTGTATTCGATCCATTGCTTCGAGACGAAATCGCAATCGCCATTCGCACTGCACGTGAAGACGAGGTGTGGCAGCGCCTCCGACAGCATCCGGTAATGCGCCTCGCGCTCGCGCAGCCACAGCGCTTCCGCGGACTCGCGCTGCAGCCGCATTTGCGACAGCACCCGTTCGACGGCTTCGGGCAGATAGTCGAGATAGTCGCCCGCTTTCGGCACCACGTCGGACACACCCGCGCGCAACGCTTCGATCACGCGCGACTCGTCGGTGAAGCCGGTGACGAGAATCGCGGGAATGCGCACGCCTTCGCCGCGCAGACGCCGGAAAAAATCGAGCCCCGTCTCGGCGCCGTCGAGCTGGTAGTCGAGCACGATCAGATCCGGCGGACTCGCGACGATCGAGCGATGCGCGGCCTCGACGCTGCTGCTCAGTTCGACCCGGCAGCCTGCGCGCTCCAGCGACTTGCGTGCGAGGCGCAAGATGCCTTCGTCGTCGTCGACGACGAGCACGAGGGCTGCGGGTGCCGTGAATGCGTGTTCTGTCATGCCAGATAATCAGTTCAATGGGACGGACGAGGACTTCAGTGGTGCACCGGCTGCGTGAACTGTCGGCACGAACCTCGGTGCTCAGGCGGGCCCATAGCGCTGGCCCGGCGGCAGCTTCACGACCTGCAGGAAAAAGCCGAGACGCCGCACGGCCTCGATAAACGCATCGTATTCGACCGGCTTCGTGATGTAGACGTTGCAGCCGAGTTCATAGCAGCGCTCGATTTCGCGCGGATCGTCCGTGGTCGTGAGGACGATCACGGGCATCGATGCCGTCGACGGCGACGCCTTCAGCCGCCGCAGCACCTCGAAGCCATCGACCCGCGGCATCTTCAGATCCAGAAGCACGACGTAATTCGCCAGTTCGTCGCGCGACGGTCGGCCGTCTGTGCGATCGCCCGCGCACGGCTCGCCGAAGAAATAATCCAGCGCTTGCTGGCCGTCGGCCAAGCGGACAAATCCATTTGAAATACCCGCGCGCCGCAGATTGCGCTCGACGAGCGTAGCGTGCCCGTCATCGTCTTCGACCAGCACGATGCCGACCGACTTACCGATCGCTTCCTGCGACATATTCCCTCCGGCGCCTTGTTGCACCTGCGTTGTGCGGTATGCGTTTTGCGTTCACCGTTGGCTGCGACCGCGTCCAATGGTACGACCCACTGCCCGATATTATGCGGGGTGTCGGCTGACGGCATCTCGCACGTTTGCACATCCGCGACGCACGGCTTCACGGATGCTCACGATCAGTGGCGCAGCGGGTGATCGGGCAGCGTGAAGAAGAATGTCGAGCCCGCGCCTTCCGTCGATTCGACCCACACCCGCCCGCCATGACGTTCGACGGTGCGCCGCACGAGCACAAGGCCGACGCCCTCGCCGTGCGCGACATCGCCATGCAGCCGCTGGAACGCACGAAATACTTTCGACATATACGCGGCGGGAATCCCCAGTCCATTGTCGCGCACAAAGTATGTGCGCGTGGGGGGCGCCGGGTCGTGCGCGCCGTCTTCCTGTTGCGCGTCGAGCGCACCGATTTCGATGCGCCCCGGCCGCGACGGATCGAGAAAGTTGACCGCATTCGACAGCAGCTGGCTGAACACCTGCTCAATCGCAGACGGGTCGCCCCATGCCGTCGGCAGCGCGTGGACGACGACGATGGCATGACGCTCGTCGATGCGCGGCTGCAGCGCATCGACGACGCGGGCGACCGCGCGCCCGACGTTCACACGCTGCCACTGATAATCGAGCCGGCCCGCACGCGAAATGCGCAACAGCGCTTCGATGATGGCCGCTGCGCGCGTCACCGACGAGCGCACGAAGCGCAGCGATTCCTGCACGTCGCCGTCCAGCACATGCGCGAGCCGCTCGTATTCGTCGGCGGGCAGGCCCGCCGCGACGACCGTCGCGCGCAGCTCGTCGCACGAAACCTGAAGTTCCTTCGAGAAGCCCTGCATGTTGACAAGCGGCGAACGCAGATCGTGCGACACGCTGTAGACAAACATCTCGTTGTCCTGCGTCTCCTGACGCAGCGTCTCGTTGACGCTCGCGAGTTCCGCCGTGCGCGCCTGCAGCGAGACCTTGAGTGCGCCCTGATTCTGTTCCGCGATGCGCAACTGCCCGCTCGTGCGATGCAGCGCGGCGTCGAGCGCCGCGATTTCATCGTTGCCCGCCAGCGGCGCGGGCAGCGGCTGCCCGTCGGCGAGCCGCTGCGCATTGTCCGCCAGCACGTCGAGCCGCCTGCCGATGCCGCGCGCAAACGCAAACGCGGTACCTGTCCACAGCAGCATCGAGCCGATCACGGCACCCACCAGCGAATATTGCTGACGCTGGCGGGTGCGGGCGAGTGTCGCGTTGCGCTCGCCTTCGAGCCGCGATGCTTCGTCGATGAAACCATGCAACTGCTCGCGAAACGCCACCACCTGCGCGGGCAACTCGCCGCCTTCAAGCGTGACGAACGGCTTCATCGTCGCACCCGTGCGCAGCGACTGCGCGACGGACAGCGCCTGCTGCCGGTAGCTGTCGACGGCCTCCCGCATGCGCTGCACACGCGACGCCTGATCGGGTGTGTCGGCGACCGCCTGCTCGAGACGCGCGAGCCGGTCGCCGATATCGACCCACGCAGCATGACGTTCCATGAGTGCCACGTCGCCTGCCACGATCCCCGCGCGCACACGCGCAACCTGCCGCAGCACCGGGTTTTCGAGCGCAGCAGCCTGATACAGGATCTGCCTGCTGTCCGACGAACGCTCGACAGCGGCCGCCGTTTTCGTCTGCATGTCGAAGACGACGCCGAGCAACGCCAGTTCGATGGCGCTCGGCAACGCAATCAGCAGTAGACCTTTGGTGAACAGTTTCATGGATGCCTGGCGCGGTGCGGCACGAACGTCCATTGCGTGCCGCGTTCCCGACATGTGGAATGGGCGCGCGAATGATGAGTCGTGCGCATGCATCATCGCTATGCGCCGCACGCGTAGCGTCGCCCCACAACGAACGCCATCGATACTTTCACTCATGCGCTGCGTCCAGCGCCCGGGCGGGCCCCTTGGCAGACCCCGCGCGTACGCGTCGAAGGCCGCGCCGCCGCTGGGACGCGGCCATTATCGACGGGTGCAACGGATATTTCAATGCGCGCGAGAAGGTGCTGGCGCACATAAAAATGTCTTTTTTTACGGGTCCGGAAACACGGCCAGCGCGGGTGAGTCTATTATTGAGACCAGATGCACAGGGGATGCGAAAGCGCACGGCGACGCGATTCGGCCTGATTCGCACGGACGATGGAGTGAGACAGACGAATCACCGTGTATCCGGCATTTTCGTATGCTATAAAAGATCGACGTGCGGCGCGCGAAGCCGGGAGTGGTCGCATGAGGACGCTGCGTTTCTTGCAATTCTTTTTCAGGCGAGTTTTTATGTCCTTCCCGAAAAAGCGCAGGCGCGCGAAGGTGGACGGCGACGAGTCGTTCCTCGCCGTGCTGCGGCACTTCAAGCCATTCGGTCAGCTCGACACCAAGATTGCACGCGCCCGCGCGCAGGACGAGCCCGTGCTGTACGCGCATGTGTTGCCGGGACTCGACGTCCTGTTATGTAGCGTGCGCGGCGCACATCCGCCCTATCCCGCCGTCGCCGAATTGCGCAGGCGCTGCATCGAATCGATTGCGAACGCGCTCGAGCAGCCGCTCGACGGACTCGAGAACGGCGGCTATTGGTACGAAGCGGACGGCTTCGGCTTCCTTGTGTTTGCCAGCCGCGCCAGAGCGCGCATCCTGCCCGAGTTCGGCGCGACACGCACAGCGGCCAGCGCGCGGCGTGGCATGCGTCGTCAGGATGCGGCGGGCGACGCGACGCCCCGCTCGTTGCGCTGAATCCCATCCACTCGCTCACGCAGTTCACGCAGAGACACGGCCACGGCCGCGAGATTCGCGGCCGTGGCGCTTTTGCGGGCGGTTCTGGTCGGAGCGTCTGGTCGGAGCGTCTGGTCGGAGCGGACAACGCTCGCGTTAATCAGCTTCCCTTGTAATCCGCTGCGTGTGCGGGTCCCGGCAAGGACGCGCCATTGACGGGCGCAGCCGGCTTCTTCGACGGCGCGGAAGCCGGCGCCGCGTCCGATGCGCCCGGCGTTCCGGCGGGCAGCTTCACGCCCTTGCCGCCTTTCTCGCGCTGTCCCGGCGGCGGGGCGGTCGGATGCTCGGCCTGCATCGCCGTCATCAGTTGCTGACATGGCAGCGGCTTGTTGTTGCTCGGCGCAATCAGCGGGATCAGCGCAGCGAACGGATTGATCAGACCGAGGCCGATCATTGCGCCGCCGCGCACCGCGAGCGCCGCCGCATTGACGCCGACGTGCGGATCCTTGAACGTGCCTTTCACGTAGAGAGGCGAGCGCAGCGTGAAAACGCGGAAGCCCTTCGTATGCGGATGCACGCCGAGATCCATCGACTCGTCCTTCATGTTCACTTTGCCGTCGACATTGATCACGGCGTCCTGCGTATCGAGCGCGAACACGCGCGAATCGAGCACGCCGTCCGTCACGACGAAGTCCGCGGCCGCGCAATTGATCTGCACGTCGTGATCCCCGAACAGCTTTTCGTAGACGACGTTCGCGACATTCAGCCCCGCCGCTTCCATCAGCAGCAGACTGATGGTGCCATCCGTGACGAGCATCTTCACTTCGCCGTTCGACGTGCTCGCGAGCGCCGCGGGCGAATTGCCCGTCGCGGACAGCTCCGCATCGCCGTTGATTTCGCCGAGCGCGCTCTGCATCGTCTTCGCCGTCGGCAACAGCTGCTTGAGTTTCAGATGGCGCGCCTGCGTCGAGAAACGGCCTTTGAGCGGCGTCGTACTGCCGTCGAGATGGATATCCGATGCGAGCGAGCCGCCCGCGACGCCGAATTTCAGCGGCTCCATCGACAACACACCATCCGTCATCACGAGGTGCGTGTACAGATCCGTGATGGGCAGCGCCGGATCCTTGATGATGCGACGGCCCGTGAACTTCACGTTCGCGTCGATTGCCTTCCAGCGGTCGGTCTTGAACTGCTCCGTCGGCAGCGCCTTGTTCGATGGCTGGCGCGCGGTGTCGCCGCGCTTTTTCTTGCTCGCGTTGCTGTCCGCGCCGATGACTGGCGCGAGATCCTTGAACTGCAGCAAGTTTGAGACAAGCGTCCCTTCGAGCAACGGGCGCGTCGGGCGCTGCGTATACACGAGTGTTCCGTTCAGATCGCTGCCGCCAACCCGCCCTGTAAAATTTTCATACCGGAACACGCTCGCGCCCTGCTTGAAAGTGCCGATCAGATGGCCTTCCGTCGCGTACGGTGGCGTCTCCGGCAGCGTGATGCCCGTGAGATCGTAGAGATGATCGAGGCTCGTCCCCTGCAGCCAGAGCCGCAAGTCCACGGCGGCGAGATGGGCGGGATCGGTGACGGTGCCGACGAGCGCGATACGCAAGTCGCCCGCCTTCACGTCCGCCTGCACGGGGAAAGGCCGCGACCTGTCCTGCAGCGCGAGCACGCCGCCCAGCTTGCCGCTGCCCGAGACGGTCGAGCGGTTGTAGGTACCCTTCACCGTCCAGCCTATGCCGTACTGCGGCGCGGTCTGCCGCGGCGCGACAGCCGTGCCCGCGGATGCGCCTGTTGAACTCGCAGGCACGGCCGGCGACGCGCCAGCGCCTGCCGTGGCGGCCGCTTCGGATGCCGTTGTTGACGCGCCCGACGCGGGCGCACCCGGCGCCACCGCGGACGCGGCCGATGCCCCGGATGCCGCCTTCGCCTGCGCGGTCAGTTGCTTTGCGCCCCGTTGCCCGACGACTTCGGCCGACGATTTGCGCGACGCCTCTTGCTGCTGCTTCAGCGCTTCGCCGATGGGTATCGGCTGACCCAGCGTATCGACGACCGCCTGCATGTCGATCTTCTTCTGCTGATCCGAGAGTGCAATCATGCCCTTGTTCAACTGGATGTCGTGCAGATCGAGCTTCCACTCGGACGGCTGGGCGGACGACTTCAGCTTGAAGGTCCAGTTGTTGCGTCCGTCGAGCAGCCGCTCGAGATCGACTGAGGGGTTCACCAGATTGATCGCGGGAATCACGATGTCGTGCGCGAGCAGCGGCAGCACCTTGACCTGGAAGTCGATCTCGTCGAGCGTCGCAAAGTGTTTCTGGCGCGTCCAGTCGGGATTGGCGATCGTGATGTTCTGCGCGGAAAAGCGCGGCCACAGGACCCAGGCGCGCCAGCCCGTTTCGCCGACGGGATGGCGCCAACCGACTTTCAGATCGCCTTCGATCGCGAAGGGCCGGCCGATCGCTTCGCTAACCTTCTCGTTCACATAGGGCCGCGCGCGATTCCAGTCGAAGGTGAGAATGAAGATCACGAGGACCGCGATCAGTATCAGCAACGCGGCGATGAGCCATGCGAGCGTCTTACCTATCGTCTTGCCGATCGTCATGCGGGCCGAATGCAGCACAGCCATGAGGGCTCCCGAGAATGCCTCGTCATTCGACTTCGCAGCACGTGCTGTGCCCGCGTGTCCGCTTCGTTATCATGATGCGCTGCGACAGTTTTCTATGACCATGCCCCACAATACGACTCCCACGGACGCGCCCATCGTCGACGCGCATGACATCGTGCGGCGCGATGCGACGCGCGGCCAAACGCTGCTGCAGCCAGCCCGCATCGCCATTCGCCCGGGCGAGCGCATCGCGATTACGGGCCCGTCGGGTTCGGGCAAGAGCGTGTTCATGCGCGCGCTCGCGCTGCTCGATCCGCTCGATGGCGGCGAGGTGCGATGGCGCGGCAAGCGGATTGCGCGCGCAACGATCCCACGCTATCGACGCCACGTCGCGTATATCCGTCAGCGTCCCGCGCTGCTCGACGGCACTGTCGAAGACAACTTGCGCTACCCGTACACGCTGCATGCGTATCGCGACGTGCGCTTCGATCGCGCGCGCGCGGCGGCGCTCGCGTCGCAGGCGGGCCGCTCAAGCGATTTTCTCGATCGATTCGCGAGCGAGCTGTCGGGCGGGGAAGCGCAGATCGCCGCCTTGATCCGCGTGCTGCAACTCGAGCCCGACGTGCTGCTGCTCGACGAACCCACTGCGTCGCTCGATCCCGAGTCCGCGCTCGCGATCGAAGGACTCGTGCGTGCGTGGTTCGACGCCGCACCGCGGGCGCGCGCGTGGCTATGGGTATCGCACGATCCCGCGCAGGCGGCACGCGTCAACAACCGGCATCTGACGATGCGCGCGGGCGTCCTCGACAACCCGCATGCCGCGCCGTTAGCTCACGTAACGGAGTCCTCGCGATGAGCCTGCAGAGCCTCAGTCTCTGGGACGTCGCGCTGGCGGCGCTGCTGATCGTCGTGAACGGCGCGCTGTCGGTGGCGCTGAAGCTCGATCTCGAACGCAAGCTCGCCTGGGCCGCGGTGCGAACCGTCGTCCAGCTGCTGGCGATCGGCTATGTGCTCGCGTGGGTGTTCGCGTATAACCGCTGGTACGTCGTGCTGCCGCTGATGGTCGTGATGACGCTGATCGCGGGACTCGCCGGCGCGGGACGCGGCACGCGCACCTACGCGGGTCAACGTGCGGACAGCATCATGTCGATCTGGGCCAGCGCGTGGCTGGTCGCCGCCGTCGGACTGTTTCTCGTGATCCGCATTCGCCCGTGGTACGAGCCGCAATATGCGATTCCGATTCTCGGGATGATTCTCGGCAATACGCTGACGGGCGTGTCGCTCGGCATCGAGCGGATGACGGAGGAACTGACGGCGCGCCGCGACCGCGTCGACATGGCGCTGGCGCTCGGCGCGACGCGTTGGGAAGCGGCGCAGGGACCGGCGCGCCAGGCCGTGCGCGCGGGCATGATTCCGACGCTGAACCAGATGGCCGTGGTTGGCGTGGTGAGTCTGCCCGGCATGATGACGGGCCAGGTGCTCGCCGGGCAGTCGCCGGTGCAGGCGGTGCGTTACCAGATCGTGATCATGTTTCTGATCGCGGCGGCATCGGCACTCGGCACAGTGGGCGCCGTTCTGCTCACCTACACGCGGCTATTCTCGCGAGAGCACCGGTTTCTGGCGTCGCGGTTGGTCGAGCGGCATCCGGGACGCAGTTGACGCTGGCCACGGACGCGCTTTCACTTCGATTCGTATGACGGCGCGTGACATCCGTGTCATGCACGCCGCATGCAGCCACGTGTGGATTAGCGTTTCGCCGACACTGCCACCTGCGAGCCGTCGCTGAGCGTGAGCGTCTTGGTGCTGCCGTTGGTCGGCATCGTGAAGCGCAGCACCTGGCTCACGCTCGTATAGTTGGGACACTTGAGCGACTTGCCGTTGTTCGACACGATCTTGGTGCCCTTGGGCGTTTGTGCCTGGAAGTTCATCTGCACGGTCGCGGTGCCGTCTTTCGCAACGACGGGTGCGAAGCGGATCTGCGTCTGCCGGATCATTGCGCCGTTGGGGTCGAGGGGCAGCGACGCCAGGTCGGGGCAATCGCTGTCGACGGCGACGGGGCCGCCGGGCGGCACGGTTTTCCACGTGAAGTCGTCCGATTCGCCCGAACGGATGGTGCGCGTTTCCTGCGAATTGCCGAACTGCTTCGACGTGACTTTGACCGTGTAGCGGATGGGCCCGTCCGTGGCTGCCTGGGACGTGACGGTGATCGGCGTGGCCGCGCGCGCCGGCAATACGGCGAGCGCAAGCGTTGCGCATGCGAGAGAAGCCACAACAGAAACGGCGGGAAGTTTGACGCTGATGCTCATACTGTCACCTCGTTGTTGGGCAGCTGCTTGGGCATCTGGTGCTGTGTTGTCGCCGATCGCGCCGTTTGCCTCACAGCGGTTTTTCTTCCTGATGCACGTGAAGTCTAACGCCAAGCGTGGCGTGTGTGGCGCGGTGTTTCCCCCGCTTGTCAGCGCAGTGTTTTTTCTTTGTCTGCGACTAACGCCGCGGACAAGGATCAAAACCCTGTCAACACCAACTTCCCAATCGCCCGCCCCTCCTCGAGCAGCTTGTGCGCGCGCCGCACATTCTCGGCATTGATCTTGCCGAGATGCTCCCCAACCGTGGTCCGCAAGATCCCCGCGTCGATCAGACGCGAAACCTCCGTCAGCAACTTATGCTGCTCGATCATGTCCGGTGTGCCGAACATCGATCGCGTGAACATGAACTCCCAATGAAACGCCGCGCTCTTCGCCTTCAACAGTTCCACAGGAACCGGCTTCGCATTCTCCACGATCGTCGCAATTCCACCCTGCGGCTTGATGACGGCAGCCGCCGCCGGAAAATGACGATCGGTGTCGTTGAACATCAACACGTAATCGACCTCCTCGAAGCCGATCTGCTTCAGTTGCGCAGGCATGTCGCCGAAGTGATCGACGATATGATCCGCGCCCAGCTCCTTCGCCCATCTCGCCGACTCGGGCCGCGACGCTGTCGCAATCACCATCAGCTTCGCCAGCCGCTTAGCCAGCTGGATGCCGATCGAGCCCACCCCGCCCGCGCCGCCGATAATCAGCACCGTCTTGCCCGCATCCGCACCCTGCGGCGACACGCCCAGACGGTCGAACAGCGCTTCCCACGCGGTGATCGCCGTCAACGGCAACGCGGCAGCATGCGTGAAATCCAGCGACGCCGGCTTGCGGCCCACAATGCGCTCGTCGACGAGATGAAACTCGCTGTTCGCGCCCGGTCGCGTAATGCTGCCCGCGTAGAACACCGGGTCGCCTGGCTTGAAAAGCGTCACGTCGGGTCCGACGGCTTCGACAACCCCCGACGCATCCCAACCGAGCACACGCGGCGTCTTCTCAACAGTGTCCTTCGGCGCGCGGACCTTGTAGTCCACCGGGTTCACGGAAATCGCCTCGACTTTCACGAGAATGTCATGACCCACCGGCTGTGGCTTGTCGATCTCGATGTCGACAAGCGACTCGGGATTGTCGATGGGAAGGTAATGAGTCAGTCCAACGGCTTTCATGACGGCTCCTTGATTCGTGTGGTGTGTCCTGAACGGTTTCGCAAACGGCGGCATGGCACGGGTTCAAAGTGAAGCCGCTCGCGTTGACTCCACTGTAGAAAACTCTTTACGCTGCGAGAACCAACATAATCACTGAAACATTTTCTGAAATATCCAAATAATCGATGACCACGCTTTCCCACATGGCGCCCGGGGCGTCCGCCGAGCGCGACCGGCTCGATCTGCTCGACGTCGCGCTGTTCGTGCGCGCCGCCTTGCTCGCGAACGTGTCGGCGGCGGGACGCGATTTCGGCTTGTCGCCCGCCGTCGCCAGCGCTCGGATCGCGAACCTGGAAAAACTGCTGGGGGCGCGTCTGCTGCATCGGACGACGCGTCGCGTCAGCCTCACGCAGGAAGGTGAGGTGTTCATGGCGCGCGCCGAGACGCTGCTCGACGCGGCAGCCGCCGCGCGTGCTTCCGTCGGGCGCGGACAGGCCGAGCCGCAGGGTCGGCTGCGCGTGTCGATGCCGTCGTCGTTCGGGCGGCAGCATGTGTCGCCCGTGATCGCAGCGTTCTTGCGGCGCTATCCCGGCGTGAGCGTCGACTTGCGGCTCACCGACACCATCGTCGATCTCGTCGATGCCGGCGTCGATGTGGGGATCCGGCTGGGCGCGCTGAAGGATTCGACGCTGGTCGCGCGGCGCCTCGCGGCAAACCGCCGTGTGATCTGCTGCGCGCCGTCGTATCTCGCCGAACACGGCACGCCGCATCATCCGTCCGATCTCGCGCAGCACGAATGCGTGATCCTCGCCGATCAGCGCGACTGGTCGTTCGTCACGCCCGCGGGGCCGCTGAGCGTACGCGTCGGCGGACGCCTCGCGACCGACAACGGCGAAGTCATTCGCGATGCGCTGCTGGCGGGATTCGGTATCGCGCTGAAATCGACGTGGGACGTGGCGCCCTATCTGCGCAGCGGCGAGCTGGTGACCGTGCTCGAGTCCTATCCGCTCGCCGAAACGGTCGCGATCTGGGCAGTGTATCCGTCGCGCGCCTTCGTGCCACCGAAGACGGTCGCGTTCATCGACTTCCTCGCCGCGCACTTCGGCGATCCGCCGTATTGGGACAGCGGGGACAGCGATAGCAACCGGAACGCGCGCTGAATGCCCGCGCGCCGCGCTCAACGGCGCTTGTCGTTCGTCCCCGCGGAATTTTCGTTGGCATGCGCATCGTTCTGCGTGCGCTCCTGATAGTCGCCGCCGCCGCGCCGGTCGGTATCTTCCAATCCGTGCTCGAGATCGCGATGCGCCTGCTTGCCGATGCCGCGCGGCTCGTGCTCATTCTGCGATTCCGTGCTCTGATCGGATTCGTGCGGCACAGGCGCGGCCTGTTCGCCGAACGGATGCTTGCGCACGTTCGATCGATCGTTGCCTTCGGGACGCGTCGCGTGCGCTTCGTGCTCGTCGCCCGTCGCGTGTTGCTGTGATGTCTTCATGATGCTCTCCCTCGAATGCATGCGATGACGTGGGGCCGCCTCGCGGTCTTGCGTCGTCCGCCATACACCGCCGCTCAATCGCGTTCCGCCGTATCGAGCCTGCGCCGCATGGCGGCTGTGATGCGCTGCCGGGTCTTCGCGTAATCGGCCCACGGATCGCGCTTCAGCGCGTCGAGCCGCTCATGGACGTTCGCGATGTTCCATTGATCGCCTGCCGTGGTCTCGGGCACTTCATCCCACGTGAGCGGTACCGACACCCCCAGGCCAGGACGCGCGCGTAGCGAGTACGCGCAGACGGTGCTCGAACCGCGGTTGTTGCGCAGATAGTCGACGAAAATCTTGCCCTTGCGGTTCTGCGCGCCCATCTTCGCAGCGAAGTGTTTCGGCAGCGCGGTCGCCATATGCTGCGCGACGGCTTGCGAAAACACCTTCACGTCGTCCCAGCCCAGCTGCTTCGCGATCGGCACGACGACGTGCAGCCCCTTGCCGCCGCTCGTCTTGCAAAACGACTCAAGGCCTAGTTCGGCGAGCAGCTCGCGCGTGAGCTGCGCTGCTTCGATCATCCGCTTCCAGCCGAGCGCCGGGTCCGGGTCGAGATCGAACACCATGCGGTCCGGCTTCTCGATGTTCGCGGCCACCGCGTTCCACGTGTGCAGTTCGATCGTGCCCATCTGCGCTGCGCCGACCAGCGCCGCTTCGCTCTCGATCGTCAGCAGCGGCGGATGACCGGGGTCCAGTCCGGGATGCTGCGTGATGTTCGGGATCGCGAGCCTCTGGCTGTGCTTCTGGAAGAACAGCTCGCCGCCGATGTCCTCCGGCGCTCGCACGAGCGCAACGGGGCGGTCCTTCAGATACGGAAGCATCCACGTCGCAACCGATGCGTAGTATTCAGCGAGTTCGAGCTTGCGCACGCCGGTGCTCTTGTCGATTACGCGGTCGGGATGCGAGATGCGTACGCCAGAGACGGTCGCCGCACCCGTCTTGCCGGACGATTTCGCGGCGGCACTGCCGACGCTGGTTGAAGACGCGCCCGCGCGCTTCGTTGTGGTCTTGGGCGCGTCCCGAACATCCGGCATCTTCGACACCCGCTGTTTCGCCGTCGACGTCTTCGTCTGCCCGGCACCCGATTCTTCCGCGATATGTTGCACGTCAGCCCCCTTGCGTGGCGCTTCATGGACGATCTGTTGCGCGGGCTTGTCGCTGCGCAGACTGACGAACGACGCCTGCCGCACGACGCCGTCGCTCGTCCATTCCGCGAAGTTGCATTCTGCGACGAGTTCGGGCTTCACCCAATGCACGCGCGTGCGGCTTCGTTCGCGCGGCTCGCTCGCGAACGGCATCGTCGCCGTTTCGCGCCCGTCCAGTTCCTTCTTGATGGAGCGCAACCGGCTTGCATCGAAACCCGTGCCGACTCGCCCCGCGTATTGCAGCTGTCCCTTCGCGTCATATACACCGAGCAGCAGCGCGCCGAACGCCTCGCGGCTGCCCGCCGGTTCCGTATAGCCGCCGATCACGAACTCCTGCCGGCGCCGGCACTTGAGCTTGATCCACGCGGGCGAGCGGCCCGACACATACAGGCTGTCGCGGCGCTTGCCGATGATGCCTTCCAGCTGCATGTCGCATGCGCTCTTCAGCAACTGATCGGCGTCGAAGCCGAAGTCGGACGAGAAGCGCAATGTGTCGTCGTCGACGGTGTCGAGCAGCGCGCGCAGGATCGCGCGACGCTGTTCGAGCGGCACGCCGCGCAAGTCGTAGCCGTTGAGATACGGTAAGTCGAACAGATAGAGCGTGATGTCTTGCGGACGGTTCGCATCGAAGGCATTTTGCAGCGCCTGGAAATCCGGCACGCCGTGGCTGTCGAGCACCACCGCTTCGCCGTCGAGCCACGCGCTGCCCACACCGACGCGCGCAATCGCCTTCACCTGCTTGCCGAACTTCGCGCTCCAGTCGTTGCCCGCACGCGTGAAAATCTTCACGGGCTCCTTCGATGCGTGATCGATGCGCGCCAGGATGCGGTAGCCGTCGAACTTGATCTCGTAAAGCCAGTCGTCGCCGGCCGGCGCGCTGTCGACGAGCGTCGCGAGCTGCGGCTTGAGCGCGGCAGGCAGCTTCGCCTCGACCGCGCCTTCGATCGACGGATGCTGCGCGAGTTCTCGCAGCGACTGCGAGTTGCGCGTCGCGACGATGTCGGGGCGATCGTCGGGCGTGCCTTTGGCCCTGCGTGACGCCGCCGCCTTCGACGCCCTGACCGACGCGTTCGCACGCTCTTCCCTGGTCTTCCATTTGCCGGCGACGGGTCGGGCCGCTCCTTTTGCACCGCCGCGCGCGCCCGGTGCATCCGACAGCACGCTGCCCTGCCGCTGTTCGAGCACGTCGAAGTCGGCTTCGCTGCGCGCCTCGTCATCGCGCTCCTTGATGAGCAGCCATTGCTCCTTGTCGCCGCTGCCGCGCATATGGCTGCGCACGAGCGTCCAGCCGCCGTGCAGCTTGTGACCCTTCAGATGAAACTTGAGCTTGCCCGCCGCGTACGCGTCGCGCGCGCCCGCTTCGCCGCCGACGGGTTCCCATGTGCCGCGATCCCAGACGATCACGGAACCCGCGCCGTAATTACCCTCGGGAATGTCGCCCTCGAACGAGCCGTATTCGATGGGATGATCTTCGACATGCACCGCGAGCCGTTTGACCGATGGATCGAGGCTCGGCCCCTTCGGCACCGCCCATGACTTCAAGGTACCGTCGAGTTCGAGACGGAAGTCGTAGTGCAGACGCCGCGCGTCGTGCTCCTGGATCACGAACGACAGGTCGTGCTGCCTGGCTGCTTTTCCCGGGGGCGCCGGCTTGGCGGCCTGCCTGCCGTTTCCGCGTGTGGCAACGCCCGACGGCTCTGGCGTTTCATTGAAGCGTCGCTTGCGATGATAGGTCTCGAGCTTGTCGGTCATGATCGAATGCGCTTTCCTGTTGCGTGGCACTTGCCGTTGCCCGCCCGGTCAGCGGCGCGCACCGTGTTCAGGCCGCGCGCCGCTTGCGAGCCGTACGGGAGGCGCCGCCGGACGTGCTCTTGCGCGTGGCCGTCCCGGTCGTGCGTCGCGTGGCTTTCTTCGCTGCCGCGCGACGTTTCGCGGGCGCGGCGTCCTGCTCCTCACTGTCGTCGCTCGCTGCAGCGCGCGCTGCGGGCTTGCCTTTTGCGCCGCGGCCGAGGCTACGCTTGAGCAGATCGGACAAGTCGAGAATATCCGCCGAAGCCCGCGTTTCTCGCGGCGTTTCGACCTCCATCACCTCTTCCGTCATGCCCGCCTGCACCTTCCTGTCGACGAGCGCGAGGATGTCGTCGCGGAACGTGTCCTTGTAGTCGGCGGGATCCCACTTGCCGCTCATGTCGTCGATCAGCTTTTTCGCCATGTCCAGTTCGCGCGCCGTCACGCCCGACTTCCTGGCATTTTCGTCGGGCAGCTTGAACTCGTCGAACGGACGCACCTCCTCGGCCCAGCGCAGCGTGTTCAGCGCGAGCATCGGCCCGACGGGAATCAGCGCGGCCAGATGCTGCTTGTTGTGCATCACGACATTCGCGACGCCGATCTTGCCCGTCGCCTTCATCGCGTCGCGCAGCAACGCATAGACCTTCTCGCCCTTGCGGTCAGGCGTCAGGTAGTACGGCGTGTCGAGATAGAGAAACGGTATCTCGGGCGCTTCGACGAACGCAATGATGTCGACCGTCTGCGTCGACTCCGGGTTCGCCGCGCGAATCTCTTCGTCCGTCAGCACGACGTATTTGTCCTTCTCATACTCGAAACCGCGCACGATGTTCTCGCGCGTCACTTCCTTACCCGTGCGCTTGTTGATCTGCCGATAACCGATGGGATCGATTGAGCGTTTGTCGAGCAGATTGAAGCCGACCTTCTCCGACTTCGTGGCCGGATACAGTTGTACGGGCACATGGACGAGACCGAAGCTGATCGCGCCTTTCCAGATCATGTGAGCCATCGCGCGCTCCCGAAGTTGATCTCTAGATTGATTTCCATGCGAAGCACCAAGCGTGCCCAAGCGTCGTGGCGCGTCGCCACGCACGTCGCGCATGCGGTGTGCGGCAGCGCAGCGCGAGCGCGCTGTAAGACTTGCTTCTCTGCGGAAAAAGCTACGGACGCCCGAGCATGCGTTCGTACGCTTTCATTCGACCGCACACGGCACGGCCGCAAAGCCGCGAAACCGGACGCGTCCGCCGCGCGTGGGCGCGCCGCTCAGCCGATATGACGGAAAGCGCCGCACGAAACGCCCGATTGCAATCCGCGCTTCGAGCCGCGCAAGCGACAGACCCGCGCACTGATGAATGCCGAAGCCGAACGCGAGATGCCGGTTCGGCGTGCGACGGATATCGAAGCGGTCGGGTTCGGCGAACTGCTCGGGATCGCGGTTCGCCGCGCCGATGCACAGCGTGACGGGCGTGCCCGCCGTCACCGGCACGCCGCCGATTTCGGTATCGCGCATGGTCATCCGGTTGCCGAGCTGGTTCGAACTCTCGAACCGCAGGCACTCTTCGACGGCGCTCTCGATCAGTTCCGGCTCGCGCAGCAACGCGGCACGTTCTTCCGTCCAGCTGCTCAATGTGACGAGGCCGTTGCCGATCAGGTTGGTCGTCGTTTCGTGGCCGGCGTTCAGGATGAAGATGCAGTTTTGCAGGAGTTCGACTTCGGACAACTGTTCGCCACCCGCCTCGCCCACTATCAGACGCGTCAACACGTCATGCTGCGGGTCGCCGGGCGCCGCGCGGCGTCGCGCAACGAGGTCCTCCAGATACGCAACGAACTCCGTCACCGCGCGATTGCCGCGTTCGTGCTGCGCGGGGGTGAGCGCAGGTTCGAGCGCGCCGAGAATCGCGAGCGACCAGGCGCGCAACGGCGCGCGTTCGTCGTGCGGCACGTCGAGCAGATTGCCGATCACTTCGACGGGAATCGCGGCCGCAAAATCGCCGATCAGATCGATCTCGCCACGCGCGGCCGCACTATCCAGCAGGCCGTCGACGAGTCGCACGAGCCCGTCTTCCATCGCGGCGATCGCGCGCGCCGTCAGCGCGCCTGCGATCAGCTTGCGCACGCGCGTGTGCAGCGGCGGATCGTTGAAGACGAGGCTCGTCGTATGATGCTCGAAGAGCGGCGTCGCTCCGTATTTCGGCGCGAATTCGACCTTCTTGTCGGAGCTGAACGTCTTCGGATCGCGATAGACGGCCTGCACGTCGCGATAGCGCGTGAGAAAGAGCGACCCGTCCGGCATCCGCTTGACGGGCTCGTGCGTGCGCAGCGCGTGATAGAAGGGATACGGGTCCGCATGAAACGACGCGTCGAGATGCTGTAGATCGAAAGCGCGGGCAATGCCGGCCTCGCGGGACGGGTTCATGTGTGTCTCCTGACGTTATCTTCGCCGCTATAGCAGCTGATTGTTCGAGGCACCAGTATGAACCATGCCGCGGGTGTCCCGAGATAGCCGGGCAACGAGAGCGGAACCGTTACAATAGGCGGATTTTCCGCGCCCGCTTGCTGGCCGTCCATTGCCTGTGCTGTTGCCACTTCCCGCGTCGACATGAATCTCGTCATCCAAAGCGTCACCCCAATTGCCGCCGAACACCACAAGCCGCTGCTCGCGCTGTCGCGCGGGGAGACGCTCTCCGCCTTCGATCCGTGCGCCGTGCGCATCGACAATGCCGACGTCGGGCAGCGTGCCGACCTCGAGGTCTACTGCAGCGCGCATGCGCTCGACTATGCGTTCGTCGAAGCGGGCCGCCGTCTGACGGATTTCGGCCTCGTCGCGATGGACATGGATTCGACGCTGATCACGATCGAGTGCGTCGACGAAATCGCAGATTTTTGCGGGCTAAAAGCGGAAGTCGCCGCGATCACGGAAGCGTCGATGCGCGGCGAGATCAAGGACTTCAACGAGAGTCTCACGCGCCGCGTCGCGCTGCTGAAGGGCCTCGATGCGAGCGCGCTTGAAAAGGTCTATGAGGAGCGGCTGCAACTGTCGCCGGGCGCGGAACAGATGCTGGCGGGCGCGAAGGCTGCGGGTATGAAGACGCTGCTGGTGTCGGGTGGCTTCACCTTCTTCACCGAGAAACTGCAGACGCGTCTCGGCCTCGATTTCGCGCGCGCCAACACGCTCGAAATCGTCGACGGCAAGCTGACGGGGCGTGTGCTGGGCGAGATCGTCAACGCCGACGTGAAGGCCCGCACGCTGCGCGAAGCGTGCGACAAACTCGGCTTTGAACCCGCGCGCGCAATCGCGATGGGCGACGGCTCGAATGATCTGAAGATGATGGCGGCGGCGGGCCTGTCCGTCGCATTCCGCGCGAAGCCTGTGGTGCGCGAAGCGGCGAGCGTCGCGTTCAATCATGTCGGGCTCGACGGCTTGTTGCGGCTGTTCTGATCGCAGCTTGCTGCGACGGCACAGGTGAAAAAGCCCGCTCGATATCGAGCGGGCTTGTTGTTCGTGCTTCGATGAAGTGTGACGCGTTCAGCCCAGCGCGACGAGACAGCGCTCGATATCTTTGCGCAGATCCGCTTCGTCCTCAAGACCGACGTAGAAGCGCACCAGCGTGCCGCGATGCGGCCATTTCGATTCGGTGCGCATCGACGCGACGTTGTACGGCATCGCGAGACTTTGCGCGCCGCCCCAGCTCCAGCCCAGCGAGAACAGTTCCAGCGATTCGCAAAACGTGTCGATCTGCTCCGGCGTGTAACGCGCGTCGAACACGACCGAAAAGAGTCCGCCCGCGCCCGTGAAGTCGCGCTTGTAGAATGCGTGCCCCGGACAGTCCGGCAACGCCGGATGCAGCACGGTGGCGATTTCGGGCCGCGTTTTCAGCCAGGTGGCGAGTTCGAGTGCGCTTCTGTCGTGCTGCTCGAAGCGCACTTTCATCGACGGCAGGCTGCGCAGGATCAGCGAGCAATCGTCCGCCGACACGCCGATGCCCATGCGCATGCGCGCCAGCTTCAGCTTCAGATGCAGTTCGCGGTCCACGGTGATGGTCGCGCCCATCAGCACGTCGCTGCCGCCCGACTGATACTTCGTGAGCGCCTGCATCGAAATGTCGACGCCGTGATCGAACGGACGGAATGCGAGACCCGCCGACCACGTGTTGTCGATCGCCGTGACCACGCCGCGCGCACGGGCGACGGCCGTGATGGCGGGAATATCCGACACTTCCATCGTCACCGAGCCGGGCGCTTCGAGCCAGATCAGCTTCGTGTTCGGCTGGATCAGATCGGCGATGCCCGCGCCGATCATCGGATCGTAGTAGCGCGCGCTGATGCCGAAGTCTTTCGCGAGCCATTCCGCGTGATCGCGGTTCGGCGAGTAAACGTTGTCGGGAATCAGCACGTCGTCGCCCGATTTGACGAGGCCGAAGTAGACGTTCGAGATCGACGACAGGCCGGACGGCTGCAACAGCGCGTGATTGCCGCCTTCGAGCGCCGCGAGCCGCTGCGCGAGCGCGATCGACGTCGGCGTCGCGTGCAGGCCGTAGCGCCATTGCGCGTCGTTCTTCCAGTCGAGCGCACGCATGGTCGCGAGGTCGGGAAACACGACCGTCGACGCCCGCGCCACGGGCACAGAAAACGATTCCCAACCGGGTGTCATCTGATCGGTCGGCTGGACAATACGGGTCTGCAAGCCGTGCTTCGGAGTCTTTGGAGTCATGGTCAGATAAAGTTGGATTCGTCAGTGATAAGCGCGGCGCTTATTCGCCTATCGTCAGATTGCTCACACCATTGACGGGCTGCCCGCGAGACGGGGCGGGCTGCGGGGCCGGCTTCTGCGCCTGAACAGGCGCCGCTGCGCTCTGCGCTGCCGCCCCAGGCGCCTTGTGTCCCGCAGCGAGCGGCCGCAGCGAAAATTCGAGCGGCTCGGAGTCGTCGACGTTCATGCGCTCGCCTTCGAGCGAGCCGTCGGCAGCAAACTTGCCGACCCAGTTGCCCGTGATGTGCGTGCCGTCGTTCGACTCCTCGACTTCGAGCGTGTCGCCGTCGCGGTCGCCCGCGATCAGAATCACTTCGGCCGTATCGGCGTACTGATATTCGCCGTGGACCCCGCCCGCATCGTCGCGATCCGTCTTCGCGCCGAGGCGCAACACGATCTGCCGTTTGCCGAGCGTGCCCGCGTATTGCGGAAACTTCGCGAATTCGGGGCTGGGCTTCAGCGGCAACTGGATCGCGGGTGGCGCCGCCAGCTGTTTGACGGCATCGCTTTGCGCATGCGCCGCGCCTGGCAGCGCCGCTATGGCGATGCATGCCGCGGCCGCGATCCTTGCGAGCCGCAGCGCCCTGGATTTCGACCTTGTTTCCTGCATCCGTTGTTTCCTCGTTGTTTCCTCGTTGTTTCCTTTTAACCGGCTCAATCATGTTCGATGCCGCCTCGTGCGCACGGCGTCGCGAACCCCCTTCGACCGGTAAGTTCGTTCAGCAACGGGGCGGCGCGGCGGCCGCCCTGTCCCGGATGAGCGGATCAAATCCGCTCGAAGATCGCGGCGATGCCTTGCCCGCCGCCGATACACATCGTCACGAGCGCATAACGTCCGCCGATGCGCTGCAGCTCATACAACGCCTTCACGGTGATCAGCGCGCCCGTCGCGCCGATGGGGTGGCCGAGCGAAATGCCCGAGCCGTTCGGGTTCACCTTCGCGGGATCGAGGCCGAGTTCCTTGCTGACGGCGCAAGCCTGCGCGGCAAACGCTTCGTTCGCCTCGATCACGTCGAGATCCGCGACCGTCAGGCCAGCGCGTTCGAGCACCTTCTGCGTCGCGGGCACGGGGCCGATGCCCATGTAGTTCGGGTCGACGCCCGCATGCGCGTAAGCGACCAGCCTGCCGAGCGGCTTCATGCCGCGCTTTTCGGCGACGCTGCGCTCCATCAGCACGACGGCCGCCGCCGCGTCGTTGATGCCCGACGCGTTGCCCGCCGTCACCGTGCCGTTTTCCTTCGCGAACACGGGTTTCAGTTTCGAAAAATCGTCGGCGGTGGCGTTCAGGCGCACGTGCTCGTCCGTGTCGAACACGGTGTCGCCCTTCTTCGACGCAATCGTGATGGGCAGAATCTGTTCCTTGAAGTAGCCGGCTTCAATCGCCTTGGCCGCGCGATGGTGCGATTCGAGCGCGAGTGCGTCTTGCGCGTCGCGCGAGATGTCGTACTTCTTCGCGACGTTTTCGGCCGTCACGCCCATGTGGATCGTCTGAAACGGATCGTGCAGCGCGCCGAGCATCATGTCGACGATGCTCGCGTTGCCCATGCGCTGGCCGAAACGCGCCGACGGCATGATGTACGGCGCGCGGCTCATGCTTTCCGCGCCTGCGCCGATCGCGACGTCCGTATCGCCTAGCAGCACCGACTGCGCGGCCGACACGATTGCCTGCAGGCCCGAGCCGCACAGCCGGTTCACGGTCAGCGCGGGCGCGTGCTGCGACACGCCGCCATTGATGGCCGCGACGCGCGCGAGGTACATGTCCTTCGGTTCGGTGTGGATCACGCTGCCGAACACGACATGGCCGACTTCGTCGCCGGCGACGTTCGCCCGCGACAAGGCCTCGCGTACGACACGCGCACCGAGATCCGTCGGCGCGAAGTCTTTCAGGCTGCCGCCGAAGTCGCCGATGGCTGTGCGGACACCGCTCACTACCACTACTTCACGTTGCATCGCTTGCTCCTCTTCTTTGTCTCAGTTGGATATCGCGCGCGGCGTTGCCGCCGCGTGTGATCTTGCCTTTGCACTACCGGCGTTGCCGGATGTGCGCGCGGAAATCTGCGCGTCTGGCGCTATTGTGCCGCTACGGCGGCGACGAGGTGCGACCGGATGCGCCGCATGTGCTCAGACGCCGAGCAGTTTCTCGACGGTCGCCCGATCGGGAATCGGCGCGACTGCGCCAAAGCCTTGCGTCGACAGCGCGGCCGCGACGTTCGCATAACGCGCTGCCTGGAACGGATCGTCGCCCGCCACGATGCGCGCGATGAATGCACCGCCGAAACAGTCGCCCGCACCCGTCGCGTCGACGGCATTGACGACGTGGCCGGGCACGACGCGGCGCGCTTGCGGCGTCGCGATATATGAACCTTCCTTGCCGAGCTTCAGGGCGACCACACGCGGTCCTTGCGCCAGCAGGAAATCGACGATGCCGTCGCGCGCCGTGATGCCCGTCAGTTCCGTCACGTCGTCCCAACTGGGCAGACAGATGTCCGTGTGGCGGATCGCTTCGAGCATCACCGCACGCGCCCGGGCGAGCGGCCACAGCTTGAGACGCAGGTTCGTGTCGAAGCTCACCAGCACCTTGTTCGCACGCGCGTGTGCGATGGCGGCGAGCGCCGCGTCACACGCGTTCACGCCGATGGCGAGACTGATACCCGACAGATGGATGACCTTGGCGGCAGCGATCGCATCGAGCGGCAGATCACGCGGCGCGTAGCGGCTCGCGGCCGATCCCGCACGCAGATAGTCGAACTGATGGCCAGACGGACCGTGCGATACAAAATACACGCCCGTCGGCGCCTGATCGTCGACATGCACATACGACGTATCGACGTGCTCGTGCTGCCACAAGTCGAGCAGCAGACGGCCGAACTGGTCGTTGCCGACGGCGGACACGAAGCCCGCCGACACACCCTGCCGCGCAGCCGCGATGCAGAAATTCGACGTGTCGCCGCCGAAGCCTTGCAGATATGTCGGCTGATTTTTTTCCGACTGGTTGAATTCGACCATCGCCTCGCCGAGCGCGAGGATGGACGGCGTGCTGGCGGTCGCGTTCGACGTCATCGCGTCAGACCTCGCCCCACAGGTCGTGGCCGTCCGCGCCCGTGATTTTCACCGACACGAAATCGCCGACCTTGTAGCGCTTCGACGCCTTCGTCGCGGGCGCGATATAGACGACGCCGTCGATCTCGGGCGCATCCGCCGCCGTGCGGCCAATGCCGCCATCGGGATTGATTTCGTCGACGAGCACCTTCAGCGTCTTGCCGACCTTGCGCGCCATGCGCTTGGCCGACACCTGTTCCGCGACTTCCATGAAGCGCGCGCGGCGTGCTTCGCGCACTTCGTCGGGCAGCGCGCCGTCGAGTTCGTTGGCCGTCGCGCCTTCGACGGGCGAATACGCAAAGCACCCGACGCGATCCAGTTCCGCCTCGCGAATGAAGTCGAGCAGCGTTTCGAACTGCTCTTGCGTCTCACCGGGAAAGCCCGCGATGAACGTGCTGCGGATGGTCAGGTCCGGGCAGATCTCGCGCCATGCACGCACGCGTTCGAGCACCTTTTCGGCGTTCGCGGGGCGCTTCATGCGCTTGAGCACTTCGGGATGCGCGTGTTGGAACGGCACATCCAGATACGGCAGCACGTGGCCCTTGAAAGAACCTTCCGCCATCATCGGAATCACTTCGTCGACGCTCGGATACGGATACACATAATGCAGACGCACCCACGCGCCATACTGCGCGGCCAGTTCGCCGAGCGCGCCGACGAGGTCGGTCATGCGCGTCTTGATGGGTTTGCCGTTCCAGAAGCCCGTGCGGTATTTGACGTCGACGCCGTACGCGCTCGTGTCCTGCGAGATGACAAGCAGTTCCTTCACGCCCGACTTGAACAGGTTTTCCGCTTCCAGCATGACTTCGGCGACGGGACGCGACACAAGGTCGCCGCGCATCGACGGGATGATGCAGAACGTGCAGCGGTGATTGCAGCCTTCGGAGATCTTCAGATACGCATAGTGACGCGGCGTGAGCTTGACGCCCGCAGCGGGCACGAGGTCGACGAACGGATCGTGCGGCTTCGGCAGATGGCTGTGCACGGCCTGCATCACTTCGCCGACGGCATGCGGGCCCGTCACAGCGAGCACCTTCGGGTGCACTTCCTCGATCAGGTTCGAGCCGCTCGCGCTCTGCTTCGCGCCGAGGCAGCCGGTGACGATTACCTTGCCGTTTTCGTTCAGCGCTTCGCCGATCGCGTCGAGACTTTCCTGCACGGCTTCGTCGATGAATCCGCAGGTGTTCACGACGACGAGATCCGCGCCGTCATACGTGCCGGAGATTTCGTAACCCTCGGCACGCAGTTGGGTGATGATCTGTTCGGAATCGACAAGCGCTTTGGGGCATCCGAGTGAGACGAATCCGACCTTCGGAGTCAAAGCGGTCGGTGCGGAGGAGATCGAAGTCTGCGACATAGAGAATGGTCCGGCGAGAAGCGATGAGTGACGCGATGTGCGAGGGCTTGGGCATGCAACCCGAACGCCGGCATCTCGGCAAACGAGGCGCACCGAGCGGCGCCCCCGTAGTGAGGGCCGTGGGCGAAATGGGGCCGTGCGGATTGTGTGGGAATCGGCGGCCCCCCGCGCAAGCAACCTCATATTATACCGTGGCGGCGGGCGCCGAGGCGTCGCGAGGACGGCGGAGGCTGCTCGCGCGCTCCGGGCAGCTCAATGGCCGCAGGCGCCGCGCACGAATCGACGCCCATCCGCCGAAAAACGAAACATACACCGCGTACTGGTCTGCCCGGCTCGCCACCCAGGCAGACACAGATCAAAACGACCGACGGAATACACCGCCCTATTTCTTTTCCGGTTCCGGATTTCCCTGCGGCGCAGGCTGCGTAAACGGGAACGAGCTGAACATCGTCTTCGCCTGGTTCTGCATCTGCTCCTGCATCTGCACGAACATGTTCTTCGACTGCTCGATATAGCTCGTCATCATCCCCTGCATCATCGGGGCCTGCATGTTCATGAACTGCGACCAGACTTCCGGATTCATCGTCTTGCCTTCGTATAGGCCTTTCGACTGGTCCGCGAGCTTGTTCTGGATATCGATGAACGCCTGGATGTTCTTTTCCAGGTAGGTGCCCATCATGCCTTGCATCGCGTGCCCGTAGAAACGGATGATCTGCGACAGCATCAGCGACGAAAACATCGGCAGGCCGCCGCTCTCTTCTTCCAGAATGATCTGCAGCAGAATGCTGCGCGTCAGGTCTTCGTTGCTCTTGGCATCGATGACCTTGAAATCCTCCTGATCCAGCACGAGCTGCTTTACATCGGTCAACGTGATGTAAGTGCTGGTCTCTGTATCGTACAGTCGACGGTTCGGATATTTCTTAATGAGTCGTTCGGCTGTTTTCTTTGTAGTAGTGGTCATGTAACGCCTTTGAGCGCGAATGAAGCGCAGAAACGGCGTCCTGTCGCACGCACAGCTTGACGCTGCGCGTGCAAGACGCCGCCAGAAACATCTGAACCATGCAACGTCCTGCTTTGCCCATGCTGCGACAAGATAGGACGCTCACGGATCAGCCCATATGCAGGCCGCCGTTCAGAGAGAAGTCAGCCCCCGTCGAGAAGCCCGACTCGTCCGATGCCAGCCATGCGACGATCGACCCGATTTCATCCGGCGTGCCGAGACGGCGCACCGGAATCGTCGCGACGATTTTTTCCAGCACGTCGGCGCGAATCGATTTCACCATGTCCGTGCCGATGTAGCCCGGCGAAACGGTGTTGACCGTCACGCCCTTGGTGGCCACTTCCTGCGCGAGCGCCATCGTGAAACCGTGAATGCCCGCCTTCGCGGTCGAGTAGTTCGTTTGACCGAACTGACCTTTCTGGCCATTTACCGACGAAATGTTGATCACGCGGCCCCAGCCACGCTCGACCATGCCGTCGATCACCTGCTTCGTCACGTTGAAGAGGCTGGTCAGGTTCGTGTCGATCACGGCCGTCCAGTCTTCATGCGTCATCTTGCGGAACACGACGTCGCGCGTGATGCCCGCATTGTTCACCAGCACATCGATTTCGCCGACTTCTGCTTTCACCTTGTCGAACGCGGCCTTGGTCGACTCCCAGTCGCCCACGTTGCCTTCGGAAGCAACAAAGTCGAAGCCAAGCGCCTTCTGATCTTCGAGCCACTTCACGCGGCGCGGCGAGTTGGGGCCGCAGCCCGCGATCACCTTGAAGCCATCTTTATGCAGACGCTGGCAAATGCTCGTGCCGATGCCACCCATGCCGCCTGTTACGTACGCAATTCGTTGTGACATAAAACACACTCCATTATCGTTTTACGAGACGCCAGCCGCCTCGTGCTTCGCCTTCCAAGGTCCCGGATGCAGGCCGCTCGCTCGCTCACGCGACGCGCACCGGACCGCGTCACGCTGCCGATCGCCCTCGATGGGACACCAGCCGCGTGACGGCCTCCTCGTGAAACGTCCTCTTACGGACGCTCGACTGCGAGCGCCACGCCCATGCCGCCGCCGATGCACAGCGACGCCAGGCCCTTCTTCGCGTCGCGCTTCTGCATTTCGTGCAGCAGCGTGACGAGAATCCGGCAACCGGATGCGCCGATCGGGTGGCCGATCGCGATCGCGCCGCCGTTCACGTTGATCTTCGACTGATCCCAGCCCATCTGCTTGTGCACCGCCAACGCCTGCGCCGCGAATGCCTCGTTGATTTCCATCAGGTCGAGGTCGTTCACGCTCCAGCCTGCACGCTCCAGACAGCGGCGCGATGCCGGCACGGGTCCCATGCCCATCACTTTCGGATCGACGCCCGCGTTCGCGTAAGCCTTGATGCGCGCGAGCGGCGTGAGCCCCAGCGCCTCGGCCTTTTTCGCCGACATCACGACGACAGCCGCCGCGCCGTCGTTGATGCCCGACGCGTTGGCCGCCGTCACCGTACCTTCCTTCGAGAATGCCGGCTTCAGTCCAGCGAGCGCTTCGGCCGTGACGCCGTGGCGCACGAATTCGTCCGTCGCGAACGACAGCGGGTCGCCCTTCTTCTGCGGAATCTGGACCGGCACGATTTCATCATCGAAGCGCCCGGCCTTCTGTGCGGCTTCCGCCTTATTCTGCGAAAGCGCGGCGAACGCGTCCTGATCTTCGCGCGTGATGCCGTATTCCTTCGCGACGTTCTCGGCCGTCACGCCCATGTGGTACTGGTTGTACACGTCCCACAGGCCGTCGACGATCATCGTGTCGATCAGCTTCGCGTCGCCCATGCGGAAGCCGTCGCGCGAGCCCGGCAGCACGTGCGGCGCGGCGCTCATGTTTTCCTGGCCGCCCGCAACGACGATGTCCGCGTCGCCCGCGATGATCGCGTTGGCGGCGAGCATCACCGCCTTCAGGCCAGAGCCGCACACCTTGTTGATGGTCATACCCGGCACCGCCATCGGCAGACCGGCCTTGATCAGCGATTGACGCGCCGGGTTCTGGCCCGAGCCTGCCGCGAGCACCTGGCCCAGAATGACTTCGCTCACCTGCTCGGGCTTCAGGCCCGAGCGCTCCAGCACGGCACGGATCACCGTGGCGCCCAGTTCCGGCGCCGCAATCTTCGCCAGCGACCCACCGAATTTGCCGACAGCCGTACGGGCCGCCGATACGATCACTACGTCAGTCATTTGAGTTTCCTCCGGGGCTGCGGCGACATGCTCCACAGTAGCCCGTCAAGTTGTTGATCCGGTCAAGTCAGCTTTACTGCGATACAGCGTCTGTCTCACTCCATCCATCTTCACCCGGTGTTCGTTGGCGGCGGTTGCTCATTGCGCTTCACCGGCGACCACTCGCGAATCATCCAACCCGCCGCGCGACGCTTATTCGCGCTGTTGCACGTAACGGCCAGGCGCGGGCTCGATCACCGGGAACTCGGCCGAACCTGCTTTCGCTGCCGGCTTCACCTTCTTGCCGCCGTACTGTGCGAGCCACTTCGTCCACTCGGGCCACCAGCTGCCAGGCGTTTCCGTCGCGGTGTCGAACCAGTCGTCGGGATGCTCAGGCAGCGCCTTGTCGTCGCCTTCTACCGACCAGTAACTGCGCTTGTTCTTCGACGGCGGATTGATCACACCGGCAATATGACCCGACGCGCCCAACACGAACTTGCGCGGGCCCGTCAACAGCGGCACCGACGCATACGCCGATTGCCACGGCACGATGTGGTCTTCACGCGAACCGTAGATGAACGTCGGCACGTCGATGCGCGACAGATCCACCTTCTCGCCGCAAGTGGTCAGCGCGCCCGGCTGGCGCAACTTGTTGTCGAGGTAGGTGTTGCGCAGATACCAGACGTACATCGGACCGGGCAGGCTCGTCGAGTCGCTGTTCCAGTACAGCAGGTCGAACGGCATCGGCGTGCGGCCCTTTAGATAGTTGTCGACGACGTAGTTCCACACAAGGTCGTTCGGACGCAGGAACGAGAATGTGTTCGCGAACTCGATGCCGCGCATGAGCCCGGGAGGCGTACCGTTCTTGCCGCCGATGGTCTGCTCGCGCATCTGCACATGCGCTTCGTCGACGAAGATGTCGAGCACGCCTGTGTCGGCGAAGTCGAGCATCGCGGTGAGCAGCGTCATCGACGCAGCGGGATGCTCGCCGCGCGCCGCGGCGACGGACAGCGCCGTTGCGAGCAGCGTGCCACCGATGCAGAAGCCCAGCGTATTGATCTGCTCGCGTCCGCTGATCTGACGCGTGGTGTCGATGGCAGCCAGCACGCCGTCGGCGATGTAATCGTCCCATGTTTTGTGGGCGATCGACTGGTCTGCGTTGCGCCACGAAATCAGAAACACCTGATGCCCCGAGTCGAGCGCATGTGCAACCAGCGAGTTCTCGGGCTGAAGATCCAGGATGTAATACTTGTTGATGCAAGGCGGCACGATCAGCAGCGGACGTTCGTGCACGGTCGCCGTGCGCGGCGTGTACTGGATCAGCTGCATCAGCTCGTTCTCGAATACGACGGAACCTTCCGTCATCGCGAGATTCTTGCCGACGCCGAAGCGCGACTCGTCCGTCTGCGAAATCTTGCCGCGCTGCATGTCGCTGAGCAGGTTCATCACGCCCTGCCGCAGGCTTTCGCCATTGCTTTCGAGCAGCGTCTTCTGCGCCTCGGGATTCAGCGCAAAGAAGTTGCTTGGCGACGCGGCCGCCGTCCACTGCTGCACGGCGAAACGGATGCGCTCGCGCGTCTTCTGGTCTGTTTCGATCGCATCGACCAGTTCCTGCAGATAACGCGCATTCAGCAGGTACCACGCAGCCGTGTGGGTGTAGATGGGCGTCGTCTTCCAGGCTTCGGAACTGAAGCGCCGGTCCTTGAGCTCGATGCCCGATGCCGTGGCCTGTGCTGCCTGTTGCAGCAACTGCATTGCTTCACGCGAATAGTCGGACTGCAACTGCTGAAGACGATTCGGCGGAATCGATGCGCTTGGCATCTTCAACCCGGCGATCTGCTGCGTGAACTGTTGTGCGAACTGCGGATTGAATGCCGGTCCGAACAAGGCGTTGAACGGCTGGCCCGCGGCCTCACCATTCGGTTGGCCAGGCGTTTGCGCAAACTGTTTGGCTATTTGCTCGAACAAGGGATTGGAAAACGGTAGCGAACCCGCCTGCGCCGTCGCCGCTTTCGCGAAGTCGGGCATGGACGGAACGCTAAAAGGATTGCCGTTTGCTGCAGCCTGGGCGCCCAGCGAACGCCATGCGTTCATCCAGGCGTCGAACCATTGGTGCACCCCTGCCGCATTCGCTTGCTGCTGCGTGCGGTCCGACGAGGTGTCCGTGCGAGAAGAAGTCGAGGAAGTGTGAGATGCAGCCATGCCTGCTTTTGACCGAAAAGTCCTCGCGGACGGGTTGAGAGGCAGGTACTTGCGCGGGAACAGCACTGCATCGCGACCGCGTTACGTCCTTGCCCAGTGGAGAACATTCTTGCGCCCCATCGCAAGGCATGTCAATGCTTGCTCCCGATTTTGCCGCAGTGCGATATTTTTTTCATTATCGTTTTCCCGATGTATTTCAACGCGATCTCACATCGGTAGAACGATCGTGCTGTGCAGTGCAAAAGGAGCCCGCCGGGACGGGCTTGTCTGACCTGTCAGCCATGCCTGGAAGGCTTATCCACCGCACAACCGCATCGTTCTTCTCGTGTTCGCGCAGTGCAACACAAGCACACATGCGAAACAAACATACGTCATGTTGCGTACAGCCAATTTGCCTTTGCGCAATGGCACTTAGGTCGTTCGCGATCGATGGGTCACGGGCCCGCGAGCCAGATCAGCGCGGCCATTCTGCCCGTCTCCCTATCGCGCCGATACGAGTAGAAACGTTCGCGTTCGGTGAACGTGCAATGATCGCCGCCCACTACATTCGTGATGCCGATCTGCGCAAGACGAAAACGTGCGAGGCGCGGCAGATCGGCGAGGTATTTGCCCGCATTCAGAGGATGGTCGGCGAAGGCTGCGGCGATGTCGTCGCGTTGTGCGCCGCCGACAGCATTCATGAAGGCGTCACGCACGTCTGGTCCCACCTCGAAGGCTTGTGGACCGATGCATGGGCCGAGATACGCATGCAATGCCGACATGTCAGTACCCGCAAGCGACGCGACGCGCTGCGCGGTCTGTTCGACGACGCCCGACGCAAGTCCGCGCCATCCGGCATGTGCGGCACCCACTGCGCGGCCTTCGCGGTCGCACAGGAGCACGGGCATGCAGTCGGCGATCATCACGACGCACACCGTGCCCGGACGGTCGGTCACGCTCGCATCGGCTTGCACGAGCAGCTCGCCGCGCTGCGCGGCGGCCAGCACGTCGTCGGCCTTCACGACGGTCGCGCCATGTACCTGCGACAGCCATGCGGCTTCGTCGCGTCCCGTCAGCTTCATCAGCCGCATGCGGTTCGCTTCCACGTGCGCGAGATCGTCGCCCGACTTACGGCCGAGATTCAGCCCGCCGGGAGCGTCCACGCCGTCGCGCCACGTGCCGAACGGCGGCAGGCTCACGCCGCCGTTACGCGTCGTGACAAGCGCCTGCACGCGCGGCGACACGCGCCACGCGGGGCGCAGCACATCGTTGAGGGTCAACTCAGGCAGCGTCATGCGCGACTGTCCTTGTCATCTGCGTCTTCGGAGAGATCGTCGTCTTCGTCGTAGCCTTCTTCGAGGGAAGCATCGTCGTCGTAGTCGTCTTCGTAATCGTCGTAGTCTGCCGCGTACTCGTCCTCGTGCTGGCGGCCGAGCCCCAATGCTTCGGACAATTCAGCGATATCGCCCGGCACGTCGGCGCGCCATTGCATCGTGCGCCCCGTCTTCGGATGAACCAGCGCGAGGCGCCATGCATGCAGCGCCTGACGCGCAAAGCCCCCCGGCAACGGCGTAACGGAACGCTTGCCGCGCGCGCGTCCGTAGACGGGGTCGCCCAGCAGCGGATGACCGATATGCGCGCAATGCACGCGGATCTGATGCGTACGGCCCGTTTCCAGGTCACAGTGAATGGCCGACACCGGCTGCCGCTCCCACACCGTCGAATCGATGCGCCGGAAGTGCGTGCGCGCGGGCTTGCCCGCTGCGCCCGTGACGACGGCCATGCGCGTGCGTTCTCGCGGATCGCGGCCGATGGGCGCGTCGATCGTGCCGTCATCCGGCATGTTGCCCCACACCAGCGCGAGATAGCGGCGCTTCACGGTGCGCGCCTGCAGCTGGCGCACGAGATCGGTCTGCGCTTCGAGTGTGCGCGCCACCACCATCAGGCCCGACGTCTCCTTGTCCAGCCGATGCACGATGCCCGCGCGCGGCAGTCCTGCCGCCGCGTCGCCATAGCGATGCAGCAGACCGTTGAGCACCGTGCCGCTCCAGTTCCCTGCCGCGGGATGCACGACGAGGCCAGCCGGCTTATTGATCACGACGAGCGTGTCGTCTTCGTAGACGACATCCAGCGGGACGGGCTCGGCCGTGAACGCGAGCTGCTCCGGCAGCAGATCGGGCACGAGTTCGATCGATGCGCCGAGCGGCACCGGCTGGCGGATCTTCGCCGGCTGTCCGTCGACGTGCACGCGCTGCGCTTCGATCCAGCTTTGCAGCCGGCTGCGTGAAAACTCCGGAAAGACCTTGGCCAACACCTTGTCGAGACGTTCGCCGGCGAGCCCGGGCGGCACCGTGACCACACGCGGCGCTTCGTCATCGCGCGGCGCCCCGCCTTGCGCGGCGGCCGATCCAGGGGCTCCGGCAAGGGCGTCGTCGACGAGATCGTCGTCGACGCTGTCGGCCCCCGCCGCTGCGGCGGCGTCACCTGCCGATGCGTCGGCCGGGTCGGCGCTTGGGCTATAATCTTTGTTGCTCTTCCGCGCGCCCTGGTCGGGATGCTGAGCTGCAGACTGAGCGGGACGCGGAGTATTGGAACGGGTCATCGAGACTGGGTCACCTGGACGTAAAAGCTAGACTGGAAAATGCGAGCCTTGAACATCATTACTCAAACTGTTCGAAAGACGGTGGCCCACAAGCTGGCCAGGAAAGCGGCCCTCTATGGCGCCAGCGTGGCAGCCGCCACGTTGGTGGCGGCCTGTCATGGCCTGCCGGAAAAAACGGACGAAACGGCCACCTGGACCAACAATAAATTATATACGGAGGCGCAAGACGCCTTGAGCGGCGGGGACTTCGGCAAGTGCGCGAAATACTTCGAAGCGCTCGAGGGCCGCGACCCGTTCGGCCACTTCGCGCAGCAGGCGCAGATCAACGTTGCGTACTGCAACTGGAAGGACAGCGAAACGGACGCCGCCGACCAGGCCGTCAACCGCTTCATCCAGCTGCACCCGGACCACCCGGACATCCCCTACGCGTACTACCTGAAGGGCATGATCCACTTCAACGATGACCTGGGGCTGTTCGGCCGCTTCTCGGGCCAGGACATGAGCGAGCGCGACCCGAAGTCGCTGCGCGAGTCGTATGACGCATTCAAGGTCGTGGTCGACAAGTATCCGCAGAGCAAGTACGCGCCGGACGCCGCGCAGCGCATGCGCTACATCGTGAACGCGCTCGCGTCGCATGAAGTGCACGCCGCGGATTACTACTATCGTCGCGGCGCCTATGTGGCGGCCATCAACCGCGCCCAGCTTGCGATCAAGGAATACAAGAACGCGCCCGCCATCGAAGACGCGCTGCACATCATGATGCTGTCGTATCAGAAGCTGGACCAGCCGCAACTGGCCGAAGACACGAAGCGCGTGCTCGCCGGCACCTTCCCGGACAGCCCGTACATCACGGGCCGTTCGCGACCGGGCAAGGAAAAGTCATGGTGGCAGTTCTGATCGGCTGATCGCTCTTCATCAAAGAACAACGCCACGGTGCCGACCGTGGCGTTGTTCTTTGCGGCGCCCGCTTGACGCTGTGCGAACGCCTTCAAGTACAGGCCTTGCGCCTCAGTCCCGTTCGAACAGTGCGATGGATTCGACGTGCGACGTGTGCGGGAACATGTTCACCACACCCGCGCCCTTCAAGCGATAACCGGCCTCGTGCACCAGCAGCCCCGCGTCGCGCGCGAGCGTCGCGGGATTGCACGACACGTAGACGATGCGTGTCGGCAGCCGCCCTTCGCCGCTCTGTGCGATGTCGGCGAGCGCCTTCGACACGGCGAGCGCGCCTTCGCGCGGCGGATCGATCAGATACTTGTCGAAGTGGCCTAGCGCGCGGATGTCGTCGGCCGTGACTTCGAACAGGTTGCGGCACGCAAACGACGTGTGGCTGTCTACGCCGTTTTCCTTCGCGTTGTCGAGTGCGCGCGAGGTCAGCACCTCGCTGCCTTCGATGCCCACCACTTCGCGGGAAATCCGCGCGAGCGGCAGCGTGAAGTTGCCGATACCGCAGAACAGATCGAGCACACGGTCGGTCTTCGCAGGCGCGAGCAGACGCAGCGCCCGGCCGACCAGCACGCGGTTGATCTGGTGATTGACCTGCGTGAAATCCGTCGGGCGGAACGGCATGCGGATGCCGAACTCGGGTAGCGTGTAATCGAGCTGGCGATCGAGCGGATAGAACGGATAGACGGAATCCGGGCCCTTCGGCTGCAGCCAGAACTGGACGTTGTGCAGATCCGCAAAGTCGCGCAGCAGCTGTTCGTCGGCGGCGTTGATCGGCTCGAGGATGCGCAGCACGAGCGCCGTCACCGATGCACCGACCGCGAGTTCGATCTGCGGCATGCGATCGCGAATCGACAGCGCTTCGACCATGTGGCGCAGCGGCACGAGCATGTCGGAAACATGCGGCGGCAGCACTTCGCAACTCGTCATGTCGGCGACGTAACTGCTCTTGCGCTCGTGAAAACCGACCAGCACGCCGCCCTTTTTCGCGACATGGCGCACCGTCAGGCGCGCGCGATAGCGATAGCCCCAGGACGGACCGTGGATCGGCCGGAACACGGTTTCCGGACGCAGCCTGGCCAGGTGCATCAGATTGTCTTCGAGCACGCGACCCTTGACAGCGATTTGTGCACGCACGTCGAGATGCTGCATCGAACAGCCCCCGCAGGTGCCAAAAAACTTGCACTGCGGGCGGGTACGGATCACGCTCTCTTTAAGAATATCGACGACCTGCGCCTGTTCGAAACTGGGCTTCTTGCGGTAGCTCGAGTACGTGACGCGTTCGCCGGGCAGCGCGCCTTCGACAAAGATGACCTTGCCGGGCGAGCCGTCTTCCGTGACGGTGCGGCCGACGCCGCGCGCTTCCATGTCGAGCGACTCGATGTCGAGTTCGGGCGCCTTGAACGGGCCGGCGGCGTCTTCGCGCGCCTGCTTGCCTTTTCTGGGCGAGCGGGTTTTACCAATGTGGGGGACAGTTTCGGACACCAGCGACTTCCTGACAGACTGTGTAAAAGTGGGACCAAGCACGAGATTGTAGACGAACGACACACACCGACGGAGATTTGACGATGCGACTGATCAGCTGGAATGTCCAGTGGGGACGCAGTGCGCACGGCGACGTGAGCCTGTCGCGCACGATCGACGAAGCGCGGCGGCTCGCCGATTTCGACGTGCTGTGCATGCAGGAAGTCACGCGCGGTTTTTCGGTGCTGGCGGGTCATCCGGGTGACGACCAGTTCGCCGAACTGGCCGATCTGCTGCCCGGCTACACGGTGCTGGGCGCGATCGGCGCGGATCTCGCACCGCTCAAGCTCGACGCGCCCGCCGCGCCGCGCCGTCAGTTCGGCAATGCGCTAGTGACACGCTTGCCCGTCGAGCGCGTGATTCGTCACTCGCTGCCGTGGCCCGCCGACCCGGACGCGCCGTCGATGCAGCGTGTCGCGCTGGAGGCCGTGCTGCAGGCGCCCGGCGGCGCTGTCAGGGTGATCGTGACGCATCTCGAGTTTTATTCGCTGAAGCAGCGGCTAGCCCAGGTCGAACGGCTGCGCGAGATGCAGCAGGAAGCGGCCGCTCATGCTGCGAATCCTGCGCCCGCCGAGAATGCGATCGGGCCTTTTGCCGATACGGCGCGCCCAGTCAGCGCGATCGTGTGCGGCGATTTCAATAGCGCTTACGGCAGCGACGCGTATCGGCGGATGCTGGAGCCGCTTGCTGGCAGCCCCTCGTTCCTCGACGCGTGGACGGTTTTGCATCCGGGGCAGACGCCGCCCATGACGGCGGGTATCTATGACAAGGCGCAGTGGTCCGACGGGCCGCTGACGTGCGATTTTGTGTTCGTTACCGAGGATTTACAGGCAAGGCTGCAGAGTTGCGAGATCGATGGAGGGACGCGGGCTTCGGATCATCAGCCTGTCATCGTCGAGATCGGTTGATGTTTTTTGTCTGCGACCCTTTTGCAGTGCGCTTGCCGATTCACTGGCATCCGCGTTGTGCCACTGGTTTGCTGGCGTTGCCCCATGCGGGGCCACGCATGAAGCAGGAAGGCAAATCGCGGATGCCTTCAAGAAAGCTCAGTTATCGAACGCAGACAGATACTCACCCCAATGAGGCGCTGCTTCCTGCGCCAAGGCGTTCTTCACCAGCGCGATCTCATCCGCGTACTCTTCCGGCGAGAACCCGCCCCTCATCAACTGAAACCTGCAATACAGCAGGTAGGTATTGACGACATCCGTCTCGCAGTAGTTGCGAATCTCGTCGATACGGCCGGCCTGAAACGCATGCCAGACCTGCCCGCCATCCATCCCGAGCTTGCCCGGGAAACCACATAGCCTGGCAAGCGCATCGAGCGGTGCATTCGCCCGCGCCTGATACATCGCGAGCACATCCATCAAGTCCGTATGACGCGAGTGATACCTGCTGATGTAGTTATTCCACTTGAAGTCGCGATCGTCCTCGCCGAGATCCCAGTATCGGTTCGCGCGAATGCCGTTGACGAGCGCACGGTAATGCAGCACGGGCAGATCGAAACCGCCGCCGTTCCACGACACCAGCTGCGGCGTGTACTTCTCGATAGTCCGGTAAAACGACTGCACGAGCGCAGCCTCGCCGTCACTGGGCGTGCCGAGCGATCGCACACGAAAGCCGTTGTTGTCGCGGAACACACAGGAAATCGCCGCGACGCGCTGCAAGTGATGCGGCAGAAAATCGCTGCCCGTCTTCTCGCGCCGAGCCGCGAACGCGTGCTCGGCCACTTCTTCGTCGGACATCGCTGCGGGAAGACTTTCAAGCCGGCGAATGCCAGCGACATCGGGAATCGTCTCGATGTCGAAAACCAGAATGGGTGTCATCAGTTTCTAGAGAACGGCGTCCTTGCGTACGCCATTGGAAGCAAAGAAGCGCTTCAATCGCACCAGCGCCTCTTGCTGGATCTGGCGCACACGCTCACGCGTGAGGCCCATTTCGTCGGCGAGTTCTTCGAGCGTGGCCGGTTCGATGTGATTCAGGCCAAAGCGGCGCTCGATCACATGCCGGTGCTTGTCTGACAGCCGGGCGAGCCACGCGCGCGTCAGCGTCTCGAGCTCGCGATGCTGGACCTCGGCATCGGGCGACTGGCTCTGATCGTCAGACAGCAGGTCGAGCAGACTGCTGGCGGGATCGAGATCGAGCGGCGCGTCGAGCGACGCCGTGTGCTCGTTCAGCGCGAGGATATCGGTGACTTCATCCGTCGTCTTGCCTGTCAGGTACGCGATGTCGTCGATACTCGCGTCGCGGCGCTCGGCCGCCTCGCCCGAATTCATCGAGTTCTTCTCGAGGTGGCGCTTTGCGCGCAGCACCTGGTTCAGCTCGCGAATCACGTGCACGGGCAGACGCACGGTGCGCGCCTGGTTCATGATCGCGCGCTCGATGCTCTGGCGTATCCACCATGTCGCATAAGTCGAGAAGCGGAAGCCGCGCGTCGGATCGAACTTTTCGATGGCGTGCATCAGCCCGAGGTTGCCCTCTTCGATCAGATCGAGCAGCGGCACGCCGCGGTTCAGATAGCCTTTCGCGATGCTGACCACGAGCCGCAGGTTCCGCTCGATCATCACCTGGCGCGCTTCGAACTCGCCCGCCTTCGCGAGACGCGAATAGCGCTGCTCTTCCTCGACGGTGAGCAGCGGCTTCACACTGATCCGGTTCAGGTAGTGCTGGATCGTGTCGGCCGTGAGTTCGGCCTGCAGCAGCGCGCGGAAATCGTCGGCGTCGGGCGCGGAATCGTTTGCGCCTTCACGCGAATCCGGTTCCTCGTCGCCGCGCGAGCCGCGCTCGTCGGCGTCGTTGCTGTTGTCGAGTTCGTCGACATTGTCGTCGTCGGCGTCGGAAGCGCCGGCGTCGTCCACCGAAACAGGCGTGGCACGGCTGAGGGACTCAGTCTCTGCTTGCGATGGGCGGCGCTTCGATTTCGGCATGGTCGTATCGCTTGGCTTATTGCGGCGGCAAATACTTCATTGGGTCGACAGGCTTACCCTGGCGGCGAACTTCGAAATGCAACATCACGCGGTCCGAATCACTGTTGCCCATTTCGGCAATTTTCTGCCCCTTGGTCACCGCGTCACCCTCTTTTACCATCAAAGCGCGGTTATGTGCATACGCTGTGAGATACGTTGCGTCATGCTTGATGATAATGAGATTGCCGTAACCGCGCAGCCCATTTCCTGCATAAACCACTCGACCATCAGCGGAAGCCTTTACCGGTTCACCAGCCGACCCGCCGATGTTCACGCCTTTGTTCTTCGAATCGTCAAAGCCGTTGAGCAGCGGACCGCGCACAGGCCATGCGAACGACACGTTGCCATTCGACGCCGTCGTGTCGCTGGTAGCGGACGGCGGCGTCACCGCGGGCGCAGCCGACGCGCCCGGCGCCGCACTGTAAATGGGCGGCTGATTGGCGGCGCCCGCCGGCGGTGCGGCGGATGCGCCGTTGAGCGGCGCGCTCTGCACTGCACCACCGCCGATCGGCGCGGTCGCGACGCCCGGCACCATCGGTGCGCCGTTCGCGCCCGGCGGGGCCACGCGCAGCAACTGGTCGACTTCGATCTGGTTCGGGTTGGTCAGGTTGTTCCACGCGGCAATGTCGCGATAGTTTTGACCGTTTTCGAGCGCGATCCTATACAAGGTGTCGCCCGGCTTCACTCGGTAGTAGCCCGGAGGCGGCGGGCCGAGCGGCACGGGCGCCTGCGCAGTGGGCGCTGCACCGGGCTGCGTGACGGTGCCAAGGGTGCCGGAGCGATCGACCACTGGCGCCTGATCGAGCCGCGTCGCACATGCGGCCAGGACGGACAGCATGGCCACGCAAACGCTGCGCTGAGCGACGGACAACGGGACATTCAGGCTGGTTCTTTGCATCGCGCGAAACATACTCATCGGGTTCAAATCACTCCGGATTTTAAGGGGACAAAGAAAACGCGATCAAGCCGCGATTCGCGCCACTGCGCGGGCCCCGTGCGCTCGACGAGCGTGAGCACCTGCGACTGTCCGTCCTGCGATCCGACGGGCGCCACGAGCCGCGCGCCGATAGCGAGCTGCTCGCGCAGCGCCTGCGGCACATCGAGTCCGGCTGCCGCGATCACGATCGCATCGAACGGCGCAGCCGCGGGCAACCCGATGCGTCCGTCGCCATAGTGCAGACGGATGTTCGGAATGCGCAGCGGGCGCAGGTTCGTCTTTGCGCGTTCGTAAAGCGGTTTGATGCGTTCAATCGAATACACGTCGCGCGCGACCTGGCTCAGTACCGCAGCCTGATAGCCGCAGCCCGTGCCGATTTCGAGCACGTTGTTGAGCGTACGGCCCTGCGCCGCCAGCTCGATCATCCGCGCCACCACAGAAGGCTTCGAGATGGTCTGATGATGGCCGATGGGCAGCGCCGCGTCTTCGTACGCCTGCGTAGCGAGGCCGGGATCCACGAACATGTGGCGCGGCACCATCGCCATCGCGTCGAGCACGCGCGGGTCCGTGATGCCGTTCGCACGCAGCCTTTCGACCATCCGCTCGCGCACGCGTTCGGACGTCAGCGTGACCGCGCTCGTCAACGCGACATTCGGCGCGCCCGTGCGTTCGAACGCTGCCGTCGCGGGACGCGGCAACTGGTTGCGCGCGCCGTCGTTGCGGATCGTGGATGCGCTTTTCGTATTGACGATTCCGGACGCGTTTTTTGTAACGGCGCTTTTGACGACCGGTTTGACCACGGGTGTGACCACGACAGGCGCCCGCGTGGACGAACCGGCCGGTTTCGATGTGACCGGCTTCGGCACGGCCGGCTTGCCGGTTTTCGCATCGCGCGCATCGGCCCGGCGTGGCTCGCGCACCAGGTCTTCGAGTCCCAGCGGAAAGCGCTTTGCGCGCTCGCCGGTCATGAAGTCCCGCTCCCGGCGCGCACCCAGTCGCACGCCGTGGGCAGCATCGCCGTATCCGTCAAGTCAAGTTGCAGCGGCGTGATCGACACGAAACCGTTCGCCGCTGCATGGAAGTCGGTGCCTTCGCTGGCGTCGCGCGCACTGCCCGACGGCCCGATCCAGTAGATCGGCTCGCCGCGCGGATTGGTCTGGCGGATCACCGGCTGCGATGGATGCCGCTTGCCAAGACGGGTGATGCGCCAGTCGCGCAGCTGTTCGTAGGGCAGGTTCGGAATGTTGACGTTCAGCAACGGATGGCCTGGCAGCGGACGCTCAAGATAGTGCGCGACGATTTCGGCGGCGACGCGGGTGGCGTCTTCCAGATGCACCCAGTCCTTGTCGACCAGCGAGAAAGCGATGGCGGGCACGCCGAACATGATGCCTTCCGTCGCGGCGGCGACGGTGCCCGAGTACAACGTGTCCTCGCCCATGTTCTGGCCATTGTTGATGCCGGACACGACGAGATCGGGCGTATGGTCGAGCATGCCCGTCAACGCGATGTGCACCGAGTCGGTCGGCGTGCCGTTCACGTAATAGAAACCATTGGCCGAGCGCAGCACCGACAGTGGGCGCGACAGCGTCAGCGAGTTGGACGCGCCGCTGCAGTTCTGTTCGGGGGCCATCACGGTGACATCGGCGAGCGGCCTCAGCGCTTCGTAAAGCGCAGCAAGGCCTGGCGCCAGATAACCGTCGTCATTGCTGAGTAGGATTCGCATGCGGCGATTGTAACCGAGGAAACAAGGCACGCGAACGACACACGAGGCCCGCCCATGCCTGTGCTTTCAGGCATTGCGCGACGTGCTATGTTGCGCGTTCGAAGCGCACGGTCGTTCGCGCCTGCTTTACACTGATTCGCGGCAACGGCTTACGACAGCACGCCCGTTGCCAAGACGCGACGAGCCAGCCTGCAGATCGAAAGCACGCTTGTGAAGCGTGCATGAACCCGTGATGTTTGCACCACACACTTATCGATGGGAGACACGATGCGCGCAATCCGCTGCAACCAGTACGGCCCACCCGAAACGCTAAGCATCGAGGAACTGCCCGACCTCGTGCCGCAAGCCGGTCAGATCGCGATCGACGTGAAAGCGGCGAGCGTCAACTTTCCCGACGTGCTGATCATCCAGAACAGGTACCAGTTCAAGCCGTCCCTGCCATTCACGCCCGGCGCGGAGGTGGCGGGCATCGTGCGCGCCGTCGGCGACGGTGTGACGCAGTTCAAGCCCGGCATGCGCGTGGTCGCGTACACGCAACAAGGCGGTTTCGCCGAGCAGGCGGTCGCCGACGCCGGCGCGTGCGTGCCCCTGGCCGACGACGCCGATCTCGAAGCAGCCGCCGTCCTCACGCTCGCGTATGGCACGTCGCATCACGCCGTAGTCGACCGCGCGGCATTGAAAGCGGGCGAAACGATGCTCGTACTCGGCGCGGCGGGCGGCGTCGGCCTCGCCGCGGTCGAAATCGGCAAGGCGCTCGGCGCGCGCGTGATTGCGGCGGCATCCAGCGACGAGAAGCTCGCGACCTGCGTCGCGCACGGTGCGGACGCAACCATCAATTACGCGACGGAAGACCTGCGCGAACGCATCAAGGCGCTCACGGACGGCAACGGCCCCGACGTGATCTACGATCCCGTCGGCGGCAGCTATGCGGAGCCCGCATTTCGCAGCATCGGCTGGCGCGGGCGCTATCTCGTGGTCGGCTTTGCGAACGGCGAAATTCCAAAGCTGCCGCTCAATCTCGCGCTGCTGAAAGGCGCGAGCATCGTCGGCGTGTTCTGGGGCGAATTCGCGCGCCGCGAGCCCCAGCGCAATGCCGCCGCCTTTCAGGAGATGCTCGGCTGGATTCGCGCCGGCAAACTGAGGCCGCTGGTATCGGCGCGCTATCCGCTCGAGGACACGGCGCGCGCGCTCAACGACATGGCGCAGCGGCGCGTGCTCGGCAAGATCGTCATCACGCCCTGAGCACTGTGTTGCCCCGAAAAGCAAAACGGCGCGTGGCCTTAGCGAGGCCACGCGCCGTTTGTTACCCGCCATCGAACGCAGTCAGATTTTTTCCGTCTCGCCGCTCTTGGGTTGCCACTTCATCAGACGCTTCTCAAGGACGCCGACGATTGCATCGAGTATTAGCGCGAAGGCCGTCAACACGAGAATCCCGGCGAACACGGTGTTGATATCAAACGTGCCTTCGGCTTGCAGGATCAGGTAGCCGACGCCACGCGCCGAGCCGAGATACTCGCCGACCACCGAGCCGACGAACGCCAACCCAACAGACGTATGCAGACTCGAAAACACCCAGCTCATCGCGCTAGGCAGATAGACGGCCCGCAGCAACTGCTTGCGGTTCGCGCCGAGCATGCGCGCGTTCGCGAGCACGACGGGGCTCACTTCCTTCACGCCTTGATAGACATTGAAGAACACGATGAAGAACACGAGCGTCACGCCGAGCGCGACCTTCGACCAGATGCCGAGACCGAACCACACACCGAAAATCGGCGCGAGGATCACACGCGGCATGGAGTTCGCGGCCTTGATGTACGGATCGAACAGCGCGCTCGCGAGCGGCGACAGCGCAAGCCACAAGCCGACGCCCAGCCCGAGCACCGTTCCGAGTGCGAACGCGAGCACCGTTTCGATCAGCGTAATCCACAGATGCAGATAAATTTCGCCAGACGCGAACCATTCCCAGATTCGCACAAGAACTTTCTGAGGCTCGCCGAAGAAGAACGCGGCCTTGTTCGGATCGTCGAAGTAGAATGCGGGCAACAGCGTCGGGCTGGTCAGCACGTACCAGAGCACGAAGCACAGCACCAGCATCAGCCATTGCCACATCACGAGGTTGGTACGATTCGGGCGCAATGCTTTCCACATTTCAGTTGCCCTCCGGCGCGACGGTCAACTGCTGCTGATATCCCTTGAGAACCTCATCGCGCAACACGCTCCAGATCTGAGCATGCAGTTCGACGAAACGCGGGTGCGTTCGCACTTCGGCGACGTCGCGCGGACGCGGCAGATCGATCTTGAACTCGCCGATGGGCCGCGTGCCCGGACCCGCCGACAGCACGACCACGCGATCCGACATCGCGATCGCTTCATCCAGATCGTGTGTGATGAACAGCACGGCCTTGCGCTTCGCCGCCCACAGATCGAGCAGCTCGTTTTCCATCAGTTGGCGCGTCTGGATGTCGAGCGCGGAAAACGGCTCGTCCATCAGGATGATGTCGGGATCGAGAATCAGTGTTTGCGCCATCGCGACCCGCTTTCGCATGCCGCCCGACAGCTGATGCGGATAACGGTCGCCGAAACCGCCCAGACCGACGCGCTTTAGCCATTCTTCGGCACGCGCGCGGGCTTCGGCGCGCGGCACGTCGTGGAACGACAGGCCCGCCATCACGTTGTCGAGCGCCGCGCGCCACGGCATCAGCGCGTCAGCCTGGAACATGTAGCCCGCGCGCCGATTAATGCCCTTGAGCGTTTCGCCGAACACCGTCACCGAGCCCGACGACGGCTCGAGCAGGCCCGCGCCGACGTTCAGCAACGTCGACTTGCCGCAGCCCGTCGGTCCGACGACGGACACGAACTCGCCGGGCGCAATGCGCAGCGTCGTGTCCCGGACAGCGGTATAGCGCTGCCCGCGCTTGTCGCGCGACGCAAACGTGCAGGTGATGTTTTCGAGCGCCAGGGCGGCAACGGTCATCGTTCGGCTCGCTTCTTGTTTCGTGGAATCCAAAGCCGGCTGCCGCTTACGCCTTCAGCGTCGCGAGCGCCTTCTTCACGAAGTCGTTCGTCCACGTCTTCGACAGATCGATTGGCTTGCCCTTCACCGTCTCGTCGAAAGCCTGCAGCGTCTTGAGCGACGTGGCGGGACCATCGGCGGGCATCAGGCCATCGGGCGACATGGCCTCTTTCACGTGCTGCCACGAATCCAGATACAGCGCGCGATCGCCGAGCAGATACGCCTCGGGCACGGTGTTGATCAGCTCGGTGCCCGTCGCCGTCTGCAGCCACTTGAGCGCGCGCACCATCGCGTTGGTCAGCGCCTGCGTGGTATTCGGGTTCTTGCTGATGAACGATTGCGACGCGTACAGGCAGCCCGCCGGCATATTGCCGCCGAACACGGCGCGCGTGTCGTTGAGCGTGCGCGTATCCGACACGACGCGGATCTCGCCCGAACGCTCGAGCTTCGTCATCACGGGGTCGAGATTGGCGAGCGCATCGACCTGGCCCGACTGCAGCGCGGCGATCGCGCCCGCACCGGCGCCCACGCCGATGAACGACACGTCCTTCGCGGTCAGCCCCGCCTTTGCGAGCACGAAGCTCGCCATGATCGACGTCGAGGAACCCGGTGCCGTCACGCCGATCTTCTTGCCCTTCAGATCGGCGATCGACTTGTAGTTCGGCATCGTCTTCTTCGACACGGCCAGCACGATCTGCGGTGCGCGCCCTTGCAGCACGAACTCGCGGAAGGACTGGTTCTTCGCCTGCAACAGCAGCGTGTGCTCGAAGGCGCCCGATACGACGTCCGCGCTGCCGCCGACAGCCGCCTTCAATGCCTGCGAGCCGCCCGCGAAGTCGGAGATGTCGACGTCGAGCCCTTCGTCCTTGAAAAAATTGCGGCGCTCGGCGATGGTGAGCGGCAGATAGTAAAAAAGGTTCTTGCCGCCGACGGCGATCGCGACTTTCGATGTCTCCAGTCTGCTTTGGCCGAATGCGAGCGGCGAGCCGACGAGCGATGCGCCCGCGAGTGCCGCCGAGCCTGCGAGGAAGCTTCTTCGTTGCATGGTCCTGTCTCCGTTCTTGTTCTGTCGCGGACTGCTCGTCCGTCTTCGCGCCGTGCGCCGGTGCGCGTTAGTGTGGCCGCCGGCTACACGATCTGTTGCGCGTGCAACCTTGCGATGTGGTCCGCATCATAACCCAGCGTTTGCAGAACTTCATCCGTATGTTCACCCAGTTCGGGTCCTAGCCACCGTGTCTCGCCGGGCGTTTCCGAGAGCTTCGGCGTGACGTTCGGCAGCGTGATATCGCGTCCGTCCTGCCACTTGAAGGTCTGGATCATCTGGCGTGCGACGTACTGCGGATCGGTGAACATGTCGGCGACGCTGTAGATGCGGCCCACGGGCACGTCGGCGGCGTTGAGCACACCGAGCGCTTCGTCGATCGTGCGGTCGGCGAGCCACGCCGCAATCGCACCGTCGATTTCCTGCGTGCGCGGCACGCGGCCGTCGTTATGCGCGAGCGCGGGATCGTTCGCGAGATCGTCACGATTGATCGCGAGCATCAGCCGCCTGAAAATGGGATCGCTGTTGCCGCCGATCACGATGCTGCCGTCGCGGCACGGATAGGTATTGGACGGCACAATGCCAGGCAACGACGCCCCCGTGCGCTCGCGCACCATGCCGTACACGCCGTATTCGGGCACGACGCTTTCCATCATGTTAAAGACGGCTTCGTACAGCGCGACGTCGACGACCTGCCCTTTGCCGCCATTCGCCTGCCGGTGATGCAACGCCATCAGCGCGCCGATCACACCGTGCAGCGCCGCGATCGAATCGCCAATCGATATGCCGATGCGCGGCGGCGGCAAGTCCGGATAGCCGGTGATGTGGCGCAAGCCGCCCATCGATTCGGCGATCGCGCCGAAGCCCGGACGATCGCGATACGGCCCTGTCTGGCCGTAGCCGGACAGACGCACCATCACCAGACCGGGGTTTTCCGCCGACAGCACGTCATAGCCGAGCCCGAGCTTTTCGAGCAGACCGGGCCGGAAATTCTCGACGACGATGTCCGCCTCCTGCGCGAGCTTGCGGACGATCTCCTTGCCTTCGTCGGCCTTCAGATTGATCGTTACCGACTTCTTGTTACGCGCCTGCACGGCCCACCACAGCGACGTGCCGCCCACTTCTGGATAGAGCTTGCGCCACTTGCGCAGCGGATCGCCGCCCTTCGGGTCTTCGATCTTGATGACATCCGCGCCGAACTCGCCGAGAAAGCGGGCCGCGAACGGGCCCGCGATCAGCGTGCCGAGTTCCAGCACTTTCACGCCCGCTAGCGGGCCGCCGCGTTGGGCGCCGGGTTTGGCGCCGGGTTTGGCGTCGGGATTGCCATTCGCCGTTGAAGTGGGTGCGCTCATGTGTCTCCTGAACTTTTTTGCTGTCCTCACGCGCGGCACGATCGCCTCGCGGCATGCGCCCCCCTAGATCGAGCGCCGGTCGAGCATCGCGCGCGCAATCGTGCCCGCGTCGACATATTCGAGCTCGCCGCCGACGGGCACGCCGCGCGCGAGCCGTGTGACGGACAAGCCACGCGACTTCAGCGTCTGGCCGAGATAATGCGCCGTGGCTTCGCCTTCGTTCGTGAAGTTGGTCGCGAGCACGACTTCCTTCACGACGCCGTCCGTCGCGCGCTTCACAAGCCGGTCGAAATGGATTTCCTTCGGACCGATGCCGTCGAGCGGACTCAGCCGCCCCATCAGCACGAAATACAGGCCGCGCCATGTCATCGTCTGTTCGAGCATGATCTGGTCGGCGGGCGTTTCGACGACGCACAGCAAGGTCGGATCGCGCTCGGTGTCGCTGCAGACTTCGCAGATCTGCGCTTCCGTGAACGTGTTGCACTTCTCGCAGTGCTGCAGATGCTCGGTCGCGAACAGCAGCGAGCGGCCGAGCTTTTCCGCGCCTTCCCGGTCGTGCTGCATCAGGTGATAGGCCATGCGCTGCGCGGACTTCGGGCCGACGCCAGGCAATGCGCGCAGCGCTTCGACGAGCGCCGACAAGGCGGAAGGTTGTTTCATGCGGGTACGGCGGCGTCGATCGAAGAGAGGTTGAATTCGCGTCGTGTCGCTGCGCGCAAGTCTGCGCCGTTCGACGATGAACGTCCAACGCGCGGGCATGCAGTCATGCACCGCGCGTCACAACGCTGCGCGATTAAAACGGCAGCTTGAATCCCGGCGGCAACGGCAGGCCGGACGTCATGCCGCCCATCTTTTCCTGCGCGGTGGCTTCCGCCTTGCGCACGGCGTCGTTAAATGCAGCGGCAACGAGGTCTTCGAGCATGTCCTTGTCGTCGGCGAGCAGGCTCGGGTCGATCGACACGCGGCGCACGTCGTTCTTGCAGGTCATCGTCACCTTGACGAGGCCCGCACCCGACTGCCCCTCGACTTCGATCTGCGCGAGTTGCTCCTGCATCTTCTTCATGTTTTCCTGCATCTGCTGGGCTTGCTTCATCAGCCCGGCGAGTTGGCCTTTCATCATGGACTTGCTCCTTCGTGATAATGGATTCGGTTAGGCGCGTGCACGTTGTGCGTTGGCGATGCGGCCTCGCGCGGAAATCAGTGGGCCGCGCTCTGGCCGCCTTCGGCGCCCGGCATCAGCGGACGAACGGAGCCCGGCACGATGCTCGCGCCGAACTCGCGGATCAGGGACTGCACGAACGGATCGGCGCCGATCTCGCGTTCGGCTTCCTGTTGACGTTTGGCGCGCTCGATCGAATCGAGCACGGCAGCCGTGCGCTGCACGGGGCCGACTTCGACCTGCACGTCAATCTCGCTCCCCAGACGTTCCGCGAGCGCCGCCTTGAGCTTTGCGATCTGCGCGGGCTCGGCGTACAGCTGGACCGCGACGTTGAGCTTCAGCGTCTTGCCGTTGACGGCCATCAGCTCGCTGTTGAAGGCGAGCTGATACGAGATACCCTTGAGCGGCAGCGTGACGGCGAGCGCAGGCCAGTCGCCGTCGAAGCCGATTGCATGAAGCGGCACGGCGGGCGGCAGCGTTCGAATATCGATGACGGGTGCCGCGGGAGCGGACGCTGCCGCGGACGCATGGCCCCGGCCGACGAGCATGTCGTCCGGACCGCTGTCGAAGACGGGCACGAAGTTGTCGTCGGGCGGTGCGAAGAATGCGTCGTCGGACGAAGCGGGCATGTAGTCGTCGGGCGGAATGTCTTCCCACGGCGGAACAGCCGACGCGCCCTGCGGCTCTGCGGCGCGAGGCGTCGGCGCGCGCGCGGCGCTTTCCTGCTGCGCAGCGGCCGCGGCACGGCGCGCGGGATCGGGCGTCGGCACCCGCACGGCGACGCGCGGTGCAGCGGCCTTGACGGGCGTTGCGGGCGCCGCTGCGGCTGCGGATGTGGAAACCGCCGACCGGCCGCGATCCGTCGATACCTTCATGCCCGCGTTACGCAATACGTCGAGCGCAGCGCTGGCGCCGCCTGCGCGGCGCGGTGCGGCTGCGGCCAGTGCAGGCATACCGTCATGCGGCGCGGCGTTCTGTTCGGTCCCGTTCGACGCGACGGGCGTTTCGACACTCGCGGCCGCTTGTGCTGCCGACGCTGAAAGCGGTGTTGCATCGCCGTCGACGGGGGCTGCTTCGATTTCCGGTGCAACGAGATCCGTCGACGCCGCTGTCGCTGGCACCTGCTGAACAACCGGTGGTTGAACTGGCGCCGGTTCGGCCTTCACGATCGGCGCCACGCCCGGCTCGCCGCTCGCGGCAGACGGCGCTGCCGCTCCCGTTGCACGAGCTTGCGGAGCCGCCGCGACGGGCGCCCCCGTGCGCTTCGCGCCTGCGGCGGGCACCGAAGTACGTCCTGCGGGTGCCACGCCGCCTCCGCTGCCCCCGCCGCCATTCGACGCCGGCTCGAATGCGAGCATGCGCAGCAGCGTCATCGTGAAGCCAGCATATTCGTCGGGCGCGAGACCCAGTTCGCTTCGGCCGATCGTCGCGATCTGATAGAACAATTGCACCTGCTCGGGACTCAGCGCGTCCGCAAAGCGGCGCAGATCGGCCGCTTCCGGCCATTCTTCGAGCACCGACGACGGCGCGAATTGCGCCCATGCGATCTTGTGCAACAGGCTGGCCAGATCCTGCAGCGCGGTGGAGAACGACAGGCTGCGCAAGGCCATCTCGTCGGCGACCGACAGCACCGCCGCGCCGCCGCCCGCTACCAGCGCATCGAGCAAGCGGATCAGATAGCTTTGATCGAGCGCGCCGAGCATGCCGCGCACGGCTTCCTCCGTCACCTGGTTCGCCGAGTAAGCGATCGCCTGATCGGTGAGCGACAGCGCATCGCGCATGGAGCCGTCAGCGGCGCGCGCGAGCAGGCGCAGCGCTTGCGCTTCATGCGCAATGTTTTCTTCGCCGAGAATGCGCTCAAGATGCGACACGATGTGCCCCGCCGGCATCTGCTTGAGATTGAACTGAAGACAGCGCGAGAGCACCGTGACGGGGATCTTCTGCGGATCGGTCGTGGCCAGGATGAACTTGACGTGCGGCGGCGGCTCTTCCAGCGTCTTCAACATCGCGTTGAACGCGTGGTTCGTCAGCATGTGCACTTCGTCGATCATGTAGACCTTGAAGCGCGCATCGACGGGCGCGTACACGGCGCGCTCCAGCAGCGCGGCCATTTCGTCGACGCCGCGATTGCTCGCCGCGTCCATTTCGACGTAATCGACGAAGCGCCCTTCATCGATCTCGCGACACGCACGGCAGACACCGCAAGGCGTGGACGTGACGCCCGTTTCGCAGTTGAGCGCCTTCGCGAAGATCCGCGACAGCGTCGTCTTGCCGACGCCGCGCGTGCCGGTAAACAGATAGGCGTGGTGCAAACGGCCACCATCGAGCGCGTGCGTGAGCGCGCGCACCACGTGCTCCTGTCCGACGAGCGACGCGAAATCCTTCGGCCGCCATTTGCGTGCGAGAACTTGATAGGTCATCTGGAAATTGTATCAGCAACGCTGACGCGAAAAGACGAAACGATTGCGCGCTCGCACGAGGCGTGACAACGCTTTGACGGATCATTGAATTTCGCTAAGGAAGCGATAGAGCTTGCCGCGCGTTTCGAACGACGCCAGCAGATGGGAACAGCGAGGGGGGGAATAACAGATAGAAAAAGGAAGGTGACGAGCCCGACCCTCGGCACTGGCGGAAAACGGCTGTGGCTGCTTCGTTCCCGACCTGACCAGGTTGACCGCCCCTCCATGCGAGGAGGCCCGTCACGGCGTATTCTAACATCGGTCGATGCGCCACGCGAGAGGCTCACCGAGAAAAGCTCAAGAAACTCGTCCAGCACCGCATCGGCCCCCTTGTGTTCATGCACAACAACCTCCAGACAGGTGTCGTCATCAGGGCGCTGCCGGACTTCTGCAGGACCGCGGACAGCATGTCGATCGGGCAAGGACGGCACGAAACCCTACTGTCGGAATGCGTACTATCACGGCGGGCAACGCATAGCAATTTAGGCTAAACTGACGTTCAAGTGATCCGCAAAGCCAAGCCAGCCCGCCCTCCCGAAGGTGTCCCCACGATACTTCCCGCGTCGGCTTTCATGGTTTGTCCTGTGGCAAAGCGAACGGAAAGTTTTCTGAGTTTGTTGTATCGTGGCGGGCATTCAAATGCAGGCCTCGAATCGAAAGAGGTATTCACACAAATGAGCGAACACATCAAGCATATTAGCGACGCGTCGTTTGAACAGGACGTCGTCAAATCCGACAAACCCGTGCTGCTCGACTTCTGGGCAGAATGGTGCGGCCCGTGCAAGATGATCGCGCCGATCCTCGACGAAGTTGCGAAGGACTACGCCGATCGCCTGCAGATCGCCAAGATCAACGTTGATGAACATCAGTCCACGCCCGTCAAGTTCGGCGTGCGCGGCATCCCCACGCTGATCCTCTTCAAGAATGGCGCGGTCGCGGCGCAGAAGGTCGGCGCATTGTCGAAGTCGCAACTCACCGCATTCCTCGACGGCAACCTTTAATCCGCCTACGCGGCCGGTGCGCACGCTTTGCGCGCCGCCCGGCTCGCCGCAATGCCTCGACATGTCGTGAAGTCGTGCATCGAGCGAGCCGCATGATTCTTGTTGTCGCCGGACAACATTGACAACAAGAATCATGCGCCGACACGAACCGGCCGCGCAGGCTGGTTTTGGCGTGTGCTATGCTAGAATCCATAAAACGTCTAAAAGACGAGTATGTCCTTGAGCGGTTCCGCTCACTTCTCCTCCCAGATTTCAATTCAGGTCGCACCTTCTCTGCGGGTTCTCCGTATGCATTTATCCGAGCTTAAGACTCTGCACGTGTCCCAATTGATCGAGATGGCCAATGGTCTCGAGATCGAAAGTGCGAACCGCCTGCGCAAGCAGGAGCTGATGTTCGCCATTCTAAAAAAACGCGCCAAAACAGGCGAAACGATCTTCGGTGACGGCACGCTCGAAGTGCTGCCGGACGGCTTCGGTTTCCTGCGCTCGCCGGAAACCTCCTATCTCGCCAGCACGGACGACATCTACATCAGTCCGTCGCAGATCCGCCGCTTCAACCTGCATACGGGCGACACCATCGAAGGCGAAGTCCGCACGCCGAAGGACGGCGAGCGCTACTTTGCGCTGGTGAAGGTCGACAAGGTCAACGGCCAGCCGCCCGAGGCCTCGAAGCACAAGATCATGTTCGAGAACCTGACGCCGCTGCACCCGAACAAGGTGCTGCTGCTCGAACGTGAAATGCGTGGCGAAGAAAACGTCACCGGCCGCATCATCGACATGATCGCGCCCATCGGCAAAGGCCAGCGCGGCCTGCTCGTCGCGTCGCCGAAGTCCGGCAAGACGGTGATGCTTCAGCACATCGCGCATGCCATCAAGCAGAACCATCCGGACGTGATCCTGTTCGTGCTGCTGATCGACGAACGTCCGGAAGAAGTGACGGAAATGCAACGCTCGGTGGCGGGCGAAGTGATCGCGTCGACCTTCGACGAACCGGCCGCGCGTCACGTGCAGGTCGCCGAAATGGTGATCGAAAAGGCGAAACGCCTCGTCGAAATGAAGAACGACGTCGTGATTCTGCTCGACTCGATCACGCGTCTCGCGCGTGCGTACAACACGGTTGTGCCGGCATCGGGCAAGGTGCTGACGGGCGGCGTCGACGCGAACGCGCTGCAGCGTCCGAAGCGCTTCTTCGGCGCGGCGCGCAACATCGAGGAAGGTGGTTCGCTGACCATCATCGGCACGGCGCTGATCGAAACGGGCAGCCGCATGGACGACGTGATCTACGAAGAGTTCAAGGGCACGGGCAACATGGAAGTGCACCTCGAGCGCCGTCTCGCGGAAAAGCGCGTCTATCCGTCGATCAATCTGAACAAGTCCGGCACGCGTCGCGAAGAACTGCTGATCAAGCCCGAGATCCTGCAAAAGATCTGGGTGCTGCGCAAGTTCATTCACGACATGGACGAAGTCGAAGCCATGGAATTCCTGCTCGACAAGATCCGCCAGACGAAGAACAACGCGGAGTTCTTCGACATGATGCGTCGCGGCGGCTAAGCGCCCCCTACGTTTCATCCGCAAAACGCCTGCCTGCGCAGGCGTTTTTCTTTTACGCGCTGCGTGCCGGCGCGGACAAAGGCGCGAAGGCATGAGCGCCGCAATGCCGTCTGTGACGCCGCGGTTTAGAATTGTTCCGTTCCGCACATCTCGATCACGCAAGCGAAGAGCGACCACCGCGCGATGTTTTCCAAACTCACCCAATGGCTCGACACGCGCCGCCGCGACCGCGCGCTGCGCACCTACGCGATCGACGACGCGCTCTGGAAAGCGACGCTCGACGGCTTGCCGTTTCTTTCCTGGCTGGCACCCGCCGATCTTCAGCGGCTGCGCGACATGACGAGCCTCTTCATCGCGCAGAAGGAATTTTCCACCGCGCACGAGCTCGAGCTCACCGACGCGATCACCGTCGCGATTGCCGTCCAGGCCTGCCTGCCCGTGCTGAATCTAGGGCTGAGCCTGTATCGCGGATGGGTCGGCGTCATCGTATATCCTGGCGAGTTCGTGATCCGCAAGACGATCGAAGACGAGGACGGTGTCGTCCATGAAGTGGAGCACGACGCGAGCGGCGAAGCATGGGAAGGCGGCCCTGTGATCCTGTCGTGGGAAGACGCGCAGATAACGGACGGCGCGGACGCGTACAACGTCGTGATCCACGAATTCGCGCACAAGATCGACATGGTGACGGGCGAAGCCGATGGCCACCCGCCTCTTTTTCGCAAGCTGCACGCGCCGCTCGATGCCGCGCAGTGGGCCGACGTGTTCGACCACGCCTACGACCAGTTCTGCGCCAGGGTCGATGCCGTACCCGACAGGCGCTGGGCGCGCTTCGAGCGCGATTCGCTGATCGATCCCTACGCGAGCGACCATCCTTCGGAATTTTTTGCAGTGTGTAGCGAGGCGCTGTTCGTGAAGCCGCGAGAGTTCGAAGCGGAATATCCCGAGCTGTACCGGCTGCTCGCGCGCTATTACCGGCAGGACCCCGCGCACGTGGGCGCGCTCGACGGCACGAACCCGCACCCGTAAGCGTCGCAGCGCCGGCCCGGGCGGCTGTCGGCGTGCGAAAAAACCTCCGCAAACCTCGTCAACCGCCTGATTTTCTGGCATAATCGCCGTTTTTCGACCTTAGGCAAGTGGCTCGCGGTTGCGGAATCTCCTGCTCCCGGGTTGGCTACCGCCAGATTAAAGGAAAGACCATGAAAGAAGGCATTCATCCGGATTACCGCGAAGTCCTGTTCATCGACATGTCGAACGACTTCAAGTTCGTGACGCGCTCGACCATCCAGACGCGTGAAACGGCAGAATTCAACGGCAAGACGTACCCGCTCGCCAAGATCGAAGTTTCGTCGGAATCGCACCCGTTCTACACGGGCCAGCAAAAGATCATGGACACGGCAGGCCGCGTCGAGAAGTTCAACAAGAAGTTCGGCGCCCGCGCTTCGGGCAAGGCCGCGAAGTAATATCCCGTGTTGGCCCCGACTGTCGTCCGGGCCATTACGATGCAAAAAGGGCAGCGCGAGCTGCCCTTTTTTGTCGGCGGAAGGTTTAGGAAGAAGACCGCGCGATCCGGCCCGGAGGCGCTCCCGAATCTCCATGTGTAAGGCTTTGCGCAAGCCTCCTTGTGACGCGCACCGCGCCGCCCGTCTACAATGCCGCATGCCCGAACATGCGACGCCTCCCGCGCTGCGCCAATAAATCACGGCTGCCGCCCTCGCAGCCCCATACGAACACCGCATGAGATCTGTCGTTCGCCTCACAGCCTCCGCCACCAGTGCGCTGCCGCGCTGGATGCTGCTTACCATCTGCGTCGTGTACGCGTCGTTCGGCCTGTTCGGACGCGACCCGTGGAAGAACGAAGACGCAGCCGGCTTCGGCGTCATGTGGACGATGGCCAACGGTTCGCTGCACGACTGGCTGCTGCCGAATCTGGTCGGCAAGTACATGACGTCCGACGCGCCGCTCGGCTACTGGCTCGGCGCCGGCGCGATACGCGTGCTCGATCCGCTTGTGGACGCAAGCAATGCGTCGCGCGTATTCACGGGCTTGCTGTTCTGCGCGGCGTGCGCGTTCGTCTGGTATGCAGCCTACCTGCTAGGCCGCCGCCCGGAAGTGCAGCCCTTCAAGTACGCGTTCGGCGGCGAGCCCGAACCGCGCGACTACGGGCGCACGCTCGCCGACGGCGCGCTGCTGATCCTGCTGGCCACCTTTGGTCTCGCCGAGCGCGGCCACGAAACCACGCCGCAGATCACGCAGTTCGTCTGCATCGCGATGCTTGTCTACGGCCTCGTGCGGACGATCGACAAGCCCGTCCAGGGTGCACTCATCTGGGGCTGCGCGATCGGCCTCGTGACGCTGACGAGCAGTCCCGTGCTGGTCGGCGCCCTGCTGATCGGCACCTTCGCGATGATGCTGATCGTGCACGACACGCACTGGCGCACCTTGATGCTCGCGGGCTTGCCCGTTGCGCTCGCGCTGTCGGTGGTGTGGCCGCTCACCGCGATCGCCCTGTTCCCTGACGATGCCGTCTGGTTCCTGCATCAATGGATGCGCGGCAGCCTGCACACGTTCCAGGGACCGTACGGATCGACGCTGCGCTACGCCGTCAAGAACCTGCCGCTCTTCACCTGGCCCGCATGGCCGCTCGCGATCTGGGCATGGTTCAGCTGGGCCGGCCTGCGCCGCGCGCCGCATGTGGCGATTCCGCTGTCCGTGATCGCGCCGCTGCTGGTTCTCGTCGTGCTGCAAAGCCAGGGCACGAACCGCCTCTATATGCTGCTGACGCCCGCGCTTGCCGTGATTGCCGCGTTCGCGCTGCCCACGCTCAAGCGCGGCGCGATCAACGCGATCGACTGGTTCGCGGTGCTGAGCTTCACGGTGCTCGGCACGTTCGTTTGGCTGGTGTGGCTCGCCGGCATGACGGGCTATCCGCATCAGCTCGCACGCAATCTCTCGCGTCTCGCGCCGGGCTTCACGCCGCAGTTCAAGATTCTGTCGTTCGTCTGTGCGGTCGCGGTGACCGTGTGCTGGTTTGCGCTCGTCCAGTGGCGCGTGGCGCGGCATCCGAAGGTGCTGTGGCGCAGCGTCGTGCTGTCGAGCGCGGGCACGACGCTGATGTGGGTGCTGCTGATGACACTGTGGCTGCCCGTCGTCAATTACAGCCGTACCTATAAGGACGTCGCCCAGCAGATCGCCGCGCATCTGCCGTCCGACTACAATTGCATCTCCCCCGTGCGGCTCGGCGACGCACAGATCGCCACTTTCGCCTATTTCGGCGACATGCATTTTTCGTTCGATGACGACTGCGACGTGATCCTGCGTCAGGACACGCAGGACTTCGGCGAGCCGAGCGCGATGTCAAACTTCGTCTGGAAGCTCGTCTGGGAAGGCCGCCGTGTGGCCGACCGCGACGAACGTTTCCGCCTGTACGTGCGCATCGACCGTCCGCAACCGCCCGTCAAGCGCCGTCCGTGGCGTCCGAAGAAAAGCGGCTGAGCATGTTTGACGATGTGCGGAAAATCGCCGGGCTCGCGTGGCCCGTGCTGATCGGCCAGCTGGCGATCATCGCGTTCGGCGTGATCGATACAGCGATGGTCGGCCGCTTCTCGGCGACCGACCTTGCAGCCCTCGGCCTCGGTTCGTCGATCTATATCTCGGTGTACATCGGCCTGACGGGCATTCTGACCGCGCTGCAACCGATTGCCGGCCAACTCTACGGCGCTGCGCGCTACGAGGAGATCGGCGAGGAGGTGCGTCAGGCGCTGTGGCTCGCGCTGGCGCTCGCCGCGCTCGGCTTTCTGGTTCTCTACTTCCCCCACCCGCTGCTGCAGCTGGCGCGGGCGCCCGAGGCGCTGCGCGAGCGCACTGTGTCCTATCTGCAGATTCTCGCGTTCGGGCTGCCAGCGAGTCTCGCATTTCGCGTCTATAGCTCGCTGACGAATGCCGTCGGCCAGCCGCGGCTCGTGATGATCCTGCAGATCGGCGCGCTGATGCTCAAGGTGCCGCTCAATCTGCTGCTGATTTTCGGCAAGCTCGGCATGCCGGCGCTCGGTGGGCCGGGGGCGGCGCTCGCCAGCATTCTGATCAACTGGACGCTGGCCGTCGTCGGCATGGTCGTGCTGACGAAGCTGGACGTGTTCCAGCCGTTCGCGATCTTCCGGCATTTCTGCTGGCCCGTCTGGCGGCGTCAGGCGGCCCAGCTGAAGCTCGGCGTACCGATGGGGCTGTCGTATCTGATCGAAGTGACGTCGTATACCTTCATGGCGCTCTTCATCGCTCGCTTCGGCACGACCACGCTGGCCGGTCATCAGATCGCGGGCAACATCGGCGCGGTGCTCTACATGACGCCGCTGTCGATCGGCATCGCTACTTCTACGCTCGTCGCTCAGGCGCTCGGTGCACATCGCTACGAAGCGGCGCGCACGCTGGCGCGGCACGGCATCGCGATGGCCGTGGCGATTGCGTGCGGGTATGGCGTGATCGTGCTCGCGCTGCGGCCCGTCATCATCGCGGGCTACACGCCGAATGCGCAGGTCCTGCAGGCGGCGATGCCGCTCGTGTTGATCGTCGCGTTCTACCATCTGTGCGACGCGTTGCAGATCACGTCGGCGTTCGTGCTGCGGGCGTATCGGGTGGCCGTCGTGCCGACCCTGATCTATGCCATTGCACTGTGGGGCGTGGGACTCGGCGGCGGCTATGCGCTCGGGTTCGATCTCGGCGGCTGGGTGCCGGAGTCGCTCACCGGCGCGCGCGGATTCTGGCTCGCGAATACTGCGAGCTTGCTGATTGCGGGTGTTGGGCTTGCCTTGTATTTGCGCTCGATCAGCACGCGGATAGGCGCTGGGCGGCACAGCGGGTAGCTGCTGGCGCGGTCTGTCCTGTTCGCTGGCGTCCGCGACTTGCTTTTGATTTGCTGGTGTTACCCCTGTGCGGGGCAACGCATGAATCACGAGGACAAACCGCGGATGCCAGCAAAGAAAGCCCGCCGCGCAAGCGGAAAAAGCGGGATCCACGAGGCTCTCTCACTTACTAAAGACGGCCTTTTCGCGCGGCAGCCCGCCCACTATTCCATTCCCACAGACGCCGAACAATCAGACCGTTAGTTGCATCGAGCCAATTTTCGCGCCCCACACGGACTGCCCATTCATGCACCGGCGCGAGCCGCCCTCTCCTCGAATACCTCGCGCGCCGCAAACAACGCATTCAATGCCGCCGGAAAGCCCGCATAAACCGCCATCTGCATGAACACCTCGACGATCTCCTCCCGCGTGCAGCCGACGTTCAGCGCAGCCTCAATATGTACCTTGAGTTGCGGTTGCGCGTTGCCAAGCGCGGCCAACGCAGCGATCGTCGCGATTTCGCGGGCGCGCAGATCCAGCTGCGGACGGCTATACACATCGCCGAACGGAAACTCGATCAACATCCGCGCGAAATCCGGCGCGATCGGGGCGAGCGACGCGATCACCTTCTCCCCTGCCGTTCCGTCTATTTCCTTCAACCTGGCCCAGCCGCGTGCATAGCGATCGTCGTGTGCGTGATTCATCGAGCGTCCTTTATGAATGAATTGTCGATATGCCCTGTCGACGCCGCCTCACGTTCGGCCGCCTCGTAGTACGCGATCTTGTCAGTGATCGCGGCGAGGCTGGTCTGCAACTCCGCGATGCGCGCGAGCACGGCATCGCGATGCTTGATCAGCATCGCCCGCCGCGCGCCGAACGTCGCGTTGCCTTCCGCCCGCAGCGCAGCGAACGCTTGCATGCCCGCGATGGGCATCCCCGTCGCTTTCAGGCGCATCACGAACTGCAGCCAGTCGAGATCGGCGGGCGAATACAAACGATGCCCCGCGTCCGTGCGGCCGACGTGCCGCAACAATCCCGCCTGCTCGTAGTAGCGCAGCGTATGCGTGGAGACGCCGCTCGACGCGGCGACCTGACCAATGGTGAGAGCTTTCGACATGACGGAACTCAGGTTAGGACTTCGAGTGAACTCTAAGTCAAGTGCTTTCTGACAGTGCGCAGATGTCGGCATGATCCTACCTGTGAAGCAGGTTGGGAAGGTCAAAAGCGTCGGTTAGAATCGGCTGCCATCCGAAAGAAAAATGAAACCGGGAGCGCAGTCGATGCAAAGCGGCACCATCAACCGTCAATGGATAGCGGCAGCCGCAGCGGCTGCGATACTCGGCTTTTTCATCACGCTCGCCTGGCGCGCCGATGCCGCGCGCATCACGCAGGTATCCCCGCAAGGCAAGGTCGCGCAAGTCCGCCAGGTCGTCGTCAAGTTCGATGAATCGATGGTTGCGTTCGGTGCGCCCGATCTGCCCGCGCCCGCGCGCATCCAATGCAACGACGCATCGGCGAGCGCCGGCCAGCCGCGCTGGATCGATGACAAGACCTGGGCCTGGGACTTCAACGCAGATATGCCACCGGGCATCGCCTGTTCCGTCGATCTGAATGACGGACTAAAGTCGTCGGCGGGCCATGCGCTTACCGGCCCGCGCCACTATGCGTTCGAAACGGGTGGTCCGTTCGTGCTGAACGTGCAGCCCTACGGCGGCGAAATCGAGGAACACCAGGCGTTCGTGGTCAAGCTGAACGGCCCCGCGACCGACGCGTCCGTTATGCAGCACGTGTGGTGCGAATCGAGCGGCCTCGGCAACCGCATTCCCGTGAAAAACGTCGATGCGCAAACGCGCACCGAACTGCTGAAGCGTCTGCATCTGCAAAAGGAAGCCGCGCGTGTGCTGACGCTGCAATGCCAGCAGGCGCTGCCGCCCGGCGCGAAAGCGCAACTCGTGTATGGCAAAGGCGTCGCGAGCCCGAGCGGCATTGCGAACGACGTCGAACGGCGCTTCGATTTCAACGTGCGCGAACCGTTCGCGGCGAGCTTCAGTTGCGAGCGCGAGAACGCGAAGGCGCCGTGCACGCCGCTGCGTCCGCTGCGCGTACAGTTCAACGCGCCCATCCTGCGCACCGACGCCGAACAGGTCCGCATCAAGGGGCCGAATGGCGAGATCAAGCCGACCTTTGCGCCCGACGACAAAGATCCGCAAACCATGACCATCGAGTTCGCCGCGCCGCTCCCCGAGCGCGCCGACCTCAGCATCGAGCTGCCTGCAAATCTCAAGGACGTGAGCGACCGCGCGCTCACCAACGCCGATCTGTTTCCGCTCAAGACGACGACGGCGCCGCTGCCGCCACTCGCGAAGTTTTCATCGGGCACGTTCGGCATCGTCGAGCGCTTCGCGGAACCGGACATGCCCGCGCTCGTGCCCGTCACGCTGCGCAACGTGGAAGCCGATCTGCATATCGCGGGGCTCAATGCGGGCAACGCGCAGTTCGCCAGGCTGCGCGTCGACGCCGATCGCGAGATCCGCCGCTGGATGCGCAACGTCGAGCGCTTCGACGGCTTCATGATGGATCGCCAGTCGATCAACCAGCAGATGCCGCAACTGCTCGCACGCAATCCGCATCCCGTGATCGTGCCGCGCAAGAGCGAAGACGCGGACCCGGCCGAAGACCGCAAGAATCCGCTGATCGACGTGCGCTCGCTGTCGCTGCTTGCGGGTCAGCCGAACGTCGAAACGCTTGCGCTTCCGAAGGCCGACCCGACCGCGTTGCGGCCTTTCGAAGTGGTCGGCGTGCCCGTGACGAAGCCCGGCTTCTATGTGATCGAACTCGCGTCGCCCGCGCTGGGCGCTTCGCTGCTGGGCAAACACGCGCCGATGTATGTGCGCACGGCCGTGCTCGTCACGAACCTCGGCGTGCATTTCAAGCAGGGACGCGAGAACAGCGTCGTGTGGGTCACGACGCTCGACAAGGGCCAGCCCGTGCCAAATGCCGACGTGCGCATGAGCGACTGCAACGGCGACGAACTCGCGTCGGGCAAGACGGACGCGCACGGCGTGCTGACCGTCAACCAGCCGCTGACGTCCCGCCACGAATGCAAAGACGACAGCTTCGAGGGCTTGTTCGTGTCGGCGCGCATCGACGATCCGAAGACGGGCCACGACATGGCGTTCGTGCGCTCCGACTGGAATCGCGGCATCGAAGCGTGGCGCTTCAACGTGCCGACGGACACCAGCATCGAGCAAAGCGTGCGCGCGCATACCGTGTTCGACCGCACGCTGCTGCGCGCGGGCGAAACGGTGTCGATGAAGCACATGATCCGCGTCGAGACGATGCAGGGCCTCGCGTTTCCGACAACGTACCCGACCCGCCTGACGATCCGTCATCTCGGCAGCGGGCAAACATGGCACATGCCGCTCACGTGGGCCGCCGATCACACGGCCGATTCGACTTTCGCGATTCCGGCTGCGGCGAAGCTCGGCGAATACAGTGTGTCGCTGGATGACGGCGACGCGATTGCCGCGTCCGATGCAACTTCGATTCAGGCAAACGACGATAACGAAGACGATTCCGCTGACTCCGCCCGGCACAGTTATTCGTCCGGCAGCTTCCGCGTCGAGGAATTTCGCTTGCCCGTATTCAAAGGCACGATCGCGGTGCGCGACGAAAAGAATCATCCCCTCGTCGCCGCGAGCGAAGCGCACGTCGCGTTGCAGATCGACTACATGTCGGGCGGCGGTGCGTCCGGCCTGCCCGTGCAGGTATCGGCCTTGATGAAGCGCACCACGCCCGCTTTCGCCGGCACGTATCCTGCGTTCAGCTTCGCGCCGTACAGAAAGCGCAACGACACCCGTTCGTCGTCCGCAGACGACGAGGACAGCGAACAGGCGGCCGACGACGACACGTCGAAGCTGATCGCCGACAAGGAAGCCGTCACGCTCGAGCGCAACGGCGCGGGCAGCCTCACGTTGAAGAGCGTGCCGTCAGTCGACGCGCCGAAGCGTCTCGCGCTCGAAGCCACCTTTGCCGATCCGAACGGCGAAGTGCAGACGATCAGCGGCAGCGCCACGCTCTGGCCCGCCGCCGTCGTCGCGGGCGTGAAGTCGGGGCAATGGGTGTCGGTGGGCAAGACGGTGCCCGTGAAAGCGCTCGCCGTCGATCTGCAGGGCAAGCCGCGCGCGGGTGTGCCGCTCGAAGTACGCGGCATCGCGCGCATCACGATCACGTCGAGAAAGCGCATGGTCGGCGGCTTCTACGCATACGACAATCACACGGAGACCAAAGATCTCGGCACCCTGTGCAGCGGCAAGAGCGACGACCGCGGCCTGCTGACGTGCGATGCGAAACTCAAGGAAGCAGGCAACGTCGATCTCGTCGTCACCGCCAAAGATGGCGACGGCCATGCATCGACGGCCGCGACCTCCGTCTGGGTCACGCGCGAAGAAGACCTGTGGTTCGGCGGCGAGAACACCGATCGCATCGACGTGCTGCCCGAAAAGAGCGCGTACGAGCCGGGCGAATCGGCGCGCTTCCAGGTGCGCATGCCCTTCCGCTTCGCGACCGCGCTCGTCGCCGTCGAACGCGAAGGGATCGTGGAGACGCACGTTGTGAAGCTGGACGGCAAGGATCCGACCGTCGAGCTGAAAGTGAACGAGGCATGGGGGCCGAACGTGTATGTGTCGGTGCTCGCGTTGCGTGGACGGATTCGCGACGTGCCGTGGTACTCGTTCTTCACGTGGGGCTGGAAGGCGCCCCTCGAATGGGCGCGCGCGTTCTGGTACGAAGGCCGCTACTACGAAGCGCCCACGCCACTCGTCGATCTGTCGAAGCCCGCGTTCCGTTACGGTCTCGCCGAGATCAAGGTCGGCACGGCAGCGCACAAGCTGGCCGTCACCGTGACCCCTGACGCGAAGTCGTACACCGTGCGCGGCAACGCGCATATGAAGCTGAGGGTGCAGATGCCAGGCGGCAAGCCCGCGCCCGCGGGTACGCAGATCGCCGTCGCCGCGGTTGACGAAGCACTGCTCGAACTGATGCCGAACCATAGCTGGGACGTGCTGGACACGATGCTGCAACGGCGCGCGTACGGCGTCGAAACGGCGACGGCGCAGATGGAAATCGTCGGACGCCGCCACTTCGGACGCAAGGCCGTGCCAGCGGGCGGCGGCGGCGGTCACACTTCGACGCGCGAACTGTTCGACACGCTCCTCTTGTGGAATCCGCGCGTGACGCTCGATGCAAACGGCGAAGCCACCGTCGACATACCGCTCAACGATGCGCTGACCACCTTTCGCATCGTCGCGATCGCGGCCGTCGGCGACGGCACGTTCGGCACGGGCAGCACGTCGATTCGCAGCACGCAGGATCTGCAACTGATCTCCGGCCTGCCGCCGCTCGTGCGCGAGGGCGACCAGTTCCGCGCGCAGTTCACGCTGCGCAACACGACGACACGGGCAATGAAAGTGGTCGTCGCGCCGAACGTGCCGGGCCTGTCGCTGCCGGCACAAACGGTCGACGTCGCGGCCGATTCGGCACGCGAAGTCGCCTGGAACGTCGCGCCGCCCGATGGCCTTTCCGAGGCCACGCCCGCTGCGCTCAGCTGGAACGTGAGCGCGACGGAACAAGGCGCGTCGCACGCGAGCGACGCACTCAAAGTCACGCAACGCGTGACGGCCGCCATCCCCATCACCGTGCAGCAGGCGACGCTCACCCAGGTCGACGGCTCGTTCTCGCTGTCCGTCGCCGCGCCGCCGAATGCGACCGCGACGCAAGCCGGCGCGCTGCGCGGCGGCATCGCGGTATCGTTGCAATCGAAACTGTCGGATGGCATGCCGGGCGTGCGTCGCTGGTTCGAACGTTATCCGTACAGTTGCCTCGAACAGCAGACTTCGGTGGCGCTCGGGCTGCGCGACGCCGCGCGCTGGCAAGGCGTGCTCGCGCGCATGCCGGTGTATCTCGACAAGGACGGGCTTGCGAACTACTTCCCGCCCGGCGACGACAGCGGCAACACGGGCAGCACGTCCCTGACGGCCTATCTGCTCTCCGTGACCGACGAAGCCGCGAAGCTGGATCCGCGCTTCGCACTGCCCGACGATCTGCGCGCGAAGCTCGAGGGCGGCCTGATCAACTTCGTCGAAGGACGGCTCGAACGCAATGTCTGGGCGCCGCGCAAGGATCTCGATCTGCGCAAGCTCGCCGCGCTCGAAGCGCTGTCGCGGCACGGCGCCGCGCGCGCCAGCATGCTCGGTTCGATCGAAATCGCGCCGAACCAGTGGCCGACATCGGCGGTGCTTGACTACTACGCGGTGTTGTCGCGCGTGAAGGACATTCCGCAGCGCGACGACAAGCTGGCCCAGGCCGAGCAGATCATCCGCTCGCGGCTCACCTATCAGGGCATCCGCCTCACCTTTTCGACGGCCGACAACGACGATCTGTGGTGGCTGATGTCCGGCACGGAAACCAACGCAGCGCGCACAGCGCTCACGTTCGTCGAGATGCCGGGCTGGAGGGACGAGATGCCGCGCGTCGTCGCCGGGTTGCTCGCGTTGCAGAAGAACGGCGCATGGCAGACGACGACGGCGAACCTGTGGGGGTCCATCGCCGTGCAGCGCTTCTCGCAGGTGTTCGAGAACGTGTCCGTGACGGGTCGGACCAGGCTGCAACTGGGCACGACGGACAAAACCATTTCGTGGAGCCAGCCGACGCCGGCAGCCGCGAACCATGCGTCCGCGACGGCCGTCACAAAGACGTCGGATACGCGCAGCCAGTTGCTGCCCTGGCCGGCCGAAACGCGCGGCGCGCCCGTGTCGCTGACCTTGACACACGACGGCACGGGCAAGCCGTGGGCGACCATCGAAAGCCTGGCGGCTGTCGCGCTGAAAGCGCCGTTCGCGGCCGGCTACCGGATAACGAAAACGATCACCCCCGTCGATCCCGCCGTGAAGGGCGTGACCACGCGCGGCGACATCGTGCGTGTGCATCTGGACATCGTCGCGCAAACCGACATGACGTGGGTCGTCGTCAACGATCCCGTACCGGCGGGCGCGACGATCCTCGGCTCGGGCCTGGGCCGCGACTCGGAAGCGGCTACGCAAGGGGAGAAATCGAAGGGCGAGGCATGGCCGGTGTTCGTCGAACGCGGCTTCGACGGGTATCGCGCGTATTACGATCATGTACCGAAGGGCATCTTTTCGATCGAGTACACCGTGCGCCTGAACAACGTGGGCACGTTCGGCCTGCCGCCGACGCGCGTCGAAGCGCTCTACGCGCCGTCGACCTTCGGTGTGCTGCCGAATGCGCCCGTCGTCGTGAAACCCGTGGCGGCCGCTGTGAAGTGACAGGAAGTTACGCGATGCGAGCATCCACGAAAGCGATGAACTGCGATGCTCCCCTCGCGCGGCGCGGGTTCGTTGCGTTCGTGCGCATCGTGCGCATCGTGCTTTGTATTTTATGGGTCGGCGAACCGCTCGCGGCGCACGCACTGCCGACCTTCGACGACGTCCGCACGCAATGGCGCAGCTCCGACTGGCTGCTGCTGTCTCGCGACGGGGTGCCGCTGCAGCGTACGCGTATCGACCGGACCGAGCGGCGCGGCGACTGGGTCGCGCTCGCGGATGTGTCGCCCGCGCTGCGCGAAGCGATCGTCGTGTCGGAGGACAAGCGCTTCTACGAGCATAGCGGCGTCGACTGGCGCGGCGCCGCGGCGGCTGCATGGGCGAACCTGTGGAACACGCGCACGCGCGGCGCGTCTACCGTCACGATGCAGCTGACGGGCCTGCTCAACGACGACCGCGAACGGTCTGGGCAGCGTTCGATCGCGCAGAAGGCCAATCAGGCCGTGAGCGCGCTGTGGCTCGAACACGCGTGGCGCAAGGACCAGATTCTCGAAGCCTATCTGAACCTCGTGCCGTTTCGCGGCGAGACGATCGGCCTGTCGGCGCTGTCGATCACGCTGTTCGGCAAGGCGCCATCCGGTCTCGACGAGCGCGAGGCCGCCATCGCCGCCGCGTTGATCCGTGCGCCGAATGCGTCGTACGCGAAGGTCGGCGAGCGCGCGTGCCGGATCCTGCGCGACATGCAGGCACCCGAACGCTGTGCCCGTCTCGCCGCTTTCGTTCAGCTCGCGTTCGCGCGCCCTGCTCCCGTGCTGCTGTCCGTCTCCCCCGATGCGCCGATTCTCGCGCCGCACCTCGCGCGCCGCATCGCGAGCGAAACGCATCCCGTAGCGGGCGCGCGCGTGACCAGCACGCTCGACGCGAAGCTGCAGCGTTTCGCCAGCGACACGCTCACGCGCACGCTCGTCGAACTCAATGCGCCCGCGCATCCGCGCAATGTCCACGACGGCGCCATCGTCGTGCTCGACAATGCGACGGGCGAAGTACTCGCATGGGTCGGCTCGTCGGGCGCGCTGTCGGACGCGCGCGATGTCGATGCCGTGCTCGCGCGCCGCCAGGCCGGATCGACGCTCAAGCCGTTCCTGTATGCGCAGGCCATCGACGAACGGCGGCTCACCACGGCGTCGCTGCTCGACGACGCGCCGCTCGATCTTCCGGCAGGCGGCGGCCTCTACATACCGCAGAACTACGACAAGGACTTCAAGGGCTGGGTGAGCGTGCGCACAGCGCTTGGCTCGTCGCTGAACGTGCCCGCCGTGCGCACGCTGGTGATGCTCACGCCGCACCGCTTCGCGAAAACGTTGACCGCGCTCGGCTTGCCGCTCGACCAAAGCGGAGACTACTACGGCTATTCGCTCGCGTTAGGCAGCGCGGACGTGACCCTGCTGTCGCTGACCAATGCGTATCGCGCGCTGGCAAATGGCGGCGTCGCCGCGCCGACCGTCGATGTCGTGCGACGCCCGCTCTCGCCTGCGGCACAGCAACGCGTGTTCAGCAGCGATGCGAGCTACATCATCGCGACAGTGCTGTCGGACAACAACGCGCGCACGCGCACGTTCGGCTTCGACAGCCCGCTCGCGACGCGCTTTTTCTCGGCAGTGAAGACGGGCACCAGCAAGGATATGCGCGACAACTGGACGGTCGGCTATACGTCGCGCTACACGGTCGGCGTGTGGGTCGGCAACGCGGACGGCCAGCCGATGTGGGACGTGTCCGGCGTCACGGGCGCCGCGCCCATCTGGGCGGCCGTCGTCGGTTATCTGCACCGGCGCGTGCCGAGCGTCGCGCCGCGCGCGCCTGCGGGCGTCGTGCAAACGCGCGTCACCTTCGACGGCAATATCGAGCCCGCACGCAACGAGTGGTTTGTCAGCGGCACCCAAACGCCTATCGTGGGGCTTGCCGCGAATGCCGGGCCGGCGGATCGCGCGCCCGCCGTCTCACGCGTAACAACGCCAGGGCGGGCGATGTCATCGGCAAACGCCGCACCGCGCATCGCTTCCCCCACGGACGGCACGCTGTTCGCGCTCGATCCCGACATCCCCGCCGCGCGCCAGCGCATCGTGTTCGAGCGCGCGAGCGGCTCGTCCTCGCGCAGCCGCTGGCGACTCGACGGCAAGCCGCTCGGCGGCGACGAGCGCGTGCTGTGGCTGCCGTGGCCCGGGCGCCATGTGCTCGAACTCGTCGACGCGGACGGCATGAGCGCCGATTCGGTGCATTTCGACGTCCGCGGTGCGACGGCGCGCGAGACCGCGTTGCCGGGCGGTACGAAATCCGACACACCGCACCACGGCGTCACGCCATCCAACGCCCGCTGAGATCCGCTGCGCCCGACCGCACAGCGATCGCGCAGAAGCTTTAAATTTGGTGAGCCTGCATTGTGTTGTCACGATTCAAACGGTATAAATCGCCCGATTCGCGCAACGTCGCGCGCCGCCCGGTTAAACCGGACAGTAAATTGTCCTATGCTTGAACGCAGTGCTTGCTCAAATGAAAGCGTCGTCCGTTCCGGCTACCTGTTTGCCCTCAATGGAGTGATTGCCATGTTGAAAAAGCTGTTGATACTGTGCGTTGCGCTCGTGCTGTCGCTGTCAGCGGGATTGGCGGCCGCCGTCGAAGTCAATACGGCCGACCAGGCCGCGCTCGAATCGGTCAAGGGCATCGGGCCCGTCCATGCGAAAGCGATCATCGACGAACGCACGAAGAACGGCCCGTTCAAGGACGCCGACGATCTCGCCAACCGGGTCAAGGGTATCGGCCAGAAGTCGGTGAAGAATCTCGAAGCGGCGGGCCTGACGATCAACGGCTCGTCGGCACCGCCGTCAGGCGCGCCGGCCAAACCGACGGCTGCGGCGACATCGAAGCCCGCGCCTGCTGCAACCACGACGCAAAACCCGATGCAAACGACGACGCAAACCACATCCGCCGACGCCGCATCGGGCGCGAAAGCATCGAAGTCCAAGAAGAGCAAGACCGACGCGGCTGCCGCATCGGCGCCCGCTGCTACTGCGCCATCGGCGCCCGCGACGGCGTCGGACACGACCGCTTCGAAGTCGAAGAAAGCGAAGAAGAGCAAGGCTGCGTCCGCTGCATCGGGCGCATAAGAACGCGCAGTCCGTCAGCGGCTGGCGGCCGCACTTCCTCACGATCATCGGTGCCGCGCTTCGCGCGGCGTTTCGTTCCCTGCCGGCGCACGCCTGACGCGCGACGCGCCGGCTTCTCAAGAGAGATTGCCATGAGCCTACTCGACTCCCTCGGTTCCATGCTGGGCGGCGGCCAATCGCCACAAGGCGGTGGCCAGGCCGCGCTGATCGGCGCCGCGCTCGAATTCATCAACAACCAGCCAGGCGGCCTGAACGGCCTGATCCAGCGCTTCCAGCAGAACGGCGCGGGCGATGTCATCAGCTCCTGGGTGGGGACGGGCGAAAACCAGCCGATCGCCGCCGACACGCTGCATAACGTGCTCGGCTCGGAGGCCGTGTCGAACATCGCGGCGAAGGTCGGCGTGGAGCCGTCGATGGTGGCGGGCCTGCTGTCGCAAGTGCTGCCGCACGTCGTCAACACCGCGACGCCGAACGGCGAAGTGCCCGCCAATGGGCAGGTCGACGCAGGCGGCCTGTCCGGTGCGCTGGGCGCGCTCGGACAGATCGCGGGCATGTTTGGCAACAAGAACGCGTGAGCGTCCAGGTTCTTCGTGCACCTGTTGTACGGCGGCTGAAACGCCGTGCGTGAAAAAAAGGGCAACGAATCGCTTCGTTGCCCTTTTGCTTTTCATCCGGAACGAAGCGTCTGCTTTCGACGCTCCGCTCCCGTGAATGATCAGTGCACCACCCGCTCGAACACCAGCTTGCCGTTTTCGACTTCGACGGGAATCACGTCCTTCGGCCCGAACTTGCCGGCCAGAATCAGCTTCGCGACCGGGTTCTCGATCTCCTGCTGGATTGCACGCTTCAATGGCCGCGCGCCGAACAACGGGTCGTAGCCGACCTTGCCGATCAGCTCCAGCGCGGCCTCCGATACGACCAGCTGCATGTCGAGCTTCGCAAGCCGCTCGTGCACCCGTTCCAGCTGAATCTTCGCAATCGACTGGATGTTCGCCCGATCGAGCGCATGAAACACGACCACATCGTCGATCCGGTTCAGGAATTCCGGCCGGAAATGCAGCTTCACTTCTTCCCAGACTGCGTCCTTCACGGCTTCCTGCGGCTCGCCGACCATCGACTGAATGACGTGCGAGCCGAGGTTCGATGTCATCACGATCACCGTGTTCTTGAAGTCCACCGTGCGGCCCTGGCCGTCCGTCATGCGGCCGTCGTCGAGCACCTGCAGCAGCACATTGAAGACGTCAGGATGCGCCTTCTCGATTTCGTCGAGCAGGATCACGCTGTACGGCTTGCGACGCACCGCTTCCGTCAGATAGCCGCCTTCCTCGTAACCCACATAGCCCGGCGGCGCGCCGATCAGACGCGCGACGCTGTGCTTCTCCATGAACTCGCTCATGTCGATGCGGATGAGATGGTCTTCCGCGTCGAAGAGAAATGCCGCGAGCGCCTTGCACAGTTCCGTCTTGCCGACGCCCGTCGGCCCCAGGAACAGGAACGAGCCATACGGACGATTCGGATCCGACAGGCCGGCACGCGAGCGGCGGATCGCATCGGCCACCGCACTGATCGCCTCATCCTGGCCGACCACGCGCTGATGCAACTTCTCTTCGATCTGCAGCAGCTTCTCACGCTCGCCCTGCATCATCCGCGACACGGGAATGCCCGTTGCGCGCGACACGACTTCGGCGATTTCCTCGGCGCCGACCTGCGTGCGCAACAGACGCGGACGCGTCGGATTATTCTGCTCTTCCGCCTCGGCCTTCGTGACCGCCTTCAGTTGCGCCTCGAGTTGCGGCAGCTTGCCGTATTGCAGTTCGGCGACCTTTTCGAGCTTGCCTTCGCGTTGCAGACGCGTAATTTCCGCGCGCGTCTTCTCGATCTCTTCCTTCAGCTGCGCACTGCCCTGCACGGCGGCTTTTTCCGCCGTCCAGATTTCTTCCAGGTCCGAATATTCGCGGTCTAGCCGCTGGATTTCTTCCTCGATCAGTTGTAGACGCTTCTGTGACGCTTCGTCCTTCTCCTTCTTGACGGCTTCGCGCTCGATCTTCAACTGGATGCGCCGACGGTCGAGCCGGTCCATCTCCTCGGGCTTCGAGTCGATTTCCATCTTGATCTTCGACGCGGCTTCGTCGATGAGGTCAATCGCCTTATCCGGCAGGAAACGGTCGGTGATGTAGCGATGCGACAGTTCCGCCGCGGCGACGATGGCGGGGTCGGTAATGTCGACGCCGTGGTGCAGTTCATAACGTTCCTGCAAGCCGCGCAGGATCGCGATGGTTGCTTCCACGCTGGGTTCGTCGACGAGCACTTTCTGAAAACGGCGCTCCAGCGCGGCATCCTTTTCGATGTACTTGCGATATTCGTCCAGCGTGGTCGCGCCGACGCAATGCAGTTCGCCGCGCGACAGCGCCGGCTTCAGCATGTTGCCCGCGTCCATCGCGCCTTCGGCCTTGCCGGCACCGACCATTGTGTGAATTTCGTCGATGAAGACGATGGTCTGCCCTTCGTCCTTCGCGATGTCGTTCAGCACGGCCTTCAGCCGTTCTTCGAACTCGCCGCGATACTTCGCGCCGGCGAGCAGCGCCGCCATGTCGAGCGACAACACACGCTTGCCCTTTAGCGTTTCCGGCACTTCGCCGTTGACGATGCGCTGCGCGAGACCTTCGACAATCGCCGTCTTGCCGACGCCCGGCTCGCCGATCAGCACCGGGTTGTTCTTGGTGCGGCGCTGCAGGATCTGGATCGAACGGCGGATTTCGTCGTCGCGCCCGATCACCGGGTCGAGCTTGCCCGCCCGAGCGCGCTCGGTCAGATCGATCGTGTATTTCTTCAGCGCCTCGCGCTGGCTTTCAGCGTCCTGGCTGTGCACCTGCGCACCGCCGCGCACGGCGACGATGGCCGCTTCGAGCGACTTGCGCGACAAGCCGTGCTCGCGCGCGAGGCGCCCGGCTTCGCCCTTGTCGTCAGCGACAGCGAGCAAAAACATTTCGCTCGCGATGTAGGTGTCGTTGAGCTTCTGTGCTTCCTTGTCGGCCTGGTTCAACAGACCCGTGAGATCGCGCCCGATCTGCACGTTGCCGTCCGTGCCCTGCACTTGCGGCAGCCGCGTGATGGCGTCGTTCAGCGCGGTTTGCAGCGCCTGCACATGAACGCCGGCGCGTGCCAGCAGCGAACGCGCGGAGCCGTCCTGCTGCGCGACAAGAGCGGCGAGCAGATGCACAGGCTCGATGTACTGATTGTCATGACCGACGGCCAGGCTCTGCGCGTCGGCCAACGCTTCCTGGAATTTAGTGGTGAGTTTGTCGATTCTCATCAAGCGACCTCCGATTTCGATTACCACCAAAATGAGGCGTTTTATTTGGGTTTCAAGCGCTTTTTTGCGCGAAGAAGAGAGGATGTGCACGCGGTCCGCACGATCGCGCGGAGCATGAAGGCGATGCAGAGGTAAAGGTGAGTGTAGCCCGGCACATGGCCGGGCGGAAGGACGACAGCAGCGGGGGCGAGCAGCGAGGGCAGCGAGGCAGCCCGCCTTACGCGCGTGATTCTCGGGGCGTGCGGGCTTGGGGCCGGGGCGCCCGCTCCGTTGGCCTATGTGCCCGTCGACACGACGGGCACGATCGGCACGACGACGGCTGATGGTTTGAGTCCGAGCAGCGAAATCAACGGCGAGGCAGGCTCGGCGATGTCGCGAATCGTGTAGTTGTCGAGTTCACGGAAAAACGCATCGCGCGCCGATTCGAGGATGCTCTTGAGCCGGCAGTGCGACTGAATGACGCACTCGCGATGTGCGCCGCTCGCATCGGCGACGTTCAGACAGCTGACAAGCGCGAAATCGCTCTCGGTGGCCCGCACCACCTCGCCGACCGTCAACGACGACGAATGCTCGTACAGCCGCAAGCCGCCGTTGCGTCCACGCACCGTCTCGACCCAGCCGAGTTCGGCGAGCCGCTGAACCACTTTCATCAGGTGGTTCTTGGATATGCCATAGGCATCAGAGATGTCTTGTATCGTTGCCAGTCCTTCGGAGCGGACTGCGAGGTAAAGCAACACGCGCAGCGAGTAATCGGTATAGTCTGTGAGTCTCATTGAAAGGCAACATCGCGACGGAGACGGCATGCGGAATGTTCACGCCAGCTCCACTAACGCCTGTACTGCAGTGCGCAATAACATGCTTTTAAAACACATCTTATTGCCGCATTTATCTCGTTATTTCGCGTAACTATAAACGGTAACTTTCGTTGAAGCGCATTTTTTTCTGAACTAATTAATCGCGCTTCCCTGTTCGCGCTGGCGTATTACGCGTGACTCACTATTGTTCCAGGTATGAAGTCAGACATTTCCTCCGATATTTCCGCCGCAGAACGTCTCGCCACGCGGTACGCCGAGCCCAGCGACGACAATATCCGCGAGCTCGTCTATGCGTTCTATGACCGCGTGCGCGCGGATGCGTTGATCGGTCCCGTCTTCGAGAAGAAGCTCGTGGGACGCTGGGACGAGCATTTGCCGAAAATGTGCGTGTTCTGGGGCTCGCTGGTGCTGGGTGCAAAGCAATACCGAGGCAACGTGCAGCAGGCGCACATGCCGCTGGAGGGCCTCGAGCCGCGCCATTTCAGCCGTTGGCTGTATCTGTTTCTCGACACGGTAGAGTCGCGTTATGAGCCCGTGGCGGCCATCCGGTTCATGGAACCCGCGCTGCGCATCGCACAGAGTCTGCAGTTGAGCAAATTCGGCTGGGACTACCCGATTCCGGCAGAGCAGCAGGCGCTACTGGAGCGCATCGCGCCGCGCCGCCGCCCTCGCGACGACGATGCCGCCGAGCACGCTCGCCCGCGTGGCGAGCCCTTTCCAGCAAAAATTATCGGAAAATCGCGGGATGATTGAGCGGGACTAACGGCGCCAATTTAACAATTGCGGTTCAGCAATCGGGATTTAACAAAGGGGACCGATAATAGAGCCGCCGTTATTTGTTGAAGCGTTCAACGAATAACTTTAATCCGCCTTCGAATTCAGGGATTCAAGTCCCCAGCGTGCCAGTGCCTGCTCGTCCGCCACGCGCGCGTCGACCCAGCGTTCGCCGCTTTCGGTTTTCTCTTTCTTCCAGAACGGCGCTTGGGTTTTCAGGTAGTCCATCACGAATTCGCACGACGCAAACGCATTCCCGCGATGTTTCGACGTCGTCGCAACTAGCACGATCTGGTCCAGCGGCTGCAGCTTGCCGACCCGATGCACGATCAGCACCTCAGTGCCGGGCCAGCGCTCGCGCGCCGCATCGACGATCGCTTCCAGCGATTTCTCGGTCATGCCGGGGTAATGCTCGAGTTCCATCGTCTCGACGGTTTCGCCTTCGTTGATGTCGCGCACCGTGCCGACGAAGCACGCAACGGCGCCCACCTTCGGATTCTGTGCGCGCAACGCGGCCACTTCCGTCGACAGGTCGAAATCTTCAGTCTGAACGCGCACGGTCATCGTCAGTTCCTCGCTGCCTTTGCGGCCCTTTGTCAGCCGCCCGTCACGGGCGGAAAAAACGCGACTTCGCAGCCGTCGGTGATACGCGTGCCCGCGTCCGTCATCACGTGGTTGCATGCCATGCGCAGCGCGCGGCCTTCCGCAAGCGCTTCGGCCCACGCGCCGCCGCGTGCGCGCAGCCATGCGCGTACGTCGCCGACAGTGGCGATGCCTTCGGGCACCTCCACTGCTTCGTCGGAGCGGCCGAGTGCTTCGCGCACGCTCGCAAAATATTTCAACTGAATCTTCATCGTCGGTAGCGGCCTCAAAGGCGTTTAATCAGGTTCAATCGCGGCTCGCGTGTGACTGCACATTCAGTTCAGCAGTTCGGAGAACGGGATGAAGCGCACGGTCTCGCCGGCGCTGATCGTATGATTCGGCGGATTATCGATCAGCCCGTCGCCCCAGACGGTCGACGTCAGCACCGCCGAACTCTGGTTCGGGAACAGGTCGAGGCCTCCGGCGGCATTCACGCGTGCGCGCAGGAATTCATTGCGGCGGTCGCCCTTCTGCTGCGTGAAATCAGCGCGCAGCGACAGCGCGCGCGGCGTGACTGTGCGGACGCCCGCGAGCCGCAGCAGAAATGGCCGCACGAACAGCAGAAACGTGACGAACGTCGACACGGGGTTGCCCGGCAGACCGATGAAGAACGTTTCGCCGGCATTGCCCGGCGTGCCGGCGTCGCCCTGTGTGGCCGCACGGCGAACCGCGCCGAATGCGAGCGGCTTGCCCGGCTTCATGGCGATCTGCCACATCGACAGCCGCCCTTCCGCCTCGACAGCGGGCTTCACGTGATCTTCCTCGCCTACGGAGACGCCCCCGCAGGTCAGGATCAGGTCGTGCGCCTGCGCGGCTTCGCGCAGCGTGTCGCGCGTCGCGTCGAGCTTGTCGGGCACGATGCCGTAGTCGGTCACATCGCAGCCGAGCTTGTGCAGCAAACCCGTCAACGTGAAGCGGTTTGAGTTGTAGATGGCGCCCGGCTTGAGCGGCGCGCCGGGCATCGTCAGTTCGTCGCCCGTGAAAAACACGGCGACTTTCACCCGCCGCACGACTTCGAGATGTGCACAGCCGACGGACGCCGCCAGCCCGAGCGCCTGCGGCGAGAGCCGCGTGCCGGCGGGCAGGATCGTCGCGCCTTTGCGGATGTCGGCGCCCTGTTGAGTGATCCACTCGCCCGTCTTCGGTGTGTGCAGGATGGTCACCTGGTCGCCAGCCGCTTCCGTCTGTTCCTGCATCACGATGGCATCGGCACCGGCTGGCACCGTCGCTCCCGTGAAAATGCGCGCGGCCGTGCCCTCGGCGAGCGGTTGCGGTGCGTGGCCCGCCGGAATCCGCTGGGAAATGATCAGACGCCGCTCACCCTGCGACAGTTCAGCGACGCGCACCGCGTAGCCGTCCATCGAACTCGTATTCATTGGCGGCACATCGAGCGGCGAGACGACGTTGGCGGCCAGCACGCGGTTGGTCGCATCGAGGGTCGGCAGCGTTTCGGTGCCGTGGATCTGCACGGCGGCGCCGAGCAGTGTCGCGAGCGCATCTGCCGTCGAGAGCATGGGCGCGCGGGGCGCTGCCTGTTCCGGAGGCGTCGGAGGCGTGGGTGTGGACATCATTCGATCCGGAGCGATTCGGAAAGAATCATTGTAACGGGAGGGGGGCCCTTTGGCGGTGGGCGCGGTTTCGGGTTTTCGTGCGCCTGCGCGGTGCGCGCGGTCTCTCGTTTTTGTGTCTTCGCCGGCAGCGGCGGTTTTTGCTGGCATCCGCGTTTCTGGTTTGCTGGCGTTGCCCCGCACAGGAGCAACCCCGGCAAACCAGAAACGAAACGCGGATGCCAGCGCAAAAAAACCGCAAAAAACCAAAACGGCGACCGCGTCGCAGACAAAAATCAACGCGTATGCGCAGCAACGAATGCCTTCACACGCTCCGCGTCATTCGCCAGCACTTCGAACCGCTGCGGCAAATCTTCAATCCCACTGAACGCGGCCGGACGCTCCGGCTCACGCTCCAGCGCCTCGCGAATCGTCTCGCCGAACTTGATTGGCTGCGCAGTCTCCAGCACTACCATAGGAACGCCCGCCTGCAGATGCTCACGCGCGACCTTCACACCATCGGCCGTATGCGTATCGATCATCGTGTCGTAATGCTGGAACACGTCGCGGATCGTGTCGACGCGATCGTCGTGGCTACTACGTCCCGAGACGAAGCCGAATGCCTTCACACGCGCGAAATCGCCGCTCGCCTGCAGATCGAAACCGCCCTTCTCTTCGACATCGCGGAATAGCTGCAGCACGCGCTTCGGATCGCGGCCGAGCAGATCGAACACGAAGCGCTCGAAGTTCGACGCCTTCGAAATGTCCATGCTCGGGCTGCTGGTGTGATACGTCTCCGACGACTTGCGCACACGGTAAATGCCCGTGCGGAAAAACTCGTCGAGCACGTCGTTCTCGTTGGTCGCGACGACCAGCTTTTCAATCGGCAAGCCCATCATGCGCGCGATATGGCCCGCGCACACATTGCCGAAGTTGCCCGACGGCACCGTGAACGACACGCGCTCGTCATTACGCTTCGTGGCCGCGAAATAGCCCTTGAAGTAGTACACGACCTGTGCGACGACGCGCGCCCAGTTGATCGAGTTGACCGTGCCGATCTTCTGCTGTGCCTTGAACGCGTGATCGTTCGACACGGCTTTGACGATGTCCTGGCAATCGTCGAAAACGCCTTCGACGGCGATGTTGAAAATGTTCGGGTCCTGCAGGCTGTACATCTGCGCCGTCTGGAACGCGCTCATCTTCTTGTGCGGCGACAACATGAACACGCGAATGCCCTTCTTGCCGCGCATCGCGTATTCGGCCGCGCTGCCCGTATCGCCCGACGTCGCGCCGAGAATGTTCAACGTCTCGCCGTGCTTCGCGAGCGTGTACTCGAACAGATTGCCGAGCAGTTGCATCGCCATGTCCTTGAACGCGAGCGTCGGACCATTCGACAGTTCCAGCAGCGACAGCGGCGCGCCGTTTTCGACGCCGAGCGTCTTGAGCGGCGTGATCTGCGCGGCGTTCTCCTCGTCGCGCACGTTGCAGTACACCTGCGCCGTGTACGTGCGGCGCGTCAGCTCGCGCAGGTCGTCGGCGGGAATGTCGTCGCTGAACTTGTGCAGAATCTCGAACGCGAGATCCGCATACGGCAGCGTGCGCCAGCGGGCGAGTTCATCCGTCGTGACCTGCGGATATTCGTTCGGCAGATACAGGCCGCCATCCTTCGCTAGACCACCGAGCAGGATGTCGGAGAACGTGTGGCGCTCGCCGATGCCGGCGCCGCGCGTGGAAATGTAATTCATGAGCTTGCCTCTTTACGTGTGTGCGGTGCGTCAGTCCAGCGCTTCCATGCGCAGCTTCGTCACTTTCGACACGACCGTCTTCAGCGCCTCGATGTTCGCGATCGCAGCGTTCACGTTCTTTTCGACCGTCTCGTGCGTGATCAGGATGATGTCCGTCTCGCCCTTCTTCGATGCGTCGACATGCTCCGATTCCTTCTGCAGCAGCGCGTCGATCGAGATACCCGTGTCGGCCAGGATACGCGTGATGTCGGCCAGCACGCCCGTCACGTCGGCCACGCGCAGACGCAGGTAATAGCCGCTCGTCACTTCGTCGATTGGCAGGATGGGCGTGTTCGACAGACGGTCTGGCTGGAAAGCCAGATGCGGCACGCGATGCTCCGGGTCGGCCGTATGCAGGCGCGTCACATCGACCAGATCGGCCACCACGGCCGAAGCCGTCGGCTCCGCGCCCGCGCCCTTGCCGTAGTACAGCGTCGTGCCGACGGCGTCGCCATGGACCACCACCGCATTCATTGCGCCTTCCACGTTGGCGAGCAGACGCTTGGCGGGAATCAGCGTGGGATGCACGCGCAGCTCGATGCCCTTGTCCGTGCGGCGGGTAATGCCGAGCAGCTTGATGCGATAGCCGAGCTCTTCCGCGTACTTGATGTCGATCGCGGCGAGCTTGCTGATGCCTTCGACGTACGCCTTGTCGAACTGCACGGGCACGCCAAACGCGATCGCGCTCATGATGGTCGCCTTGTGCGCGGCGTCGACGCCTTCGATATCGAAGGTCGGGTCCGCTTCCGCGTAGCCGAGCTCCTGGGCGGCCTTCAGCGCCGTTGCGAAATCAAGGCCGCGGTCGCGCATCTCCGACAGGATGTAGTTCGTCGTGCCGTTGATGATGCCCGCGATGTACTGGATGCGGTTCGCCGTCAAGCCTTCGCGCAGCGCCTTGATGATGGGAATGCCGCCCGCGACGGCCGCCTCGAACGCGACCATGACGCCCTTCGCGCGCGCCGCCTCGAAAATTTCCGTGCCGTGCACGGCGAGCAGCGCCTTGTTGGCGGTCACGACGTGCTTGCCGTTGCCGATCGCGCGCAACACGAGTTCGCGCGCAATGCCCGTGCCGCCGATCATCTCGGCGACGATGTCGATGGACGGATCGTCCACCACCGAACCGAAGTCATCGGTGATCACCACCGTGCCCGCTTCGGCGCCCAGCGCCGCCGTCGCCTTGGCGGAATTGCGCACGGCAATGCGCGCAATCTCAATGCCGCGGCCCGCGCGTCGGTTGATTTCTTCCTGGTTGCGGCGCAGTACCGTGAAGGTGCCGCTGCCTACCGTGCCGAAGCCCAGCAGTCCAACTTTGATCGGTTCCATGCAGCGTGTATTTCGAGTGAGAGATTGGTAAATTGGTTCGGGCGCGGATGCAATGCGCTCAGGCCGCGTGGCGTTTGCGATAGCCGTCGAGGAAACGCCCGATCCGGTGGATCGAATCGGCGAGATCGTCGACGTTCGGCAGGAACACGACGCGGAAGTGATCCGGCGTCTTCCAGTTGAAGCCGCTGCCCTGCACGAGCAGCACGCGCTCTTCCAGCAGCAGATCGAGAATGAACTGCTGGTCGTTCTCGATCGGGTACAGATTCGGGTCGAGACGCGGGAACATGTACAACGCCGCCTCGGGCTTCACGCACGTCACGCCTGGAATCGCGGTCAGCATGTCGTACGCGAGCTCACGCTGCTTGTGCAGGCGCCCGCCCGGCATGATCAGCTCGTTGATGCTCTGATAGCCGCCGAGCGCCGTCTGGATCGCGTACTGGCCCGGCACGTTGGGGCACAGGCGCATCGAAGCGAGAATGCCGAGGCCTTCGAAGTAGTCCTTCGCGCGGCGGCGGTTCTCGCCCGTCAGGCCGGACACCCACATCCAGCCCGCGCGATAGCCGCACGAGCGGTAGCTCTTCGACAGGCTGTTGAACGTGACGGTGAGCACGTCTTCCGACAGCGCGGCCATCGACGTGTGCGCCTTGCCGTCGTAGACGATCTTGTCGTAGACCTCGTCCGCGAAGATCACGAGGCCGTGCTGGCGCGCGATCTCGATCAGGCCGAGCAGCAGTTCGTCCGAATACAGCGCGCCCGTCGGGTTGTTCGGGTTGATCACGACGAGCGCTTTCGTGTTCGGCGTGATCTTCGCGCGGATGTCGTCGAGGTCGGGCATCCACGCGTTCGACTCGTCGCAGACGTAATGCACGGGCGTACCGCCCGACAGGCTCACGCCCGCCGTCCACAGCGGATAGTCCGGCGCGGGCAGCAGTACCTCGTCGCCGTCGTTCAGCAGCGCCTGCAGCGCCATCACGATCAGCTCGGACGCGCCGTTGCCGATGTAGATGTCGTCCAGTTCGACGCCCACGACGCCTTTGTGCTGCGCGTAGTGCATGATCGCCTTGCGCGCGGCGAACACGCCCTTCGAATCCGAATAACCCGACGAAACGGGCAGATTGCGGATCATGTCCTGAATGATTTCGTCCGGCGCATCGAAACCAAACGGCGCCAGATTGCCGATGTTCAGCTTGATGATGCGGTGGCCTTCCTCTTCGAGGCGCTTCGCGTGTTCGAGGACGGGCCCGCGAATGTCGTAGCAGACGTTCAACAGCTTGTTGGATTTGAGTATCGGTTTCACGACGGGCACTTCATCCTGGATTAATGAGCGGAACAACGGAGCTCTCGCCCCACGCGGCGGGCAGGCCATGAGAACGGGAACTGCGGCAGCCGCGCGGCGCGGGCAGGCGCAGTGCATGGTGCGGGACGTCGGCGGAGCACGGCCGTCAGTGGGCCGGGCGAGCGAAGGGGTGGCGCCTCTGCCGACGCGCTCCGGGCACCCCACTGGCAACGGCGGGCGCGGCTTGTGGCAGCGCGCGAACCTCGCGGGGAGCCGCCGGGCGGCTAAAAAGTTATAATTTAGCGGATTTTGGCCGACTTCCGCAATGCACCACGCAAGGCAGCGCAAGGCCGGGACCCATTTGCCTTGCGTCCCGGCACAGGGCGGCAGGCGTGCGGCGTCACAGCGCGACCCGCTGCAGTCGCCGGCGCGCAACCATCCCGCAGGTCCTGTCGCATTGAACCCGAGCCTGTGCATCCCGGTCGAAACGCGACTGCATGTCCTTACGACGACTACGGAAAACCAGTTTGAAATTACATCAGGATTCAAGCGGCGCCCTGAACACCGTCACGGGCTACGGCGCCGGCTACGTCGATATCAATCTCGAACGCCATTCGGGCAGCATCATCGTGCTGCCGGAGGGCCCCGTCATCAGTTGGCCCGTGTCGTCGTTCGACGCCCTGTCGCCCGAGCACTTCGCGCTGCTGATCGAGCCCGCGCCGGAAGTTGTCATCTTCGGCAGCGGCGAGCGCCTGCGCTTCCCGCACCCGCGCCTCACGGCTGCCCTCGCCGCGCATCGGATTGGCGTCGAAACGATGGACTTCAAGGCCGCCTGCCGCACCTACAACATCCTGATGGCGGAAGGCCGCAAGGTCGCGGCCGCGCTGCTGATCGAGGGCTAGAGGCCGCGCGCCGCCCGCGGCGCAGCCGTTCGCCCGCCCCAGCCCCCGCGTTTTTGGCGTGGGCGTCTTGCGAATCAAGTACACTGCGCGCCTGCATGGCTCTGCGCGCCGTTCGCATTCGCTTTGCGTCAGTCTGCGTGTGCCGGCGAATGAAGGCTGCGGCCAGCCCGCAGCCATGATCGCCCTAAGGTGGCGCTAAGGCTCGCGCATGGACAATCCCCGCCGGGTCCGACGCGGCTCGGGCGCAGCGTGCGCGGCCCGCTTGCGCGACTGTGGCACGCGAGGCCCTGTTTCGCGCTACGCGCGCCCGCCGACGCGCCGCAGCAACGCGCGCCGGTTCGAACGGAATAAGAAAGTAGCCGCGACAGCGGCGTCGAAAAAGGTTGAAACACACATGAACGACAAGCCGTCCGGGCTCACGCTCAATCGCACGACGGTCCTGCTGCTCGTGCTCACGCTCGCCGTCATCTGGTTCGTGCCACTCGGCTGGCGCCATCTGCTGCCGAGCGACGAAGGCCGCTACGCGGAAATGGCGCGCGAAATGTTCCTCACAGGCGACTGGATCACGCCGCGCTACAACGGCTACAAGTACTTCGAGAAGCCGCCGCTGCAAACGTGGGCGAACGCGCTGTCGTTCGCGTGGTTCGGGATCGGCGCATGGCAGGCGCGCCTCTACACCGCGCTGACGGGTTTCGCGGGCGTGCTGCTGATCGGCTACACGGGCGCGCGTGCGTTCAACCGCGCAACCGGCTTCTTCGCGGCCGTCGTGCTGGCGAGCGCGCCGTACTGGTATCTGATGGGCCACTTCAACACGCTCGACATGGGCCTGTCGTTCTGGATGGAAGTGACGCTGTGTGGCCTGCTGCTGGCACAGCGCCCGGGGCTCGCCGCAACCGGGCAGCGGCTGTGGATGTGGCTCGTCTGGGCCTCGATGGCTCTCGCGGTATTGTCGAAGGGACTCGTCGGCCTGATCCTGCCGGGCGCCGTGCTCGTGCTGTACACGCTCGTGGCGCGCGACTGGGCGATCTGGAAGCGGCTGTACCTCGTGAGCGGGCTGATCGTGTTCTTCGCGGTCGTCACACCCTGGTTCGTGCTCGTGCAGGACCGCAACCCTGAGTTCTTCAACTTCTTCTTCATCGTCCAGCAGTTCAGGCGCTATCTGACGCCCGAGCAAAACCGCCCCGGCGCGTGGTACTACTTCGTGCCCGTGATGCTGGTCGGCTTTCTGCCGTGGCTGTCGGTGACGGTGCAAAGCGCGCGGCACGCGCTGCGCATGCCGCGTCAGGCGAACGGCTTCGCGCCCGTCACGCTGCTGTTCGTGTGGACAGCTTTCATCTTCCTGTTTTTCAGCGCGTCGCATTCGAAGCTGCTGTCGTACACGCTCCCGATCGCGCCCGCGATCGCGCTCGTCATCGGCATGTATCTGCCCCTCGTCACGCGTGAGCGCTTTCACCGGCATCTGACGGGCTACGCGGTGTTCCTCGTCGCCGGCGGCTTCGGCGCGGTGTTTCTGGGGCGCCTGGGCGACCAGCGCAATCCGAACGCGCTGTATCTCGAGTTCCGCAACTGGGTGTTCGCGGCGCTCGCCGTCGGCTTCGTCTGCACGCTGGTCGCGATCTGGATCAACCGGCGCGGACGCCATGCCGCAAACGCAACGCCGGGCGGCTCACCCGCGAGCGTATTGCCGCCGACAGGCATCGCGCGCGCCGCGACGGCATTCGGCCTTGGCTGGATCTTGCTCGCGACCGTCGCAGGCACGGGCCACGACGCGTTCGGCCGGCTGTCGTCGGGCGCCCCGCTTGCGCCCGCCGTGAAGGCCGCACTCGCGAAGCTGCCCGCCGATACACCGTTCTACTCGGTGGGCGTGCTCGATCACACCCTGCCGTTCTACATCGATCACACGATGATCATGGTCGAGCACCCCGACGAACTGGCGTTCGGCGTATCCGTCGAGCCGCAGAAATGGGTGCCGACGATCCCGCAATGGGTCGAGCGCTGGAAGGCGGACCGCCATGCGATGGCGCTGATGTCGCCCGACCGCTACAGGGCATTCAGCGAGCAGCATCTGCCGATGACCGTCGTCGCGCGCGACGCCCGCCGCGTGATCGTCGAGAAGCCGCTTCCCGCCGACGCGGGCGCCGCCGCGCAAGACCCCGCGGCGTCGCAGCCCGATGCCGCCCCGCAACGACAGCCCTGATCGCATTCCTCACCCCGACATCTCTTCGATGAACCCGATTTCCCTGTTCTGTATCCTCGCGGGCGTCGCCCTCAACGCGACGGCCCAGCTGCTCCTGAAGGCCGGCACCAACGCGGTCGGCCACTTCGACTTCACGCTGTCGAACATCATCCCCATCGGCTGGCGCATCGCGACGCAGTTGCCCATCATCGGCGGGCTTGCCTGCTACGTGCTGAGCGTGGTCGTGTGGATCGTCGGGCTGTCGCGCGTGGACGTATCGATCGCCTACCCGATGCTGTCGCTCGGCTATGTCGTGAACGCGTTCGCCGCGTGGTACCTGTTCGGCGAGGTGCTGTCGGCGCAACGCCTGATCGGCATCGGCGTGATCCTCGTCGGTGTGTTCATCGTGGCGCGCAGCTGAGTTCGGGCCCGGCGCGCATCACTTGCCTTTAGAGGCAACGCCCCTGGCAAGCTCGCGCAGGTCTGCTAATGTCTTCTGAAATGTTTCGAGCGCTGGACATTCCAGCCGAACTCGCACATCATCGCCGCCGCATTCCGCGTAGGAGCACACGTGCGGCAATCAACGCTGGCGAAACGATAGAGCTTGACTAAAGCCGGATATTACAACTTTGTTAGGCTCCGCGGCCGCGACCCTTTTATATCGAGCGTATTCACTCATGACCCAGTCATCCGTTCCGTTTTTGCCGTTCGTGCGTCCCGAGATCGATGAAGAAACGATCAGCGGTGTAGTCGACGTGCTCCGCTCCGGCTGGATTACGACGGGCCCGCAGAATCAGGCGTTTGAAAAGGCATTGTCGGCGTACTGCGGCGGCCGCCCGGTGCGCACGTTCAATTCGGGCACGGCGACGCTGGAAATCGGTCTGCGCATCGCGGGCGTCGGCGCTGGCGACGAAGTCATCACGACGCCCGCGTCGTGGGTCGCGACCAGCAACGTGATCCTCGCAGTGGGCGCAACACCCGTGTTCGTCGATATCGACCCGGTCACGCGCAACATCGATCTGGATCTGATGGAAAAGGCGATCACGCCGCGGACCAAAGCGATCATCCCCGTGTTCCTGTCCGGCCTGCCCGTCGACATGGACCGGCTCTACGCGATCGCCCGCGCGCACAAGCTGCGCGTGATCGAAGACGCCGCGCAGGCCTTCGGCGCAACGTGGAACGGCGAGCGCATCGGCAAGCTGGGCGACCTCGTGTCGTTCAGCTTTCACGCGAACAAGAACCTGACCTCGATCGAAGGCGGCGCACTGGTGCTGAACAACGAAGAGGAAGCCGTCCTGGCGCAGAAGTACCGGCTGCAGGGCATCACGCGCACGGGCTTCGACGGCATGGATTGCGACCTGCTCGGCGGCAAGTACAACCTGACGGACGTCGCAGCACGTGTCGGCCTGGGTCAGTTACAGCATATCGAGCGCTTTCGCACGCAGCGCCACAAGCTGGCGCGCGCATACTTCGCTGGGTTCGACGGCGGCGCGGCCGTCCGGCTCGGCATGGGCCTGCCGCTGGCGGACTTCGAAAACACCAACTGGCATATGTTCCTCGTTACGCTGCCGCTCGCGCGTCTGTCGATCACGCGCGCCGGCTTCATGGAGCAGATGAAGGAGCGCGGCATCGGCACGGGCACGCACTATCCGGCCATCCATTTGTTCTCGCTGTATCGCGCAATGGGGTACAAGGAAGGCATGTATCCGCATGCGGAGCACTACGGCGCAACCACACTTACACTGCCGCTCTTCACGCTGATGAATGAAGGCGATGTCGAGCGCGTGTGCCGCGCCGTCAACGAGATTTGCGAACAATACGGTCAATAAAGCGGAAATCCAGGGAATATGAATCAATCGGACCCACGCACGGTCGCTCCCGAACTGTCGGTCGTCATCCCCGTTTACAACGAGGAGCAAGGACTCGCCGCACTGTTCTCGCGCCTGTACCCCGCGCTCGATGCGCTCGGCACGAGCTACGAGGTAATCTTCATCAATGACGGCAGCCGCGACCGGTCGCCCGCGATGCTCGCCGACCAGTTCCGCGCCCGTCCCGACACCACGCGGGTGATCCTGCTGAACGGCAACTACGGGCAGCACATGGCGATCCTCGCGGGCTTCGAGCAATCGCGCGGCCAGATCGTCATCACGCTCGACGCCGACCTGCAGAATCCGCCCGAAGAAATCGGCAAGCTGTGCGCGAAAATGCGCGAGGGCTTCGACTATGTCGGCACGATCCGCATGCAGCGCCGCGACAGCCTGTGGCGGCGCAAGGCGTCGCAGGCGATGAACCGCCTGCGCGAACGCATCACGCGCATCAAGATGACCGACCAGGGCTGCATGCTGCGCGCCTACAGCCGGCACGTGATCGACACGATCAACCGCTGCGGCGAGGTCAACACGTTCATCCCCGCGCTCGCCTACACGTTCGCGCAAAATCCCGTCGAAATCGAGGTCGCGCACGAAGAGCGCTTCGCGGGCGAATCGAAGTACTCCGTCTACAGCCTGATCCGCCTGAACTTCGACCTCGTCACGGGCTTCTCGGTCGTGCCGCTGCAATGGCTGTCGTTCATCGGTGTGATCCTGTCGATGGGCTCGGCGGCCTTGTTCGTGCTGCTGCTCATCCGCCGCTTCATCATCGGCGCGGAAGTGCAAGGTGTGTTCACGCTGTTCGCCATCACGTTCTTCATGCTCGGCGTGATCATCTTCGCGCTCGGCCTGCTCGGCGAATACATCGGCCGCATCTATCAGCAGGTGCGTGCGCGTCCGCGCTATCTGGTGCAGACCATTCTCGAACAGCGCGACGGCGAACCCGTTGTCGCGCAACCGCGCCAGTCGATCTTGCCGGGCATGCAGCCCGCACCCGTCGCACACGACGAACCGAGGCAAGGCGCATGAAGCCGCGCGCCGTCGTCTTCGCGTATCACAACGTCGGTGTGCGCTGCCTGCAGGTACTGCTCGCGCGCGGCGTCGAGGTCGCGCTCGTCGTCACGCACGAAGACAGCCCTTCGGAAAACATCTGGTTCGGCAGCGTGGCGTCGGTGGCGGCGGATCACGGCATTCCCGTCGTGACGCCCGCCGATCCGAAGAGCCCCGAACTGCGCGCGCGCGTGGTCGATGCGCGCCCCGACTTCATTTTCTCGTTCTATTACCGGCACATGCTGCCCGTTGATCTGCTGGCTGTCGCACCGCGCGGCGCGTACAACATGCACGGATCGCTGCTGCCGAAATACCGCGGCCGCGTGCCCACCAACTGGGCCGTGCTCAACGGCGAGACAGAAACGGGCGCGACGCTGCATGAGATGGCCGCGAAGCCGGACGCAGGCGCAATCATTGCGCAGACGCCCGTGCCGATCCTGCCCGACGACACGGCCGCCCAGGTATTCGACAAGGTGACCGTCGCCGCCGAGCAGACGCTGTGGCGCGCACTGCCGGCACTGCTCGCGGGCGAAGCGCCGCATCTGCCGAACGACCTCGCGCACGGCAGCTACTTCGGCGGACGCAAGCCGGAAGACGGCCGCATCGACTTCAGCCAGAGCGGTCAGCAGGTCTACAACCTGATTCGCGCCGTCGCACCGCCGTATCCCGGCGCGTTCACGGATATCGGCGGCGAGCGCTTCGTCGTAGCGCGTGCGCGTCTTGCGCAGCCCGGTGCGCCCGGTGCGGATTTGCCGCCCGGCATCCACGTAGGCGATAATGGCTTTTTTGCGACATGCGGCGACGGCCGCGTGATCGCCATCCACGAATTGCGGCATCAGCGCGACGGCAACGAGCGCGTCGTCACCCCCGCCGAATTCACCCAGTTCACTCAATCTTCCCGTAACGCATGAAAAAAGTCCTGATTCTGGGTGTGAACGGCTTTATCGGCCATCACCTGTCCAAGCGCATTCTCGAAACGACCGACTGGGAAGTGTTCGGGATGGACATGCAAACCGAGCGCCTCGGCGACCTCGTGAAACACGAGCGCATGCATTTCTTCGAGGGCGACATCACGATCAACAAGGAGTGGGTCGAGTATCACGTGAAGAAGTGCGACGTGATCCTGCCGCTCGTCGCGATCGCCACGCCTGCCACGTACGTGCAGCAGCCGCTGCGCGTGTTCGAACTGGACTTCGAGGCGAACCTGCCCATCGTCCGTTCGGCTGTGAAGTACGGCAAGCATCTCGTCTTCCCGTCAACTTCGGAAGTCTATGGCATGTGCTCGGACGAGCAGTTCGATCCCGACGCGTCCGCCCTCACCTATGGTCCGATCAACAAGCCGCGCTGGATCTACGCGTGCTCGAAGCAGTTGATGGACCGCGTGATCTGGGGCTACGGCATGGAAGGCCTCAACTTCACGCTGTTCCGTCCGTTCAACTGGATCGGCCCGGGCCTCGACTCGATCTACACGCCGAAGGAAGGTTCGTCGCGCGTGGTCACGCAGTTCCTCGGCCATATCGTGCGCGGCGAGAACATCAGTCTGGTCGACGGCGGCGCGCAGAAGCGCGCGTTCACCGATATCGACGACGGCATCAGCGCGCTGATGAAGATCATCGAGAACAAGAACGGCGTCGCGTCGGGCAAGATCTACAACATCGGCAATCCGACCAACAACTTCTCGGTGCGCGAACTCGCGCACAAGATGCTGGCGCTGGCGGCCGAATTCCCCGAGTACGCGGAGTCGGCGAAGAAGGTGCAGCTCGTCGAAACGTCGTCGGGCGCGTATTACGGCGCTGGCTACCAGGACGTGCAGAACCGCGTGCCGAAGATCGACAACACGAAGCAGGAACTCGCCTGGGCGCCGCAGTCGACGTTCGACGAAGCCCTGCGCAAGATCTTCGAAGCGTACCGCGGCCATGTCGCCGAAGCCCGCGCGCTCGTCGAACAACAATAAGGGCTGCCGCTCTTGGCCTTGATCGTCCTGAAGATCGATGTCGATACGTTGCGTGGCACGCGTGAAGGCGTGCCCAATCTCGCGCGTATCTTCGACCGCTACAAGGCGCGCGCCACCTTCCTCTTCAGCCTCGGCCCCGACCACACCGGCTGGGCGATGCGGCGCGTGCTGCGGCCGGGCTTCCTGAAGAAGGTGTCGCGCACTTCGGTGGTCGAGCATTACGGCATCAGGCAACTGATGTACGGCGTGCTGCTGCCGGGACCGGACATCGGCGCGCGCGCCCGCTCGGAGATGCGCGCGATCCACGAAGCCGGCTTCGAATGCGGCATTCATACGTGGGATCACGTCTACTGGCAGGACAACGTGCGTTCGCGTCCGCGCGACTGGACCGTCGCGCAGATGCAGAAGAGCCACGACCGTTTCGCCGACATCTTCGGCATGCCGCCCGTCACGCATGGCGCGGCTGGCTGGCAGATGAACGGCCACGCGTTCGAGCAGATCGATGCGTGGGGCATGCAGTACGCATCCGACGGGCGTGGGCATACGCCTTACTTCCCGGTCGTCGGAGGGCGCACGCTGGCGCATGTGCAGATGCCGACCACCCTGCCCACGCTCGACGAAGTGCTGGGCGTCGACGGCATCGACACGGATAACGTCGCCGCGTGGATGTTGAAGCGCACCGAAAATAATCCGCATGACCAGGTGTTCACGCTGCATGCGGAACTGGAAGGCCAGAAACTCGCGCCCGTGTTCGAGCAGCTGCTGGCCGGGTGGCGTGCGCAAGGCCACATGTTCGCGACCATGGGCGATTACCACGCCAGGCTGGACCGCGACACACTGCCGTCGTACCCTGTCACATGGGGCGAAATCCCGGGCCGCTCCGGCGAACTGATCGTCCAGCCCGACTAGCTGTGCAGAGGGCCGCGCGTCATCCCGTCGTCCGCGATGCGCTCGCCCGATGCATGCCATCCTGTTCGCCGGGCGCGCCGTGCGCCAGCAAGCGGGCTGCGACGCGTCGCGCCACATACCGCATGACCGTCCGCCGCTTCGCGCAGCAACCCCAAGCAACCCCGAAGAAAAAGTTCAGGCGCGCGGCCCACGCCGCCGCCGGCACCCATAACAACCGGAGGACCTCGTGCCCATCGCAGTCGATCAACCCGTTCCCGATTTCACCGCCCCCGCCACCGGCGGCGACTTCACGCTGTCCAGCCTGCGCGGCAAGAAGGTCGTCGTTTACTTCTATCCGAAAGACAACACACCCGGCTGTACGACGGAAGGCCTGCAGTTCCGCGACCTGTATCCGAAGTTCAAGAAGGCGGGTGCGGAGATCATCGGCGTGTCGCGCGACAGCGTGCGCTCACACGATAACTTCAAGGCCAAGCTCGAACTGCCGTTTACCTTGGTATCGGACCCCGACGAATCGTTGTGCACGCTGTTCGGTGTCATGAAACTGAAGAAAATGTATGGCAAGGAAGTACGGGGAATCGAGCGCTCCACGTTCGTAATCGATGCTGAAGGCGTGCTGCGCCGAGAATGGCGGGGCGTGAAGGTGCCGGGCCACGTCGACGAGATTCTGGAGGCTGTACAAGCGCTTTGAGGCGCGTTATATTGGGCCGCAATGAGTGCCTGTTCACATACTTTTTTCCGCAGTTGCGCTGCAGATCGCGTAGTCGTCGTCGCTGACCACAAGGCAGTGACAACGGCAATGAAGCGAGCCACGAGGCGCCATGCGATGACCGAAGTCGAGCCGCTTGCCCCGGTTGCCGGGGCGGCGGCTTTTTTAATTGCGCGAAGCAGTTCGCGTCGTTCGCAGCGCACTTTCGTCAAGGAGCCGATCGAAAACCAGGCGAACCGGCATTACTAATCCGACACGCGCCACCGGACGCAAATTGCGAGCGCACGACGCACGACAGTTTGCGGCAGGCGGCGAAGAATTGTGACCCGCTTTATTTGAGGGAAACCATGCCTTTGCCTACCCCCCCCAGCAAGCTCGGCAATCTGTTGCCGCCTGATGAATACACGGCGAAGCCTGCAAAGCCTGGTCGAAAACAGGCACAAGAAGGGGAGCAAGCCGCATCGGCCGAATATGGCCGCGCCAATGTTGCCGCACCGATGACGCACGCCGCGAACGCGGCCACCACGCTGCGCCCCGTTCCGAACGCCGCCCCCGCTGTTGCAGAAGCCACGCCGTCGCGCAGCCGCAAGACGAAGCAGACGGCTGCCCTGCTGCAGCCGGTGCCCGCTGCGCCTGCCGCCGACGCGCAAGCGGCAGCCCCCATCGTCGCGCGCCGCGGCAAGGGTTCCGCCGAAGCGGAAGCGCCCGCCGCCGCAGCCGCCAAGACGGTGCGCCCGGCCACCAAGAAAGACTCGGCCAAGGGCGCGCAGGTCGAGATCCGCAAGCTGTTCGTACTCGACACCAACGTGCTGATGCACGATCCGACCTGCCTGTTCCGCTTCGAGGAACACGACGTCTATCTGCCCATGATGACGTTGGAAGAACTCGACAATCACAAGAAGGGGATGTCGGAAGTCGCCCGCAACGCGCGCCAGGTGAGCCGCACGCTGGATACGCTCGTCGCGAACGCAGGCGAGATGTCGGAAGGCATTCCCCTTGCGCGTCTGGGCAGCCGCGAAGCGCTGGGGCGCCTGTACTTCCAGACGAAGCTCACACATATCGAGCCCGTCGAAGGCCTGCCGCAGGGCAAGGCCGACAACCAGATTCTCGGCGTCGTGCGCGCGCTGCAGCGTGACCGGCAGGATCGCCAGGTCGTGCTGGTGTCGAAAGACATCAACATGCGTATCAAGGCGCACGCGCTCGGCCTGCCCGCCGAAGACTACTTCAACGACCAGGTTCTCGAAGACAAGGATCTGCTCTATTCCGGCATCCGTCAGCTGCCGCCCGACTTCTGGACGAAGCACGCGAAGGACATGGAGAGCTGGCAGGACACGAAAACGGGCACTACGTATTACCGCGTGACGGGCCCGCTGTGCGCGTCGATGCTGGTCAACGAGTTCGTCTATCTCGAGCCGCAGAACGGCGAGCCCGCGTTTCACGCCATCGTGCGCGAACTGAACGGCAAGACGGCGCTACTGCAGACGCTGCGCGACTACGGCCACCACAAGAACAATGTGTGGGGCATCACGGCGCGCAATCGCGAGCAGAACTTCGCGCTGAACCTGCTGATGAACCCGGAGATCGACTTCGTCACGCTGCTCGGCCAGGCCGGCACGGGCAAGACACTCGTCGCGCTCGCGGCGGGCCTCGCGCAGGTGCTCGACGACAAGCGCTACAACGAAATCATCGTGACGCGCGCGACGGTTCCCGTCGGCGAAGACATCGGCTTCCTGCCCGGCACGGAAGAGGAAAAGATGCAGCCGTGGATGGGTGCATTCGACGACAATCTCGAAGTGCTTCAGAAGACGGATGACGCGGCAGGCGAATGGGGCCGCGCGGCGACGCAGGAACTGATCCGCTCGCGCCTGAAGATCAAGAGCATGAACTTCATGCGCGGCCGCACGTTCGTCGACAAGTATCTGATCATCGACGAGGCGCAGAACCTGACGCCGAAGCAGATGAAGACGCTCGTGACGCGCGCGGGCCCGGGCACCAAGATCATCTGTCTCGGCAACATCGCGCAGATCGATACGCCGTATCTGACGGAAGGCAGTTCAGGCCTCACGTATGTCGTCGATCGCTTCAAGGGCTGGGCGCACAGCGGTCATGTGACGCTCGCGCGCGGCGAGCGCTCGCGTCTCGCGGATTACGCGTCGGATATTCTGTAACGCCCTTCTTTGCGCTGTTCCAGGCCGCTTCCGGTGACGCCGGCAGCGGCTTTTTCATGCGCGCCGCGCACGCAAATTATGCCCACCGCATCGTTCCACGCGGGTTTTACACGCATCCGACGTCTGCACAGCAACATTTAGCGCGTAAACTTCAAGTACTTCATCAAGAATTATTGCGAGAGGCCCGCTGCAGGGGCTACCATCGGGCATTGCCGGCTTTTGGCGAGCGTCGTTGCTCGTCTGCGCTCTCATGCTCCGCCTCGCGCTGTCACTATCGGTCGTCGCCCTGCTCGCCGCGTGCTCCGGCGCGCCGCAAAAGACCGTGCGCGGCTCGGGCGGATCGTATGCGTCCTCGGGTGACGCGTACCGCACCACGCCCCCCGGCTTTCCGCGTTTCGTCGATCACAGCATCGGCCGCGAAGAAATCTCCATTCAGGCGATGAGCCTCGTCGGCGTGCCCTATCGCTGGGGCGGCAACACGCCTGACAGCGGCTTCGACTGCAGCGGGCTCGTGCATTACGTCGTGCAGCGCGCTGCTTCCGTGAACCTGCCGCGCACGACGGCCGACATGAGTTCGCGCGGCGAATCGATCGATCCCGACGAAGTCGCGCCGGGCGACCTGATTTTCTTCAACACAACAGGACGGCCGCATTCGCATGTCGGGATCTACGTCGGCAAGTTGCGCTTCGTGAACGCACCGTCGACGGGCGGCACCGTGCGGCTCGACTATCTGACCAACCCGTATTGGGCGAAGCGTTTCGATGGCATCCGCCGGGTGGCGCCCGCGCTAAGCAAGCCGACGCCTGCGCCGTTCGATGCGCCGAGCTATCAGGCTGCCGCGCCCGCGCCGTGGGCACCCGCGGCTGCGCCTGCTGTTGCGGCCGTGGATACCTCGCGTCATGCCGCAGCTACGGAAGTGCCCGCCGTCGTGCATGGCACGTCTCGCGGCGTCGCCGGCACGTACGCCTCGCAAGCTCGCACGCAGGCCGCATCCAGCGCGAATACAGCGGCTGTGACTGCGGCCGCGCCCGCCGAGGCCTCCGCCGATCAGTTCGAACCCCCTCCACCCGGAATGAGCGCGGCGCGGCTGCAGGCGCGCGCAGCAGGCGCGGTGTCGCCGGGCATGGCTGCTCCGGTGAATTCGCCTGCTACCGACGCGACGATGCAACGCGCCGACCGTACCGCCGCCCCGTCCGATGCCATCGACGCGGCCGCCGATGCGTACGAGCCGCCGCCGCCCGCCGCCGTGGCCAACCGGCAGGCGCTTCAGGCGCGCCAAGCACAATCGTACGGTGATCAGGGCGGCGTGCAGATCATGCGGGCGTCGACGGCTTCGCGGCCGGTTCCCGCGCCGACGCGGACCAACGACGATCCGATTGCGGGCTTCGCGAACGACTGATGCGGGCTGCCGCACTCGCCCCGCCACATGAGCTCGGAAGCCGCGCGCCCCGACAGCCGCGCCCGATTCGCCCCCCGGCATCGCGCACCTCTGCTATCTTTTGACGATATTTCCTTCACTTCCCTGGTGGCGGTGACGACGATGGATCTCGGTCTCAAAGACAAGGTGGTTCTGATAACGGGCGGCAGCAAGGGCATCGGACTGGCGTGCGCGCGGGCTTTCGCGATGGAAGGCGCGAAGGTCGCGATCGTCTCGCGTGATCCCGCCAATCTCGCTCGCGCCCGCGAGCAATTGTCGAGCGAAGGCTTGCATGTGCATCTGACGCGCGCGGATCTACACGAGCCGCATAGCGCCGCAGACGTCGTCGAGGAAGCGACGGGCGCCGTCGGCCCGATCGACATCCTCATCAACAGCGCGGGCGCCGCGCGTCGCTACGATCCCGAATCGCTCGACGCGGCCGCGTTCAAGGCGACGATGGAAGCCAAGTACTTTCCGTATATCTATCCGCAACAGGAGGTGCTGAAGCGTATGGCCGAGCGCGTCAAATCCGGCGCCGCAAAGGAGCCGGGCACCATTGTCAACATCATCGGCATGGGTGGGAAGATGGCGAGCGACATTCACATCGCAGGCGGTGCCGCCAACGCGGCACTGATGCTCGCGACCGTCGGCCTTGCGCACTATTACGCGCGCTACGGCATTCGCATCAACGCGATCAATCCCGGCGCGACGCTGACGGATCGCGTCGAAGAAGCGCTGAAACTCGAAGCGTCGCGCGAAGGCATCGAGCCCGCCGAAGCGCTAACGCGTGGGGAAGCACGCGTGCCGCTCGGACGTTTCGCGAAACCGGAGGAAATCGCGGACGTCGCGCTTTTTCTGGCGAGTCGCCGCGCGAGCTACGTAACGGGCGCGATCGTCCCGATGGATGGAGGCAGCACGCCGCTGATCTGACGGCGGCGTGCTGTATCGCGGCTTAAAGGAAGCGGTGGCCGAGCCACCAGCCGGCCGCCGCTAATACGGCGGATGCGGGGATCGTCAGCACCCAGGCCCACACGATATTGCCCGCGACGCCCCAGCGGACGGCAGACAGCTTCTGCGTCGCGCCGACGCCGACGATCGCGCCGGTAATGGTATGCGTGGTGGACACGGGGATGCCGAGGAACGACGCGAGGAACAGCGTGATCGCACCGCCCGCCTCGGCACAGAACCCGCCCACCGGCTTGAGTTTCGTGATCTTCTGCCCCATCGTGCGCACGATCCGCCAGCCGCCGAACAGCGTGCCGAGGCCCATCGACAGGTAACACCCGCCGATCACCCACAGCGGCGGCGCGTCGGCCGTTGACGATGCATAGCCCGTTGCGATCAGCAGCATCCAGATGATGCCGATGGTCTTTTGGGCATCGTTGCCGCCGTGACCGAGGCTGTACAACCCGGCCGACAGCAGTTGCAGACGGCGGAAGCGCCGGTCGACCTTGCTCGGCGGCGTGCGGAAATAGATCCACGACACCAGCAGCATGAAGAACGAGCCGAGCACGAAGCCGAGCAGCGGCGACACGAAAATGAACGCGATCGTCTTCAGCAGACCGTCCCAGTTCAGCGCGCTCCAGCCCGATTTCGCAAGCGCGGAGCCCACCAGCCCGCCAATCAGCGCATGCGACGAACTCGACGGAATGCCGTAGTACCAGGTCACGATGTTCCAGCCGATCGCGCCGACCAGTGCGCCGAACACGACGTAGTGATCGACGATCCCGGGGTCGATCGTGCCCTTGCCCACCGTCTGTGCGACCTTCAGGTGAAAAACAAAGTACGCGATGACGTTGAACGCGGCCGCGAAGGCGACCGCCTGTTGCGGCTTCAGCACGCCCGTCGAGACGACGGTCGCGATCGAGTTCGCTGCGTCGTGGAAACCGTTCATGAAGTCGAAGACGAGCGCGACGACGACGAGCGTCGCGACCGCCCAGATGGCGAGTTGTATCGAATGCATTACGCGTTTTCCAGCACGATGCCTTCGATGATGTTCGCCACGTCCTCGCATTTGTCGGTGATCGACTCGAGCAACTCGTAAATTGCCTTCAGTTTGATCAGCGTCTTGACGTCGTCCTCTTCGCGGAAAAGCTTAGACATCGCCGAACGCAGCACGCGGTCCGCGTCCGACTCCAGCCGGTCGATGTCTTCGCAAGCCTTCAGGATGTCGCGCGCCTGCTTCATGTCCGACAGCATGGCGACAGCCGCCTGCACGCGTTCGCAGCACGCCGTCGAAATATGCGCAAGCTGGCTCGCCTCGGACGTCACGGACTGCACGTCGTACAGCGAAATGGCCGTCGCAACGTCCTCCATCAGATCCAGGATGTCGTCCATCGTGGTGATGAGTTTGTGGATTTCGTCGCGGTCGAGCGGCGTGATGAAGGTCTTGTGCAACAGATCGATGGTTTCGTGCGTCAGTTTGTCGGCCGCTTTTTCGGCCGTCTGCACGTTGTTCTTGTGGATCTCGGCGTCGCCGAGGTTATCGATCAGCAGTTCGAGTTCGCGGCTGCCCGCGACGATGTGCTTCGCGTGGGCGTTGAAGATTTCAAAGAATTTGCCCTCGGTGGGCATGAATCGACCAAACATTGGGATCCCGGAAAATGGTCACGGTGTGGCTGTCATAAAGCCGCAACATTGTACCGTTCCCGACCGTTCCGGGTGACGCGCGCGCCCGCGTTTTGTGCGTGCGCGCAACGCCGGGCGCAACCGGGTTTCCCCGTTTGCGCGCAATGTGCTACTCCCCGCCGTAAAAATTCTGCGGACCCGCAAAGTTGTCGAACTTCGTGAATTGACCGTGGAACGTGAGTCTAACGGGGCCGATAGGGCCATTACGCTGCTTGCCGATGATGATTTCGGCAGTGCCCTTATCGGGGCTGTCGGGGTTATAGACTTCGTCGCGGTAAATGAACAGGATCACGTCCGCGTCCTGTTCGATTGCACCCGATTCGCGCAAATCCGACATCACGGGACGCTTGTTCGGACGCTGTTCGAGACCGCGATTCAGCTGCGACAGCGCGATCACGGGCACGTCGAGTTCTTTGGCCAGGCTTTTCAGCGAACGCGAGATTTCCGAAATTTCCGTCGCGCGGTTTTCGCCTGACGACGAACCGCTCATCAGCTGCAAGTAGTCGATGATGATGAGTCCGAGCTTGCCGCACTGCCGCGACAGACGGCGCGCACGCGAGCGCAGTTCCATCGGGTTCAGGCCGCCCGTTTCGTCGATGAAAATCTGCGCTTCGCTCATTTTCTGCACGGCATGCGTGAGCTTCGGCCAGTCCTCGTCGGTCAGACGCCCGGTTCGCATGCGGTGCTGATCGAGCCGGCCGACGGAGCCGAGCATACGCATGATCAGCTGCGTGCCCGGCATTTCCATCGAGAACACCGCGACGGGCAAGCCATACTCGACGGCGACATATTCGCCGATATTCATCGAGAACGCCGTCTTGCCCATCGAAGGACGCCCCGCGACGATAATCAACTCGCCGCCGTGCATGCCCGACGTCATGCGGTCCAGATCGACGAAACCTGTCGGCGTGCCCGTCACGTCGCTCGGGTTCGCTGTGTGGTACAGCGTGTCGATGCGCTCGACGACCTGTGTCAGCAGCGGCCCGATTTCCAGGAAGCCCTGGGTGCCGCGCGCGCCGTCTTCCGCGATCGAGAACACCTTCGATTCGGCCTCGTCGAGCAGCTGACGGACTTCCTTGCCTTGCGGATTGAAAGCGTCGGCGGAGATCTCATCGGCCACGGACACGAGGCGGCGCAACACCGCGCGGTCGCGAACGATTTCCGCATAGCGCCGGATGTTCGCCGCGCTGGGCGTGTTCTGCGCAAGCGCGTTCAGATACGCAAGCCCGCCGACGTCGTCGGCCTTGCCCGAGGTGGTCAGCGCTTCGTAGACGGTCACGACGTCGGCGGGACGCGTCGCCGCGATCAGCCTGCCGATGTGCTCGAAGATGACACGGTGATCGAAGCGGTAGAAGTCGCTTTGCGCGAGGAAGTCAGCAATGCGGTCCCATGCGCCGTTGTCGAGCAGCAGACCGCCCAGCACCGATTGCTCGGCCTCGATGGAATGGGGCGGGACTTTCAGCGACTCGATTTGAGGATCTTTCGACGGTGCGTTCATGGGGTGGAATTATCGAACAAATAGAGACGGCGGCAAAGCGCCGAAAAGCTCAACGATCCGGGCTCGTCGACAGCGAGGGCGCAGAACAAAAAAGGCAGAGGCCGGTTTCCCGGCCCCTGCCCTTCATCGCCAGAACCTGCCTGACGATCGTCCTTCTTGTCCTGCTAATGCTTAGACGTGCTCGCCCAGCACCGACACCGTGACGTCAACCGTGACGTCCGTGTGCAGCGAAACGTGCACGGGATGGTCGCCGACCATCTTCAGCGGGCCTTCCGGCAGACGCACTTGCGCCTTTTCCACTTCGAAGCCTTGCTTGCCCAGCGCTGCGGCGATGTCGGCGTTCGTCACCGAGCCGAACAGACGGCCGTCCACGCCAGCCTTCTGTGCGATCTGAACCGTCATGCCCGAGAGCTTTTCGCCTTGAGCCTGAGCAGCCGACAGCTTTTCAGCCGCGACCTTTTCCAGTTCTGCGCGGCGAACTTCGAATTCGGCGATGGCTTCCTTCGTGGCGCGTCGTGCCTTTTTGTTCGGGATCAGGAAGTTACGCGCGTAACCGTCCTTCACCTTGACGATGTCGCCCAGGTTGCCGACGTTCAGGACTTTTTCGAGAAGAATGATTTGCATTCGGATGCTCCTTGTGACGTCGCCGGGTTAGGCCTTGTGCTGATCGGTGTACGGCATCAGCGCGAGGAAACGCGCGCGCTTGATGGCCGTGTCGAGCTGGCGCTGATAGTGGGCCTTGGTACCCGTCAGGCGTGCCGGCGTGATCTTGCCGTTTTCGCCAATGAAGTCCTTCAGCGTATCGATGTCCTTGTAGTCGATCTGTTCGACGCCTGCAGCCGTGAAGCGGCAGAACTTCTTGCGCTTGAAGAGCGGGTTTTGTTGCTGACGACGCTTGTCGAATTTCTTACCAGTCGGGCGGGGCATGATTAGTCCTTTCCAATGTCCTGCAATTCTGTGATGTGAAACACCAGAGTTCTCGCGTTGCGGCTTCTTTTGGCCAGAAAGCCGGTGAAGAGCGTTTCGACGCCCATCTCAATCCGCTCCAGCCTGCCGCTCGCTTCGCCGGCCGCGACCGCCTGCATGGTCAGTTCGACGGTTCGGGCAATGCCCGCTTCGACGACCTGCGTGCGGTGTTGCAACGTACAGCCTGCTATCGGAACGCCGGCGGGGGTGTACCGCACCGGTTCGCGTTCTACGACGCTTGCCGTGAGCTGCAGCCGATTCATCGATTCCTTTTACGAACCCTGATTGCGAAAACGGCGCGTGACTCTGATGGCTTAACGGTGTTGCTTTAAGCCTGCGCTTCCGTCGGCTGCGCTGCAGCCGCTTTCTTGGCTTCTTCGCGCTGCACTTCCTTCATCATCGGCGACGGGCCGGTTTCGGCCTTCTTCATCTTGACGATGAGGTGACGCAGAACGGCGTCGTTGAACTTGAACGCGTGTTCCAGTTCGTCGAGCGTAGCCTGGTCGCATTCGATGTTCATGCAGACGTAGTGAGCCTTCGCGAGTTTCTCGATCATGTAGGCCAGTTGGCGACGGCCCCAGTCTTCGATACGGTGGATCTGGCCACCGTGCGACGTGATCGTGGTCTTGTAACGCTCGATCATGGCGGGCACTTGCTCGCTCTGATCGGGGTGCACGATGAAGACGATTTCGTAATGACGCATGTTCACTCCTTGTGGATTGAAGCCACCCGGGCGTCGGAACCGGTGTGGCAAGTGAGAAGCCGAAGAATATAACCTGAATCGGCACTGTTTGCAAGATAAAGCACGAAGTGCGGACGCGATTCGGGCGTGTTTTCAATGATTTAGGGGCGGCCGCGGCGCCCAGCAAGCGCCCCGGCCGCCCCTAAATCGTCCCTCTATCGCCCGTCGCGAGCCTCACCTTCCGTCAACTGCCCGAATAAGGTGTCCCCGGCTGCCCGCCGTGCAGCCGGGTCGTCAGCGCCGTCTGCAACGCCGTCAGCGATTCGGGCGCGGCGTCCGTCACGGCCCACCACATCATGCCGTCGTCGCGCCAGCGTGCGACGGCATACCCGTCGCGCACCAGCGCCGGGCCGGGCTTGCCCGCCGAGCGGTCGTCCTCGGGGAAGACGTAGACGTCGATCACGTGCTTCGCGTGCCGGTACGTCAGCACGGCCACCCGCCGATGCCCCACGTAATCGAGCCGTCCGCCTGCCAGCGCAAACCCGCTCGCCGCGAGATCCTCGACGGGCGGCGCGTAGTCGAGCTTACCGTTGAACCACGGCTTGACGGTGTGCTGATCGGACGACACCACGTCGATGTCGTGCCCCGACAGTTGCGCGCGCACGTGGCTCGCCACCAGTTCGTCGACGAGCGGAAGCGGCTCGCCCGTCCGGTGCAGCGCCACCGCGACGCCCGCCGCGACCAGCGCACAGAAAGCGAGCGCGAGAGCGCCGCGCCAGACCGCGCTCGGCTGCCAACCGCCGCCCGCGCTGCCGCTCATCGGGCCGCCCGCGCCCTCTCCCGCCAGCGGCCCGAAACCGCCGCCTTTCGGCAACTGCGGCAACTGCGGCAACTGCGGCAGATGCAGCCACTCGCGCCAGCCCTTGTGCTGCCTCGCGCGCGGCTGGCGTTGCGGTTCGCTTTCGGGCACCGCCCGTTCGGGCATGGCCGATTCCGTCGACGGCAGCGCCGCCATGATCCTCTCGCGCAGATCGTCCGGCGCGCGGTAGTAATTGGCCGAGCGCACCGCGCCCTTCATCGCCCGCACCATCTCGCTTTCCCTCCGGCAAGATTCGCAGCTTTCGATATGCCGCTGCACGTCGCGCGATTGCGGCGGCGTGAGTTCGTGGTCCGCATTCGCATCGAGAAGCGGCCGTGCTTCGTTACAGTCCATCGGGCGCCTCTTGTGCGAGTCCGCCCGGCAACGCGCCGGGAGCGTGCGGCATCCAGCCGCCTTGGGTTTTGCGTGTGATGTCGGGTGCGACGCCGCCGTCGTGCGCCGGACGGGACGTATCCTGTGTTCGGGTCGACGCACGCACCGCCGGTCGCGCGCCCGACACATCGCCCGTTCCGTCCGGCGCACGCTGCGCAGCGCCTCCATCGCGCGCGCCACCCGTCGACCGCGCGCTCCCCTTCGATTGCAGCGACGTCAGCGCCGTCGCGAGTTTGCGCCGCCCGCGCGCGAGCCTCGACATCACGGTGCCCACGGGCAGGTCCGCGATGGTCGCGATCTCGCGATAACTCATCTCTTCCAGTTCGCGCAAAATCAGCACTTCGCGATATTCGACGGCCAGCTGTTCGAGCGCCTCATGCACGAGCCGCGTGTCTTCTTCGCGGATCAGCAGCGCTTCGGGGTCAGGCGAACCCGCGCTCCAGCCTTCGAACGACGCGTCGTCGAGGTTCTCGTCGAACTCGATCGTCGCGTTCACGCCGCCCGAACGCCTGCGCCATTCGGTGTACCACGTGCGCCGCACGATCGCGAGCAACCAGGGCCGCGCGGTCTCGCCGTGGAACGTGTCGAAGAAGCGGTACGCCCGCATGAACGCTTCCTGCACGACGTCGTCGGCATCGTGCCCATTGCCGCATAGCCAGCGTGCAAGGTTGTATGCGGCATCGAGGTGCGGCAGCGCCATCTGCTGAAAGCGCAGACTGCGTGCCGCCTCGGCGCGTGCGTCGCCACCTCTCGCCGCATGATTTCCCGTCTCATCCACCGATCGCCTCCAGGCTTGCCCAGACTTCACGGCTGCAAAACCCATCTGCAATTCAGTTTATTCCCGGGTTCTGCGCATCCTGCAAAAAATAAATCCGGGAATAGAACGCGGCCTCGCACGGTACCGCAGACGAGTCTCTAACTCGCGAGGACCATCATGCAGAACAGTCTCAAATGTCTGAAGCGGCGCGATTTTCTGCGCCTCGCCGCAGTCGGCGGCGCGGCGTTCGCATCGGCGCTGCCCGGCTTCTCTTACGGACGCGACGACGATTTTTACTTCGTCCAGCTCTCGGATGCGCACTGGGGCTTCGAAGGCCCCGGCGTCAATCCTGATTCGAAGGGCACGCTGCCGAAGGCGATTGCCGCCGTGAACGCGTTGCCGTCGCCGCCTGATTTCGTGATCCAGATCGTGCCCCGAAAACGGACGAAAACCCGACGAAAACTGGCAGATGTCGGCTACGCGCCGCACTCCACACGCCTAAAGCCTGTCGTCGAATGTGTGGTCAGGTAGAATTGACAGACTAACGGACACATATAGTGTCCAGGACCGACTTTCTCCTTCTCGCATGAACAACGAACGCAAAGACGCCGAGCGCCACGACGCGCCCGTTTCCAACTTCATCCGCAACATCATTGACGACGACAACCGCTCTGGAAAGTGGGGCCAGCGGGTGGAGACGCGCTTCCCGCCGGAACCGAACGGTTATCTGCACATCGGCCATGCGAAGAGCATCTGCCTGAACTTCGGCATTGCGCAAAGCTACGGCGGCATCTGTCATCTGCGCTTCGACGACACGAATCCGGAGAAGGAAAGCTTCGAGTACGTCGACTCGATCGTCGACGCCGTGAAGTGGCTCGGCTTCGAATGGAAGTCGGAGCAGCGGGAGCACCTGTACTTCGCGAGCGACTACTACGACAAGCTGTACGAGTTCGCCGAGCTGCTGATCACGCGCGGCAAGGCGTACGTCGACAGCCAGAGCGCGGAAGAAATGCGCGCGAACCGCGGCTCGGCGACGGAAGTCGGCACGCCGTCACCGTTCCGCGAGCGCAGCGTCGAAGAGAACCTGGACCTGTTCCGCCGCATGAAGGCAGGCGAGTTCAAGGAAGGCGAGCACGTGCTGCGCGCGAAGATCGACATGTCGTCGCCGAACTTCAACATGCGCGACCCGGTGATCTATCGCATCCGCTTCGCCCACCACTACCGGACGGGCGACACGTGGTGCGTGTATCCGATGTACGACTACACGCATTGCATTTCGGACGCGCTCGAAAACATCACGCATTCGCTGTGTACGCTCGAATTCGAAGACCACCGCCCGTTGTACGACTGGATCCTCAACGAGCTCGCCAACGCGGGCATCTTCACGCGTCCGCTGCCGCAGCAGATCGAATTTTCGCGCCTGAATCTCACGTACGCGATCACCAGCAAGCGCAAGCTGCTGCAACTCGTGAACGAAGGCCATGTGGACGGCTGGGACGATCCGCGCATGCCGACCATCGTCGGCGTGCGCCGGCGCGGCTTCACGCCGGAAGGCATCAAGTTGTTCTGCGAGCGCATCGGTATCACGAAGGTCGATTCGTGGATCGACATGAGCGTGTTCGAGGGCGCGCTGCGCGACGATCTGGATGAAAAGGCGCCGCGCGCGACCTGCGTGCTCGATCCGCTGAAGCTCGTCATCGACAACTACCCGGAAGGACAGACGGAAGAATGCAGCGCGCCCGTCCACCCGCATCACCCGGATCGCGGCTTGCGTACGTTTCCGTTCTCGCGCGAACTGTGGATCGAGCGCGAAGACTTCATGGAGAACGCGCCGAAGGGCTATTTCCGCCTGTTCCCAGGCAACAAGGTGCGGCTGAAGTACGGCTACGTCGTCGAATGCACGGGCGCGGAAAAGGACGAGAACGGCAACGTGATCGCCGTGCACTGCAACTACTTCGCGGATAGCCGCTCGGGCACGGAAGGCGCGAACAACTACAAGGTGAAGGGCACGATTCACTGGATCAGCGCGACTCAGGCTGTGCCCGTCGAGGTGCGCATCTACGATCGCCTGTTCAGGGAAGCGCAGCCCGACGCGGGCGGCCGCGATTTCCTCGAGGCGCTCAATCCCGATTCGAAGCGCATCGTGCAGGCGTTCGTCGAGCCGGGTCTGCGCGACATAGAACCAGAGCAGCGCTATCAGTTCGAGCGTCACGGCTACTTCGTTGCCGACCGATATGACACGAAGCCGGGCAAACCCATATTCAACCGGATCGTCAGTCTGCGCGACAGTTGGGGAAAGCCGGCGTAAGCTGATTGTCTGGTTGCGTCATGCACGGCATGCGGCGTTTCCAGCGCGCATGCTCGCGTGGCACACGATGGACATCGCCTGCCAGAGCATGACGATGCAGCCGGAGTGATTGCTGCCGGCTCCAGGGGGAACAATGAAGGTTGCAATCAAACACAAGCTGATGGCGATGGCGACCATCGTGGCCGCGGCGCTTGCGTCGCGCGCGCCCGCCGCACACGCTGACGAACTGACGGGCACCCTCAAGAAGATTCACGACGACGGCGTGATCACGCTGGGCGTACGCGAAGCATCGATTCCCTTCTCCTACTTCAACGGCGACCGTACGATCGGCTATTCGCAGTCGATCGCACTCGCCATCGTCGACGACATCAAGAAGACGCTCGCGATGCCCGATCTACGGGTGCGCGAAGTGCCCATCACGTCGGCGAACCGCTTCATGATGCTGGCCAACAACCAGATCGACCTCGAATGCGGTTCGACCACGCACACGCGCGAACGCGAAAGCGTGGCGGCGTTTTCGAACAGCTTCTTCCAGTACGCGGTGCGGATGATCGCGCGCAAGAACGCCGGCATCACGGACTTTCCTGACCTCGCCGGCAAGCCCGTCGTCACGACGGCGGGCACGTCGGACGAACGCCTCGTGCGCCAGTTGAACAGCGAGAAGCAGTTGAACATGCGAATCGCGAGCGCCAAGGATCATGCCGACGCGTTCGCGGCAGTGAAGGCAGACCGCGCGGTGGCGTTCGTGATGGATGAGCCGATTCTGTACGGCTTTCGCGCAACCGATCCGCGCCCGGACGACTTCATCGTGACGGGCACGCCGCTTGGCTACGAAACCTATGCGTGCATGTTCCGCAAGGGCGACGCGCCGTTCCGCGAGTTGGTGAACCGCGTCATTTCGAAGATGCAGACGTCGGGCGAGGCCGAGCGGCTCTACAACATCTGGTTCACGCAACCGATTCCGCCGCACGGGATCAACCTGAACTACCCGTTGTCGTCGGAGATGCGCACGTTGTTCGCGCATCCGAACGACAAGGCGCTCGACTGACGCCTCGGCCCGCCGCCGGGCGTGACTACGCTGGATCCAGCAGCCGGTGCAACTCAGCGAGCGATAGTGTCGTCTGAAAGAGCCGCGCGAGACTGCGGCTCGCGTAATGCTCGACTTCATCCGGCGCGGCCCAGCGGAAGGCGTCCATCTCGGGAATCATCGTGCCGTCCGAGCGGCGCGGAAACATCGAGGTGCAAACGCAGCGCGAGAGATCGAGTTCGTCGGCGCGAGCGCGCGCGGCGAACAGATGCAGATCCTTATCCCGTCGATATACAAAAAGCCCGAGGTCTTTCAGGCGCTCTGCCTCAAGCGCAAGGCCCGTTTCCTCGTCCATCTCGCGAAGCGCCGTCGCCTGCGGCGCTTCGCCTTCCTCACCCTGCCCTTTCGGAATGTCCCAGTGCGTCGTTTCCGTCGCGTGTGCGAGCAGCACGCGGCCGTCGGGATCGAGCAGGACGACGCCGCAAGAAATCGTGCGCGAGCTCAATGCTTCTTCTGGAGCACCCAGCGGCCCGTACCCTCACGGCAGAACTGCGGGTTCAGATTCATCGATTGGCCTTTCGCGCTCAACACCACATGCATTTGACGGCAAGTCCGATCGCCCGTCTTCGACGTGGCGTCGGGCGTCAGTTGCGCTTCGATTTTCGTGCTGTTGCGCAGACCCTCGTTGTTCCAGGCGACCGATTCGCCGTCCTGCTTCTTGTCGAGCGCTTCGAATGCGGCTGCTTTCAACGAATCGTTGTCGGCCTGCTTCATGTAGGAAATCGGCGTGTCGTTCAAAAAGGCGAGATTGGCGGCATGCGCGCCCACTGCGCCAGCGAGCAGCAGCCCGCCCACGGTGAGTTGAAACGCGGCTCGGGTTGGCATCGACATGTAGTTCTCCGCTGAAATCGGTTCGAGCACGATCGGCGCTGCCCTTGAGCCGCGCGATCTGGACCCCAAAAGCATAGCACGCCCGTCTCGCACACAGGTTTGCCGCGCACGCGCATGGAACGGCGCGCCCAGGCGTCCGGCGCCACCCTGATCGAGATAATGCCTGCCGCGCTGCGCCATCACTGACAAGCCTTTTCAGACGTTTTTAGGACGCCTCTCATGGGCGTCCCAGCAGGTCATCCCTAACATGATCCGGATCAAATTCAACTGCCATTCGCAACGCTTCCGCGTTGCGACAGACGTTCATGGATCTATCGCTCGCTCTCCAGTTATTCGCCGCAATACTGACGCTGATCTGCATCGCGCTGTCGGCCGTCGTGATGCTTGTCGATCCGGCGCCGACGCCGACCATTGTGCACATCCACGGCTTGCGCGGCAGCCGTTGGCCATGCGTGCTGACGCGAGCGGGCCTCAGTTGCCTCCTCGCGTCATTTATGTTGCTGATCGCAAGCTGTTATCTGCTCTTGACGACGTAGCGTCCGCGAGCTGCTGAGGCGCTTCGGCTCGATATCCGTCCGTCAGCTGCGCAGCGTCGGCGTGCGGAAAATGCCGCGATACTCGTCTTAGAAATGCGGAACGTGATGCGGAACGTGATGCGCAACGCTTCAGGGCAGCTTCGGCTGCCCTTTTCATTTGCTGATCGAGCGGCCGATGACTGGCACCGTGGTGTGTGACCGAAAGGCGCCCGCGCCAAGCAAAGAAGGAAGAAGTGGCCGGCGTCGGCGCACTTGATGGATGGCCCCCCCACGAGGAATCGAACCTCGATTTCAGGTTTAGAAGACCCGTGTTCTATCCGTTGAACTATGGGGAGGCGAAACCGGAATTTTAACCCGGCCTGGTCGTCGAGGATGACGTCAGATCCGGGGCACGAGACGTGCCGTGATGCGCAAACAGAACGGCCCGGCAGCAACGCCGGGCCCGGGATTATAACCGATCGTTCCGCGCCGTCAGACCGGCTGGGGATGGGTCATGAACCAGCCGAGGAACACCACACCGGCGATCACGCAGTACACGCCGAACGCCGCCAGCCGGCCACGTCCTTCGAAGTAACGCATCAGGAAACGCACGCTCAGATACGCCGCGATGGCCGTCAGAACGCCGCCTAGCAGCGCGTCGGCGAGCTGGCCCGGCGCGTGGAACAGTTTCGGCAATTCGAGTACGCCCGCCGCGAAAATGATCGGCGTGCCGAGCAGGAACGAGAATTCGGCTGCTTTCTCTGCGGTAAGGCCCGCGCCATTGCCTGCGATCATCGTCAGGCCGCTGCGCGAGAAACCGGGAATCAGCGCGCCGATCTGTGCGAGGCCGACGAGAAACGCCTGTTTGAACGTCAGCTTCTCCGGCGCCTGATGCGGGCGCGAGCGCTGCAAGCGGTCGCCGAGCCACAGCAGGATACCGTTGACGATCAGCGCGATCGCGACGATGCGCAGGTCGTGGAACACGCGCTCCAGCCGCTTTTCGAGCAGCAAACCCACCAGACCGGCCGGAATCGTCCCGATGATGAGCGCCCACATCAGGTGGCCCTCGTCATTGTGCCGACCCGACAGCGACGCGAAAAAGCCGCTTATCAGCGCGATCCAGCGCGCACGGAAGTACCACAGCAACGCGAACGCCGTGCCGAGGTGCAGCGCGACGAGGAACGGCAGCAGTTGCGGCGCATGCTTGTCGATATGCATGCCGAAGAGCGCGGGGACGAGGAGCGTATGACCAAGACTGCTCACTGGAAACAGTTCCGTGACGCCCTGCAGCACGCTCAAAAAGATCAAAAACGACAGGCTCACGCGTCGGTCCTTTTGAAAGAAGTGGGGAGGATGGACAGCTTGCCGGAGCATGATGTCCAGCATCTGAAGGCGCGTCGATTATGACGGCGCGATTCCGGAGAGCCAAGGACAATCATTCGACTTTTTACGCACCTTGCGGCATCGCACCATCTTTGAAAGCGTGATTACGGTCATGAAAGCAAAAAGGCCCGCCTTGGAAGGCGGGCCTGCGTGCGGAGGCTGCGCGGACCGTCGGTACGTGCCGACGGCTCAACGTGGTATCTCGTCGCCCCGTGTCAGCGTGCAAATTTATAAAAGAAATAAATCGTACTGCCCGTAAACATGCCGAACAGTGCCACGCTCATTGCCATTGCGAGATCCATCGCCCCTCCCAAAAACCGAGTGATCGCGTCCGGCCGCAACCGGTCCTCAAGCACATTATCGATTGCGCCGACCGTGCGGTAACACCCGCAATTTCCCCAGAAGGGTTTCCCCGTAGCATAAAGCGGCGCAAAATCGGCGTTCGTCGCGCGCTTTGCGCCAGGATTGTGCATATTCCCTCCCCTCCCAACCGCTTTCTAACGTTCATTGCCATGCCCCAATTCCAGCAACAGGACATTATCGAAATCGCACGCGACGCCTCCCTGCTCCGCGTCGCGCCGCAGGCGGGCGGCCGCCTGCTGTCGTGGGACGTCGACGGCCAGTCGGTGATCTTCTGGCCCGACCAGGCAGACTGGAGCCAGCCCGCGCGCGTTCGCGGCGGCAATCCGCTGCTCTTTCCGTTTCTCGGACGCCATTTTGTCGACGGGCAGATCGGCCGATGGAAGGACGCGCAAGGCGTCGTGCGCGATTTGCCGATGCACGGCTTCGCGCGCGATCTGCCGTTCGAGGCGACGGTCGACGAAGCAGCCCGTTCGATCAGCATGACGCTGACCGACAGCGACGCGACCCGCGCAAGCTATCCGTTCAGCTTCCGCTTCGAGGCGAAGTACACGCTCGTCGACGCGCACACGCTCGATGTCGACTTCGTCACGACCAACACGGGCGCGCCGGGCAGCGCGCCGCTGCCCTACTACGCGGGCCATCACTTCTATTTCACGCTGCCGCACACGCAACGCGGCGAGACCGTGCTGGAACTGCCGCGCACGGTGCGCCGCCATCAGTTGCCGGACGGCGCGATCGCGGCAGGCGAAGCGGGCGAGCCGGATTACCGCCTTGACGACCCGGGCATCCTGGACCGCTTCCATTGCCTCGATGGCGCGCCGGATCACCTCGTGCGCGTGGTCGCGCTTGCCTTGAACCGCAGCATCACGATCGATCTGCAGCGACCCGGCTCGGTGCCGTGGTACGCCGTCACGACGTGGACGGAGAAGCCCGAATCCGACTTCTTCTGCGTCGAGCCGTGGCTGGGTCTGCCCGATGCGATCCACAACGGTCTCGGCCTGCGCTGGCTCGAAGCGGGCGACACGGAAACGGCGTCGCTGCGCCTCGCCGTCGGCACGCTGCCCTGATCGATCGCCGCGCACGAGTCCGAAAACGGATGCTGCTTTGCAAAACCGTTAGAATCTGGCGTTTTGCAACTGCCGCGTGATCGGGATCGGCGCGCGGCGGCGTCTTGCGAGGTCCAATGTTGACAACAAAAATCAGACAGCTCGTCTGCGGGGCGATGGTCGCGGCACTGGCCGCATGCGGCTCGGCTCCCGTGGGTCCGGGCTTCTATCGCGTCGAACGGGGCGACACGCTGTACAAGGTCGCGCGCAGCAACCGGACGTCGGTGCAGAACATCGTGCGCTGGAACAACCTGTCGAATCCCGATTCGATCGAGGTCGGCCAGGTGCTGCGCGTCGCGCCGCCGCCCGGCACAGCGACGGCCAGCACGGCTCCGGCGCGAAGCAGCAATGGCAGCGGCAGCGCGAGCGCAGCGGCGGCAACGGCGTCCTCGTCGCGCGGCGCGGCCGCCGACACGCCTTCGGCGCCTCCGTCGTCGATCTCGTTGATCTGGCCGGCAACGGGCAATGTGGTCCGCAACTTCGACGGCAATAATTCGAAAGGCATCGATATCGCGAACGCCGCGGGCACACCCGTGTTCGCCGCGGCGGGCGGCACCGTCGTCTATGCAAGCAACGGCCTGCGCGGCTACGGCAATCTGCTGATCATCAAGCACAACGCCGATTACCTGACGGCCTACGCGCACAACCGCACGCTGCTCGTGAAGGAAGGCGAGACCGTGCAGCAAGGTCAGAAAATCGCCGAGATGGGCGACTCGGACAACGACCGCGTGATGCTGCATTTCGAACTGCGTTACGCGGGCCGCTCGATCGATCCGGCGCGGTCTCTGCCGCCACGCTGAACGCGCTGCCCGATCCGTCACGCCGTCCACGTTGGCGCCCCTTCGACGCCCTTCACATGGCGGCGTGCGCCGTGTCGGGGAACCAGACGGGCCGTACACGGCTCCATCACAGAGACGGGCGGGCACGCGCCGTGCCGCGTTTACCGGCACCGCGTCCCGACACGCAACGACACAGAGAGGACACTCCGATGAAATACGCCTTTGCGGCAGTTCGAGCGATGGCGGCGAGCCTCGCGATCGCTGGGATCGCGAGTCTTGCGGGCTGCGCCAGCTCAGGCTCGACCACGCTCACGTATCTGCCGAACGGCGACACCGGCTTCGCGATCAACTGCAGCGGCAGCGACGCAAGCCAGAACTGGGGCGAATGCTACAAGCGTGCAGGCGAGGCCTGCGGCGCATATGGCTATGACGTGATCTCGAAGGATGTCGACACGGGCGGCACATCGGGTGGCTCGCTGGGCGGCGTGCTCGGCGCCAACGTGAAGAATCGCTCGATGGTGATCCGCTGCAAGCAATAGTCGCCTCGCTTCGCGTGATGTCGTCCGATGTTTGATATGAGCGGACAAAAAAAGCCCGGCACGAGGCCGGGCAAACGGGGGTTCGGCGCATATCGGCAAAGGACCGGTTCACCATGCGCCGAAACGAAATCTAGCAACGCACCTATGCCCACGCAATCGATTAATTGTGCAAATAGTGTGAGTCGGCGCACGGTTCAACGGTGAACTGAATGACGCAGCCGTCAATCTGGAAACCGAATCAACCCGTTTTCTGTCATCCGATACTCGCACGGTGCTCCGCCCCACTGCCCCGAGACCCGCAGCCAGCGCGCCTTTCGGGCAATCATGAAAATGCGGCGCGCGAATTGATCTGCACTGCCATATACGGCCGATTCACGCATTTCACTTCGATGGCGGCAATCATTAAACTTGGTGCGCCAACGCACCTTTTCGTCGCGATTCCTGAGCGGGAATTGATCTGATTTAACCAACGCGCGAGCATTGACTGAATGCCGTCAAATGCGGATGACAGCATGATTTTTCATCCGCAAACGTGTGGCATTCAACGAGCGGATTGGCGTCATCATGAACAGTCGATCCGCGATCCCGCAGCCGACGTCTCGCCGTCGGCTATGGTTTATAGTTACGCCCCGTCACGTGCTGCCGCTCACATCGTCATGACTTCCTCCGACACCCCACAAAGCCCCCTCTATCAGAAGCTGCTCGGCGAAACCGCGAAGATCGGCTGGGTTGAACTCGAACGCTTCTTCGCCCGCGGCATGCTGCTGCGCGTCGCGCGCGACCTCGATCTGGTGAGCGTTGCCGAGGCGATCGCCAGCGACGACACGGCGCAAGTCACGCAATGGCTGTCGGCGGGACTCGTCGAGCGCGTGCAGTCTGAGACGGCAACGGACTTCGCTGCGCGCGATCCCGACCTGTGGGCCGTCGTGGTATCGCCGTGGGTCTGCGTGCAGGAGCGCGGTTGAACGATCGCGCCGACCATGCTGCGCCGCCGGATGCCGCGCCCCATGCGGACGCCGCGCCGACGTACTGGCACCGGCGCGTGCTCACGCTCGCGTTTCCAATCGTCCTCGCCAACCTGACGCAGCCGATACTCGGCGCCGTCGATACGGCCGTCGCCGGCCATCTGGACAGCGCGTCCTATCTCGGCGGCGTTGCGCTCGGCGGGCTGTTCTTCAGCTTCGTGTTCTGGGGCTTCGGCTTTCTGCGCATGGGCACGACGGGGCTCGTCGCGCAATCGTTCGGCGCAGACGATCCGGCCGGCCTGCGTTTGAACATCGTACGCGCGATGCTGCTCGCCTTTGCGATCGGCGCGATCGTCCTCGCATTGCAGGTTCCGCTGATCGACTTCGCCGTGCGCACGATCGGCGGCAGCGACGAAGTTCAGCGCCACGCACGCGCCTACTGCCATGCCCGTATCTGGGCGGCCCCGCTCGCGCTCGGCAACTATGTCGTGCTGGGCTGGCTGCTCGGCACGCAGCGCGTGCGCGTTGCGCTCGCGACGCAGATCTTTATCAACACGGTGAACATCGTCGCCGTGCTGCTCTACGTGTATGCGTTCGACTGGGGCGTGGCAGGCATCGGCGCGGCGACGGCGACAGCCGATGCACTCGGCTTCGTGTTCGGCGCCGTGCTGCTGTGGCAGATGCGTCCGCGCAACCTGCCCGCGCTCGAACGCGCCGCGCTGTTCGATGCGTCGGCGCTCGGGCGCCTGGTGGCGATCAACCGCGATATCTTCGTGCGGACGATGTGCCTGCTCGGCGCTTTCGGCTGGTTCGCGCATCTCGGTGCTAAACAGGGCGACGCGACGCTCGCGTCGAACGCGCTGCTGCTCAACTTCCAGACCTTCATGGGCTATGGGCTCGACGGCTTTGCACACGCAGCGGAAGCGCTCGTCGGCGCGGCCATCGGCGCGCGCGATCGCGAGGCGTTCCGCCAGGCCGTCAAAGCGACGCTGCTCTGGTCGGCGCTCGGCGCGCTCGCTTTCTCGCTGGTTTACTGGCTGACGGGCCCGTGGATCATCGAACGGCTGACCGATCAAGCCACCGTGCGCGCGACGGCGCAAGCCTACCTGCCGTGGACGGCGCTCTCGCCCGTCGTCTCCGTGTGGGGTTTTCTGCTCGACGGCGTGTTCATCGGCGCGACGCGCACGCGCGATCTGATGACATCGATGGTCGTGTCGCTCGGCGTGTTTCTTGCCGCTTCGTGGGCGCTCACCGGCACGCACGGCAACCACGGACTGTGGGCGGCGCTGCTGATCTTCATGGCAGCGCGCGGCCTCACGCTCGCACGCCTGCTGCCTCGCCTCACCCTCGATGTCGGCCCCGCGTGCGGCGCTCCCTGAACCTGCATGGGACCGCTCGTTGCGTTTATTGAGGCGAAGCGGGCGCGTCGATCATCGACGGCGGACGTGTGTCCGTCGGCACGCCATGATAGTCGGCGGGGTCTTGCGGCGGCACGTGACGGTGAAGGGTCGGATCGTCGGCACACGCCGACAGGGCGAAGAGCGAAAACAGCGATGTAGCGAACAGGAAGCGCTTCATGAACTTTCCGGACCAGGTGTGAGCAACGACGGATGACGTCGGCGGGCCACGAGTCTAACCGTAAAGCGCGCTGTGCGCTGCAGAACCTGGGCATCGCCCTCCTTGCGTCAACTTGCGGCGCCTGATCTACTATGTAGGCAACGTCGCAGTCGTCGAAGGAGGCCGTCATGGATGCCGAATCGATCGCAGGTCTGGTTGGACTGGCTGTAGGTTTGCTGGTGCTCGTCGTACTGTCCGTTTTCGAGTCGCGCACCTATCGCCGCGAACATCACGGTGAAGGCATGATGCATCACTGGCTGGCCGAGCATCACGTCTTCGACAGAATGCGCCGCAGACACTGATGCGTATGCGCCGCGCTCGCGGCGCATATTCGGATTGTCCAAACGAGCTTCACCGCAAGGCGAAGCTCGCGCGCGTGGGCTTTCGATCGACGCGCGGTGTCTTCCCTTGCTTTCAAGACCCCATGCGCGCCTGCGCCTGAAGGTGCGCACGCCCGACCCTGTCACCCCGCTCCCGTCACCCCGTTGGCAATGCCGCCTATGTCGGGCACATGCCTTGCTGATTTGCAAGCCATAGAACGCGCATCCCGCGCGCTCGACAATCCCGGCCGCCAGCGCGCGCCCGCGCTGCCTTCGCGCTTAGGCGGTCTCCATGTGTGGCCCGGCCATATAAGGAGAGATAACATGACCCTCGGAACCATTCTGTTGATCGTGCTGATCCTGCTTTTGATCGGCGCCCTCCCAAGCTGGCCGTATAGCCGCGAATGGGGCTATCGTCCGACGGGCCTCATCGGCATCGTGCTGATCGTGGTCATCGTGTTGTTGCTGATGGGGCAGTTATGACGTCGCGAACCTCGGCCTGCTGAAGCCTGCCTTCGAGGCTCGATCGATGCGCAATTCATTCCCCGTTTGACTTGCGCATAGCAATGCGCATACAATCTCTGGCTCGCGTCGGAGCGTAGCGCAGCCTGGTAGCGCATCTGATTTGGGATCAGAGGGTCGAAGGTTCGAATCCTTTCGCTCCGACCACCAACATGCCGTACACAAAAACCCGCGTCACCTTTGCGTGTCGCGGGTTTTTGTTTTTCCACCGCCGTTTTCGTACAGGACGAGCCTGCTACCCGCGCATCCCTCACACTGCCGAAACCTATCCGCGTTAAAAATCGAAAACGCAGGACTGACAAAACTCACTTCGCCCGGCGTTGTCCATACTGTCGATATATCAACGACACGTTCTCTGGAGACACCGCGATGAACCTGATTCTCTGGCGTCACGCCGAAGCCGAAGATACTGCGTCGACCGATCTCGCCCGCCAGCTGACGACACGGGGCCGCAAGCAGGCGCAGGCGTCCGCAAAATGGCTGCGCGCGCGTCTGCCCGACGACGCCGTGATCCTCGCGAGCCCGGCCACGCGCACCGTGCAGACGGCCGAATCGCTGACGGACCAGTATCGGGTGGTGCGCGAGATCGCGCCCGACGCGAGCGCCGCCGACGTCCTCGCGGCGGCCGGCTGGCCTGACGGCATTGCGCCGACCGTGGTGGTGGTCGGTCATCAGCCGACGCTCGGCCACGTGGCCGCCCGGCTGCTTGCCGATAGCGGCGCGAGCTGGCCGATCAAGAAGTCAGCGATCTGGTGGATCGAGAGCCGCACGCGCGGCAACGACGAGCAGGCAGTGTTGCGAGCAGCCATCAGTTCGGACCTGATCTGATTCGCGCCGCATCGCCGCGCAAGCCGGATGGCGCGGCGCAACAACAACGAAGGCGCGCCGAAAGCGTCGGCCTTACGACACGTCATCGAATCGTCACGACGTTGCCACGTGAGCGTCACCGGCCGTTACTACATTGGCGTCGAAGTGAATTTCACATTTTCGACCAGGAACGCCACATGCGAGAACTGCCGACGCCTACCCTGCCCTTCGCATCGATCCTTGAGCCGCGTCGTCGCCTGCCGCGCGCGGAAGAAACGGTCACCGCCCAGCATCGTCTGCAAGTCTCGTGGGCGCGTACCGACGAGGAGCTTCGTGAAGCGCAGCGTCTGCGCTACCGGGTCTTCGCCGAGGAAATGGGCGCGCGCCTGTCCGGTCCCGCCGGCCTCGACGTCGATTCGTTCGATGCTTACTGCGATCACCTGATCGTCCGCGACCTCGACACGCTGAAGGTTGTCGGCACGTATCGCGTGCTGCCGCCGCACCAGGCGGCGCGCATTGGCCGGCTGTATGCCGAGGGCGAGTTCGACGTCTCCCGCCTTACGCATCTGCGCTCGAAGATGGTCGAGGTGGGCCGCTCGTGCGTGCACCCCGACTATCGCAGCGGCTCGGTGATCATGTCGCTGTGGGCCGGTCTTGGGTCGTACATGCAGCACAACGGCTACGAGACGATGCTTGGCTGCGCGAGCGTCGCGATGGCGGACGGCGGCCACTATGCGGCGAACCTGTACGCCTCCTTGCAGGACGACACGCTGACGACGCCGGAGTACCGCGCGTTTCCGCATACGGCGCTGCCCGTCGATGAATTGCAGACGGGGGCGAAGGTGGCGCCTCCGCCGCTGATCAAGGGTTATCTGCGCCTCGGCGCGAAAATTTGCGGCGCGCCTGCATGGGATCCCGATTTCAATACCGCCGACTTTTTGACGCTGTTCCGGTTGTCGGAGATCAATGCGCGGTATGCGCGGCATTTTCTTGGGGACGCACTGGGGCGTTGATTTTTTGCGCCCGCTTCACGGCGCGGGCGATGCCCTGGATTTGTTGAGTTGTCGCTGGGCTCCGCGGTGGGCTCTGGTTTGCTGAGCAAGAAAGCCGCTCACCCACCCGCTTAAGCTGTCCGCGTCATCGGTGTCGTAAGATCAGCAATGCATGCGGTGCGACAGGCGACACACAGTTTGCCGCCTGGGCGGCACAGACGATTCGCTGCCGCTGGCTGTGCGACGGGAGATTGAAGTGGGCGCCTGTTCAAGGCGCTGGCAACGCACGCGAAATCGCGCGCTACCGCGCAAAGGGCGGAGGATTTGAGGGCTCGCGGGTAAACGTCAAGACGCTCGGTGTGAGCGGCTTTCTTTGCTTACTTTGCCGCGGCAAAGAAAGTAAGTGCCGCCCCGCACAGGGGCAACACGAGCAAACCAGAAACAGAATGCGGATGCCCGCGAAAAAGAGAATAGCAACTGCGTCGAAGACGAAAAACCATCACGAACAAAACTTGGCCAACAGGCTAAGCTGCGCATTCCGCGATGACTTGCCGGGCCTGCGCCGGCGATAATGCCCATCGCTTTGCATCAGCCAGGCGGCCTGATTGTCGCCGAGAAACGCCGACAGCCCTTCGGCGATCACGCGCCGCTTCAACCGCCGGTTATTAATCGGAAACGCGACCTCGACCCGCCTGAAGAAGTTGCGATCCATCCAGTCGGCACTCGACAGATAAACCTGTTCGCGACCATCGTCGTAGAAATAGAAAATACGATGATGCTCGAGAAAGCGCCCCACGATCGAGCGCACCGTGATGTTCTCCGATAGACCTTCCACACCCGGCTGCAGCGCGCACACACCACGCACGATCAGATCGATTTTCACACCCGCCTGCGACGCCTCGTACAGCTCAGCAATGACGGTCGGCTCGAGCAACGCATTCATCTTCGCAACGATCCGTGCGCGCTTGCCCGCCCTCGCGTGCTCTGCTTCAGCACGAATCGATTCGACCAGCCGGGGATGCAGCGTGAACGGCGACTGCCACAATTCGTGCAATGGCAACTCGCCGCCGATGCCCGTCAGCTGCTGGAACACATGATGCACGTCTTCGCAGATATCCTGATCGGCTGTCATCAGACCGAAGTCGGTATAGAGACGCGCCGTGCGCGGATGATAGTTGCCCGTGCCGAGGTGCGCGTAGCGCTTCAGGATCGATTTGCCGCCTTCCGACACACGTCGAACGATCAGCATCATCTTCGCGTGGCACTTGTGGCCGACCACGCCATACACGACGTGCGCGCCCACAGCCTCGAGCTGCGAGGCCCAATTGATGTTCGTCTCTTCGTCGAAGCGCGCGAGCAGTTCGACCACCACCGTCACTTCCTTGCCGTTGCGCGCGGCCTGCATCAGCGCATCCATCAGCGGCGAGTCCGTGCCCGTTCGATAGATCGTCTGCTTGATTGCGACGACGTTCGGATCCTTCGCCGCCTGCAGCAGCAGTTCGAGCACCGGTTGAAAACTCTCGTACGGATGATGCAGCAGCACATCGCCCTGATCGATCACATCGAACAGGCTCGCGCTGTTGGCGATCTGCGGCGGCGTCGCGGGAATGTGCGGGACGAACTTCAGGTCTGGCCGGTCGACCATCTCGGGCAACTGCATCAGACGCACGAGATTCACCGGGCCGTCGACGTGGTAGCAGTCCTTCTGCGACAAACCGCTCTCGTCGAGCAGACGCCGCACCAGATGCGCCGGTGTATCCGCCGACACTTCCAGCCGCACCGCATTGCCCAGATGCCGCGCGGGCAGCTCGCCCTGCAGCGCGACCCGCAGGTTCGTGATTTCGTCTTCATCGACAAACAGCTCGCTGTTGCGCGTAATGCGGAACTGGTTGCAACTACGCACGAGCAAGGCGGGGAACAACTCGCCGACGAAACGCTGCAGCAACGAGCTCAGCAACACGAAGCCATGCGGATAGCCCGACAGATCCTGCGGCATGCGCACGAGCCGCGGCAGCGCACGCGGCGCCTGCACGATGCCCATCACAGCCTGGCGGCCGAACGCATCCTTGCCTTCCAGCTCGACGACGAAGTTCAGGCTCTTGTTCAGCACGCGCGGAAACGGATGCGCGGGATCGAGGCCGATCGGCGTCAGAACAGGCAACAGCTCGTTGAGAAAATAATCGTGCGCCCATTGCGTCTGCGCATCGTTCCACGCTTCCATGCCGTGAAAATAGATGCCTTCGTCTTCGAGTGCGGGCAGCACGGTCTCCTGCAGCATCGTGTACTGACGATGCACCAGCTTCTGCGCGCGTTCGACGACGAGATCGTAGCAATGCTGCAGCGACATGCCGTCGGGCGACAGCGCGCCGGGATTGTCGCGTATCTGCTCCTGAAGACCGGCCATGCGGACTTCGAAGAATTCGTCGAGGTTGCTGCTGGTGATGCAGATGAATCGCAGGCGTTCGAGAAGAGGAACGGCGGGGTCCGCAGCCTGTGCGAGCACACGCTCGTTAAACCCCAGAATGCCCAGCTCGCGGTTCAGAAGAGGATAGCGGTTGGACATCGGCGGTGAGAATGAAATGTCGGAAGGTGACTCGAACGGACGCTCGGAAATTCTCACAGTATGATGACAGTGGCGTGAAATGACTTGTCACGTGATTTTACGCTTTTGCCGCCCTATGTCGTAAATATGACGCAGGCATGTGCGACCATATCGCACGACAATGGCGGAGGTGACAGCGTGATGTCCAGTACGCTTAAAATGGCGACTTTGAACACCGCGCGAATCGGCGCGCCCAACATGGGCGACCTGTTTGTGCGCATGAGGTCCTCACTCCCGATGGTCAACACTCCGCCACTACTTGCCGCCGTCGATCTCGGCTCGAACAGCTTCCGTCTGATCGTGGGCCGCGTCGAGGAGACGGAAGCGGGCAGCCAGATCTATCAGGTCGACGCGCTGCGCGAACCGGTGCGGCTCGGCGCGGGCCTGTCGCGCGAAAAGATGCTCGACCGTGCTTCGCAGGTGCGCGGCTGGGACGCCCTCAAGCGCTTCGGCGAACGCCTTCGCGACTTCCATCCCGACCATGTGCGCGCCGTCGCCACCAACACGTTGCGCGTCGCGAAGAACGCGGAGGAATTTCTCGGCGAAGCGGAAGCGGCGCTGGGTTTCCCCGTCGAAGTGATCGCGGGTCGCGAAGAAGCGCGCCTGATTTATGCGGGCGCTGCACATTCGGTGCCGGCGAGCGCGGGCAAGCGGCTCGTCGTGGACATCGGCGGCGGCTCGACCGAGTTCATTATCGGTTCGCACTACACGCCGATCAGGATGGAAAGCCTGTACATTGGCTGCGTAAGCCACAGCCGTCAGTTCTTCCCGGCGGGTAACGTCGACGAGTACACGATGCGTCAGGCCGAACTGGCGGCCTCGCGTGAGATCCAGATCATTTCGGCCGACTACAAGGGCGAGGGATGGGACCAGGGTATCGGATCGTCCGGTACGGCGCGAGCGCTAGCGGAGCTGCTCGAAGCAAACGGCTTCAACGATCCGGGCATCACGCACGGCATTTCACGCGGCGGCCTCGAGCGTCTGAAGCGTGCGTTGATCAAGGCGGAGAACGTCAATCGTCTGAAGCTGATCGCGCTGAAGCCCGATCGCGTGCCGGTGCTGGCGGGCGGCCTATCCATCATGATCGCGGTGTTCGATGAACTGGGCGTCGATTATGTCGACACGACGGACGGCGCGCTGCGCCTTGGCGTGCTGTATGACCTGCTGGGACGCTCACAGCATCAGGACATGCGGACCATCACGGTCGAGGGTTTCATGCGCCGCTATGGCGTCGATCGTGCGCAGGCGAGCCGCATTGGCGAGCTTGCGGTGCATTTCTACGATCAGCTCGACGAACCCGATACGGAAGTGCGTGAAGAGAATCGCATGTTCCTCGGCTGGGCGGCGGCGCTGCACGAAATCGGGCTGTCGATTTCACACAGCGCATATCACAAGCATTCGGCGTATATCGCGAGCAATGCGGACATGCCGGGTTTTTCACGCACCGATCAGGCGCGACTTGCGGCGCTCGTCGTAGGGCACGCAGGCAAGCTGGCGAAGCTGGCGCAGACGCGCGATCTCGAATGGAAGCTGCTGTTCTGCCTGCGGCTCGCGGCGCTGTTCTGCCGGCGCCGTGCGGATGCCGGCTTGCCAGAAATCACCGTTGCGGAAGCGAATGGCGGGTATGAGGTTCGGCTGCCCAATTCGTGGGTCGCGAATAATCCGCTCACGGACTATAGCCTCATTCAGGAGGCGGCTGAGTGGGAGAAGATTCGGACGTCGTATCGAGTTGTTTATACGGACGATTGATCTTTGTCCTCGACGCTGGTGTCGTTTTTTTCGCTGGCATCCGCTTTGTGCATCTGGTTTGCTGGTGTTGCCCCTGTGCCAGATGCACAAAGCGGATGCCAGCGGAAAAACAAAAAACGGCAAACGCCGCGCCGCAGGCAAAAATGGCGACTGCGACGCAGACAATAAAGCAGAATCAAGCGGCGGTCGACTGAAGCCGCGCACTCCGCGCAACGGGAAACCGTACGGTAAAAGTGCTCCCTCGCCCTTCTTCGCTTTTCACCTCGAGCTGCGCATCATGCCGCTGCAACACATGCTTGACGATCGCAAGCCCAAGCCCGGTCCCGCCCGTGTCGCGAGACCGGCTCCGATCGACACGATAAAACCGCTCAGTCAATCGCGGAATATCCGCGGCAGGAATACCCAAGCCGCTGTCGGTCACTGCGAACGTGGCTTGCCCTCCCTGTGCGTGCCAACTCACATCGATCGACCCGCCGTCAGGTGTATACCGAATCGCATTCGTGACGAGATTCCCGAACGCGCTCATGATCTCCGTCTCCACTCCCGTCACCGTCAATGCCTCGTCGGCCTCGAAGCCAATCCGGTGTCGTCCGCCCGAGAGGCTTTGCGCATCATCTTCCAGATGCCGTAGCACCGCGCGCATATCGACCATCTGGTTGCTCGGCGGCTTGTTGTCGCCTTCGAGCGTCGCGAGCACCAGCAGATCGCTGACGATATGCTGCATCCGCTGCGCCTGCTGCATCATCAGATCGAGATAGCGCACGCGCTCGCTCTCGTCGAGTGGGATCTCTCGCATCGTTTCGAGAAAACCCGACAGCACGGTCAACGGCGTCTTTAGTTCGTGCGATACATTCGCCACGAAGTCCCGGCGCATCGCATCCGTGCGTTCCAGTTCCGTAATGTCCTGCGACAGCACCAGCTTGCGGTTCTCGCCATACGGAAACACCTGCACGGACAGCACGTTCTGCCGCTTGTCGCCCATCCCGCGCATGATCAGCATCTGTTCATAATGATGCGAATTCAGATAGCGCACGAAGTCGGGATGACGCACGAGATGTGTGATGTGCTGACGTAAATCGCGTTTCGCGTCGAGGCCGAAATGCGCTTCGGAGATCGCGTTGCACCACTCGATCTGATCGTGATCGTCGAGCATCGCAACGCCGTTCGGGGACGCCTGAATCGCCTGAATGAAACGCGAATGCTGCTGTTCGACCTGGCGCACCTGTGCGTGCCAGCGTTTCGCGAGCTTGTGCAGCCTGTAGTAAATTTCGCCCCAGATGCCGGGTGCGCTCGGCACTTCGCCATACACAGGCGCGTCGAGCAGACGCCACAGGCGTTGCTTGTGGAACGTGCTGAAAATGCCTTGCGCGAGCAGTGCGAGCACGGCGAGCGCCAACGCCGTTTTCGTGTTGACGAAGATGCCGATTGCCACGCACAGCACAGCGAGGAGCACAAGCGATACCAGGGAACGTGCCCAGATGATGTTCATGTGCGACCTTGAAGACAAGCTGAAGACTTCATAGACAACAAAGCGCGCTGCGTCCGAGTGCCCGCAGCGCGCTTCGTGTTTTTCGATCAGTTTACCTTATGCGCTTTTGGCCAGGCGATAGCCGCTGCCGCGCACCGTTTCGATCATCGCATCGCAGCCCGCCGGCTTCAGCGCGGCCCGCAGACGCTTGATGTGCACGTCCACAGTACGCTCTTCGACGAACACGTGATCGCCCCACACCTGGTCGAGCAATTGCGTGCGGCTGTGCACGCGCTCGGGGTGCGTCATGAAGAAGTGCAGCAAGCGGAATTCCGTCGGGCCGAGATCGAGCTTGATCTCGCTGCCTTGCGCGTGCGCGGCGACGCGGTGCGTGGCCGGGTCGAGCTTCAGTCCATTGATCGCAACGACGTCTTCCGTCAGCTGCGGCGCACGGCGGCGCAGGACCGCCTTGATACGCGCCATCAGCTCCTTCGGCGAAAACGGCTTGGTCACGTAGTCGTCGGCGCCGATCTCGAGCCCGAGCACCTTGTCCTGCTCATCGCCGCGCGCCGTCAGCATGATGATCGGGATGTGCTTCGTACGCTCGTTGTTGCGCAGGTCGCGCGCGAACGCAATGCCCGATTTGCCCGGCAGCATCCAGTCGAGCAGCACGAGATCGGGAAGCACATCGCTGATCAGGTTCTGCGCCTGTTCGGCGTTGTACGCACGAATCGGACAATGGCCCGCGTGTTGCAAGTTGACCGAGATCAGCTCGGAAATGGCGGGTTCATCTTCGATAACGAGAATACTGCTGGGCATCGGCGCCTCTTGATAAACGGTATATACGGTTTTGCTGTGCGGAATCGCTGAACGTCAGACGGATCAGCTGAGCGCTTCGCGCTCGAGCGCGTCGCGACCCATGTGGCGCACGTCCGTGCCCTTCACCACGTAGATGATGAACTCGGCGATGTTCTTCGCGTGATCGCCGATCCGCTCGATCGCCTTGGCGATGAAGAGGAAGTCCAGTCCCACGGAGATCAGGCGCGGATCTTCCGTCATGTACGAAATCAGCTTGCGCACGAACGCGCGGAATTCCTCGTCGATCGCCTTGTCGTCGCGCACGATCTGCGCGGCGGCCACGGTATCGAGGCGCGCGAACGCGTCGAGCGCACGGCGCAGGATGCTCACGGCCATATCGCCCGACAGCTTGATTTCGGCGATGTTGATCGTGCGCGACGCACCATCTTCCGACAGACGCTTGGTGCGCTTGGCGATCTTCTCGGCTTCGTCGCCGGCGCGTTCGAGATTCGTGATCGTCTTCGAGATCGCCATCACGAGGCGCAGGTCGCGCGCCGTCGGCTGACGACGCGCGATGATGTTGCTGCACTCCTCGTCGATCTCGATTTCCATCTGGTTCAGACGGTCTTCGGTGGCGATCACCTGGTCGGCGATGCCGATGTCGAACTCGTTCAGCGCATTCATCGCGGCGACGATCTGTGCCTCGACAAGGCCGCCCATTTCGAGCACCTTCGATGACACCAGGTTCAGGTCGGCGTCGAACTGGCTGGACAGGTGTTTATCGGACATGTGTTACTCCTAAGCTCGTGCGTACGCTCAGTGCTTAACCGAAGCGGCCCGTGATGTAGTCTTCCGTTTCCTTGCGGACCGGCTTGATGAAGATTTTTTCGGTATCGCCGAATTCGATCAGCTCACCCAGATACATATATGCAGTGTAGTCCGAACAACGCGCCGCCTGCTGCATGTTGTGCGTGACGATCACCACCGTATAGTCGCTCTTCAGTTCGGCGATCAGCTCTTCGATGCGGCCGGTCGAAATCGGGTCGAGGGCCGAGCACGGCTCGTCGAGCAGCAGCACTTCCGGACGGATCGCAATACCGCGCGCGATACACAGACGCTGCTGCTGGCCACCCGACAGACCGTAGCCGCTCTGGCCGAGCTTGTCTTTCACTTCGTTCCACAGGGCCGCCTTGGTCAGCGCCCATTCGACGCGATCGTCCATCTCCGAGCGCGACAGCGTTTCGAACATCTTTACGCCGAACGCGATGTTGTCGTAGATCGACATCGGGAATGGCGTCGGCTTCTGGAACACCATGCCGATACGTGCGCGCAGCAGCGAGATATCGCGCTTCGTCGTCAGCAGGTTTTCGCCGTCCATCAGGATTTCGCCTTCCGCGCGCTGCTCCGGATAGAGCGCGTACATCTTGTTGAATGTGCGCAGCAGCGTGGACTTGCCGCAACCCGACGGGCCGATGAACGCCGTCACCTTCCCTTCGGGAATCCGCAGGTTGATGTTCTTCAGCGCGTGATACTTGTTGTAGAAGAAGTTCAGGTTGTTGACTTCGATCTTCGGGCGCGAGGGCGCTGACGCTTGACCGCTCTGCGCCGGGTCGAAACCGGCGGGTGCCGCCGGGCGCTCGACGGGATTCAGGTGACTTTCTGCCATGTTCATCGGATCGCTCCGCCCTTACTTTTTCGAAAAGATCGTACGCGCGAGAATGTTGAGACCCAACACTCCGAGCGTGATCAGGAATACCCCAGCCCACGCCAGCGACTGCCACTGCGCAAACGGGCTCATCGCGAACTTGAAGATCGTGACCGGCAGGTTCGCAACCGGCTGATTCATGTCCATCGTGAAGAACTGGTTCGACAGCGCCGTGAAGAGCAGCGGTGCCGTTTCGCCGGCGATACGCGCGATCGCGAGCAGCACGCCCGTCACGATGCCCGCGACCGACGCCTTCAGCGTAATCGACAGCACCATCTTCCACTTCGGGGTGCCCAGTGCGAACGCCGCTTCGCGCAGCGCGTTCGGCACGAGCTTCAGCATGTTCTCCGTGGTGCGGATCACGATGGGAATCTGCAGCAGCGCGAGCGAGATGACACCCGCCCAGCCACTGAAGTGACCCATCTTCGCGACGACGAGGGCATACACGAACAGACCGACCACGATCGACGGCGCCGACAGCAGAATGTCGTTGATGAAGCGCGTGATGGTCGCGAGCCAGCCCTTCTGGCCATACTCGGCGAGATACACGCCCGCCATGATGCCGATTGGCGTCCCGACGAACGTCGCCAGCACGACCATCATCACGCTGCCGACGATCGCGTTCGCGAGACCGCCGCCGTCCGTGTTCGGCGGCGGGGTCGACTGCGTGAAGAGCTCGACGGACAGGCCGCCGACGCCGAGCCGCAGCGTCGTGTACAGAATCCACACGAGCCACAGAATGCCGAAGGCCATCGCCGCGAGCGAGAGCGTCAGCGCCACCGCGTTGGTCGCCTTGCGGCGCTTTTGCAGCTTGTTGCGCATCGCTTCGAGCGCTGCGCCATCCGTGCTGCCCGGCATGTTCAAGGAGGACTGGCTCATTTCGCGCCCTCCCCTTTCTCGAGGCGAAGCAGCATGATCTTCGAAATCGCCAGCACGATGAAGGTAATCACAAACAGGATCAGGCCGAGTTCCATCAGCGCGGCCGTATGCAGGCCCGGAGCGGCCTCTGCGAATTCGTTCGCAAGCGCCGAGGTGATGCTGTTACCCGGAGAAAAGAGCGACACGTTGTCGAGCAGGTTCGTATTGCCGATCACGAACGTGACGGCCATCGTCTCGCCGAGCGCGCGGCCGAGACCGAGCATCACGCCGCCGATCACACCCGTCTTCGTGAACGGCAGGACGATCTTCCACATCACTTCCCACGTCGTGCAGCCGATGCCGTACGCCGATTCCTTCAGCAGCACGGGAGTGACTTCGAACACGTCGCGCATCACGGAGGCAATGTACGGGATGATCATGATGGCGAGAATGACGCCCGCGCACAGAATGCCGATGCCGATGGGCGGGCCCTTGAACAGCGCGCCGATGATCGGCATGCCGCCGAGCAGCGTGCCGAGTGGCTTTTCGAACCATGTTGCGAAGATCGGCGCGAACACGAGCAGACCCCACATGCCATAGACGATCGACGGAATCGCGGCGAGCAGCTCGATCGCGATGCCGAGCGGCCGGCGCAGCCAGGTGGGCGACAGTTCCGTCAGGAAGAGCGCGATGCCGAAGCTGACGGGCACCGCGATGATGAGCGCAATGATCGACGTCGCAATCGTGCCGTAGATGGGCACGAGCGCGCCGAACTGTTCGGACGGCGGATCCCAATCGGCAGTCCACAGGAATGCGAGGCCGAATTTCTGGATCGTCGGCATCGAAGCAATGATCAGCGACACAATAATGCCGCCGAGCAGCAGTAGTGTGACGATGGCGGAAAGCCGGGCGACGCCGCCGAAAATGATGTCGCCTGCGCGGCTAGGCGCTTTCTGCGCCGTGCTACCGGGCGGAGTCGACCGGGCCGCGTCAGAAGAGAGAGGGAGGTCGGACATGGGAGTCGATAAACCTGTTTCCGGTTTCCGGTTGCCGCATGGCGTATGCCACGCGGCCAGAACTACGGCCGCCGGGCCTCATCGAAGCCGGGCGGCCGGCCGCGAGCCAATAAGTCATGCGCGCGGTAGGTACAACTGCGTGTCTAAGCTTACTCTGCGAGCGACTTGCCTGATGCGTCCTTGACTTTTGCCTTCCACTGCGTCTTGATTTCCGACACGACGGATTCAGGAAGCGAGATGTAGTCCAGATCGTTTGCCGCCTGGCCGCCGTTCTTGAACGCCCAGTCGAAGAACTTCAGCGTTTCCGCGCCTTGCGGACCCTTTTCCTGCGTCGTGTGCAGCAGCACGAACGTCGCGCCGACGATCGGCCATGCGTTCTTGCCCGGCTCGTTCGTCAGGATCTGGTAGAACGACTTCGACCAGTCTGCGCCCGCTGCCGCTGCCTTGAACGTTTCCGTCTTCGGCTCGACGACCGTACCCGACGAGTTCTTCATGTCGACGTACGTCATGTGGTTCTGCTTCGCGTACGCCCACTCGACGTAGCCGATTGCGCCCGGCAAACGCTGCACGAATGCCGCGACGCCGTCGTTGCCCTTGCCGCCCGTACCCGTCGGCCAGCTGACCGTCGAACCTTCGCCGACCTTCGACTTCCACTCCGCGTTGACCTTCGACAGGTAGTTCGTCCAGATGAACGACGTGCCCGAGCCGTCGGCACGGCGGACCACGGCGATGTCCGTATCCGGCAGCTTTGCCTTCGGGTTCAGTGCGGCGATTGCCGGGTCGTTCCACTTCTTGATCTTGCCGAGGTAAATGTCGCCGAGCACTTCGCCCGACAGCGTGATTTCGCCAGCCTTCACGCCCGGCACATTGACAACGGGAACCACGCCGCCGACAACCGTCGGGAACTGGAACAGGCCTTCCTTCGCGAGTTCGTCGTCCTTCAGCGGAGCGTCCGAGCCCGCGAAGTCGACGGTCTTTGCGACGATCTGCTTGATGCCGCCCGATGAGCCGATGCCTTGATAGTTAACCTTCCCGCCGCCCGTCTTCTGGTACGCATCGGCCCACTTCGTGTAGATCGGTGCTGCAAAGGTGCTGCCCGCGCCGGTGATGTCGGCGGCCTGCGCTGCGATCGCAAAGAGAGCGCCAGCCATGCCAGCGAACGCGGTTTGCATCAGTTTCATGTTTTCTCCGTGGTTGTGAGCGTGTGCAACGACACCGCGAAGAATAGTGACCCTTTGTGACAGTCATGTGACTATCCGTGAAGTTACCGTGACAGTCTTATTACGCCCGTGAAAGGCGCTTTGCCATGGCTTCTGCCCATGCAGCAGTTGCGCGTTGAATCGGCGCCTTGACGTTCGACATTGGCGCGGTGCGAACGTTTGCGCGGCTCGGCACCGATGCCGTAATGTTCCAAGTGCTGTTTTAATGTCGTAATGGTACGCGGCATAAAAAAAGGGCGGCATGAAGCCGCCCTTTTCGTCTTCTGTCTGGAATCGCGGTTATCGCGCCTGTCGCTCTTGTTGCTCCTATCCCGAATCAGGACGTGGCCTGCTTGACGACGGTCGCGATCCTCTCGGCATGGTGCACGGCGTCTTTCTCGTGCGCGGCTTCCACCATCACGCGCAGGACCGGTTCGGTGCCCGACGCGCGGATCAGCACACGGCCGCTGCCGTCAAGCGCGCCTTCCGCCTCGTTGATCGCGCGACGGATTGCGTCATTGCCCTTCCAGTCCGCGCCTGGTTGCATCCGCACGTTAATCAGCTTCTGCGGGAACAGCGTCACGCCTTCGAGCAGTTGCTCGAGCGAGCGGCCACTGCGCTGCATAGCGGCGAGCACCAGCAGCGCCGAAACGATTCCGTCGCCCGTCGAATGGCGATCCAGCGACAGGATGTGCCCCGAGCCTTCCGCGCCGAGTTCCCAGCCGTGCTCGCGGAGCTTTTCCAGCACATAGCGGTCGCCAACCGCGGCGCGCACGAATTGCACGCCCTTGTTCTTCAACGCGACTTCGACGGCCATATTGGTCATCAACGTGCCGACTGCGCCATCGACCTTGCCTTGCGTCGCGATACGGTCCTGCACGAGCACATACAGCAGTTCGTCGCCGTTGTACAGCCGCCCGTTCGCGTCGACGATCTGCAGACGGTCAGCGTCGCCGTCGAGCGCAACGCCGAGATCCGCCTTGTTTGCGCGCACCGCGCGCACCAGCGCATCCGGCGCCGTCGCGCCGACGCCGTCGTTGATGTTAAAGCCGTTCGGCGATACGCCGATCGTGATCACGTCCGCGCCGAGTTCGTGGAAGACGTGCGGCGCCACGTCGTACGCAGCGCCGTGTGCGCAATCGACGACCAGCTTCATGCCGCGCAGATCGAAGGCCTGAGGGAACGTGCCCTTGCAGAACTCGATGTAGCGGCCGGCCGCGTCATCCAGACGGCGCGCCTTGCCGAGGCGCTCGGACGGCGCACATTCGAGCGGTTTGTCCAGCTGCTCTTCGATTTGCGACTCGACTTCGTCCGGCAGCTTGTTGCCGTCGGCGGAGAAGAACTTGATGCCGTTGTCGTAATACGGATTGTGAGAAGCGCTGATCACGACACCCGCCGCGAGACGCAGCGCACGCGTCAGATATGCGACCCCCGGCGTCGGCATCGGACCGGCCAGCATGACGTCGACGCCAGCCGCCGAAAAGCCCGATTCCAGCGCAGCTTCGAGCATGTAACCCGACACGCGCGTGTCCTTGCCGATCAGCACAGTAGGCCGCGAGCCCGTCTTCGCCCAGGTGTCGGCGCCCGCCAGCACCTTGCCGGCCGCGTAACCGAGCCGCAGCACAAAGTCCGGCGTGATCGGCGGATCGCCGACCTTGCCACGAATCCCGTCCGTTCCGAAATACCGACGTGCCATATTGGAATTTTCCTCCCAAGCGTGGAGATCAGGCGCGCCGCGCTGCGTCGCGCGTCGCCACCCATACTTTCAGTGCATCCACCGTCTGCGCCACATCGTGCACGCGGATGATCGCTGCCCCCCGTTCAGCCGCGCACACGGCGGCTGCAATGCTTGCTGCCACCCTTTCCGGCGCAGGCCGGTTCACGACGGCCCCGAGCATCGATTTGCGCGACATGCCAGCGAGAATCGGCAGCGGCGTGCCGACAACCGGCGATGTCTCAGGCAAGTGGGCGAGCAGCGCGTAATTATGCTCGACCGTCTTGCCAAATCCGAAGCCCGGATCGACGCTGACGCGATTTTTCGCAACACCGGCCTTTATCATCGTAGCGACACGTTCTTCCAGAAAGGCGCGTATGTCGACAACGACGTCCCCGTAGACCGGCTCGCCGACCTGCATCGTCTGCGGTTCGCCCAGCATGTGCATCACGCACAAGCCGCATTGGCTGTCGCGCACCGCATCGATCGCGCCGGGCATCCTGAAGCCCCAAATATCATTAATCAGATCAGCGCCCGCCGCCAGCGCATGACGCATCACTTCGGGCTTGTACGTGTCGACGGACACCGGAATGCCTGCGTCGCTCAGTTCCTTGACGAGCGGAATCACCCGCTCCAGTTCCTCGGCCAAGGGCACAGGTGGCGCCCCTGGCCGGGTCGACTCGCCGCCGATATCGATGATATCGGCGCCTTCCGCCAATAGCCTCTCCGCCTGCAGCCGCGCCTTGCCCGGATCCGCGTACAGGCCGCCATCGGAAAAGGAGTCGGGCGTGACGTTCAAGATGCCCATCACGAGCGGACGTTCGAACGTGAACGTAAACCGGCCGCATTGCATCGGTTCGGCAATCGGATAAGGCGGAGAGTAAAAGTTGGGCACGAGAATAGGCTAAGACGAAAAGCAATGGATTCAGGACATACCGCGACTTCATCGCGATCAGTCCAGCATTAGAAATGAAAACGGGCCGGTGTGAAATCACACCGGCCCGTAAAACACCTTTAACCGATTATCAGGTAGCCGGCGCGGTCGCGCTGCCCGGCTTGACTTCCGTGCCGGGGCTGCTGCCGCCCGAAGCATCGCCCGGCGACGGGGTGCTCTTCGGCGAGCGCGGCGGGCGGCCCGCCATGATGTCGTTAATCTGATCGGCGTCGATCGTTTCCCACTCCATCAGCGCGGCAGTCATTGCCTCGACCTTGTCGCGGTTCTCGTCGAGCAGACGCTTCGCGAGGCTGTACTGCTCATCCAGCACACGGCGGATTTCGGCATCCACCTTCTGCTGCGTCGCTTCCGAAATCGTGCGCGTGAAGCCACGTCCGAATGGCGACTGATCGTTCTCGTCGTCGACGTAGACCATCGGCCCCAATGCGTCCGTCATGCCGAAGCGGGCAACCATGGCGCGCGCCGTGGACGTCGCCTTGTTGAAGTCGTCCGAAGCGCCCGTGCTGATCAGGTTCAGGAAAAGTTCTTCCGCCACCCGGCCGCCGAACAGGATAGCCAGTCGGTCAAGCAGATAGTCCTTCGAGTACGTCTCGTTGTCGTGCTCCGGCAGCTGCCACGTCACACCCAGCGCACGGCCACGCGGAATGATCGTGACCTTGTGCACCGGGTCGGCCTTCGGCAGAAGCTTGGCGATCACCGCGTGACCCGACTCGTGATAAGCCGTCGCGCGCTTCGCGTCTTCGCGGATCACAGCCGACTTACGCTCCGGACCCATGAAGATCTTGTCCTTCGCGTCTTCGAAGTCCTGCATTTCGACAATGCGCTTGCCGCGGCGTGCTGCAAACAGCGCGGCTTCATTCACAAGGTTCGCGAGGTCCGCGCCCGAGAAGCCCGGCGTGCCGCGCGCAATCACTGCTGCGTCGACGTCGTTCGCGATCGGCACCTTGCGCAGGTGTACCTTCATGATGTGCTCGCGGCCGCGGATGTCGGGCAGACCGACGTACACCTGACGGTCGAAACGGCCCGGACGCAGCAGCGCCTTGTCCAGCACGTCCGAACGGTTCGTCGCAGCGATCACGATCACACCGGAGTTCGCCTCGAAACCGTCCATTTCGACGAGCATCTGGTTCAGCGTCTGCTCACGCTCGTCGTTGCCGCCGCCCATGCCGGCGCCGCGATGACGGCCGACCGCGTCGATTTCATCGATGAACACGATGCAAGGCGCATGTTTCTTTGCCTGTTCGAACATGTCGCGCACCCGAGCCGCGCCCACGCCGACGAACATTTCGACGAAGTCCGAACCCGAGATACTGAAGAACGGCACTTTCGCTTCACCTGCAATCGCGCGCGCAAGCAGCGTCTTACCGGTTCCCGGCGGGCCGACCAGAAGCACACCGCGCGGAATCCGGCCGCCCAGCTTCTGGAACTTCTGCGGATCGCGCAGGAAGTCGACCAGTTCGGACACCTCTTCTTTCGCCTCATCGCAGCCCGCGACATCCGAGAAATTGATCGCGTTGTTGTTCTCGTCGATCAGACGTGCGCGGGATTTGCCGAACGAGAAGGCACCGCCTTTCCCGCCTCCCTGCATCTGCCTCATCATGTAGAACCAGAATCCGATGATCAGGATGGTTGGCCCGAGGTAGTACAGCGCGGATACCAGCGCATTCGGTTCGTCGTCAGCCTTGCCGCTTACCTGGACGCCATACTTCATCAGGTCGCCGACCATCCAGATGTCGCCCGGCGACACGATTTGATACTTCTGACCGTCGGCGGGTGTCACCGTAAGGTTGCGACCCTGGACGATCACGCTCTTGACCTTGCCGCTCTTCGCGTCATCCATGAACTGCGAATACGAAACGCCTTCCTGGACACGGGGCTTGTCGAACTGCTTGAACACCGTAAACAGCACCAGTGCGATAACCAGCCACACTGCTGCTTTCGAAAACATGTTGTTGTTCAAAGCACCACTCCTTCACTCATAGACAAGCGCCTACATTTGCCTTGCGGCACCACTCAGGCATTCTAATCCAGTCCGAAGACCCCTGCCATAAGCATTCGCTACCGCATAAATAGCGTACCGCGCAACCTCAGCGCTCTTATTTTCCGGCGTGCCGGAAATGCGGGCTCACACATCGCTGCACCCGGTTCAACGAGGCCGCTTCAGATGCCTCCCCAAAATGAACGTCTCGGACGACTTGTCCCGGGACGCTTTCGGCTTGCGCGCGGCCACCGTCTTGAACTGATGCTTGAACTTTTCGACAATCTGGCTATAACCGCTGCCGTGAAAGCATTTGACTAAAAGGGCACCATCGGGTTTCAGGTGGTTTTGGGCAAATTCCAGCGCCAGATCGCACACGTGCTCGATCCGCGCGGCGTCGGCCACCGCCACCCCTGACAGGTTGGGCGCCATATCCGAAATTACAAGATCGACATCGCGATCTCCCACCACTTCTTCCAGTTGCGCCAGGACATTGTCTTCGCGGAAGTCGCCCTGAATGAAGTGCACGTCGGCGATCGGCTCCATCGGCAGCAGGTCAAGCGCAATGATGGTGCCGTCGATGCCGCCTTCACGCTGCGCGTCGCGGTGTTTGCCCTGCGAAAGCTTGTTGCGCACATACTGGCTCCAGCTGCCGGGCGCCGCGCCGAGATCAACGATCACCTGGCCCGGGCGAATCAGCTTGTCCTGCTCGTCGATTTCCTTCAGCTTGTAGGCGGCGCGGGCGCGATAACCCTCCCGCTGCGCCATTTTCACGTACGGATCGTTGATGTGGTCGTGCAGCCACGACGTATTGAACTTGTTTTTTGCCATTAAACGTTGAACTCTTGCTACGTAATGCCGCGCTTTTAGCGGATAATACGCGTTTAATTCGCGCGGCAGCAGCCAAAGGCCGTGTCCGCGCCGTGGTTCTGCTTGCTGTCCGCGCCGTTGCACTTTGTGCCGGCGCAGTACGCAGTATTTTCTGCCCCGCAGTTTTCTAACCGCAGTTTCCTAACTTTCGCGCGCCGTCTGCCGTTTCGCCGGATCGACCGATTCCTGCTCGCGGGCGCCGCCATTTTAGTCGAGTCTTCCACTTCACATGCCCGCCCTCAAAGTTACTTCCGAACAACGCGCCGACTTGCGCTCCCAGGCTCACGCGCTCAAGCCGGTCGTGATCATTGGCGCCGAAGGACTGACCGACGCCGTGCTGGCCGAAATCAAGGTCCACCTGAAAGCGCACCAGCTGATCAAGATCCGCGTATTCGGCGACGAGCGCGAAGAGCGCGTCGCGATCTACGATGAAATCTGTGATCGTCTGAATGCCGCGCCGATCCAGCACATCGGCAAGCTTCTCGTCATCTGGAAGCCCGAAAAGGAAGCGACCGAGCGCGCTCCCACGGCTAAAGCCAAGGCCGGCGTGAAGCCGGCCGCGAAACGCGGCGCGCTCCCCAGCGCCCGCGAAGCCGCAGAGGAAGCGGCTTCGAACAAGGGACGCGCACCTCGCGTCGTGAAGATCGTCAAGGCGACCGACAATCCGCTGCGCCGCCCGAAGCCGCAAAAAGTGCTGGTGCGCGGCAACGAGCGCGTGACGGCAGGCGGTAACATCAAGAAAGCCAAGAAACGCCAGACCAGCGCAAAGCGCATGCATCAGACGTCGAAGTAAACCGAAAGTGGCGCGGAAAGCGGATTGGACATGTGTGGACCGTGCCGACCGAAGCACCCGCGCTCAGGGCGCATCATGTGGCGGTCATCCACCGCGGCTGGAGTCGCCAGCCGCTCGGATCGCTGATCCACCCGTCGCCATCGGCGTGGCCGGTTTATCCCGCCGCGCCACCGGCGACGTGCCCCTCCTCCGCTGACATGCCCGTTCCCGCCGGCAGCTTCCAGGCGAGCACGATACCGAGCAGACTTTCGATCAGATAGAACACGCTCGACAGGCCGTGCAGCATGCCGAAGCGGCTCGCATAGACGGAATGGCCGACATCCGTGCCCGCTTCCTGCGCGGCGATGCGCAGCGCATTCATGAACGGCTGCAACGCGAAGTAACCCACCAGCACGCACAACAGCATGCCGGCGATCAGCCAGCGCAGACGCCGGTATGCATTACCGCCGCGCCGCACGAGGACATTACACAGCGCGAGCAGCAGCACGCCGCACACCACGCCAATCACACCTTCGATGCGAAATAGCTGTGCCGCGACCGCGCCCGCCGTCATGCGATCGAGCGACGAAAACAGCACAGGTGCAACCGCATAGCCGATGGTCAGCACACTGCCGACCCACACGACCGTCAACAGGCGGAACAGGCGATGCGGCATCGAAGACACGGCACCCGCCTCAGATATAGCGGACCGCGATGATTTCGTACTCGCGCACGCCGCTCGGCGCCTGCACGGCCGCAACGTCGCCTTCCGACTTGCCGATCAGCGCACGGGCGATCGGCGAGCTGACCGAGATCAGGCCGTGCTCGAGATCCGCTTCGTCGTCGCCGACGATTTGATAGGTAACGGAATCGCCCGAATCCAGATCTTCCAGATCGACCGTCGCGGCGAACACCACGCGACCGTCGGCGTCGAGCGCGGAGGGGTCGATGATCTGCGCGGCCGCCAGCTTCGATTCGATCTCGGCGATGCGGCCTTCGATAAAGCCCTGCTTTTCTTTCGCAGCGTCGTACTCGGCGTTTTCCGACAGATCGCCTTGGGCACGCGCTTCCGCGATGGAATTGATGACAGCGGGACGCTCAACCGATTTCAAACGCTGCAATTCGTCGCGCAGCTGATCTGCACCGCGCTTCGTCAATGGAATAGTGCTCATAAACAACTCTTTGTCAAAAAACAGCCGCAAAAAAAATCACCGCGGTTAAGTGCATCCCCGACGGTGCGCAAACGTGGCACAAAGCCCGATCTGACACCTTAAGGGACGCCGCTTAACCGCGGCACTTACGTCTTCGACAGAAATCTGAAGCCTTAGTTTAGGCGAGCATGGAGTCCTTGTAAATCATAGACTTCCAGATCCTTCAGATAACGCAAACCTTCAACGGCCGCGCGCGCACCCGACATCGTCGTGTAGTAGGTGACCTTATTCGCCTGCGCGCTCATGCGGATCGAGCGCGAATCGGCGATGGCGGCACGCGTTTCGTCGACGGTCGTGAAGACCAGCGCGATCTCGCCGTTCTTGATCATGTCGACGATGTGGGGACGCCCGTCCTTCACCTTGTTCACGACACGCACGGGCACACCCGCCGCTTCGATCGCCGCCGCCGTGCCCTTCGTCGCGACGAGCGGATAGCCCAACTCGTGCAGCATACGGGCGACTTCGACGGCCTTCGGCTTATCGGCGTCCATCACCGTCAACAGCACCGTGCCCGATTCCGGCAGACGCGAACCTGCCGCGAGCTGCGACTTGAAGAGCGCTTCGCCGAACGTCTGGCCCACGCCCATCACTTCGCCCGTCGAACGCATTTCCGGGCCGAGTACCGGGTCGACGGCCGGGAACTTGACGAATGGGAACACCGCTTCCTTCACGCTGAAGTACGGCGGAATCACTTCCTTCGTGACGCCTTGCTGCGCGAGCTTCTGGCCGACCATCGCACGGGCAGCGATTTTCGCGAGCGGCAGGCTCGTCGCTTTCGACACGTACGGCACCGTACGCGACGCACGAGGATTCACTTCGAGCACATAGATGATGTCCTGCTTCGTGCCGTCGGCTTGCGGCACCTGCTGGATCGCGAACTGCACGTTCATCAGCCCGATCACGTTCAGTGCCTTCGCCATCGCGCCTGTCTGGCGCTTGAGTTCGGCAACCGTCTCGTTCGACAGCGAGTACGGCGGCAGCGAGCACGCCGAGTCGCCCGAGTGCACGCCCGCCTGTTCGATGTGCTCCATCACCCCGCCGATGAACACCGTGTCGCCGTCCGAAATGCAGTCGACGTCGCATTCGATCGCGTCGTTCAGGAAACGGTCGAGCAGCACAGGCGAATCGTTCGACACCTTCACGGCCTCGCGCATATAGCGTTCGAGATCGCGCGGCTCGTGAACGATTTCCATCGCCCGGCCGCCCAGCACGTACGACGGACGCACGACGAGCGGGTAACCGATTTCGTCGGCGAGCTTGAGCGCTTCGTCTTCCGCGCGCGCCGTGCGGTTAGGCGGCTGGCGCAGGTCCAGGTCTTGCAGCAGCTTCTGGAAACGCTCGCGGTCTTCCGCGGCGTCGATCATGTCCGGCGATGTACCGACGATCGGCACGCCGTTCGCTTCCAGATCGAGCGCGAGCTTCAGCGGCGTCTGTCCGCCGTACTGAACGATCACGCCGAGCGGCTTTTCCTTGTCGACGATTTCGAGCACGTCTTCGAGCGTCAGCGGCTCGAAGTACAGGCGGTCCGACGTGTCGTAGTCGGTCGAAACGGTCTCCGGGTTGCAGTTGACCATAATCGTTTCGTAGCCGTCTTCGCGCATCGCGAGCGCGGCATGCACGCAGCAATAGTCGAACTCGATGCCCTGGCCGATCCGGTTCGGGCCGCCGCCCAGCACCATGATCTTCTTGTTATTGGTCGGATTCGCTTCGCACTCTTCCTCGTAGGTCGAGTACATGTACGCCGTCTTCGTCGCGAATTCGGCCGCGCAGGTGTCGACGCGCTTGTACACGGGACGCACGTTCAGTTCGATGCGGCGCTTGCGCACGTCGGCGCCCGTCACGCCGAGCAGCCTGGCCAGGCGGCGATCCGAGAAGCCGCTCTGCTTCAGATAGCGCAACTCTTCCTTCGTGAGGCTCGCGAGCGTACGGCCGTCGAGCGCCTTTTCCTTGCGGATGATCTCTTCGATCTGCGCGAGGAACCACGGATCAATTGCCGTTTCCTCGAAGATTTCCTGTTGCGTGAGACCCAGACGGAATGCGTCGCCGACGTACCAGATACGGTCCGGACCGGCCTCGCCGATCTCGCGGATCACTTCGTCGCGGCTGGTCGTCTTCTCGTCCAGACCGTCGACGCCGACTTCCAGACCACGCAGCGCTTTCTGGAACGACTCCTGGAAGGTGCGGCCGATCGCCATCACTTCGCCGACCGACTTCATCTGCGTGGTCAGGCGCGGATCGGCTTCACGGAATTTCTCGAACGCGAAACGCGGAATCTTCGTGACGACGTAGTCGATCGTCGGTTCGAACGATGCCGGCGTCTGGCCGCCCGTGATTTCGTTCTTCAACTCGTCCAGCGTGTAGCCGACCGCGAGCTTCGCCGCGACTTTCGCGATCGGGAAGCCCGTCGCCTTTGACGCCAACGCCGACGAACGCGACACACGCGGGTTCATTTCGATCACGATCATCCGGCCGTCTTTCGGGTTGATCGAAAACTGGACGTTCGAGCCGCCCGTGTCGACGCCGATCTCGCGCAGCACCGCAAGCGATGCGTTACGCAGGATCTGATATTCCTTGTCGGTGAGCGTCTGCGCCGGCGCGACGGTGATCGAGTCGCCCGTGTGAATCCCCATCGGGTCGAGGTTTTCGATCGAGCACACGATAATGCAGTTGTCCTGCTTGTCGCGAACCACTTCCATCTCGTACTCTTTCCAGCCGAGCAGCGATTCTTCGATCAGCAGTTCGCGCGTTGGCGACAGGTCGAGACCGCGCTTGCAGATTTCTTCGAATTCTTCGCGGTTGTATGCAATGCCGCCGCCCGAGCCGCCGAGCGTGAACGACGGACGAATCACGATGGGATAGCCGCTGCCCCCCGTGAACGCGGCGATTTCCGCGTGCACGTGCATCGCCTCTTCCATCGAATGCGCGATACCCGACTTCGCCGAGCCGAGGCCGATTTTCGTCATCGCGTCCTTGAACTTCTGACGGTCTTCGGCCTTATCGATCGCTTCCGGTGACGCGCCGATCAGTTCGACGTTGTACTTTGCCAGCACACCGTGGTGATGCAGATCGAGTGCGCAATTCAGCGCGGTCTGGCCGCCCATCGTCGGCAGGATCGCGTCCGGGCGCTCCTTCGCGATGATGCGCTCGACCACTTCCCACGTGATCGGCTCGATGTACGTGACCTCGGCCGTGTTCGGGTCGGTCATGATCGTCGCCGGATTGCTGTTGACGAGGATAACCTTGTAGCCTTCCTCACGCAGCGCCTTGCACGCCTGCGCGCCCGAGTAATCGAACTCGCACGCCTGGCCGATGATGATCGGACCCGCGCCGATGATGAGAATGCTCTTGATGTCTGTCCGCTTGGGCATAACGCTCTCGCTAATGTATTCCTGAGTTCTTACTGTTGGCACGCCGACGGTGTGCCGTTCGGACAATGCCGAACGGCGTCGCGGAGCACGCCTTGTTACCGTCGCTGTTCGCGAGCTGCGCTTATGCCGCCGCCGACTTATTGCCCTTCGCCTGGTCCATCAACGCGGTGAAGCGGTCGAACAGATAAGCGATGTCATGCGGACCGGGCGACGCTTCCGGGTGACCCTGGAAGCAGAAAGCCGGCTTGTCCGTCAACGCGAAGCCTTGCAGCGTGCCGTCGAACAGCGACACGTGCGTGACCTTCGCGTTCGCGGGCAGCGTGTCGGCGTCCACGGCGAAACCGTGGTTTTGCGACGTGATCACGACGCGGCCATCTTGCAGATCCTTCACAGGATGGTTCGCACCGTGGTGGCCCGTTTTCATCTTCATCGTCTTCGCGCCGACGGCGAGACCCATGATTTGATGGCCGAGACAGATGCCGAACGTCGGAATGCCGCGTTCGATGAATTCGCGCGTGGCGGCGATCGCGTAGTCGCACGGTTCCGGATCGCCGGGGCCGTTGGACAGGAACACGCCGTCCGGATTGAGCGCAAGCGCATCGGCGGCCGAGGCTTGCGCCGGCAGCACGGTGACCTGGCAGCCGCGTTCGGCGAGCATGCGCAGGATGTTGTACTTGACGCCGTAATCGAATGCGACCACGCGATAGCGCGGCGTGTTCTGCATGCCGTAGCCGCTGCCGAGACGCCATTCCGTCTGCTTCCATTCGTACGGCTTTTGCGTCGACACGACCTTCGCGAGGTCCATCCCTGCGAGGCCGGGGAACGAGCGTGCGAGTTCGATTGCCTTCGCTTCGTCATCCGACCCTGCGAGAATCGCGCCGTTCTGTGCGCCCTTGTCGCGCAGCACGCGCGTGAGCTTGCGGGTATCGATACCGGCGATCGCGACGACGCCTTCCGCCTTCAGGTAATCGGGGAGCGTGCGCTCCATGCGGAAGTTCGACGCGAGAATGGGCAGATCACGGATGATCAGTCCGGCGGCATGGACTTTCGTAGCTTCGACATCTTCGGCGTTCACACCGACGTTGCCGATGTGCGGATACGTCAGCGTGACGATCTGGCGCGCGTAACTGGGGTCCGTCAGGATTTCCTGATAACCGGTGATGGCGGTATTGAAGACGACTTCGCCGATCGTATGGCCGGGCGCGCCGATCGAGTAACCACGAAAGACCGTGCCGTCGGCGAGCGCGAGCAGAGCGGAAGAAAATGACGGCAACACGGGAGACTCCTTGGGCGAGCACCCTGTTGCCGACCTGTCTATCCGACCGTGCGGGCCGCGGCAGCAGCATCTGAGGATGCGCGCGCAGGCTCGCTCGCGTTGCGCTGTTCGCGGGAAGTCGCATCGGGCCTCGCGGAACTGGCAGCCGGCCCATTGTGTAGGCTGACTGGCTGATCACGGGCGCTGGCGACGGTAGCCGGATGTATGGACGAAGATACGACCGGGACTACAACGAAACGCGGCGGATGAACGGTGTGGGAGAGGTAGGCGCTAGGGTGCGGGTTGATAAGCTCAAACCTTGAAATTATAGCCTGAAATGACCCTTCTCTTCAAATCCGAGATGGGCGAGCAACGGGCGAACTGGATTCGACGGCACGCTCGGGCGCAATGGGCCTGCTGCAAGCGCGCGCTTCGCCACCCTCTTTCGCTTTATCAGGATTACGCCGGTCGAGTTACGGCTGATGCTCGGCGTGAATGTGTGCGGGGTCTTTGGCAAGCACCCGGCTCGGCAGCATGTACCAGACAGCGCTCGCCAGTTGCAGCCCGACGAGAACACCCCACGCCATCAGATGCGCAGCGCGCGGATAGTGACCGTCGACAGGCGTCCAGCGCGACAACACGGCGCCGACGCCGATCTGAAAACCAAAGATCAACAGGAAAATGATCAGGGTCAGCGTGGTGTTGGCGCGGCCGATCAGATGCGGCGGGAAATGGCGCGCGAGCACCGCATAACTCAGGATGCCGACGCCCCCAAAAACCCCGTACGCCGCCCACAGCAGCCCCGCCGGTAGCGGCGCCTGCAGCATGATCAGCAACTGCGTGATCACGAACAGCGCCATGCCGACACCGCAAAACGCATACAGCGACAGGCCGCGCCGCTCCATGCCGCGGGCCGCAGCGCCGAAGCCCACGCAGCCGGCCATCATCGCGAAGCCCAGCACAGACACCAACGCGGCCGCTTTGTGCGTGCCGAAGCCCGACACGTCGCGCAGCCAGGCGCCCACCCACAGCGATTGCATCGCGTAAAAGACGCCCTGCGTGACCACCGAGAACGACGCGATCTTCCAGAAGGCCGCGCTGCGCAGAATGTGCCAGGTGCCCTTGAACTGGCTGACGAGGCTCGCCTGATGGCGCGTCTCCTGCTTTTCGGGTGCGAATGCCCACAGCATTGCCGCAACCGCGATCGTGAGGACGACGAGCGCGAAACAGACGGCGCGCCAGCTCGCGAACGTCAGCACCCACGTCAGCGGCGAACCGACCGCGACGCCGCCCAGACCGCCGACGGCCATCACGAGCCCGTTGATCAGCGGCAGCCGCGCCGTCGGGAAATGCTGCGCGAGGGCCTTGAACGCGCCGCCGAGACACACGGACACGCCGACACCAATCAGAAGCCGCCCCGCCATCATCGCACCCACGCCGTGTGCCGCGCCGAACACACCGATGCCGGCGGCCGCGAACAACAGCATGCCTGCCGTCACGCGACGCGAACCGTAGTGATCCAGCAGTACGCCGGCCGGCAGTTGCGCGCCCGCGAAGCCAAGAAAATAGAGACTGGTTAACAGACCGAGATCGGTGGCCGACAAGCGCAGCTCATGGGTGATCAGCGGTGCAAAGCCGAGGTTGACGCCACGAAAAACATACGAAACGAAGTAGCCGGCGGAGAACAGCAGGAAGACACGAAGGGGCGTCGAACACATGATGCGTCATCAGGATGGCCCCAGCGGGCCCGAGGGTGAACGATAGCGGAATCGTGTCCGTCGTGGTGCAAGACCGCGCTTGCCGTACGGAAAACACCAGTGGGAAACGGTCGGCGAAAAGCGTCGGCCGAAATGAGAAACGCCGCCATTTGACGGGACGGCGTTCTGGAAATCAGGCGAGATCGGAGCGCACTTCACGCGATGCCCCCGCACGCGTGTTTGGTCATCCTCGAAAGTACTCTTGTTCTTTACTTGCTCTTCTTCGCGCTGGCCGAGACCTTGTGGTGGCTGCCCGTCTCCGCCTTCGACGCCTTGCCAGCCGCTTCCGTCGAAACCTTCGTCACCTTGCCTTTTGCGGGAGCGGGCTTGTCGGTCTTGCCGACCGGTTCCGACACTTTGACCATGCCAGTGTGGCCGCGGCCTCGCTTCTTATCGTAGCGCGATTCAGAATGCGTATCCGCGATCTGGGCGCCGGCCTTCTCCACGCCACCGCCGACGGGCACCGTGGCCAGCTTCTGCGGGCCCGGCTCGCTCGGCATCGCCTTGCCGACGGGCACGTGCAGCACGACGACCTGACCCGGCATCACCACGTCGCGCCTGGTGCGGTTCCAAGCCTTCAACTGACCGATCGACACATCGTAGCGATCGGCCAGCACCGCCATCGACTGCTTGCGACGCACGCGAATCAGCATCTTGCGCGTGTCGGGCACGTCTGGCTCCATCGCTAGCGTGGCGCTTTCGGCAACGTCGGCGCTGATGTCTTCGTCGTCGTCATCGGCGCGCGGCACGACGATCGTCGAACCCGGCTTCAGGCGCATGCCCGCCGGAATCTTGTTCACGGCCATCAGCGTATCGGCGTCGACACCGATCTTTTCGGCGATCGCGGCGGGACGACTGCGCTCGGTGACCGTATAGGTCGTCCATGACGACAGCGAGCCCGAGTAAGACTTCAGGTTGCGCTCGAAGGCGCTGGCATTGTCGAACGGCAGCAGAATCTGCGGCTGCGTCGCGCCGAGAATGACCGGTTTCTTGAACGACGGATTCAGCGAACGGAATTCGTCCGGCGTCATGTTCGCAAGCTTCGCCGCCGTGTCGACGTCGATATCGTGCGACGTCGTGACGGTGACGAAGTACGGGTGGTTCGGAATGGACGGCAGCGTGAGCCCGTAGACCTGCGGGTTCGCCACGATGTTCTTCACCGCCTGCAACTTCGGCACGTAGTTGCGCGTTTCCATCGGCATGCGCAGGCTCTGGTAGTCCGTCGGCAGACCGGCGGCTTCGTTGCGCGCGATCGCGCGCTGCACGTTGCCCTCGCCCCAGTTGTACGCGGCGAGCGCCAGATACCAGTCGCCGAACATATCGTGCAGGCGCGACAGATAGTCGAGCGCGGCACTGGTGGACGCGAGCACGTCGCGGCGTTCGTCCTGCCACATGTTCTGCTTGAGGTTGTACGTTCGGCCCGTGCCCGGCACGAACTGCCACATGCCTGCCGCCTTCGCGACAGACAGCGCCTGCGGGTTGTACGCGGATTCGATGAACGGCAGCAGCGCGAGCTCCGTCGGCATGTGGCGCGCTTCGAGTTCTTCGACGATGTGGTACAGGTACTTCTGCGACCGTTCGGTCATGCGCTGCACGTAATCCGGGCGCTGCGCGTACCAGTTCGCCTGCATGTCGACGAGGTCGCTTTGCAGGTCCGGCATCTGGAAACCACGACGGATACGGCCCCAAAGATCGCTGTCTGCGCTCGTCAACTGGTCGACGGAACCCTGGTCGACGTTGATGGTTTCTTTGGCGGTGGCGGTCTTGCGGAGGGCGTCGGCTACGGCTTGCTGGCTAGCGGGATTGGAAGCAGTGGTAAGGCTATTCGTCGTAGGCCCCTGGCTCGCGCATGCGGCGAGCGTCAGGACCAACAACGCGCAAAAGATGAATCTCATGAACGTCTCGGCTTCCAAAGGGGCTGGAATTTGCAGCCGATAGTACGAAAGTGCGCCGTTCCCGTCAATCAGAAAGATGTGAAAAAGTCTGCCAAATCTGAGGCTTGGCGATCATTTCTACGATTTGGCTGAGCATGCCCCCATGAATGGAGCGGTTAGCGGAACCTGTTCTTCCACTCGCGCATCAATGTGAAAGCGGCCAACCGGTCCGGCACTGATTCATGTAGCTGCTCGGCGAGCGTCGATTGCACGGAGGCCTCGCCCGCCCGCAAGAACGGGTTCACTGCACGCTCGTGTGCGATCGTCGTGGGCAGCGTCGGCATGTGACGGGCGCGCAGTGCCGCCGCTTCGTCGCGCCAGGCTCGCAGGACGGGGTTGTCAGGCTCGCAGGCGAGCGCGAAGCGGATATTCGATAGCGTGTATTCGTGCGCGCAGTGCACCTCCGTTTCGCCGGGCAGTGCGGCGAGCGCATCCAGCGACTCGAGCATCTGCGCTGGCGTCCCTTCGAACAGCCGGCCGCAGCCGCAAGCGAACAGTGTGTCGCCGCAAAACACGTGCGGCGTGCCGCGCGAGTCGGCCGCCTGGAAATACGCTATGTGCCCGCGCGTATGACCGGGCACGTCGAGAATCGTGAAAGTGAGAGAAGGCGCGGCGATATGCACGGTGTCGCCCTGCACGAGGCGTTCCGTCAGCCACGGAATCGCTTCTCCCGCCGGCCCGTAGACGGGCAAAGCCTGGCTCGCATCCTGGCCGTTCAGCAGATCGGCTACTCCGCCGACGTGGTCGGCATGATGGTGGGTGAGTAAAATAGCGCTCAGCCGCCATCCCCGTTTCGCCAGATAGGCCTTCACCGGGGCGGCGTCGCCCGGATCGACGACGACGGCATGATGTCCATCCGACACGACCCAGATGTAATTGTCATCAAACGCCGGGACGGGCACGTACTCGAGCGAATTCATAGGCGACGCATTCTTTAACATGTCTGACCGATCGATTATAGACTGGCCCGCCTGGACCACCTCCCCGCCCGGACGCTATGTGCTGGAGTGGGAGCAGGCGCAGCTCGACCGCGTCGTCTCCGACGTCTTCGGTTATCACGCGCTGCAACTGGGCCTGCCTCAACTGGACGCGCTGCGCGAAAACCGCATGCCCTGCCGCGGCCTCGTGCTCGATGCCGAAAGCGGCGCAAGCGCGCCATACACGTTTCCGCGCGGCGTCGCGGGCGGTCTGCCCGAGCGCCACGCCCCCGTCGGACGCAGCGCCGTCTGGTGCGACCTGCTCGATCTGCCGTTCGAGGCGCAAAGCGTCGATCTTCTCGTGATGCCCCATACGCTCGAGTTCACGCGCGACCCGCACCGGCTGTTGCGCGAGGCGGAGCGCGTGCTGATGCCTGAGGGCCAGCTGATCATCATCGGTTTCAATTCGCTGTCGCTGTGGGGAGCGCGGCAGTCGGTCGGCAAGGTCGCGGGACGGCCGTTCGTGCCCGCCGCCCACGACCTGATCGCCTTTACGCGCCTGAAAGACTGGATCAAGCTGCTCGGCTTCGACCTTGAACGCGGACGCTTCGGCTGCTATCGTCCGCCCCTCGTCGGCGAAAATTGGCTGTCGCGCTATCAGTTCATGGAAGCCGCCGGCGACCGCTGGTGGCCGATCTTCGGCGCCGTCTACGTGGTCACGGCGATCAAGCGCGTGCGCGGGATGCGCCTCGTCGGTCCACTGAAAGTCAAGAAGCCCGTGCTGGCCGCCGGCCTCGCGCCCGCCGCCACACCCAACACCCGCAACAAGACCCAATGAGTTCTGATCTGATCGAAATCTTCACCGACGGCGCCTGCAAGGGCAATCCGGGGCCCGGCGGCTGGGGCGCGCTATTGCGCTACGGCACGCAGGAAAAGGAATTGTTCGGCGGTGAAGCGAACACAACCAACAACAGAATGGAACTGATGGCCGTGATCGCTGCGCTCGAGGCGCTGAAGCGTCCATGCAAGGCCGTCGTGCACACCGATTCGCAATACGTGCAGAAAGGCATCAGCGAATGGATCCACGGCTGGAAGAAAAAAGGCTGGGTAACGGCGGCGAGGGCGCCCGTGAAAAACGCCGATCTCTGGAAGCGGCTCGACGCGCTCACGCAGCAGCATCAGCTCGAGTGGCGCTGGGTCAAGGGACACGCGGGGCATCCGGAGAACGAGCGCGCGGATGCGCTAGCCAATCGCGGCGTGGCTTCGCTGGCAGATCTCTGACGCGCGCCCGCGGCTTGTTTCGAAGCATCCTATTTTTTTCACGCATCAACACAGGCAGGCAACACGATATGCGTCAAATCATCCTCGATACGGAAACGACAGGACTGAATGCGAGAACGGGCGACCGCATCATCGAAATCGGCTGCGTCGAGCTGGTGAATCGCCGGCTGACGGGCAACAACCTGCACTTCTACATCAATCCGGAGCGCGACAGCGATCCGGGCGCATTGGCCGTCCATGGCTTGACGACGGAATTCCTGAGCGACAAGCCCAAATTCGCCGAGATCGCCGACACGCTGCGCGACTTCATCCAGGACGCGGAACTCATCATTCACAACGCGCCCTTCGACATCGGCTTTCTCGACGCCGAGTTCGCGCTGCTCGGGCTGCCGCCTTTTTCGCAGTATTGCGGCGAGGTGATCGACACGCTCGTGCGCGCGAAGTCGATGTTCCCGGGAAAGCGCAATTCGCTCGACGCGCTGTGCGACCGCTTCGGCATCAGCAACGCACATCGCACGCTGCACGGCGCACTGCTCGACTCGGAACTGCTAGCCGAGGTCTACCTCGCGATGACACGCGGCCAGGAAAGCCTCGTGATTGACATGCTCGGCGAAACGGCAGCGGACGACGCAGGCGGCGCGAAGCGCGTGATGCTCGACACGCTCGAACTGATCGTGCTAGCGGCGACGGACGACGAGCTCGCCGAACATGAAGCATTGCTCGACGGTCTCGATAAATCGCTGAAGGGAACGAGCGTGTGGCGCACGCATCCGACCACGGAAGATGCGTCCGCAACAGCTGATGCGCAAATTGCTTAAGAAAGTGCTTGTCGAACTCCGAAAGTCCTGACATAATGCACAGCTCTTCGGGTGGTTAGCTCAGCGGTAGAGCACTGCCTTCACACGGCAGGGGTCACTGGTTCGATCCCAGTACTACCCACCAAATTCGAAGAACAGAAGGCCCGGACGGAAACGCCCGGGCCTTTTTCTTTTGTTTTTCTCTTGCCTTCTTCTTTCGCGGTTTCCTTTCGCGCCGGTTTTCCGTCAACTGGATCGGGTTTGGCGCACGGCACTCACCGCCTGCCCCAAGTTCAAACGAACCTTACCAGGCAACGATGAAAGCCTGCCAGATACGTGCGATAAAATACCCGCGCTTCGCGTACCCGCCCGCCGCGCGAAGCACGTCATTCATCAACTCCATCAACTGCGCCGATGCCGCTCTCCGATTCGCTTCGTCTAGCCGTCCTCGTTCCCTGCTACAACGAGGCAGCAACCGTCCGCGCCGTCGTGCGGGATTTTCGCGACGCGCTACCGGGCGCGGAGATCTACGTATTCGACAACAACTCCACGGATGACACGAGCGATATCGCGCGGAAAGCAGGCGCCGTGGTCCGCCAGGTCGTGTACCAGGGCAAGGGCAACGTGATCCGTCGGATGTTCGCGGATATCGACGCCGACGTGTATGTGCTCGTCGACGGCGACGACACCTACGACGCCGCGGCCGCGCCGCAAATGATCGAACGGTTGGTCGAGGACGCGCTCGACATGGTCGTCGCGACCCGTCACTCGGAGGAGCAGGAAGCCTATCGTCTGGGCCACCGCTTCGGCAACGTGATGCTGACGCGCTTCGTCGCGTCGATCTTCGGCCGCACGTTCACCGACATGCTGTCGGGTTATCGCGTGTTCTCCCGCCGCTATGTGAAGTCGTTCCCCGCGCACGCGAAAGGCTTCGAGACGGAAACGGAGCTCACGGTCCACGCACTCGAACTGCGCATGCCCGTCGCCGAAGTCGCGACGCGCTACAAGTCGCGCCCCGAAGGCTCCGTCAGCAAGCTGAACACCTATCGCGACGGCTTCCGCATTCTCGGCATGATCGTGAAGCTGTTCCGCGCCGAGCGGCCGCTGGCGTTCTTCTCGATCGGCACGGTGCTGTGCGCACTCGCGTCGATCGTGCTCGCTGTACCGCTCTTCGAGACGTACTTCGAAACAGGACTCGTGCCGCGCTTTCCGACTGCCGTGCTGTGCGCCGGGCTCATGATCTTCGCGGCGCTCTTTCTCGTGTGCGGGGTGATCCTCGACACCGTCACGCATGGCCGCGCGGAAGTGAAGCGTCTCGCGTACCTCGCCGTTCCGGCGCCCGGCACGCAACGCGCGGCTGCAATGGCCACGTCCGCCGCGGGACGGCTCGTCGAATGAAGCGCGAACTGCTGCGCTTCGCAATTGCCGGCGTAGTCGGCCTCCTCGTCGATGCCGGCGTGCTGTACGGCATGCTCGCGCTCGGCGCGGGCTATTTCGTCGGCCGTGCGGTGTCGTTCATCGCGGCCGTCTGGTCGACATGGCAGATCAACCGCCGCTTCACATTCGTCGAAGGCAGCAACAAGTCAGCGTGGGCCGAGTGGTGGCATTACCTGTTCGCAATGCTGGGTGGCGGCGCCGTCAACTACGCTGCGTACAGTGCGACGATCCTGCTGTTGCCCAAAAGCGCGCTGCTGCCGCTCATCGCTGTCGCGGTCGGATCGCTCGCGGGCATGACGGTCAACTTCGTCAGCGCGAAGCTGTGGGTGTTCAAGGCCCGCTCATGACCGCCCGCCCCATGAAACGGGATCACCAGTCAGAAGGCGCGTTGTCCGCGACTCGCCCACGCCTCGCCGATTTGCGCTCGCCTCGCGCGATGGCGACTGCGTGCGTAATCGTGCCGCTGCTGTTCGGACTGTATTCGCTGCTGCTCGGCGCCGACGCAAACTGGGACCTGTACAACTATCACCTGTACAACCCGTTTGCGTGGCTGCACGGCAAGCTGCAGACCGATCTCGCGCCAGCAGGTATGCAAACGTATTTCAACCCGTTGCTCGATACCGCTCTGTATCTGCTGAACACGCATCTGCCGTCGCGCGTCGTCGGTTTTGCGCTGGGCGTGCTGCACGGGCTAGCGTTCGTGCTAATCGTCGCGATCGCGCGTGAAGTATGGCCCTCTGCAAACAGCACAGACCGCTACCGCCTGCCCGTTCTGATCGCCGCGGCGGGCTGTCTCACCGCGAACTTCCTGTCGGGCCTCGGCAATTCGATGGGCGACGACACGACGGCACTGCTCGTGCTCGGCGGCCTGCTCGTCGTGCTGTCGAACTGGCGCCGCCTGAGTATGCGCACAGCCGGCGCATTTGCCGCATCGATCGTGAGCGGCCTGCTCGTCGGTTTTGCGACCGGCCTCAAGCTCACCAACGCCGTGTTCGCCGTCGCACTCTGCCTGAGCCTCCTGAGCCATCCCGGCACGCTCGCCTCGCGGGTGCGCATCGCGTTCCTGTTCGGCATCGGCGTGCTGGTCGGCATGGCCGCGACGACGGGGTTCTGGATGCTGCATCTGTGGCAGCAGTTCGGTAATCCGCTGTATCCGCAGTTCGGCAAATTTTTTCCGAATCCCCTGACGACGTCCGGCGTGCAAGGCGACATGCGCTGGTTGCCGCGCAATGCCATAGAGATGCTGCTGTGGCCGTTCATCATCGCCGCGGATTCGAGACGGGTCGGCGAGACCCCCATCCGGCAGATCATCTGGCCGATTGTCTACATCGTGTTCGTCTGGTGGGCGCTCATGCGGATCACGCAGCGCATCAAAGGCCAGCGGCCGGAAGGTCTCGAACCGAAGCAACGGCTCGTCGTGCTGTTCGTCGCGCTGGGCTTCGTCGTGTGGATGAAGCTCTTTAGCATCTATCGCTACATCGTGCCCATCGAGGTGCTCGCACCGATGGTGCTCGTCCTGCTGATCGACCGGCTGCTGCCCGCCCGTATCGCGCGTCGCGCGTCGGCGTGGCTGCTGATCGCCGCGACGGCTGTCGTCGTGACGGGCGGCGCGCGCACGTGGGGCCACGAAGGCTGGGCCGATCCGCTCTATCACGCACAGCTGCCGCCGCTGGAGCAACCGGCGCGGACGACGGTCGTCATCAAGAGCGTGACGTCCGGCTGGGCCTGGATTGCGACGCGTTTCCCCGACACGGTCGCGTTCACGCAGATCGACAGCAGCTTTCCTGCGAGCGACGCGTTTCGCTCACGCATCGTGAGCCTCGTCCGTGAACGGGGCGGTCCGTCGTTCGCGCTGATCGACGGCGCGCACAACTGGCGCGAAGACAGCGTGAACGGCATCAACGACGTTGCCGCGACGCTCGGACTCACGCGCTCGACGCGCGGCTGCAATGCGTTGCACTGGGCGCTGTCGAAGCTGCGTCTGCACGCTGCGCTCGAAGGTCCGCGCGACGGGTCGGAACAGTGCCGGCTTGGCCTGCGCGACGATGACCGTATCGATCTCGCTGCCCGCAATCGCCAACTGGCAGCCGAAGCCGCCGCCGCATTCGACCGTGCCGGATTCAGTCTCGACGCGGGCTCGTGCAAGCCGTATGAAGCAGGGATCGGCAAAGGTGTACTGGCGTGGCAGTGGTGCCGCATCAGCCCGCATTGAAAGCGAAATGGACATCGCGCGGCGCTCGCCCGTGAACCGGCAGTCCGCGCTTACGACGTGGCCGCGCCGATTCCGCGCGCCATTCCCGATGCGGCGAACACCATCACGACAAGCAGAATCGACTGCCAGTGCCCGATGCGCGCGAACCGGCCCGCACGCGAAAGATCCGGCGCATCGCCATTCCTGATGGCGATGCGCCAGCGAATCAGCGACACCATCGGCGCGACTTCGAGAATCAGGATCAGCACGAGCGCGGTCATCTTGATGTGAAAGAGCGGCTCGTGCAGATAGTAGCCCGCCCCCTTCTCGAAGCCACCGAACACGCGCATCAGGCCCGTGACGATCAGGACGACGGCCGTGATGCCCCAGACGTTGTCAGCCAGAAACACACGCGGCAGATCGGCCGGCCCGGTTAGCCGCCGCAGCCCGCGCGTGCGCCCGATAATCGCCGCCAGTGCGAACCCGTAACCGAGCAGATGAACAGCAGCCAGCAACCAGCGAATCAGCATGGACTCCTCCGTGAGCAATGCGAGCGTGGCGGGTGGGCAGCGAAGAGGGACAGGCGCGAGTGTCGCGCCATCACAACCTCAGGCCTGGCGCAGATTTGCGTCGAGTGCGCGCGCCGCGACGCGATCGCCTTCCGTCGAAAGCGGCGCCCTGAACACCGTCTGCCGGTTATGGCCGGCGGCGGCAGGCGAGTCCCACATCAACTCGACGGCCGGACGCCGCAGCAAGCCGCCGACGCCCGCGCGTTCCAGCGTAGCGTGGCCGTTCGATATGGGCGGCACGGTGGCGTGCTGTGCGCCCGACAGATCGACCGCATGGGCGGCGCGCGCCATGTGTAGCGCACGCTGCGCCCCGGCCTGCCAGCGCAGCGACAATTCGCGCGCATCGTACTGACCAAGCTTGCGGCTCTCGGCCCAGACAACGGCCGTGCGCGTGACGGCATCAACCGAGATGGCAAATCGGCCGATCGCAAAGCGGCGCGCAGCGATATTCGTGCGCCACAGCGCGCGCGGACGGCAGATCCACACAACGGTGGCATAGAGCGCGGGCGCGGCAATCAGCCAGCCGTTCGTCGCGGCGACGGCATTGAAGGCGCGCCGCCAGCCGGCCGCCAGCGCGAACGCCCCGACCGACCAGACCGCGAACAGCAGACCCAGGAAAGCAAACAGACGCAGCGCCTGGCGCAGCCACTGGGGAAGCGGATGAAACGGCCGCTCGGCGCGCGCCTTCGCGCCCGGGAGGAAGATCAGCAGAAACAGAAAAACGAGGTTGATGCATGCCCACGGCGACGAGGCCATCGCCCGCAGCGCCGTCAACGGCTCCATCTCGCCCATCGAGAACAGCCAGCGAGCCAGGATCACGAGGCCGATGGCACGCAGCGCGAACAACGTGCCGGCGCCGGGCGCCGCGCTCGCACGCGTCTGTTTCGTTCTCGCCAAAGCAATCTCCTCATGTCGACCGGCTGTGCCGGATTTGCGGCACGGCCATTATAGGGATATTACGGATTCGTCTCATGGTTGCCGCGCCTCGAACACGGACTTTCGCTGCATTCCGCGCGCCATTCGCATCAAGGTGCGGCGCAAATGCAACAACGCCCCGCATGTTGGACACATGCGGGGCGTTGCGGCGACATCCGTAGAGACCGCACCTGCAAGGCGCAGTCTTCGATGAAGGGGATCAGCCTGCGTTGACTTCGCGCAGCACCGTGCGGCGCTTCGCGCGCAGCATTTCTTCGTAGACGTTCAGGTAGTTCTGTGCCATCACTTTCGACGAGAAGCGGTCTTCGAACGCCTTGCGCACTTTTGCACGCGGCAGTTGGTCCAGGCGCTTCAAGGCTGCAACTGCGCTGATTTCGTCTTCGACGACGAAGCCCGAGACGCCGTTTTCGATCACTTCCGGCACCGAACCGCGCTTGAACGCTACCACGGGCGTACCGCAAGCCATCGCCTCGATCATAACCAGACCGAAAGGCTCCGGCCAGTCGATCGGGAACACCAGTGCGTGCGCGTTGCCGAGGAACTCACGCTTTTCAGCTTCACCGATTTCGCCGATGTACTCGACATGCGGCAGCGCCATCAGCGGCTTGATCACTTCTTCGTAATAGGCGCGGTCAGCCTTGTCGATCTTCGCTGCAACCTTGAGTTTCATGCCTGCCTGGCCGGCGATGCGGATCGCGCGGTCGAGGCCCTTCTCCGGCGAGACACGGCCGAGGAATGCGAGGTAGCCCGGCTCCACGTCAGGGATCGGGGTCAGCACGTTTTCCGGCAAACCGTGGTACACCGTCGCCAGCCAGTTGGCCTGGAGGAGCGGCTGGCGCTGGTTGTCCGAGATCGACACGACGGGCACGTCGCTGAACGTATTGAAGACGGGCTGAAGTTCAGGCAGGTCGAGACGGCCGTGCATCGTCGTCAGGAACGGCACCGGCTGGCGAGCGAATAGCGAGAACGGGTAGTAGTCGATGTGAAAGTGCAGCACGTCGAATTCGTCCGCACGGCGGCGCACTTCTTCGAGCAGCAGCATATGCGGCGCCATCACGTCACGGATGGTGGGATCCAGACGCAGCGCCTGCGGCCAGAACGCTTCGAGCTTCGCCGAGGTTTGCGAATCGCCACTCGCAAAGAGGGTCACGTCGTGTCCCAGCTCAACCAGCGCTTCCGTCAGGTACGATACGACGCGTTCCGTGCCGCCATAGAGCTTGGGAGGAACCGCCTCGTGCAAGGGAGCGATTTGAGCGATTCGCATAATGGAGAACTCCTCGTAAAAAATCAGGCAAAAAAGACTGCAGTTTGGAAAAAGCGACTTCGCTTGCTCGCCAGGCGCTCGGTTCCCATGCAGCTTGAGGCCGCATCGGCGCGATGCCTGATTCTTTCGAGAATTCCTGCGATGGATCGCTTATAAGACGACAGCTTGGGTCAATATCAAGACTGTGTTCATGCCGTAAACGCGGCGCATGAACGGACGTTGACAAACTGTCAGATATTTCCTGACGTGACCGAGCATGCATTATCAATGCCTGGCCGGCGCGCCCGCCCCCACATTTCAAAGTCTTTACGTTGTTACAAGCGCGAAACACTCTGCAAACCCTTGTTTTCACAAGGCGCTTTACATTGGGAGCCCTGCATCGGCGCTAGCGCCAAAAGCCGGTTGCCGACGGTCCGAGCATCTGACCGCCCATGTAAGAACCGATCTGCCGGTCTACATTGCACACGGCTATGTATGCAAACTGTAATTGTATCCCAAAAATGCACGTCCTTGGCGTGAACCACTTGGCCCGGCGCGGGTCAGGCATGGGAAAGCTTACCGGCATCGTGTCGCGAAAATAATCGCGCCCTCAATGGCCGTACCGCCATGCGAAATGGCTTTTGCATGTTTACAATGCGAGTCCTACGCTGGTGTTAGGGCCGTTCCCAGGCACATCCGTTGCACGACCTGAACCCGATCCAGACCGCCTCAAACCGACCGATCTCAAACGAACAATTGGAACATCTGACCATTGCCCAGCGAAACGCCCACAACGCAAAGCTCGCGAGCTATGCGAACCGGCCGCTTGCGTTCCTCTTCCGCTTTATTCGCCGCCACCCGGTCGCTCACCTGATCGTGCTGTGCAGCGTATTCGCGGCCGTGGGCTGTGCACTCGCCTCGCAGTACGCGATCAAGCATCTGATCGACGTGCTGGGCGCAGGCCGTCATCATCCGGGGCCGCTGTGGGGTGCATTTGCGATCCTCGTGGGCCTGATCGCCGCCGACAACCTGCTATGGCGCGTGGGTGGATGGGTGGCCGCCCATACCTTCGTGGCCGTCACAGGCGACCTGCGCAAGGACCTGTTTCAGTATCTGACGGGCCACTCGCCGACCTATTACGCGGAAAAACAGCCGGGCACGCTGGCGAGCCGAATCACTGCGACTTCGAACGCCGTCTACACGGCCGAGAACACGACTGCGTGGAACGTGCTGCCGCCCTGCATCGCGGTAGCGGGCGCGATCGTGATGATCATCACGGTCAATCCGCTGATGGCGCTCGGCCTGCTGACCTGCTCGGCGATTCTCTCCGTCGTGCTGTACAAGCTCGCGGGACGCGGATCCGCACGACACCACAATTTCGCGAGCAAGGCGGCCGCTGTCGACGGCGAACTCGTCGACGTGATTGGCAACATGGGTCTCGTGCGCGCATTCGGCATGACGTTTCGCGAGCAAAAGCGCTTCAGCGCGACCGTGAAGTCGGAAATGGTCGCGCGTCAGCAGAGCCTGCTGTACCTGGAAAAGCTGCGCCTGCTGCACGCTGTGATCACGGCGCTGCTGTCCGCAGGTCTGCTCGGCTGGGCGCTGTGGCTTTGGGATCAGGGGAAGGCGACCTCGGGCGACATCGTGCTCGTCAGCTCGCTCGGTTTCACGATCCTGCACGGCACGCGCGACCTGGCCGTCGCGCTGGTCGACGTAACGCAGCACATTGCGCGTCTCGCCGAGGCCGTGAAGACGCTGCTCGAGCCACACGGCATGCCTGACCGCAACGACGCGACGGAACTCGTGCCGCAAGGCGGCCGCGTGACCTTCGACAAGGTCACCTTCGCGTATCCGAAACGCCGCCCGATTCTCGACCACTTCGATCTCGACATCCCCGCCGGCCAGCGGGTCGGTCTGATCGGCAAGTCGGGCGCGGGCAAGTCGACGGTGCTCGCGCTGCTTCAACGCTTCTACGACGCGCAGGGCGGCCGCATCATGATCGACGGCCAGGACATCAGCGGCATCACGCAGGACAGCCTGCGCCATACCATCGCGCTCGTGCCGCAGGACATCTCGCTGCTGCACCGTACCGTCTACGAGAACATCGCCTACGGACGCCCGGAAGCGACGCGCGACGAAGTGCTCGCCGCCGCGCGAGACGCCCGCTGCACGGACTTCATCGAAGCGATGCCGGAAGGCTTCGACACGATCGTCGGCGACCGCGGCGTAAAGCTGTCGGGCGGCCAGCGGCAGCGTATCGCGATTGCGCGTGCGATCCTCAAGAACGCGCCGATCCTGCTGCTCGATGAAGCGACCTCCGCCCTCGACAGTGCATCGGAAGAAGCGATCCAGAAGGCGCTCGACCGGCTGATGGTCGGCCGAACGGTCATCGCGATCGCGCACCGTCTGTCAACGCTGCACAACTTCGACCGCATTATCGTGATGAGCGCGGGCAAGGTGATCGACGACGGCAGCCCTGAAGAATTGCGCAACCGTCCCGGTCTGTATCGCGATCTGCTTTCCAAGCAGTTCGGCAAGCATTCGACGCTGCATGTGGGCGGCAAGAAACTGGACGAACAGCACGTGGCGTGACCTACGGCGCGCCCGTCTGGACGGACACGGCCGCAACAAAAAAGCCGCTTCGATCGAAGCGGCTTTTTTAATCGGCGTGCAAGCGGGACGTCACCCTTGCGCCGTTTCCCTGATCGACTGCGCCAGCGGATCCGGCATCTGCTGCAGATCGCGCATGAAATTGTCGCGCCACACGGACACGTTGTTCTCACGCAGTTGCGCCATCATGTCGACGTAGCGCGCCTTGCGTTCGGCGAGCGGCATCGACAGCGCCGTGCCGAGCGCGTCGGCCATCCCGTCGATATCGACAGGATTGACGATCAGCGCGCCCGTCAGCTCCTGCGCAGCGCCCGCAAAGCGCGACAGCACCAGCACGCCGGGGTCTTCCGGGTCTTGAGCCGACACATATTCCTTCGCGACGAGATTCATCCCGTCGCGCAGCGGCGTCACGTAGCCGACGTGCGCGGTGCGGAACAGCGCCGCCAGCACGGGCCGCTCGTACTGCCGATGGATGTAGCGGATCGGCGTCCAGTCGAGCTCCGCGAAGCGTCCGTTGATGCGCCCGGATTCGCCTTCCAGCTGCAATCTGATTTCCTGATACGCGTGTAGATCCGAACGCGTCGGCGGCGCGATCTGCAGGAACGATACCTTGTCGCGATAAGAAGGCGAGTGCTCCAGCAGCCGCTCGAATGCGCGGAAGCGCTCGACCAGCCCTTTCGAGTAATCGAGCCGGTCCACGCTCATGATCAGCTTGCGCGCATGCAGCGTCGCCTCGATCGTACGCACGGGCTTGTCGCCCTCGCCCGCTTTCGCCAGCTCGGCTATCTCGTCGGGATACACGCCGATCGGATATGCGGCCGCGCGCAGCGTGCGGCCGAACGCATGCACGACGGTCGGCGCAGCGCTCCGCCCCGGCGCCTGTGCTTCCGCCCATCCATCCGCTTCGTTGACGATGTAGTCGCAGAAGGCCCGTAAATCGGGCTTTGTCTGGAAGCCGAGCAGATCGAACGAACAAAGCGCCTCGACCAGCGCGCGATGCGGCGGCACGGCCAGCAGCACCTGCGCCGCCGGAAACGGAATGTGCAGAAAGAAGCCGATGCGGTTCTTCACGCCCGCCGCGCGCAACGCCTGCGCGAACGGAATCAGGTGGTAGTCGTGAACCCAGATGACGTCGTCGTCGCGTAGTAGCGGCACAAGCTGTTGCGCGAGCCACGTATTCACGCGGCAATAGCCTTCGAAATCGTGCCGGTCGAACTGCAGCAGATCCGGCCGATAGTGAAATGCGGGCCACAGCGTTGCGTTCGAAAAACCGCGGTAGTACTGGTCGTAATCGCGGCGCACGAGGCCGATGGTCGCGAACGTGACGGGGCCGCGCTCTTCGAGCCTCATCTGCGGCTGGCCGGACCCGAGCACCTCGCCGCTCCAGCCAAACCACATGCCGCCCGTTTCCTTCAATGCGTCGTATACGCCGACGGCCAGGCCGCCCGCCGCCGGGCCGCCTTCCGAAATTGGCGCGACGCGGTTCGATACGATGATCAATCGGCTCATGTTGCGTGACTTCCGTGCTGAACAAGGGCACGGCGCGGATGAACGGTCGTGGTCATGCGCTGCGTGCCGCCGCGACGATTTCGGACAGCCACGCGAGCAGCGCACTCACCGAGCCGATGCGCGAGCGTGCGATCGTGTCGCCGCTGCCGACCTTGATCGACAGACCGCCGTGGTCGTTGACGACCGCGAAGCCTTTTTCGTCGGTGAGATCGTCGCCGGCGAAAATGGGCGTGCGGCCTGTAAACGGCGGCTCGTCGAGAAAGGCGCGCAGCGCGCGGCCTTTATCGACATCCTTTGGTTTGATTTCGTAGACCATCTTGCCCGGCTGCAACACATATGCTTCCGGATAGTCGGCGACCAGGCGCGTGGTGGCTTCACGTGCAACCGGCTCGCGATCGGGCGCATTGCGATAGTGCAAGGCAAGCGCCGCGCCCTTGATTTCGAGCAGCATGCCGGGATTCGCATTGACGATGTCCGCGAGCACCTGCTCCATGCGCAGCAGCCGCTCGTCGTTGAAGCCGATGCGCTGCGTGTCGCCGTTCGCGTCGCGCCGTTCGGCGCCGTGCAAACCCGCGATGGGCAGATCGGGCATGCCGAGAAACTGGTCGATGCTGTCGATGCCCCGACCCGAGAGGATCGCCACCGCGCCGTTGGTCAGACGCCGCAATTCGGCGAGCAACGCGACCGCCTCCGGCTGCACGAGTACGCCATCGGGTGTCGGTGCCAGATCGACGAGCGTGCCGTCGAAATCGAAGAAAAAAGCCGTCTCCGTCGGAGACAGAAAAGCGGGAAGTGCTTGCATCGGTGTACGTTGCCTCTCAGCCGCTTCCGGCCGGAAAAGTGTGCGCATCTTACCGCGCATCGGTCGTTTTTTCGAGAAAGTCAGCTTCGACGCGGCACGAGTCGGCGTTCCAGGCCGTCGACCGACGCTGCGCATGCAAGCTGCGCACCATCCAGCGACAGCCGCCTTTCAATGTGCTGCGGCATATTGACCCGCTTTCCGCGTTACAGGCCCACGGTACAACGACGCGTCGCAAATTGCGATAGAGTCGAAACGGCGCCGGCCGTGGAATAACGCCGCACGCTATCGAGTTTTGCCCATCGCGGCGCGTGGTTTGCGTTCTGTTCTGAATCGAGTCGTCGAAACCGCCTTTGTTCCCGAAAACACCGGTGTTCCACTTGCACGCCCTCATCACACACGCGCCCGTCCGACGGCGCCTCGCGGCGCTGGGCCTCGCGCTGTGCGCGGCGCTCGGCGGCGCGGGATGCTCGCAGCGGCCCGAGCCGTGGCAGCTCACAGACGTGAGCGGGCACCTGCCCGACCTCGGTTTCACGTTGACGGATGACGATGGGCAGCCCGTCGCGGCCGAGGCGCTCAAAGGGCGCGCGTCGCTCGTCTACTTCGGCTACACGCATTGTCCCGATGTGTGCCCGGAAACGATGGGACGTCTGGTGCAGGTCATCGGCAAACTCGGGTCCGATGCGGCGAAGGTGCGCATCCTGTTCGTCACCGTCGATCCTGCGCGCGACACGCCGAAGGCATTGCACGACTATGTCGCCGCATTTGATGCGCAGCATGCGCGAGGCCTGACGGGCACCGATGCGCAAATCGAGCGCGTCGCGCGGGACTATCGCGTCGCGTATCAGATGGAGAAGCGCGATCCGAACGGCAACTACGAAGTGACGCATAGTTCGGCTGTTTACATCTTCGACGCACGCAATCACGCACGCCTGCTCGCCACGGATCACGACACGCCCGACGACATCGCGCGGGACGTGCGCCGTATCATTGAACACCCCTCCTGATTTTTTACAGGTTCGTCATGACACAACAAATCAAAACGCTCTCGACGCTTCACATGCTGGTTTGCGCCGCCACTTTCGCCTGTGCCGCGACGGGCAGCATCACCGTACACGCCGCGGACGGCAAGCAGGCCATTGCCGTGCAGAACGCATGGGTTCGCTGGCTGCCGAACAATTTGCCCGCCGCGGCCTATCTCACGCTCGCCAATTCGAGCGACAAGCCGATCGACCTCGTCGATATATCGAGCGCCGACTACGGCAGCGCGATGCTGCATCAGACGCTGTCCAACGGCTCGACGCAAAAGATGGTGATGGTCGACAAGCTAACTGTGCCCGCACATGGACAGGCTTCGATTGCGCCGGGTGGTTATCACGTGATGCTCGAAGATGCGAAGCACAAGGTCGCGCCCGGCGATACGGTTCATCTGAAGCTGCAGTTCTCCGACGGGGAGACACTCGATGCGCCGTTCGTCGTGAAGTCGCCGGCGGCGGCGAAGTAACGCCAGGCGAACTTGCGCTTCCTTCCGCGATGAAACTGATCCCTTGTTCGCGATGAACGTGCTCTACTGGCTCGAACCTTGGGAGCCGTCGCCGACCGTCGTGATCGCGATGCTGATCGCCGCGGTGCTGTTTGCGCGCGGCGTGCGCAAGGCGAAGGCGTCAGTGGCTCGGCAACTGTCGTTCTGGTTCGGCCTTGCAGCGCTCTATGTCGCGCTGCATACACGGCTCGACTATTTCTTCGAGCATGAATTCTTCATGCATCGGGCGCAGCATCTGGTGCTGCATCATCTCGGACCGTTCTTCATTGCGCTCTCGTATCCGGGCGCGGCGATGCGCGCAGGCATTCCGTACCCTTGGCGGCATCGCTTCGTGCGTCCGGCATTGCGAATGCGCGGCGTGCGGACGATGCTCGACGTTCTGTTTCATCCCGTCATCGCCGTCGTGCTCTTCGTTGGACTGATCTATTTCTGGCTGCTTGCGCCGGTTCACTTCGTCGCGATGCTCGACTGGCGGCTGTATCGCGTGATGAACTGGAGCATGGTGATCGACGGCCTGATGTTCTGGTGGCTGGTGCTCGATCCGAGGCCTGCACCGCCCGCACGGCTGTCGCCAGGGCGCCGTGTCGTGCTGGTCGTCGCCGCAATTCCCCCGCAGATCGTACTCGGCGCGTTCATTTTTTTCTCGCCGCGCGAGCTGTATCCCGTGTATTCGATCTGCGGACGCGCGTTCACCTGGCTCAGCCCGATGCGCGATCAGCAGATCGGCGGGCTGTTGCTCTGGATTCCGGGTTCGATGATGAGCGTGATAGGCGCAGTGCTTGCGCTGCGTCACTGGATGAGACTCTCCGCGCGTGCGCGCCTGCGCGAGGAGAAACAGGCGGACGTCACGGCGTCTGCTCGCACGCGAACCTCATCGAGCGCGGTCCATGCCAATCAGCATTGAGACCTGCGTGCGTCAGGCAGAACGCATCCAGATGTGCGGGATGCCGTCCTCTTCGTGCACGTCCGATACCGGCTCGAAGCCGAACGCGCCATAGAACGCCTGCAAATGCGCCTGCGCGTGCAAACGAATCGGCGTGGCCGGCCACTGGGCATCAATGTGACCGAGTGCCTGTTCGAGCATCGCTCGGCCCAAGCCCTGCCCGCGGAATCGGGCTGTCGTCAGCACACGTCCGATGCGGATGTCGGAGTCCCGGCTGTCGGGCAACAGCACGCGCAGATAACCGGCAAGCGGCACGCGCGCGCCGGGCGCGTGGTCGCCGTATGCCAGAAGATGCCACGCGTCGGTGTCAAGACCATCGACGTCGTCATACAGGCAGTTCTGTTCGATGATAAACACGGCTGCGCGCGCGGCGAGCATGTCATACACCTCGACGTTCGTCAGGTCGTCGAAGGCCTTCCAACGCCAGTCGATCGAAGAAGCTGCCTTGTTTGTCGCCGGTAGATGCTCGGTCATAGCGTTGCCTTGAACAGTGAAGCGCTGAAAAAGAAAAGCCCCGACATCTCGGGGCTTTTCTTTGCTTCTGGAGGCGCGAACCGGAGTCGAACCGGTCTAAACGGCTTTGCAGGCCGCTGCATAACCGCTTTGCTATCGCGCCACAAGCGGACTGCCGAACCGTACTCAGTTGCATCTGCAACGGCTCGCAGATTTTTTCTGCATGACCCGGACAACAGAACATCAGGGTCAATCATGCTCAATGCTTCTTATGAAGCATCAAACAAAAAGGGAAGCTTGGCTTCCCCCTGTGTTTGGAGCGGGAGACGAGTCTCGAACTCGCGACCTCAACCTTGGCAAGGTTGCGCTCTACCAACTGAGCTACTCCCGCGTGAATCTGCAACCGACTACAACTGCAACGCCCTGCTAACTGCTTGCCGCAAAACGCTGCTTTCGAATCTGGAGCGGGAGACGAGTCTCGAACTCGCGACCTCAACCTTGGCAAGGTTGCGCTCTACCAACTGAGCTACTCCCGCATTTTGCTGCTGTTTTCTCTTGTGTTTCGCGCTGTTTGTTAGCGCGTGCACCGGAGAAACGAGATTATGTAGAAGGCACGGAATCGTGTCAACTCTTTTTGTACGAGCGATTGAAAATTTTAGTGAGGCCCCTCGCCGCGCTTCGATTACGCCATGCCGCCGCGCTCGCGGATCTGCGGCCAGGCGAGCTTCATGTAGTACAGCATCGACCAGATCGTCAGGAACGCAGCGAGATAGATGAGCCACAAACCCCATACGCGCGTGTCAATCGAAAACGCGCCGAACGACAGCGGCCCATAAAACAGCAGCATCGGAATGGCCGTCATCTGGCAGGCCGTTTTGAACTTGCCGAGCGAATTCACGGCAACGCTCTTCGATGCGCCTATTTGCGCCATCCATTCGCGCAGCGCGGAAATCGCGATCTCGCGACCGACGATCACCAGCGCGATCGCCGAGTCCAGCCGGGACAGTTGCACGAGCACCAGCAGCGCGGCCGTCACCATCAGCTTGTCGGCGACGGGGTCGAGGAACGCGCCGAAAGCCGACGTCTGGTTCCATTTACGCGCGAGAAAGCCGTCGAACCAGTCGGTCAGCGCAGCGAGGATGAAGATCGTCGCTGCCGCCAGATTACGGTGCATCGGACTCAGCATCATGTCCGGCAGATAGAACACGCCCACCACGAGCGGAATCAATACTATCCGCAGCCACGTCAGGAAGATCGGAAAATTAAACGGCATGGGGCTGGCGCTACGTTCTGAGATAAGAGATGCAATTGTGCCGGTTCACCCGGCGCGCCACAAGCAACGCCCCGGCGCGCGCGCATCGCGGCTGTGGGGCGCCCAGGCGTCAGGGCCTGCTGTTGCGCGCGAACGGCACGTCAATGCAACTGACGGTAAATCTGTTCGGCGAGCGCACGCGAGATGCCTTCGACACTCGCAAGATCGTCGATACTCGCCGCCACGACGCCGCGCAAGCCGCCGAAGCGCGCGAGCAAGCGCTGACGTCGCTTGGCGCCAACGCCTTCCAGTTCCTCGAGCCGCGACGTCTGCCGCGTTTTGCCGCGCTTCGCGCGCATGCCGGTGATCGCGAAGCGGTGTGCTTCATCGCGGATCTGCGCGACGAGCATCAGCGCCGCACTTTCCTTGCCGAGTTCGAGCGACGGCCGGCCGTCCGCGAACACGAGCGTTTCCAGCCCGACCTTGCGGCCCTCGCCCTTTGCGACACCGACCAGCATGCCGAGGTCCAGCCCAAGCTCATTGAACACCTGGCGCGCAATCTCGACCTGCCCTTTGCCGCCGTCGATCAACACGATGTTCGGCAACTGCCCGCCCGCAGCGACAGGTTCCGCGCCTTCGGGCGCGGCGGCGGGATCGGCGGCCGCTTCGGGCTGCAATTCGGCCGCCTCGTCGTTCGCGTTCGCCGCGGCCTGCGCGACCATCTTCTCGTAGCGGCGCGTGAGCACCTGACGCATCGCCGCGTAGTCGTCGCCGGGCGTGATGCCCGTGATGTTGTAGCGCCGGTATTCGGACGACTGCATCTTGTGATGGTGAAACACCACGCACGATGCCTGCGTCGCTTCGCCCATCGTATGGCTGATGTCGAAGCACTCGATGCGCAGATGGGCGAGGTCTTCGCATTCCATCGACAGCGTGTTAGCGAGCGAACGCGTGCGTGACTGCTGCGAACCTTGTTCGGACAGCAACCGCGCGAGCGCGATTTTCGCATTCTGCTCGGCCATCGCGAGCCACGCCCGCTTCTGGCCCTGCGGCTGCCGCAGCAGCGTGACCTTATGCCCGGCCTGCTCGATCAGCAAATCGACGAGTTCCCGGCTTGCGGGCGCATGGCTGACCACGAGCACGGGCGGCACCCGATTGCCGAGGTAATGCTGCGCGATGAATGCTTCGAGTACTTCGGATTCGATCCCGTGTGCGCGGCGCGGCTTCTTGTCTGCATCCTCGGCAACATCTTCGGAATCGCTTTCTTCCGGCGCGCTTTCTTCCGACGCGGCTTCGTCGATGCTCAGTGCGTCCTCGGACTCGTCGCCCAGTTCCGCCTCGACGTCGATCACCGATGCGGTTTCGGCCGATAGCAGAACATCGCCGTCTTCGATACCGCCCTCATCCGCCGTCAATGCGCTCTCGACATGCGTTGGGAAGTAAGCCTTGTCGCCGAGATGCCGGCCGCCACGCACCATCGCGAGATTCACGCACACGCGCCCGCCTAGCGCGACGACGGCAAGGATGTCGACATCGCTATCGCCGCCGACTTCGATCGCCTGCTGATGCAGCACCGTCGATAGCGAACTCATCTGATTGCGCACCGCGGCCGCTTGCTCGAACTTCAGTTCGCTGGCGAATGCGTGCATCTTCTGCTCAAGTTCTTTCATCACTTCCGACTGACGTCCGAGGAGGAAGCGCGAAGCATTGGAAACATCGCGCGCGTAGTCCTCTTCTGTGACGGCACCGACGCACGGCGCCGTGCATCGTCCAATCTGATGCAACAGACACGGGCGCGTGCGGTTGTTGAATACAGAGTCTTCGCAAGTGCGCAACTGAAACACGCGCTGCAGGATCTGAATGCTCTCACGCACAGCCCACGCGCTCGGAAACGGTCCGAAATACTGATTCTTCTTGTCGACCGAACCGCGGTAATACGCCATACGCGGAAACTGGTGGCCTGTCAGTTTGAGGTACGGATATGACTTGTCGTCGCGAAATAGGATGTTGTAGCGCGGCGCCAACGCCTTAATCAGATTGTTCTCGAGCAACAGCGCTTCCGCTTCCGAACGCGTGACCGTCGTTTCGATCTTCGCGATGCGCGAGACCATCATCGCGATGCGCGGCGACAGCAGCGTCTTCGTGAAGTAGCTCGACACGCGCTTCTTCAAGTCGCGCGCCTTGCCCACGTATAGCACGGCGCCCTGCTCGTCGTAGTAACGATAGACGCCGGGCATGTGCGGCAGCTGCCGCAACACCTTTTTCGGGTCGAACTCTTCAGCGACGGCTGCGCTCACGTCAGTCTTCGCGGCCTGCTTCGCGGCCTGACTCGCGGCCTGATTCGCGGCGGGATCGGCGGTGCGGGGGGAATCGGATCGGGTCATGCAGAATCGGCTTGCACGCCGTGTAATGACGGCGCGTCATGTGGGTGATGTGCTTTAGAATCGCCAGTTTAGAACATTCCGCCCGGGCCCGAAGCCAGGCGCCGCGATCATGTCCTCCGCTCCCACCCAAGCGCCCCAGCCGTCGACGATCGCGTGCGACATTTTCTGCGCGGTGATCGACAACTTCGGCGACATCGGCGTCTGCTGGCGGCTCGCGCGGCAACTCGCAGGCGAGCACGGCTGGCAGGTGCGCCTGCTGGTCGACGACCTACATGCCTTTCACAAGCTCAATGCTTCCATTGACGTGAACAGTGCGCGACAGACGGTCGGCGGTATCGTCGTCGAGCACTGGCACGAGCCTGCGCATGTGGGCGATACGCTGCAGGTGGCCGACGTGGTGATCGAGGCGTTCGCATGCGAGCTGCCGCACGCGTACATCGAGGCGATGGCGCGGCGCGAGCGGGCGCCCGTCTGGTTCAATCTCGAGTATCTAAGCGGCGAAGACTGGGTCGCGGATTTCCATTTGCGGCCGTCGCCGCATCCGCGTCACGCGCTGATGAAGACGTTCTTCTTCCCCGGACTCGGCAAAGGCACGGGCGGCGTGCTCAAAGAACGCGATCTGGACGCGCGCCGCGCCGCATTCGCAGCATCACCCGACGCGCGCGCCGCATGGTGGCAGGCGAGAACGGCCGGCACGCCGCCGTCGAGAAATGCGGTCGTCGTCTCGCTGTTCGCGTACGAAAACCCCGCCGTCGACAGCCTGCTCGAACAGTGGCGCGACGCGAAAGGCGAAATCGTGCTGCTCGTGCCCGAAGGCCGCGTGTCGGGCGCGGTTGCGCGCTTTTTCGGCCTGCCCTCGTTTGCAGGCGGCGCGCAGGCAGTGCGCGGCAGCCTGCGCGCCCATGCGCTCGCTTTCACCGACCAACCCGGCTACGACGAACTGCTATGGGCGAGCGACATCAATTTCGTGCGCGGCGAGGATTCGTTCGTACGCGCGCAATGGGCCGCGCGGCCGTTCGTCTGGCAAATCTATCCGCAGGCCGACGACGCCCATCTGCCGAAACTCGATGCCGCCCTCGCCCACTACGCGCACGGCCTTTCCGCCGACGCGCGCGCTGCCTTGGGCCGCTTCTGGCACGCGTGGAACGGCAAGGGCACACCCGACTGGGAAGATCTGTGGCGCCATCGCGCGCGCCTCGACGCGCGCGCAGCCGCGTGGGCGCACGAACTGGCGTCAATCGGCGATCTCACCGGAAATCTCGCCGAATTCGCAAAAAGTCAGTTAAAATAAGCGGTTATCCAACGGCCGACGACGCAAGCGCGGCACGACGGCGCGGCCGGCGGCGGATTCTCAGTCCGCCTCCACGGTCATGTCCAGTCAGTGTCACACGCGTACGCGCCCGCTTCGGGTAAAAGAAGCAGACGGACGAAGCACGGAATGGCAAAGCAGCAGCGCCTTTTCCCCGCAGGCACCGGCCCCGCTCACCGCGCAATCCAGTTCGATCGACCTTCCGCGTGCCTCAACGAAGGTCTCGAACGCGCGCCGGGCGCCGAACCCGCTTACGCCGTATGCCGTTGAGCAAATTGTTGAAGCACCTTATTTCGTACAGGAAAGTTTTATGAAGATCGCTCAAGAACTCCGCACAGGCAACGTGGTGATGATCGGCAACGACGCGATGGTCGTGCAGAAAGCCGAATACAACAAGTCGGGCCGTAACGCCGCCGTCGTCAAGATGAAGTTCAAGAACCTTCTGACGGGCGCAGGCATGGAAACCGTCTATAAGGCGGATGACAAGTTCGACGTTGTCGTGCTGGACCGCAAGGAAGTGACGTACTCGTACTTCGCCGACCCGATGTACGTGTTCATGGACGCCGACTACAACCAGTACGAAGTCGAAGCCGAAATGATGGGCGACGCACTGAACTACCTCGAAGACGGCATGGCTTGCGAAGTCGTCTTCTACAACGAGAAGGCGATCTCCGTCGAACTGCCGACCACGCTGGTCCGCGAAATCATTTATACGGAACCGGCTGTCAAGGGCGACACGTCGTCGGGCAAGGTTCTGAAGACGGCCAAGCTGAACACGGGTTTCGAACTTCAGGTGCCGCTCTTCTGCAACATCGGCGACAAGATCGAAATCGACACGCGTACCAACGAATACCGCAGCCGCGCCTAATTTCAATCGCGCTGCAGTGCATTCGTCCTAGACCCGGAGTGCAATCAGGGTCTTTGGAATTAAAAAGCGCCCTTCGGGGCGCTTTTTCTTTTTTTCGCGACCGTGTATGGTGGTGGAAAACTTTACCGCCCTGTCATGCAATTTTGCCAGGCCGGGTCGCCGTCGGACTCGCTTTGATCAGGTTTTTAGCCCGCTCTCACGCTGCTTTTACGGGATTGTCCGGATTGGCACGCGTCCTGCTTGTTCAGTATTTCAGGCCGATGAAGTTTTAGTTCATTCGGAAAAAACACGGGAGGTGTGCCATGAACAACGATATTGCTGAGGGCAAATGGAAACAGATGATCGGCAAGGCGAAAACCGCGTGGGGTGAACTCACGGACGACGAATTGACCAAGGCGGAAGGGCGGGCCGACAAGCTGGCGGGTCTGATCCAGGAGCGCTATGGCAAAACGCGCGACGAAGCGGAACTCGAGGTGCGCCGCTTCTTCGACCGGAACCGGGACTTTTGATCCCGGCAAGCCCGACCGGGAGGATTGGCCGCTCACCCCGATCATCAAGCGTCCGCGCGCACGGCGCCGCCCCGGCGGGCCGCGCACGTCGGACACCCGTCCATCTGAACAATTGCGCTCGTTATGCCACATGCCCTGATTGTCGAAGACGATCCCAATAGCCTGTCAGGCCTGTCCGCGATTCTGGCCGCCGACGGTTTTTCCGTCGACACCGCGATCACGCTCTCCGAAGCGCGCGCAGCCCTGACACGCTTCATTCCCGACGTCGTGCTGGTCGATCTGAATCTGCCCGACGGCAGCGGGCTGGACCTGCTTCAGCATCTGCCCGCGCAGCCGCCGGGCGGTGCGCTGCCCGTTATCGTGATGACGGGCAATGCGACCGTGGAGAGCGCGATCGAAGGCTTGCGGCACGGAATCTGGGACTACCTGCTCAAGCCCGTGAACATTCCCCGTCTGCGCAGCCTGCTGGCACGCATTCCGCGTCCGTACGAACTGACGGAGGAAGTGCAGACGCTGCGCGCGAAGCTGCGCCGCATGGGCCGTTTCGGGCCGATGATCGGCCGCAGCGGCGCGATCCAGCATATCTACGATTCGATCGAGCACATCGCCCCGACGGAAGCCGCCGTGCTGATTTCCGGCGAAGCCGGAACGGGTAAGGAAGTCGCAGCGCGCACGCTGCATGAAATGAGCCGCCGACGCAAAGGGCCGTTCGTCGTGCTCGACTGCCGCTCGGCGCAGGCCGTCGCGGGCGGCCGGCCGCTCGACAGCCTGCTGTTCGGTCACGAGCGCGGCGCGTTCGGTGGCGCGGAGCAGCGCGAGCCCGGCCTGTTCGAGCAGGCGAGCGGCGGCACACTCTTCATCGACGAGATTACGTTGTTGCCGCGTCCGCAGCAGGAAGCGCTGCTGAGCGCACTCGATTCACAGACCTTCATGCGCGTCGGCGGCACGAACCAGGTCGCGACCGACTTCCGGCTGATCGCGTCGACGCGCAAGGCGCCGCGGGCGGCTCTCGCGGATGGCACGCTGCATCAGGATCTGGGGCTGCGTCTCGAAGCAGCCGCGCTGTCGCTGCCGCCGCTGCGCGAACGCGGCGACGACCCTGCCCTCTTCGCGCAGGTGATCGTCGACGAACTGAACGACGAAGCGAACGCCCGCGGCGTCGCCGACGCGACGAAGCTGGTCGGACCGAATTTCGTCCGCGAATGCCTCGCGTATGAGTGGCCGGGCAATGTGCGTGAATTGCAGGACCGCGTGCGGCGCGCCTATCACGCTTCCGGCGACGTGCTAGAGACGTTGCGCGCCGACGAGAGCAACGGCGCAGGTGGCCGCGACCTGAACGGCGGCCGCGTGCAGGTGACGGTCGGCACGCCGCTCGCCGATGTCGAGGAAATGCTGATTCGTGCGACCCTCGATGCCGTGGGCGGCACACGTCATCGCGCGGCTTCGCTGCTCGGCATCAGTCCAAAGACGCTGTACAACAAATTGCAACGGATGCGGCTGAACTGATCGGCTGCTTGCCGGCAAAACAAAAGGACGGGCTCGATCGAGACCCGTCCTTTCTTATTGCTACTGCAGCGCGAAGATCACGCAGCGAAAGTCTCGCGCAGCAGCGCCTGTGCCCGTCGATACTGCGGCTCGTCCATCAATGCGGCCCATGACGGCGCGTCGCCGCGCGGACGCATGCGCGCAAGGCGCTGCTTCGACTCGTTCGATTGCGTGACGCGCAGCGCGTCCAGTACCTTTCCTGCCTCGTCGGGCTGATTGCAGATCAGCACCATGTCGACACCCGCTTCGAGCGCGGCCGTGGCCGCTTCCGTCAGCGTGCCGCCCTGGCGCGCCGCTTCCATCGACAGATCGTCGCTGAAAATCGCGCCCTCGAATCCCAGCTTGTTGCGCAGGATGTCCTGGATCCACACACGCGAAAAACCGGCCGGCTTGCTGTCGATCTTCGGATAGATCACATGCCCCGGCAGCACCGACGCGAGCGAGAGTCCGAGCCAGTCATACGGCGCGACGTCTTCGCTGAGAATCTGGTCGAGCGTACGTTCGTCGACGGGCACAGCCACATGCGAGTCCGCCGTCGCGAACCCGTGACCGGGAAAATGCTTCCCGCAGTTCGCCATGCCCGCGAGCGCGAGGCCGTGATTCAGGCTCTTCGCCAGCATCGTCACGACGCGCGGATCGCGATGGAACGCGCGATCGCCGATCACCTGCGAGTGACCGTAGTTCAAATCGAGCACGGGCGTGAAGCTCATGTCGATGCCGCACGCGCGCAACTCGGATGCGAGCACATAGCCGACTGCCGTCGTGACTTTGGTCGCGCGCAGCACATCCTCGTCCCACAGCGCGCCGAGCTTGCCCATCGACGGCAGCACGGTGAAGCCATCGGTGCGAAAGCGCTGCACACGGCCGCCTTCGTGATCGACGGCGATCAGAAGGTCGTCGCGAGTCGCGCGAATCGCGTCGGTCAGCGCGACCAGTTGCGAGCGGCTTTCGAAGTGACGTGCAAACAGGATCACGCCGCCCGTCATTGGGTGCGCGAGGCGGCGCTCGTCATCGGCGTTCAGGGCTTTGCCGACGACGTCGAGCATCACCGGGCCAGGAGTCAGTTTCATCGGATTCGTGAAGTAGAGGAAAGAGCGCGGCGACGCCTGTGACGCGCGTCCCGTCTCGCATGGAGAATCAGTCGGCAGTATCGGGCGTCTCGGCAATCACGAACGACACCGCGTAATCGCGTTCGTCGGACAGCGTCACGCGCGACGTGATGCCGCGTTCAGCGAGCCAGTCGGCGAGTTCGCCCGACGCCACACACGTCGGACGTCCGCTCGGCTCGTTCAGCGTCTGCAAGGCGCGCCACGTCATCGGCCAGCGCATGCCGAGGCCGATCGCCTTCGAGAAAGCTTCCTTGACGGAGAAGCGGGTCGCGAGAAATGCGAGGCCGCGCGCCTGCGAGCGCGCATGGCGCGCGTGATAGACGCGCAACTCATCGGGTCCGAGCACCTTCTCGGCGAAGCGCCCGTTGGTCCGCTGCATCACTGCCGCGACGCGGCTGACCTGAACGATGTCGGTGCCGATGCCGTAGATCGCCATACGCGTGCCGTTTGTCTGCCTGGTTATGCGCGCGCCGCAAGACGCGCGGCGACCATGATCGCCTTCATCTCGCGCACGGCGTTGTCCCAGCCCGCGAAGATCGCATGTGCGACGATCGCGTGGCCGATATTCAGTTCGACGATGCCTTCGATCGCCGCGATCTGCTGGACGTTCGTGTAGTGAAGGCCGTGACCTGCGTTCACCTTCAGGCCCAGCGACGCGCCGAACTCGACGCCGCGCACAATGCGTTCGTATTCGCGCTGCTGCTCGCTTGCGTCGTGCGCTTCCGCGTAGGCTCCCGTGTGAAGTTCGATAACGGGCGCACCTGCTTCGTGGGCGGCGCGAATCTGGGCCTCGTCGGCATCGATGAAGAGCGACACGCGCGAGCCGGCGTCCGCCAGTTGCTTGCACGCGGCGCGTACCGCCTCGAAGTGCCCGGCGACATCGAGGCCGCCTTCCGTCGTCAGCTCCTGGCGCTTTTCCGGCACGAGACACACATCATGCGGCTGCACTTCGCACGCGATGTCGAGCATTTCCTGCGTCACCGCGCATTCGAGGTTCATGCGCGTCGTTAGTTGCGGACGCAACGCGCGCACGTCGGCGTCGACGATGTGGCGGCGGTCTTCACGCAGATGCAGCGTGATCGCATCGGCGCCCGCTTCTTCCGCCTGAAGCGCGGCGCGGATCGGATCGGGATAGGACGTGCCGCGCGCGTTGCGCAGCGTGGCGACGTGATCGATGTTCACGCCGAGGTCGATCACATTCGGAGAAGTCAGGAAGAAGCTCATAAGTTCTGCAGGTCGATCAGGATCTGGCGCGTCGCGAGCGGCGTGCCGCCCAGATAGATGTTGAGCAAAAAGCGCATCAGCGTCTTGCTTTGCGCGATGGTCTGCGCTCGATGGTAATCGTCCTGCTCCATATCGAGCAAGGTTTGTCCGCTGATGACGGGCCAGTTCGACGGATACTCGTCGGACGCTTCGCGCACGCCGCGCTCGGGATCGAACACGTAGCGGCCATCGGGCACCACGGCCTTGCGCGCCACTGTACGATTGAGCGACATCGCGTAACCCGTCTCGCGCAGCAGCACGCGCTCAAACGAACGCAGCACCTGCACGGGCGGTTCGTCGTGCGCAAGGCGCGTCAGGGTCACGACATAATGATGGAACAGTTGTGGATGCGGATCTTCACGTGCGAGAAACTTCACGAGTAGCTCGTTCACGTAGAAGCCGCACAGCAGCGCGTCGCCCGTCAGGGGCAGCATTCCGCCGACCCACTCGGCGCCCGTCAGCGTGCGCATTTCCGATTTGCCGGACCAGTTGAGCGACAGCGGCTGGAACGTTTGCAACACGCCGCGCAGTGCGGAATGCGGGCGCTTGGCGCCCTTCGCGACAAGCGCGATGCGGCCGTGATCGCGCGACAGCACGTCGATGATCAGACTCGTTTCACGGTATGGATAGCTGTGCAGGACGAAGGCGGGCTGTTCGCCGATGCGGAATTCGGAGGCAGCGGCGCGCGGCACGCGAGACGGCGAACGGCGCGCCGATGTTTTACGCGGCGTTGCTACGGCATGGCCGCCATCCTCCGAAAAATCGTCGCCGCTTTTGCGCGACGTGCCGCGCTTCACGGAACGCGCGGGACGCGCCGGTTTGGCTGGCGCCGGCGGCGCGAACGGTTCGTCCCGCGCGCCCGTGGCGTCGTCGGAGTCGACGTCAGGATCGGCTTCGGCCGGCAGCGTCATCCACGCGTCGGCGCGGGTACCCGAGGCGTCATCATGCGTAATCTCATTCGTAACCATAGGCACGGAGTCCGGCTTCATTGTCCGCCCAGCCACTCTTCACCTTGATGAACGTCTCGAGATACACCGGGCCGTCGAACAGCTTTTCCATGTCAAGGCGCGCTTCCGAGCTGATCTGCTTCAACTTGGCGCCCTTCTGGCCGATGATCATCGCCTTGTGCGTATCGCGCTCGACGAGAATCGTTGCAAAAATGCGCCGCAGGCGCCCTTCCGTCTCAAACTTGTCGATCAGCACGGTGCTGGTGTACGGCAGTTCGTCGCCTGTCCAGCGGAACACCTTTTCGCGCAGGATTTCGGCGGCAAGGAAACGCTCGCTGCGATCGGTCAGGTCGTCTTCGCCGTAGATCGGATCGCCCTGCGGCAGATACGGCTTGACTGTCGTCAGCAGACGCTTGATGTCGTCGGGATTCCTGGCCGATAGCGGCACGATTTCCTTGAACTCGCGCGCCGCACTCATCTGCTGCATGAACGGAAACAACGAATCCTTGTCGCTCACGCGGTCGAGTTTGTTCGCGATGAGCAGCGTCGGCGCAGAAGCGGGAATCAGGTCGAGCACTTTCTGGTCGTCGGGACCGAAGCGTCCGGCTTCGATCACGAACAACACGGCATCGACGGAGGTCAGCGTCGACGTCACCGCGCGATTGAGCGAGCGGTTCAACGCTCCGCTATGACGGGTCTGGAAGCCGGGTGTGTCGACGAAGATGTACTGCGCGTCGTCGAGCGTATTGATACCCGTAATGCGATGGCGCGTCGTCTGCGCCTTGCGCGACGTGATGCTGACTTTCTGTCCGACGAGCGCGTTCATCAGCGTCGACTTGCCGACGTTCGGACGGCCGACGATCGCGACCATGCCGCAGCGGAAACCAGTGGGAGTGGAAGCGTTCATATTCGTACTACGGCAGGTTCGGGTGGGCGCGCATCATCGAGCGCGCATTCACGTGATATTGCGTTCAATGACCGGCATCGGCCACGCGGGTATGCACCGCGCCGGCGACGCCGGGTTCGAGATCGCCCGTGCTTGTGCCGGGCGCGGCCTCGCGAGCGCGGGACGCGGGTTTGTCTGCGCTGCGGGCGTTGGTGTCGGGTTTTTCGGCGGGCTTGTCAGCAGGTTTGTCCACCGCCTTGTCGGGGGCTTTGTCCGCTGCGCGCGACTGCGCGTCGGGCTTATCCGCGCCCTGCTGACGCTCGGTTTGACGCTCGACCGGCTTCAGCGCCGCTTCCGGTCGGTCCGCGCTCTTTTCCTGCGCGACTTTCTCGGCTGCAGCGCGGTCCGCGATCCGCGCCGGCCGCTCGCCCTTCTCGCCGCGATCGGCCTTGTCGCCGCCCCCAACGTCCTGGCTATATTCCACATGCGCTGCGCGGATGACGGCGAGCGGCGCGCCGGCAGCCGCCTGTGCAGCCGACGGCACCTCCGGCCCCACCGGTTTCGCCTCGGCCCGTGACGCGCGTTCGGCCCTGCGGCTGTCGGGCGCCCGCAGATCGAGCGCAGCCTGCACGCCCGTCACGCCCGGCACGATTTCGGCTTCCTGCCTGGTCGCGCGAGCGCCCTTCGAGCGCTTGGTCTTGGATACTACGGCAGGCGCCGCAGCCATCACCTCGTCGAGCGCCTTTTTCGCCGCAGCCTGCTCGGCCGCGCGACGGCTAGCGCCTGAACCGGACACTTTCACGTCCAGCTTGGGCACCGTGCACTCCACCTCGAACTGCTGATTGTGTGCCGCACCATGCGTGGCGACGACGGTGTAGGTCGGCAGGGGAATCTTGTGACCCTGCAGGTATTCCTGCAGCAGCGTTTTGGCGTCCTTGCCGAGCGTGCGCGGATCAATGTGATCGAGAATCGGCACGTAGAGCCGCTTGATGACCGTTTGCGCCGCGTCAAAACCGCCGTCGAGGAAGATTGCGCCCAGAATGGCTTCCAGGGTATCGGCCAGAATGGACGGACGGCGGAAGCCGCCGCTGCGCAATTCGCCTTCGCCGAGCCGCAGTCCCTCGGAGATATTCAGCGCCTGAGCAATCTCATACAGCGACTGCTGTTTGACGAGATTGGCGCGAACGCGGGACAGATCACCCTCGTCCAGCTTCCCGAAACGTTGGAACAAAAGCGCGGCCACCGCGCAGTTCAGAACGGAATCGCCGAGAAATTCCAGCCGCTCATTATGCGTGGCACTGTGACTGCGGTGAGTTAAAGCCTGTCGCAACAATTCCGCATTGCGAAATTCGTAGCGCAAACGGCTTTCCAACGGAGATAGGGGCATGTGCAGAGTATAACGCGGGCGCATCACGGGGCGGAAACGCGGCCCCGGCGCCGAAAAAGCGTGTTGTAGCGATGTTACCGCGCGTTCTTAAAGTAGCGTGATAACACGCCGCATGGAATGCACGACGTGTTGCGCGGGTTCAGCGTGCATCGTTGTGTCGATGCGCAAAAGGCAATCACTGGAAGCCGCCAATGCGCTTCAGGTTGCTGAAGTTCATCCAGATGAAGAACGCCCGACCGACGATGTTCTTGTCGGGTGCAAAGCCCCAATAGCGGCTGTCCGCACTGTTGTCGCGGTTGTCGCCCATCATGAAGTAGTTGCCCGGTGGCACCTTGCACGTCACGCCATGCGCGTCGTACTTGCAGTTATCGCGATACGGATAATCCTCCGCACCGACGATGAAAGGCGGCACCGCGGGGTTATTCAGAATGCGGTTCTTTCGGCCGTCGATGTCTTCTTCAAACTGCTTTGCGTAGCCAATGCGCTCTTCGTCGAAGTAGTCGGGCAGCGGCGTTTCGGGTACCGGCTTGCCATTGATCGTGAGCTGCTTGTCTTGATACGAGACGATGTCGCCCGGCAGACCGATCACGCGCTTGATGTAGTCGACCGATTCGTCCTTCGGGTAGCGGAACACGACGACGTCGCCACGCTGCAGCGGGCGGCCTTCCGTGATCTTCGTATTTGTGATGGGCAGACGGATGCCGTAGTCGTACTTGTTGACAAGGATGAAGTCGCCGACCAGCAGCGTCGGCACCATCGAACCGGACGGAATCTTGAACGGCTCGACGACGAACGAACGAACAACGAACACGACGAGAATCACCGGGAAAAAACTCGCCGTGTATTCGAGCCACCACGGCTGGCGCAGTTTCTCCTCACGCAGACGCGCGCGCGTGGCGGGCGCGTTTTCGTCCGCGAAGCGCTCCCCGATACGCGCCTGCTGATTGTCGAACTCGGCGACGGCTGCGTCAGCAGCCCGACGCCGTTTCGGCAGGAAAACCAGTTTGTCCGCGACCCATGCCACGCCCGTGAGAATCACGAGCACAAAAAGAATCAGCGCAAAATTCATAGGGTTCCAGTTCTTTAGTCTTATTTGTCTTCGACGCGCAGAATCGCGAGGAAAGCCTCTTGCGGGATCTCGACGGAGCCGACTTGCTTCATCCGCTTCTTGCCTTCCTTCTGTTTTTCCAGCAGCTTCTTCTTACGTGTGATGTCGCCGCCATAACACTTGGCAAGAACGTTCTTGCGCAGTGCCTTGATGTTCTCGCGCGCGATGATGTGTGCGCCGATGGTGGCCTGGATCGCGACGTCGTACATCTGTCGCGGAATGATTTCGCGCATCTTCGACGCGACTTCACGGCCGCGATACTGGCTCTGCGAACGGTGCACGATGACGGATAGCGCGTCGACCTTATCGCCGTTGATCAGCATGTCGACCTTCACCACGTCCGACGCGCGATATTCCTTGAACTCGTAATCCATCGACGCATAGCCGCGCGACACCGACTTCAGACGGTCGAAGAAGTCGAGCACGATTTCGCCCATCGGGATCTCGTACGTCAACTGCACCTGGCGGCCGTGATATTGCATGTTGATTTGCACGCCACGCTTTTGCGTACACAGCGTGATCACCGAGCCGACATAGTCTTGCGGCATGTACAGATTCACAGTGACGATCGGCTCGCGCACTTCTTCGATCTTCGACGGGTCCGGCATCTTGGCCGGGTTCTCGACCATGATCGTCGTACCGTCGCGCTGAACGACCTCGTAGACCACGGTCGGCGCGGTCGTGATCAGGTCCATATCGAACTCGCGTTCGAGACGTTCCTGGACAATTTCCATATGCAACAGCCCGAGGAAGCCGCAGCGGAAGCCGAAGCCGAGTGCCTGGGACACTTCCGGCTCGTACATCAGAGATGCATCGTTGAGCTTGAGCTTTTCCAGCGATTCGCGCAGGGCGTCGTACTGGTTCGCTTCGACGGGATAGAGACCAGCGAACACCTGTGGCTTCACTTCCTTGAAGCCGGGCAATGGTTCCGGCGCCGCGTTCTTCACGGTGGTCACGGTATCGCCGACCTTCGCAGCCGTCAGTTCCTTGATACCCGCGATGATGAAGCCCACCTGCCCCGCCGACAGCGACTCGAGATTCTTCGACTTGGGTGTGAACACGCCGACGTGCTCGACGGGATACTCGGCGCCCGTCGCCATCAAGCGAATGCGGTCCTTGGGACGCAGCGTGCCGTTGACGATGCGCACCAGCATCACGACGCCGACGTAGTTGTCGAACCACGAGTCGATGATCAATGCCTGCAACGGCTGGCCCGCGTCGCCCTTGGGCGGCGGCACCTTGGCGATCAGCGCTTCGAGCACGTCTTCGACGCCCATGCCCGTCTTCGCGCTGCAAGGCGTCGCGTCAGCTGCGTCGATGCCGATTACGTCCTCGATTTCGGCGATCGCGTTTTCCGGGTTGGCTGCAGGCAGGTCGATCTTGTTGAGCACGGGCACGACCTCGACGCCTAGTTCGATCGCCGTGTAGCAGTTCGCGACAGTCTGCGCCTCGACGCCCTGACTCGCGTCGACGACCAGCAGCGCGCCTTCACACGCGGACAGCGAACGGCTGACTTCATAAGAGAAGTCGACGTGCCCGGGCGTGTCGATCATGTTCAGGTTGTACAGCTTGCCATCGCGCGCGCGATACGACAGTGCAGCCGTCTGAGCCTTGATGGTGATGCCGCGCTCGCGCTCGAGATCCATCGAGTCGAGAACTTGTGCTTCCATCTCGCGGTCCGAGAGACCGCCGCAAATCTGGATGATGCGATCGGCGAGCGTCGACTTGCCGTGGTCGATGTGCGCAATGATCGAAAAGTTACGAATATGATCCATTCAGTGCCGATCAAGCGAAAAAGGCGCGCTCGGACGATTGCGGAGCACGCCTTGTAAGTAAGTGAAAAACTTATCTATTTTAGCCGAAAAGGGGGGCGCCGGGCGCGACTTCCAGGTAGCGGGAGCCATTCGTGCTATCGGGACACCTGTTCGCGGCTTGCCGGTCATCGTCGCGGCGTTGCCGAATGAGCCGTCAACGCAGCGCGCAAACGCGTTTCGTCGAGATGGTAATGACACAGCTCGACGCCCTCGAGAACCAGCACGGGCACCCAGTCGTTGTAACGTGCTTCGAGCGCAGGATCGGCATCGATGTCGATCACTTCAAGCTGCATGCCGAACTCGGTCAGGAAGGGCCCCAGCGCCGCACGCATGTCATCGCACAGGTGGCACCACGCACGCCCGTAGAGCGTAAGCGATGCCCCCGGGCCGATCGCGTTCGTCACTTCGACGCGCGCGGACGAACGGGCACGAACTGCGTGTTTTCCCCGCGGCGGACCAGCAGCGCGACCATCTTCGACGCGTCGAGATGCGAGGTGACTTCTTCGAACTGCTTCGCGCTCGTGATATCCGTGTCGCCAACGCGCAGGATGATGTCCCCGCGTTGCAAGCCCACACGCGCGGCCGGACCGTCGACGGCATCGACCTGCACGCCGTTATGCAGCTTCAGCGACTTCATCTGTTCGGCGGGGATATCGCTGACCGCCACGCCCAACGCGTTCGATGCACGCGGCTTGGGCGTCGGCGCCTTCTTCTGGTCGGCCTTCGCGGCCTTCTCAGGCTGCATTTCGGCGACGGTCACCGGCACCTCGCGGGTCTGGCCTTTGCGCCACAGCGTGATCGTCGCCTTCGTGCCCGGCTTCGTATCGCCGACCATGCGCGGCAGATCCGTCGCCGTGTCCACGTTGTGACCGTTGAACTTGAGGATGATGTCACCAGGTTGCACGCCTGCCTTGTCGGCCGGGCCGCCCGGCTCGACGCTGCTGACGAGCGCACCCTGCGCCTTCGGCAAGCCGAGCGAATCCGCAACGTCTTTCGTCACCTCTCCGATCGCGACGGCAATCCGTCCGCGCACGACCTTGCCCGACGCCTTCAGCTGATCGGCGACGCGCATCGCTTCGTCGATTGGAATCGCGAACGAGATGCCCATGAAGCCGCCCGTCCGGCTGTAGATCTGCGAGTTGATGCCAATCACCTCGCCCTGCATGTTGATCAGCGGGCCGCCCGAATTGCCTGGATTCACGGCCACATCCGTCTGGATGAACGGCAGATAGTCGCCCGTGTCGCGCCCCTTCGCACTGACGATGCCCGCCGTCACCGTGTTCTCGAGCCCGAACGGCGAGCCGATCGCGACAACCCACTCGCCGACGCGCACCTTGTTGGAATCGCCGATCGGTACCGTCGGCAGGTTCGCTGCATTGATCTTGACGACGGCCACGTCCGTGCGCTCGTCGACGCCAATCAGCTTGGCCTTGAATTCGCGTTTGTCAGTGAGCGTCACGTAGATCGTGTCCGCGTCGTCGATCACGTGCGCGTTAGTCATCACGTAACCGTCCGGCGACAGGATGAAACCCGAGCCGACGCCGCTGTTCTGCTCGGTATCGGGACCGTTGTCGGGCGATTGATCCTGGTCGTTGTTGCCGTTGTTACCGCCCCGCGGCGAATTCGGCGTGCCCGGCGACTGCGGCGAGTTAGGCATCGGAATGCCGAAGAACCGCCGGAAGAACTCAGACATGTCGCCGTCGTCCATGCCGGGCGGCAACCCGCGCGTGCTGTTGGAGACGCGCGCCGTGGTGCGAATGTTGACGACGGCCGGCCCGACCTTGTCGACCAGATCGGTGAAATCGGGCAGATTGGCAGCAGGCGCCGCCGACGCCGTGTGCGGCGCGAGCGGCAGGCAAGCCACCAGTACTGCGGCCGCGAAGAATTTGCGCACCGAGAGAATCGTCATGTCGTGGGGAACCGAAGGATTACCTGGAAGGCTTGTATTCTATGGCAGCCGCAAATTGCTGCAACGTGGTCTGAGGCACTTCCCCGAGCAAGGTGATCCAGAAATCCCCGCGCCGCTTCACCAGCACGTGGGTTGCGCCGCTGTTCCCCGCCCCTTCCTTACGGGTGCTTTTTTCGACCGGCTCGATGAAGATCGAGATCGCTGCAAGGCCGTCGGAGAACACCATCTGGTCGACCGGGATAGGCGGATTGGACGGATCATGCGCCGCCATCGGCCGACGCAGCTCGCGAATCTTGCGGAAACCCGCAACGGGCGAGGTGAGCTGCCAGCCCTGCGCTTCCATGTCGACGGGCTCGACGGGCGGACGCACGACGGTCCAGCCGGATGTGTTCTTGATGCCGGACGCGATGGGCGTCTTGTCAACGGGGACGCCGATGCGAATCTGCGAGAACGACATCTGTTCGAGCACCTGGCCGCTCGGGTCGAGCGTCTGCGCGCGCAGCAGCAGGCCCGTTTTCGTGTCGGCCCACAATTTGTACGCAAAGCGGTTCGCGTCCTTCGGATCCAGCTCGATCACTTCGCTGTCGACGCCTGCGACGCGATCCGTGCCGAGCATCTTCGGTTCGTAGACGGTCAAAACCTGCTCGCCACTCGCCGACAGCAGCGCCGGGAACGAGTCCTTGTTCTGCCGCTTCTCGACAACACACAGATGCCGCTCAGGCACGAATGTATAGAGTTCGTCGTTATGACGCAGCAACTTGCGCGGCTTGCCGTCCAGGCTTTCCAGCGATTCGAACTCGCCGTCGTTATGTGTCGCGTAGTGGGAAATGCGCGAGGACTGCACGAAGTTGCCGCGCTGATAGACGAACGCGCCTTCGTAGTTTTGCTGCTGCGCGGCCTGATGGATCCGGTTAAGCAGTTCCGCCGCGCTGTGCCGGGCGGCAGAATCGTCGGTTTGCGCAAAGGTGCGCGACGTAGCGGACAAGAGCACGGCTGCGCAGAACAGGATTGCCGGCAGCCGCCCCCAGATGGTCGTTTTTTTCAACCGCAGACTCTGCATCAGACTAGTGGCCCTGCGTGGTCAGAGAAGCCGCGCGGAGCAACGGCATCGAACCCGATACGACAGGCTGCAGGCCGAACTGTTGATGCGCTTCCAGATATTGGTCGAGGCTTGCGTCGCGGATGATGTTGCCGTCTGATACTTCCGCCTGGGCCGTGGTCGCGGCAGGCATCGAAGCCATTGCCACGCGCTGCACCGAGTCCCCGTGCGGCGCGACCGACGCGACCTGCGTCACGCCCGCACCCGTGTCGATGCCCGACAGCTGCGGCATCACGATCCACGTCAGCGTCGCGGCCGCAGCCGCCACGGCGAATGCGGGAATCACTCGGCGGCGCAAGGCGAGCAGACGGCGTGCGGCCGGCATGGCAGCCGGTGCGAGCACATGCGCCTCGTTTTCGAAGCGGGCCGAAAACCCCGCCAGAAAGGCACTGCTGGTAGCCGGGCTGACAGCCAGATCGTCGGAACGCAGCGCGTCGCCGATCAGGTGATAGCACGACCATGCCGCGCGATCTTTTTGATCCAGCGCGGCCAGAATTGTGTTCGGATGCTCGCCGTCGAACAGTTCACCGTCGACGAAAGCAGACAGAAGCTCGGCATGCGAGCTTGCTTGCGCGTTTGTTTGCATTGGCACCGAAACCGACCCCATGATGCTCCCCATCTTTCAGACATCCCGTAGTGACACCACTTGACCCAGATACTGCGCCGCTGTCCGCGAGGCCGGCTGGCCGCTGTCCAACAGCCGCTACCAGCGCTTGCCTTCGGGTGTGTCAAGCAGCGGACGCAATTTTGCCGCAATGGCCTCGCGAGCGCGGAAAATTCTCGATCTGACGGTGCCGATTGGGCAGCCCATCATCTCGGCGATTTCCTCGTAGCTCAGACCTTCAATTTCACGAAGAGTTATGGCGGTGCGCAGCTCTTCCGGTAAAACCGCCATCGCAGCATTGACCGTCTCAGCGATCTGTTTGCTCATCAACATCGACTCGGGCGTGTTGATATCCCTTAGTTGGTCGGCATCCGAGAAAGTTTCCGCTTCTTCAGCATCTGCTTCCGTCGAAGTGGGCGCTCGCCGGCCTTGGGTCGCAAGGTAATTCTTGGCCGTATTGACGGCAATACGGTACAACCACGTATAGAACGCGGACTCGCCGCGGAATTGGGGCAGCGCCCGGTATGCCTTGATGAAGGCATCCTGGGCCACGTCCTCGACCTCGGCAGGATCCCGCACGAGGCGCGAGATCAGCCGGATGATCTTGCGGTGGTACTTTGAGACCAGAAGCTCGAACGCGGCCTTGTCGCCGTTCTGAACGCGTTCAACCAGCACCTGATCTATTTCTTTTTCGCTCACCTGATAAATCCGTTAACTTTTGCGCGTGTAGCGGGGCACCATTGTAGCGTCCCCTTCACCTCGGCACGTTACGCCCGTAACACCCGTTACAGTCTTTACAGTCAAGGCGCGCAGCCACGCCGGGACGTCCCGTCAGATGCGCGCCTCACGTCTGGCGAGCACAGAGAGTTCACGAAAAACATCGCGGTCAAGCATGTCGACCGCGAGTAGCAGCTGCTGCAATCTGCCCCCGTCTTCTTCGAGACAGAGCATCAGCAGGCTGTCGCTCCATTGGCTGCATCCAACGATACGGCCTTCGGCGCGCAATATTCCCGCCCAGCTCCAGACCGACAGCCCTTCCGGCCCGATTTTAAGGGCGCCCGGCTGATTGCGCCCATCACGGACGGCGGCCAGCGAGAGAATCGCGAAAACGGCCAGCCCCGCCAGCACTGCGGGACCGATGCCCCAGCGCGCCCTGACTGTGGCACAGACCGCGGCCACAGCAGCGATGACGAAAATCGCGGTCGCCAGATGCAATGCGGCGGACCGCCGCAGCGCAATGCGTTGCGAGGGTCCGCCGATTAATGCGGGAGCGGGAGCGGGCGCGTGAGCCGGCTCAGCCGGCCGCGAGGATGCCGCCGTCAAGCGATCAGGCGCGCTTGAAAACCAGCGTGCCGTTCGTGCCGCCGAACCCGAACGAGTTCTTCAGCGCGACGTCGATCTTCATCTCCCGCGCCGTGTTGGCGCAGTAGTCGAGATCGCATTCCGGATCCTGGTTGAAGATGTTGATGGTCGGCGGCGACACCTGGTGATGCACAGCCAGGACCGTGAACACGGACTCCAGACCGCCCGCACCGCCCAGCAGGTGACCCGTCATCGACTTTGTCGAATTTACGACGATCTTCTTCGAGTGATCGCCGAATGCGCGCTTGATGCCCGTGGTTTCGGCGAGGTCGCCGAGCGGCGTCGAGGTGCCGTGCGCGTTCAGGTAATTCACCGAATCGGGGTTGACGCCAGCGTTCTTCATCGCTGCGATCATGCAGCGGCGTGCGCCGTCGCCGTCTTCGAGCGGGGCCGTCATGTGATACGCGTCGCCGCTCATGCCGTAACCGCCGACTTCCGCGTAGATCTTCGCGCCGCGCGCCTTCGCATGTTCGTACTCTTCGAGCACCATCACGCCCGCACCCTCGCCGAGCACGAAACCGTCGCGGTCCTTGTCCCAAGGACGGCTCGCCGTCGCCGGATCGTCGTTACGCTGCGACAGCGCGCGCGCCGCCGCGAAGCCGCCGATGCCGAGGGGCGAAACGGTCGATTCCGCGCCGCCCGCGATCATCACGTCGGCGTCGCCGTACTCGATCAGACGCGATGCCTCGCCGATGCAATGCAGACCCGTCGTACAAGCCGTCACCATCGACAGGTTCGGACCCTTCAGGCCGAACTTGATCGACAGATGACCGGAGATCATGTTGATGATCGACGCCGGCACGAAGAACGGCGAAATCCGGCGCGGGCCGCGATTCAGCAGTTCCGTCTGCGTGACTTCGATCATTGGCAGGCCGCCGATGCCCGAACCGACCACGACGCCAACGCGTTCCGAGTTCGCATCGGTGATTTCGAGGCCGCTGTCCTGCATCGCCTGGATGCCGGCAGCCACGCCGTAATGGATGAACGTATCCATATGGCGCGCTTCCTTGCCGGCGATGTAGTCTTCAATGTTGAAGCCCTTCACCTCACCGGCGAAACGTGTGGAGAAGTTCGACGCGTCGAACTTCGTGATGTTGGCGATGCCAGACTTGCCGGCGACCAGATTGGCCCAGCCGTCGGCAACATTATTGCCAACAGGCGAAATAAGCCCCAGGCCTGTAACAACAACACGACGACGGCTCACGGTAACCCCTTTTCCATAGATGACAAAACAAAAGCCACAGGAGCGCACAGGAAAGCGCCCTGTGTGCCCTGTGGCTGTTTAACCTGACGATCGTGCTGACCAGGGCGCTGACGAATACGCTGACCGGTGCACTGGCGGCAACGCCAGAACTTGCACCAGTAAGCGCAATGGCGAAAGAGCCGATAAATGCTTTATCGGCCAGTGCGCCTTGAACGACGCCGTCAGGCTCGCGCGCATGCGCATTGGCATTGACGCCTGCCCTGCTTGCGCCATCCGGCGCATCAAGGCTACCGGCACGACGGACCCTGCGGACTTCGCAGCAGCCGAAGCAGCCAGCCAGGCGCGAATGACCTTTAGGCCTTGACGTTAGCGCGAGCGTAGTCGATCGCTTGCTGAACCGTCGTGATCTTCTCGGCTTCTTCATCCGGAATTTCCATGCCGAATTCGTCTTCGAGAGCCATCACCAGTTCGACCGTGTCGAGCGAGTCAGCGCCGAGGTCGTTCACGAACGATGCTTCGTTCTTGATTTCCGCTTCAGCAACACCGAGTTGCTCTGCAACGATCTTCTTGACGCGCTGTTCAATATTGTCCATTACCCCTCCAAGGGAAAAAGTTCATAAATACAGGTGCGCGCATTTTATCAGGTTTGCATCTGTAAAAAAGCGGCGCACTGGGTTGCTGTAAAGCCGTTCCGTCCACGCCGCGAATGGCATTGCGGCGCGGATAGTAACCGAATTCGATTACGACATATACATGCCGCCGTTCACATGCAGCGTCGTGCCGGTGATATAACCGGCCCGGGGCGATGCGAGGAACGTGACAGCATGAGCGATATCTTCCGGACTGCCAAGCCGGCCGAGCGGAATCTGCGCCTTCAGCGCGGTTTGCTGCTCTTCGGGCAAGGTCTTCGTCATGTCGGTATCGATGAAGCCCGGCGCGACGCAGTTCACCGTGATATTACGGCTGCCTATCTCGCGTGCCAGCGCACGCGTCATGCCCGCTACGCCCGCTTTCGCGGCCGCGTAGTTCGCCTGACCGGGGTTGCCCGCCGAGCCGACCACCGACGTGATGTTGATGATCCGGCCGCCGCGTGCTTTCATCATCGGGCGCAGCACCGCGCGCGACAGGCGGAATACGGACCGGAGGTTCGTATCCATCACGTTGTCCCAGTCTTCGTCCTTCATGCGCATGGCAAGCTGGTCCTGCGTGATGCCCGCGTTGTTCACCAGCACGTTGAGCGCGCCGAATTCCTTCACCGTACCGTCGATCAGCGTTTCGATACCAGCAGCGTCGTTGACGTTGAGCACCGCGCCGCGGCCGTTCAGGCCTTCGGCCTTGAACGCTTCCGAGATTGCGTTCGCGCCGCTTTCGCTCGTTGCCGTGCCGATCACCATCGCGCCCTGACGCGCGAGTTCGATGGCGATTGCGCGACCGATGCCACGCGAGGCACCCGTCACGATCGCGATCTGTTTATCGAGAGTCTTTTCCATCGTTCAATTCCGCATTCCCTGCACACGCAGGCTGTTTGATTCGTTGCTGCCGCACAAATGGACGTTCAGGCCGAGACGACTTTCAGCACTTCGTCGAGGGTGGCGGGATCGACGATTGCCGCGCCGACCAGGTTAGCGTCAATACGCTTGGTCAGACCCGCCAGCACCTTGCCGGGACCACATTCGATCACATGCGTGACGCCCTGTTTCGCGATGGACTGCACGCATTCGACCCAGCGCACGGCACCCGCCGCCTGACGCACCAGCGCATCCTTGATGCCGGCCGGCTCGTTGACGATAGCCACGTCGACGTTGTTCACGACGGGGATGGACGGCACCTGCACGTCGACGCTCGCCAGGTACTCGCGCAGCTGATCCGACGCGGGCTTGAGCAGCGACGAATGGAACGGCGCGGACACGGGCAGCGGCAGCGCGCGCTTCGCACCCTTTGCCTTCGCGACTTCGCACGCCTTTTCAACGGCGGCCTTGTGACCGGCGATCACAACCTGCGCAGGCGCGTTAAAGTTGACAGCTTCCACGACGCCTGCCGCCGATGCTTCCTTGCAAACTTCGCGCACGGTGTCGTCGTCGAGGCCGAGAATCGCAGCCATGCCGCCTTGGCCGACGGGCACTGCATTCTGCATGGCCTGCGCACGAAAACGCACGAGCGGCACCGCGTCGCGGAACTTCAACGCGCCGCCGGCGACCAGCGCCGTGTATTCGCCGAGGCTGTGGCCGGCCACGATTGTAGGCGCAGGACCACCTGCCGCTTGCCATGCGCGAAAGATTGCGTAAGCAGCCGTCAGCATCACAGGTTGGGTGTTGGTGGTCAGATTCAGGTCTTCAGCCGGGCCCTCGGCGATCAGCTTGCCGATATCCTGGTTGAGCGCGTCGGACGCTTCCTGGAGGGTTTCGCGCACGATCGCGTTGTCGGCGAACGCATTGAGCATGCCGACCGCCTGCGAGCCCTGCCCCGGAAAAACGAACGCAAATTTCATATCGTCCCCAATTCGATGAGTTCAAATGTGCGTGATGCACGCATGGCGTGCGCTACGGCTTGAAGCGGCGTCTGGCGCCGCTGCGCGCGGCCATCAGTAACGGATGACCGATGCGCCCCATGTAAAGCCGCCGCCGACGCCTTCGATCAGCACGTTATGGCCCCGCTGGATGCGTCCGTCGCGGACCGCGACATCGAGCGCGAGCGGAATCGACGCCGCCGACGTGTTGCCGTGCTCGTGCACTGTGACGACCATCCGCTCCTGCGGCAGGCCGAGCTTGCGGCACGTGCTCTGCATGATGCGGATGTTGGCCTGGTGCGGAATCAGCCAGTCGATCTGTTCGGGTTGAAGATCGGCTTTCTGCAGCGCCTCGACCGCGACTTTTTCCAGCACGTTGACAGCCAACTTGAACACCGCCTGCCCGTCCATGTGCAGGAACGCACTGCCTTGCACGATGCCGCCGTTCACGTTGCCCGGCGTGCAGAGAATGTTCGAATGACTGCCGTCCGCGTGCAACGCGCTTGCCAGTACGCCCGGCTCGTCCGATGCCTGCAGGACGACGGCGCCCGCGCCATCGCCAAACAGCACGCACGTGGTGCGGTCGTTGAAATCGAGAATGCGCGAGAACGTTTCAGCCCCGACCACCAACGCAGTACGATGTTGCCCGCTTCGAATGAAGCTGTCAGCCGTCGCAACGGCATAGGCAAAACCTGAGCACACGGCCTGCACGTCGAACGCGGCGCCGTTGTTCTTGATGCCCAGCTTGTTCTGCAGCAGGCAGGCTGTGCTCGGAAACACGAAGTCCGGCGTCGACGTGGCGACGATGATCAGATCGATGGCCTGCGGATCGACATCGGCGGCTTCGATCGCCCGTTGCGACGCGATCAGTGCGAGGTCGCTGGTCGTGACGTCAGGTTCGGCGAAGTGGCGCGCGTGGATGCCCGTGCGGGCCACGATCCATTCGTCGCTCGTCTCGATTCCCTGCTTCGCGAGACGAGCGGCCAGATCCTGATTGGAAACGCGGTTGGGCGGCAGATAGCTGCCCGTGCCCAGCACGCGGGAATAGGTAGTGGATTGAGCCATTATGCCTTCGAGGATTGTGCGCTGTAGGGCTCGGCCGGCTGGCCAGAAACCGGACCTGCGATCGGGCTAGCCATCTGGCTCGCGGAACCCGGCCCGCCTGCGTCGCGCTTCGCCTGTTCGAGTGAACCCGCGTTCTCCTCCATCGCGCGGGCAAGGCGTTCAAGAACGCCATTTTTGACGGCATCATACCCGCGTTTGATTGCCCACTCAAACGCATAGGCGTCCGCCGAGCCGTGGCTCTTGATTACCAGCCCGCGCAGGCCGAGCAGCGCCGCGCCATTGTACTGGCGGTGATCGACGCGCTTCTTGAAGCGCAGCAGCACAGGAAGCGCGAGCACGGCCATCACCTTGGTCAGCCACGAACGGCCGAACTCTTCCTTGATGATGTCGGACAGCATCTGCGCAAGGCCTTCGGACGTCTTCAGCGCAACGTTGCCGACAAAGCCATCGCAGACGATCACGTCGACGGTGCCTTTGTAGATATCGTTGCCTTCCACGTTGCCGCGGAAATTGAGGGTGCTGGTACGTAGTAGTTCGCCCGCGCGCTTGATGATGTCGTTGCCTTTGATCACCTCTTCGCCGATATTCAGGAGCCCGATGCTCGGGCGCTCCTTGCCTTCGACGGCGGCCACCAGCGCGTGCCCCATCTCCGCGAACTGCAGCAGATGCTGCGGCTCGCAATCGACATTCGCGCCGAGGTCGAGCATCGTCGTGTAGCCGGTGGGATTGGGCAGGGCGAACGCAATCGCCGGACGTTCGATGCCCGGGAGCGTTTTAAGGACATAGCGGGAAACGGCCATCAGCGCGCCGGTGTTGCCGGCGGAGATGCAGGCCTGCGCCTCGTCGTCTTTGACGCGATTGAGCGCCACGCGCATCGACGAGTCTTTCTTCTTGCGAAGCGCGACCTCGACGGGATCGTCCATCGCGACGATCTCGGATGCGGATACGACCGTGAGTGCCGGATTGTCTGCCGCTTTCAGCTTTTTGAGCTGCGCACGAATCGCGCTTTCGATGCCAACGAGCATCAGATGCGCATCGGCGTGCGAGCGAACGAAGTTGACAGCAGCGGGAACGGTCACGGACGGGCCGTGGTCGCCTCCCATGCAATCTATCGTGAGCTTTACAGTCATGGAATGCGACGAATTTCAGGCACAAAAAAGCGGCAGTTGAATGCCGCCTTTTTGATCAACCGGGAAAATGTCAAGCGAGCCGATCGCCACGCGTAACGCCAATGGGCCAGACCCAGTTGAGCGCAATGCTGGACGATTAGTCGTTTTTCGTCTTGACGACTTTCTTGCCGCGATAGTAGCCGTTCGGGCTGATGTGGTGACGCAGATGCACTTCACCCGTGCTCGGCTCAACTGCCAGCGGCGCTGCGTTGAGGAAATCGTGCGAGCGGTGCATGCCGCGCTTCGACGGCGACTTCTTGTTTTGTTGAACTGCCATGATAACTCCTGAAAATTTTCCGAATTCTAACACAGCCCGATGCGGCAACCGCCATAGGCCACGTGGCTAAGCCACCGTGTCCGGCGCACCTCATCGCGCCCCCTTGCAACTGTTCAGTGCTTCTTGCCGCCGGACCCGCCCGACTTCAGGCCTTCGAGCGCCGCAAAAGGATTCGGCCGCGCGGGTTCTTCACCCTCTTCGGCTTCGCCCTCGGCGGCCTCTTCGTCTTCCAGCCCGGCTACGCCCGAGGTGAGACTCTCGTGCACTTCGGGGCAGATGTCGTGCTTCGGCACGAGCGGCAATGAAAGCAGCAATTCCTCTTCGATCAAGTCGACAAGATCGAACTGGCGTGACCCAACGATCACATCGACTTCATCCTCGTCGAGAGGAAACTCTTCAGCTTCCTCTTCGGTATTGACGATCCGGTAAGTCGCATCGACGTTGAAGGCCTGCTCGTACGGAGACAGGCAACGCTGACATTCCAGCCACGCGGCGCCGTGAATCGCGAGCCTCAGGTACGGCTGCGGCCCTTCGGTGCCGTCGTCCTGCAATTCCGGCTGCGTCGTCCCTTCGGCTTGCCAGGTGAACGCGGTATCGCGGTCTGGCGCTTCCTCCGGGACTTCGTTTAACATGCGCGGCAGTTGCGAGACGCGCACGGTACCCGCGGCCTGACGTCCACTGCGTGCGAATTCGAACAGGTCGAGTGCGCGCGGGTCGACGAGACCAGCAGGTTTGCCAGGATGTTGAGTCATGTGCGCTCCTGCGTCGGCAAGGATTTCAGCCGGGTAAGTCACTATGCCCTGCTGGCTGGCGCTGAAATGACGAACAGAAGTCCGTCCGGGGCGCCATTTGGCAAAGCATACCGATGAAAAGCCCAAAATCATATCTGTTTTGTCTTTTCGAGTCAAACACTTAAGGCGCGCTGCGCGGACATGTCCGCGCCCTGCCTTTCACACCCCGATTTACCGACCGATCAAGATTCTTCCCCAGCATGCCCGAATCCTCCAAACGCCCGCCCCGCCTGATCCTGGCATCGAGTTCACCCTATCGGCGCGAATTGCTCGAGCGCCTGCGCATCCCGTTCGACGTCGTCGTGCCCGCCATCGACGAAACGCCACTCCCCGGCGAATTGCCCGAACAAACCGCGCTGCGCCTCGCGCAGGCAAAAGCCCGCGCCGTCGCCGTGGCGCTTGCGGGCGACGGGCGCGCGCTCGTCATTGGCTCTGACCAGGTCGCGACCTACGACGGCCATCAGATCGGAAAGCCCGGCACGCATGAAAAGGCGCTGGCGCAACTGCAGGCAATGCGCGGCCGCGAGGTGCGCTTCCATAGCGCGCTTTGCCTGCTCGACAGCGTATCCGGCGGCGTCCAGACGATTAATGCAATCACCAAGGTACGCTTTCGCGACCTGCCCGATACCTTGCTCGACGCCTATCTGCGCGCCGAAACGCCGTACGACTGCGCAGGCAGCGCGAAAGCGGAAGGCCTCGGCATCGCGCTGCTCGACGCCATCGAATCCGACGATCCGACCGCGCTGATCGGCCTGCCGCTGATCGCTCTGACGCGCATGCTGCTAGCCGCGGGCTATCCACTGCTGGCGGAGGCACGATGAGCGGCGTTCTCTACCTCATCCCCAATACACTCGGCGAAGGCGACACGGCCGCGCTCGATGCCGTCCTGCCCGCGCCCGTGCGCGCACGCGCGGCGGCCCTGCACTATTACATAGGCGAGAACGCGAAAACGACACGCGCATTCCTGAAGAAGGTCGACACGGAGCGGCCGATCCAGGAAATCGAGATTCGCGAACTGAACGTCAACACACCGGCCGGTGATATCGACAAACTGCTGGCGCCAGTCCTGGCGGGGACCGATGCGGGTCTCGTGTCAGAAGCCGGATGCCCCGCTGTCGCCGACCCGGGCGCGCTGCTCGTGCGCCGCGCGCATGAGCGCGGCGTGAAAGTGGTCCCGTTGGTCGGGCCCAGCTCGATCCTGCTCGCGCTGATGGCGTCGGGACTGAATGGCCAGAGCTTTGCGTTTCAGGGCTACCTGCCCGTCGACGCGAACGAACGCGCGAAACGCCTGCGCGAACTCGAACAGCAGTCGCGCAAAGCAAAGCAGACGCAAGTCTTTATCGAAACGCCGTACCGGAATCGGGCGTTGCTCGATACGTTGATCGCGACGTGCGCGCCGTCGACGCTCGTGTGCGTTGCTGTCGATCTGACGCTGGAAGGTGAAACGATTGTCACCCAGACGGTCGCCGACTGGAAGAAGAAGCCGGCGCCTGAACTCCACAAGCGCCCGGCGATTTTTCTGATTCTGGCGAACTGACGCCCAGGAAGGCGGCCGCCAGATGTCGGCCGCCGCTCCCAGGCTCCCACGAGCACTTATCGCAGGTTCAATTTCCCGATCGTAGCCATCGCGCGCACGGCACCGCCGCCGACAGCCGCGCCGAACTTGCGCGCCACACGATCCGTGATGCTCTCTTTCACCGTGTAATCGACCACGTCGGGCGCCTTGATGATTTCGCGAGCGACGTAGTTCGTGTCGCCGAAGCCGTCGGCGAGACCCAACTCGACGCTCTTTTCCCCAGTCCAGAAGAGACCGGAAAAAATGTCAGGGTTGTCCTGGAGCCGCTTTCCGCGCCCCTGTTTCACTGCATCGATGAATTGCGCATGGATTTCGTCCAGCATCACCTGCGCGTGGGAGTCCATCTTCGGCGTATCGGGGGAGAACGGATCATAAAAGCCCTTGTTCTCCCCAGAAGTGCGCATCCGGCGCTGAATGCCGAGCTTATCCATCAGCCCTGTGAAGCCGAAGCCGTCCATCAGCACGCCGATTGATCCGACGATGCTGGCCTTGTCGACGTAGATCTTGTCGGCCGCCGCCGCGGCGTAGTAACCGCCCGAAGCGCACATGTCGCCGACGACGACATAAAGCGGTATTGCCGGATACTTGCCGCGCAATCGCCGGATTTCACGGTAAATGATGCCCGCCTGGACAGGACTGCCACCCGGACTGTTGCAGCGAAGGACGACGCCTGCCGTACCTGCGTCGTCAAACGCATTGGCCAGCGCCATGTCGATATCTTCAGCGTTCGCGTTAGTATCCGACGCGATTTCGCCGTCAAGTGTCACGAGCGCCGTATGTCGCCCACTCGTGGCCACCTTCTCGCCGCTGAAATCGAGCACCGCCCATGCGATCAGGACGAGTACGCCGAGAAAGACGAAGCGGAAGAAAATGCGCCAACGCCGGGCAGTGCGCTGTTCGTTGATGGCTGCAAGCGCGACCCGCTCGAGTGCGGCGCGCTCCCAGTTCGGCTCGTCGCCAGATACCCGGCGCGCTTCACGGCTCGCCGCAGCAGGTTCCTTCGGATCGGGAGTCAGATTGTCGGACATGCGTTGCCGCCGATTGAAATCGAGTTGGGAAAGACTGCGGGGAAATCAGGCAGACGCCGGACGCAGATCAGCTTCGGGCAGCCAAAATACGGCACGGCCTCCCGGGGTATCGCGCTCGGCGACGTGCAGCGGCCGAAGCCTGCCGCCGCGGCACGGTCCACCCACACATTTGCCTGTATCTGGCGCGTAAATCGCACCATGTGTCGCGCACATCAAGTATAGGCCCGACGACTCGAAGAACTGTCCCTCGTTCCAGTCCAGTTCCATCGGCACGTGCGCGCACCGGTTCAGATAACCATAGGCAACGCCGTCATAGCGGACAAAAAACACCACAGCATCGCCGCCTGCGTGCGTCGCGTCGATGCGAACGCCCGCGCCGCCGTCCACGAGTTCCTCCGACGCGCACACGCGCACCGGTTCGAGCGCAGCGTCCGTCATGCGTGCTCCCGCAGCCAGCCCGACAGCGATGCGATGCTGTCCGCGACGAATTTCGGTTCCAGCGCCGCCAGCGAACGGGCGGGATGCGCGCCATAAGTGACGCCGACGCCCGCCACGCCCGCGTTGATCGCCATCTGCAGGTCGTGCGTGGTATCGCCGATCATCAATGTGCGCACCGGATCCTGCCCCAGTTCGCGTGTCAGCTCGTGCAGCATGGCGGGATGAGGTTTCGAGAACGTTTCGTCGGCACAGCGGGTGCCGTCGAACAGGCTCGTCAGTCGCACCTGATCCAGCGCGCGGTTGAGGCCGACGCGGCTCTTGCCAGTCGCGATTGCGAGCAGATAGCCCTGATCTCGCAGGTCCGCCAGCATCTCGCGCACGCCCGCAAACAGCTCGGTCGTCTGATCCTTCACCAGATAGTGAAAGCGATAGCGCTCGGCAAGCCGCGGATAATCCGCCGGATCGAGCGTCGGCGCCGCGATCTGGAGCGCGTCGCGCAAGCCAAGACCGATCACGAAACTCGCGGCCTCGTCGGCGGGCACCGGCAACCCGAGGTCGCGGCACGCCGCCTGGATGCTGCGCGTGATATGGACGGTCGAATCCATCAACGTACCGTCCCAATCGAAGACGATCAGATCAAATTGCTGTCGAGCCATGCGTTCCCGTCTCGTTATGTGATTGTGTGTGCTCCGCCGTCCGGCCAGCCATTTCGGCGAGCTGCGCGAGGAAACGCTTGCACTCCGCCGGCAACGGCGCATCGAACTGCACCGTCTGTCCTGATGCCGGATGCGTCAGTTTAAGCCTGTATGCATGCAGGAACATGCGCTTGAGGCCGAGATTCGCGTTCGCACGCGCAAGCGCCTTGTTCAGTGCGAAATCGCCATACTTGGCGTCGCCGACGATGGGTAACCCCAGGTGCGCCAGATGGACTCGAATCTGATGAGTCCGGCCCGTTTTCAGTTCCGCCTCCAGCAGCGCGTAGTCCGGCCAACGCTCGATCAGATTGAAAACCGTGTGCGATGGCAGGCCGTCCGGCTGCACGCGCACGCGCCGCTCGCCATCTGGCAGCAAATACTTGTGCAGCGGCTCCTTCACCGCGCGCCGGCGGCCCCAGTCGCTCGCCCACTCGCCGTGCACGCATGCGTAGTAGCGTTTGTCCATCCTGTTTTCGCGAATCTGCTCGTGAAGATTGACGAGCGCCGCGCGCTTTTTCGCGAGCATCAGTACGCCCGAGGTTTCGCGGTCCAGCCGATGCACCAGTTCGAGGAACTTTGCCTGCGGGCGCGCCGCGCGCAATTGCTCGATCACGCCGAACGCGACGCCGCTGCCCCCGTGAACGGCTACTCCCGCCGGCTTGTCGATCACAAGCAGATGGTCGTCCTCGAACAGGATGTCGAAATGCGCGGACGGCGCCAGTGCATGCGCCGGCTCATCGCTTTTTGCGATGCGGATGGGGGGCACACGCACCAGATCGCCGTGAGCCAGCCGATACTGCGCATCGACCCGCCCTTTGTTTACGCGCACTTCCCCGCTGCGCAGAATCCGGTATATGTGGCTTTTCGGCACGCCCTTACAGACGCGCAACAGGAAATTGTCGATCCGCTGACCGGCCGCACTGTCGTCGATTTCGAGCATCGAAACCTGATCGCCAGCGACACCCGTCACCGATTTCTGGGATATTTTGCCTAACTCTTTCATTCTGAATATAATTTGCCCAGCAGTCTGCGGTGGCCGACCATATAGGATCGGCGCATTAAACCGAATCGCGGGTGGATTGCGCAGGTGCAAGCGATAAAACGTTATTTTACTTGCGCCGGGGGCTGGTTGCTCGCCCTGAAAATGAGATGCAACAAGTTGCACGCACGGTGCACGACACGGCAGGGACGGCGCCCACAGGCACGTTCGGTCATGGCCGGCACCGTCGGTAACGGAATTTTGGTCAAAAAGAATTTGACTGGCGAGCTTCGGCAACGGGCGGCTTTGATGTCCCTTCAGCGCGAAGCGGCCAGTGGCGAAAATACGGCGTGCGCCCGAGGCGTCCCGCAGGAAGTGCGGGACATGGCGACGTCAAAATGATGCGAGACACCCCCGAGCGGGACAGGCGCGCGTTGTGAGCGAGCTTTCCCGCTGCGGCAAGACCGCGGCTTTCGAACCCGTCCGGACGCGCGCCCAATTGGCGCGGCAGCGCACGTGGACGAAAGCCTGTGCAAGTCGGCTGCCAGGACCCGCGGCGTGTCGGGCTATTATTTGAAGCCGTGTTCGCATGTGCCCTGCGGCAGCGCGTCCATTTTCTTTCGGACGGCGCCCTTTCAAGGCAATTCTCCTCACCATCTTTCCCGCTCCAGCGTGCTTGTGAAAACACAATAAGGCGCGGCATGCCGCTGCCCTGTCCGCCCGCCGGGTTCGATTCGATCCCGCGCGCCGTCGGCCGGGACACGCAGAGCCGCTCTGGAGCCGTTCAATGAAACGCATGTTGTTCAATGCGACGCAGCAGGAAGAATTGCGCGTCGCCATCGTCGATGGGCAAAAACTCATCGACATCGACATCGAAACTGCCGGGCGTGAACAACGCAAAGGCAATATCTACAAGGGGATCGTGACCCGCATCGAGCCTTCGCTCGAAGCCTGCTTCGTCAACTACGGTGAAGACCGCCACGGTTTTCTCCCGTTCAAGGAAGTCGCTCGCCAGTACTTCCGCGAAGGCGTCGACATGCGCTCCGCGCGCATCCAGGATGCCCTCAAGGAAGGCCAGGAACTGATCGTCCAGGTTGAGAAGGAAGAACGCGGCAACAAGGGCGCGGCCCTCACCACGTTCATCTCGCTCGCCGGCCGCTACCTCGTGCTGATGCCGAACAATCCGCGTGGCGGCGGTGTGTCGCGCCGGATCGAAGGCGACGACCGCCAGGAACTGCGCGAAACCATGTCGCAGCTGCAACTGCCCGAGGGCATGAGCATCATCGCGCGCACGGCGGGCATCGGCCGCAGCGCCGAAGAGTTGCAGTGGGACCTGAACTACCTCATGCAGTTGTGGCGCGCCATCGAGGCCGCGTCGCAAAGCGGCACGCAAGGTCAGCCGATGCTGATCTATCTCGAATCGAGCCTCGTGATCCGCGCGATTCGCGACTACTTCCAGCCGGACATCGGCGAAATTCTGATCGACACCACGGAAATCCATGACCAGGCGCGTGCCTTCATGGACATCGTGATGCCGGACAATGTCAACAAGGTGAAGCGGTATCACGACGACGTGCCGCTTTTCTCGCGTTTCCAGATCGAGCACCAGATCGAGACGGCCTATTCGCGCACGGTGCCGCTGCCGTCGGGCGGCGCGATCGTGATCGACCACACGGAAGCGCTCGTCGCGATCGACGTGAACTCGGCGCGCGCCACCAAGGGCGCCGACATCGAGGAAACGGCCACACGCACGAACCTCGAAGCCGCCGACGAGGTCGCTCGTCAGTTGCGTCTGCGCGATCTGGGTGGCCTGATTGTGATCGACTTCATCGACATGGAGTCGGCCAAGAGCCAGCGCGAAGTCGAGCAGCGTCTGAAGGACGCGCTCAAGCACGACCGGGCACGCGTCCAGATGGGCAAGATTTCGCGCTTCGGCCTGATGGAACTGTCGCGTCAGCGTCTGCGCCCGGCGTTGTCGGAAGGCAGCCACGTGACCTGCCCGCGCTGTAACGGCACGGGCCACATCCGCGATACCGAATCGTCCGCGCTGCAAGTGCTGCGGATCATTCAGGAAGAAGCGATGAAGGAAAACACGGCAGCCATTCACTGCCAGGTGCCCGTAGAGGTCACGGCTTTCCTGCTCAACGAAAAGCGCTCGGAAATCAACAAGATCGAGTCGCGCTTCAAGGTCAACGTCGTGCTGGTGCCGAACAAGCACCTCGACACGCCGCACTACAAGCTCGAGCGCCTGCGCCACGACGACGCCCGCCTCGACGATCCGCGAGCGTCGTGGAAGATGGCCGAAGAAGCAGCTCGCGAACTGGAGTCCGAAACGGGCTACAGCAAGCGCACGGAAGAAGTGAAGCCGAAGCAGGAAGCAGCCGTCAAGGGCATCACGCCCGAGAAGCCGGCGCCGAGCGCACCTGTGCGCACGCCGGCTCCTGCTGCCGCTACCGTCGAAGTGAAGCCTGCCACGGGCGGCTTCATCGGTTGGCTGAAGGGCCTGTTCGGCATGCAGCCAGCTGCCCCGGCGCCCGCACCCGCGCCTGTCGAGAAGGCGGCGAAGCCAGTACGCGGCGAACGCACCGAGCGCGGCGAGCGCACGGGCGAGCGCGGCGGCGACCGCAACCGCAACCGTCGCAGCGGCGGCGCGGGTGGCCGCGATGCGGCAGGCCGCGGCGAAGGTACGGCAACACAAGGCCGTCAGGGTCAGCCGTCGCAGCGCGGCGAACGTCAGGAACGCGAGCCGCGTGAAGCACGTGAACCACGTGGCGGTCGCGAGCCGCGCGAAGGCCGCGAAACACGTGAACCGCGTGAAGCACGCGAGGCACGTCCGGAACGTGTGGAACGCGGTCAGGAGCGCGCCGAACGTGCGGAAGCCGCTGAAGCTCGTGGCGAGCGTCAGGAACGTGGCGAGCGCCGTGAACGTGGTGAACGCGCCGAACGCGGCGAACGTCGCAAGCAACAGACGGAAGCCGCTGAAGCACTGAGCCAGAACGAAGCACAAGCCGATGTCGCCGCGCAGGCGCAAGCGAATCTGGCGGGCGGCGCTGTCCCCGGCGACGAAGCACGCGATGGCGAAGAGCGTCGCCGTCGCCGTCGCGGTCGCCGTGGCGGCCGTCGCGAGCGCGACGAGGAAGGCGTGAACGTGAACACGGCCGCCGATGTCGCGGAAGCGGAAGGCGAAACGGCTGCGGCCGCGTCGACGGAAGCGCCCGTGCGCGCTCCGGAGCACACGGGCCGTCACGAAGCGCAACCGCAAGCCGTTGAAGCTGTCCCGCAGCTGCCAGTGCAGGAAGTGAAGCCGGTCGAAGTCGTCGTGGCAGCCGTCGCGACGAGCGCAGCCGTCGTCAGCGAACTGCATGCATCCGCTGAGACGCCGGCCCTCGCCGTCGAAAAGGCAGCGAAGACGGAAGCCATCGTGCCCGCAGACGAAGCGCCCGCCGCGACGCAGGTCGAAGCGGCTCCCGTCGAGCCGGCAACATTCGAGACGCAGCCTGTCGAAGCTGCCGCGCGTGTCGCCCCTGTCGCAACAACGGAAGCCCCCGCGCAGGTCGAAACCGTCGCGGCTGCGCCTGTCGCAGTTGAACCGGCCATCGAACCCGTTGCGGCCGCACCGGCAGCAGCACCTGTGGAAGTCGCGCAACCAGCGGCCGAAACACATGTCGCAGCGGAACCGGTCGTCGAGCCGGTCGTCGAGCCGGTCGTCGAGCCGGTCGTCGAACCTGCCGCTGAAGCCGCCGCTGCAGAAGTGACGCAAGCGCAACCTGTTGTGGAACCCGTTCGGGAACCGGCTGAAACGCAAGCTGCGCCCGTCGCCGCAGCGGCCGAACCGCAACCTGTTCGCACGAACGGCGCAGCAGCCGGCCAGTCGGCGGATGCGCTCAAGTCGATGCTGGAAAGTGCCGGCCTTGTCTGGGTCAACACCGACTCCGATAAGCTGCGCGCTGCCCAGGAAGCTGCGGCGCAGACCGTGAAGCCCGCGCGCGTTGCGCGCGAGCGCAAGGCGCTTCCTCCCGTCGATACGACGCCGATGCAGCAGGTCGAAACGGCGAAGCATCAGTAAGCGACCGCTAATCTGACATGAGCCTGCCCGAGCCTTACCGCTCGGGCACCCCGAAAAAGCCCGCCTCCAAGGCGGGCTTTTTATTGCCGTCAACATGGATACGCGCGTGATATACCGCGCGTTCGCCCTACTGTGACGGAATGGGCCTTCCGTTAGAATGAAGTCTGATATTCGAAATATGTGACCATGTCCCGACGCATCATTCCTGTTGCCGACGTCAGCGCGGTTCCCGACGTCGCCGGTCCTGCCCGGACCCCACGCGGCGAATTGACCGATACGCTGTCGCGCCCGTTGCGCGATCTGCGTATTTCGGTGACGGACCGCTGCAACTTCCGGTGCGTCTACTGCATGCCGCGCGCCGTGTTCGGCAAGGACTATCCGTTTCTGCCGCACAGTGCGCTGCTGACCTTCGAGGAGATCGAGCGGCTCGCGGCAATATTCGTCGCGCATGGCGTCGAAAAGATCCGTCTGACGGGCGGCGAACCGCTGCTGCGCAAGAATCTCGAATTTCTGATCGAGCGCCTGGCGCGTATGACAACGGCGGCAGGCAAGCCGCTTGACCTGACGCTCACGACCAACGGCTCGCTGCTCGCCCGCAAAGCGCGCAGCCTGAAAGATGCCGGGCTCAACCGCGTCACCGTAAGCCTCGATGCGCTTGACGACGCGTTATTTCGCCGCATGAACGACGCCGATTTCGCGGTGAGCGATGTGCTCCACGGCATTGAAGTCGCGCAATCGGTTGGGCTTGCGCCACTGAAGGTGAACATGGTGGTCAAACGCGGCACGAATGACAGCGAAATCGTGCCGCTGGCGCGGCATTTCAAAGGCTCGGGCGTCGTGCTGCGGTTTATCGAATACATGGACGTCGGCACGTCGAACGGCTGGAACATGACGGAAGTGCTGCCGTCGGCGGACGTGGTCGCGCGCATCAGCGAGCACTTCCCGCTGTCGCCCCTCGAAGCGCACAGCGCCGCCGAAACCGCCCAGCGCTGGGGTTACGCGGACGGCAGCGGCGAAGTCGGCGTGATCTCCAGCGTGACGCGGGCATTCTGTGGCGACTGCACGCGCGCGCGGTTGTCGACGGAAGGCAAAGTCTATCTGTGCCTGTTCGCGTCGTCGGGTCACGACCTGCGCGCGCTCGTGCGCAACGGCACGAGCGACGCAGGCATCGCCACCGCCATCGCCAATATGTGGCACGCGCGCGGTGACCGTTACTCGCAGCTGCGCGGCAGTGCGAGCACGGCGGCAAAGACGGCGACGCAAGTGCGGCGCGTCGAGATGTCGTACATCGGCGGCTGAGTTCGTCGTCCTCGCATGACAGTGACGCGCGACGACATCACCGGCCTGCTCCTCGCGGGTGGGCGCGGCATGCGCATGGGCGGCGCCGACAAAGGCCTGCAGACGCTGCACGGCGAGCCGCTCGCGTTGCACGTGATGCGCCGCCTCGCACCGCAGGCCGCCTCGCTTCTGATTAGCGCGAACCGGCATCGGGAGCGCTACGCCGAACTCGGCGCGCCCTTTCACGCCACCGTCATCGCCGATACCCTGCCGGATTTCCCCGGCCCGCTCGCCGGTCTGCTTGCGGGCCTGCGCGCCGCGAGCACGCCGTTCGTGCTGTCGGCGCCTTGCGACACGCCCAGCCTGCCCGCCGATCTCGCCGAACGTCTTGCGTCCGCGCTCGACGCACACAAATCGAACATTGCGACGGTCACGACGAGGGACGCCGACGGCAACCTGTCGATCCACCCTGTTTTCGCACTGGTACGCACGTCGCTGGCCGACGACCTCGAGGGCTTTCTGCAGGCGGGCGAGCGCAAGGTTCGTACGTGGTACGCACGCCACACGGCCGTCGAAGTCGCCTTTCCGGACGAGCGCACGTTTTACAATATCAATTCACTGCAAGAACTTGCCGACTTCGAGCGACGTTAATCGAATTCGGCATCAGCAGCCGCCATTTGCCGCGATCGCCCGGCCGCCGCCGCACCGCACCCGTCGCGACGCTCCCCATTCATGACCGCGCTGAACGAAACCTCGAGTTGCGTCGACCAGTACGACGCTCAAGCCATGCCGGTGTCCGCTGTCCAGGCAATCGTCCGCGAGTGGGCGGCGCCCGTGACGACGGTCGAGCGCGTGCATCTGCGTGACGCGCTCAATCGCGTTCTCGCGCACGACATCGTGTCGCCCATCGACGTGCCCGCGCACGACAACTCCGCAATGGACGGCTACGCGTTTTCCGGCGCGGCGCTCGAAGGTCGGACCGACGAAATCGCGCTGGGTGTTGCGGGCAAGGCGTTCGCCGGGCATCCGTTCGAAGGCCGCATCGACGTTACGCAGTGCGTGCGCGTGATGACGGGCGCGACGATGCCGCCCGGCTGCGACACCGTGGTTCCGCAAGAAGCCGTCACGCGCGACGGCGATACGGTCCGCTTCCATGCTGCGGCCTTGCGCACGGGCGCGAACCGGCGCCTCGCGGGCGAAGACCTTGCGAACGGCGCCGTCGCACTGAAGGCGGGCCGCATCGTGCGCGCCTCGGATCTCGGGCTGCTCGCGTCGCTCGGCATCGGCGAGGTGTCGGTACGGCGCCGGCTGCGCGTCGCCTTCTTTTCGACGGGCGACGAACTGCGCTCGATCGGCGAGTCGCTCGATCCCGGCTGCGTCTACGACAGCAACCGCTACACGCTCTTCGCGATGCTCAAGCGCCTCGATGTCGAGCCGATCGATCTCGGCGTGATTCGCGACGAACCGGCCGCGCTCGAAGAAGCGTTGCGGACGGCTGCCGCAAGCGCGGATGTCGTGATAACCTCCGGCGGCGTTTCTGTCGGGGAAGCCGATCTGACGAAGCAGATGTTGCGTCTGCTCGGCGACGTCGCTCACTGGAGCCTCGCGATGCGTCCCGGCCGGCCGCTAGCATTCGGGCGCATCTGGTCGGGCGGCAAACCGGGTGCGGGCGAGCCCGCCATCTTCTTCGGTCTGCCGGGCAACCCTGTGGCCGTGATGGCCGCGTTCTACCAGATCGTGCGCGAAGTGCTGCTGCGGATGTCAGGTGCGACCACGCACCCGCTGCCGCTGGTCCGTGCCGCATCCGTCGAGCCGATCCGCAAGCGGCCGGGCCGGACCGAATTCCAGCGCGGCGTTGCGCAGCGTGACGCGCAAGGCGCATGGCACGTTACGCCGACGGGCTCGCAAGGCTCGGGCGTGCTGAGTTCGATGAGCGAAGCAAACTGCTTCATCGTGCTCGCCCACGAACAGGCCGATCTCGATCCGGGCGACCCCGTCGATATCATGCTGTTCGACGGCCTGATCTGAGCGCACGAGACCACAGCTTTCACGCATCACGCATTCCACTACGACATACGGGTTTGACTTACATGAAAAAACAGATCTCGTTCATTGCACCGGGGCAAACGGCAAAGGCACTGATCCTCGTGTATCTGACATTCAGCGTGCCGATCGTTCTGCTCGGCGTGCTGGTCGCGTTTATCCGTTATGGCTCGGTGGAACTGAGCACCGTGTTCAGCGCGCTGCTGCTCAATGCGATTCTCGGCTTCATCTTGCTGTGGATTGCGTGTCACGCCTACAACTGGGTCGCATCGCGCTTCGGCGGCATCGAAATCCAGTTGAGCGACGTGCCGGAGGAAGCGTAATGTCCGCGACGATTCGCGCGGCCACGCCGGACGACGTCGGCGCGATGCTCGCGCTGATGTACGAGCTGGCCGAGTTCGAAAAGCTCACGCATCTGTTCGTCGCAACGGAGGCAGACCTGCGTGACGCGCTGTTCGGCGCGCGGCCGTCAGCGGAAGCGATCGTGGCCGAGCGCGGCGGCAACATGATCGGTTACGCGCTCTTCTTCCATAATTATTCGACCTTTCTCGGACGCCGCGGCCTGTATCTCGAAGACCTGTACGTGCGGCCCACCGAGCGCGGCACGGGGCTCGGTTCGACGATGCTGCGCTACCTGGCGGCGCTGGCCGTCGAACGTCAATGCGGCCGCTTCGAATGGTCTGTACTGGACTGGAACCAGCCCGCGATCGATTTCTATCAGAAGATGGGCGCAACGGTGCTGCCCGATTGGCGCGTCGTGCGCATCACGGGCGACTCGCTCGCCAAGCTGGCGGCCAGCGCGGCGAACTGATGACCGATGACCTGGCTTCGGCCAGAAAAAGGGCGCGTGATCCTCGCGATCACGCGCCCTTTTCACGTCTGGCCTCAGGACTCGTCGGGATCGACGCCCGATAGCGAGTCCCCGAGCAATCCCGCCGCCCGTTCTTCCGGCAACGCCTCGACGTCGCGCAGCTTCCGGTTCATCTGGCGCGTCCGCACTTCCGCGGCTTCGATCGAGCGCGTGACCGTTTCGAGTTGCGATCTGGTTTTCGCGAGCACATCGCCGAATTTGCCGAACTCCGTCTTCACGGCGCCTAGCACCTGCCACACTTCGCTCGAACGTTGCTCGATGGCGAGCGTGCGGAAACCCATCTGCAGACTGTTGAGCAGCGCCGTCAATGTCGTCGGCCCTGCGATCGTCACGCGACAGTCGCGCTGCAAAAGATCCGTGAGCCCCGGACGACGCAATATCTCCGCATAGAGGCCCTCCGTCGGCAGAAACAGCAGCGCGAAATCGGTGGTGTGCGGTGGCGATACGTACTTGTCTGCAATCCTCCTGGCCTCGGCGCGAATTCGTCCTTCGAGGGCCCGCGACGCCTCTTCGACTGCGACGGGATCGGCACGCTCCTGCGCCTCGATCAGTCGTTCATAGTCTTCGCGCGGAAACTTCGCATCGATAGGCAACCAGACGGGCGCAGCCGCTGCCTCCGCAGATGGCTGACGGCCAGGCAGCTTGATCGCGAACTCGACGCGATCGTTGCTCTTCGGAATCGTTGCAACGTTTTTCGCGTATTGATCGGACGTCAGGATCTGTTCGAGCAACGCCTCGAGCTGCACTTCGCCCCACGTCCCACGCGTCTTGACGTTCGTCAGCACCTTCTTCAAATCGCCGACGCCGGCCGCCAGCGTCTGCATTTCGCCGAGGCCGCGATGCACCTGTTCGAGACGGTCGGACACCTGCTTGAACGACTCGCCGAGGCGCTGTTCGAGTGTCGCGTGCAGCTTCTCGTCGACGGTGCGACGCATTTCTTCGAGTTTCGTCGCGTTGTTCGCCTCGATGTCCTTCAGACGCTGTTCGATGGTCGCCCGCACTTCCGCGAAGCGCCGGTCGTTGGCTTCCGTCACCTGCGCCAGTTGATGCTGCAGCGTTTCGCCGAAGCGCGTGAGCGTCACGCTCTGCTCGTCGCGCGCCTGCTGCGCCTGCTGCTGGACGCTGTAGCGCACGGCCTCCAGTTGCTGCGCGTTGGTCTCCGTGAGCTTGACGAGCTGCTGCGCAAAACCGTCGATCTTGCTCGCCTGCACCGTCGTCATGCTCGTGAACTGGGACGCGAGCGTCTGCTGGAATTGCGAAAAACCACCGCTCAGTTCCGTGCGCGACACACGCGCCGTTTCGGAAATCGCACCGCGCAGCTCGCGTTCCAGCCGCTGGTACTCGCGCGTCTGGGCAAGCGCGGTGGCATCGAGACGCTCGCCTAGTTCGTCGATGTAGACATGCTGTTGCTCGGCGTTCGCGCCGCGCAGCAACAACGCGAGCGCAATGACGAGCGCGACGGCCAGTACGGCGATGGCCGCAATCAAAACCAACGTCATGAACGCGCCTTCCCGCTCACATCGGGGTTGATCGGATTCAGCGGACGCCCTGCCCGCGGCCCTTCGCCCAGCGCGGCGATCAGATTGTCGGCTGCGAGGTTCGCCATCGCCCGGCGCGTCGCTTCCGTTGCGCTCGCGATGTGCGGCGTCAGTACCACGTTCGGCACGCTCAGCAACGCCGGATTGAGCTTCGGCTCGCCCTCGAACACATCGAGGCCCGCAGCCGCGATGCGCTTTTCGCGCAGTGCTACGGCGAGCGCCGCGTCGTCGACGATGCCGCCGCGCGCGATGTTCGTGAGCGTGGCCGTCGGCTTCATCAGGGCGAGTTCGGCTGCGCCGATCGTGTGATGGCTTTCAGCCGTGTACGGCAGCACGAGCACGACATGATCGGCGCGGCGCAGCAAGTCTTCCTTCGATACATACGTCGCGTTCAGCTCGGCTTCGATGCCCGGCGCGACGCGCGAACGGTTGTGGTAGATCACATTCATATTGAAGCCGCGCGCGCGGCGCGCCAGCGCCTGGCCGATGCGGCCCATGCCGATCACGCCGAGCGTCGAGCCGTACAGATCCGAGCCGAGAAAACCGTCATACGACCACTTGTCCCATTTTCCCGCGCGCAGCCAGTGTTCCGATTCGGCGATGCGGCGTGCGGCCGCCATCATCAGCGCCCAGCCGAAGTCCGCCGTCGATTCGTTGAGCACGTCAGGCGTATTCGTGCCGAGTACGTTCGACGCGTTGAACGCAGCCATGTCGAAGTTGTTGTAGCCGACGGCCATGTTCGACACCACGCGCAGGCGCGGCGCGACCGCGAGCACCGATGCGTCGATCACGTCGCCCGCCGTCAGCGCGCCGTCCTTGTCGGCGAGCCGGCGCTTGAGTTCATCCGTGGGCAGCACGTCGCCGTCATTCCATTCGACGTCGAAATACTGCTTGAGGCGCTCGATCACATCCGGAAAGATGGGACGCGCGACCAGAATTTTTTGCATTGCCGTTCTCCGAGTATCAGGCGTCTGCGCACGCCGTTCGGCGCGCACGCAGCATTAGAAGAAAATCAACGACGTCGCGATGAACAACGGTATCAGCACGATGCACGACCAGGCGAGATAGCCGAAAAAACCTGGCATCTGCACGCCGCGCGATTCGGCTATCGCCTTCACCATGAAGTTCGGTGCGTTGCCGATGTAGGTGTTCGCGCCCATGAACACGGCGCCCGCCGAAATGGCCGCGAGCGTCGACGCGCCCGTGGTCATCAACTCCTGCGCGTCGCCGCCGGCAAGGTTGAAGAAGACAAGGTACGTAGGCGCATTATCGAGGAACGACGACAGCAGCCCCGTCGCCCAGAAGTACATCTGGTCGCGCGGCTGACCGGCCGTGTCGTTGACCACGTAAACGATAGCGCTGAACGCACCTGCCTCACCCGCTTGCAGCATCGTGATGACGGGCGCGATCGTCACGAAGATGCCCGCAAACAGTTTCGCGACCTCTTCGATTGGCGCCCAGTTGAACGCGTTGCCCTCGCGCGCCGCACGCGGCGTGACAGCCAGCGACACCAGCGTCACCACGATCAGCGCCACGTCGCGCACGATATGCTGCAACTCGATGTGCGTGCCCGCTACATCGAACGTAATGCCGGGTTTCCAGATGCCACTCATCAGCACGAGCGCGATCACCAGCGCGAGCAGTACGAAATTGACCTTGCCGATGGCGCCCAGCGTTCGCGTATCGGGCGAAGGATCGACGGGAAGCACTTCCTCCCGATGCCTGAAATAGTATGAATCGAGCGCGTAAAACACGGCGAGCAGAACGCCGCAGATGAACAGCATCGGCAGCGCGAGATGCAGCGTCGTCCAGAAGAACCCGACACCGTTCAGAAAGCCGAGAAACAATGGCGGGTCGCCCAGCGGCGACAGCGAACCGCCAGCATTCGCGACCAGAAAGATGAAGAACACGACGACATGCACGACATGCCTGCGATTGTCGTTGGCACGCAAGAGCGGCCGGATCAGCAGCATCGCGGCGCCCGTCGTGCCCATGATGCTCGCGAGCGCCGTGCCGAGCGCAAGCAGCGCCGCGTTCAGGCGCGGCGAACCGTGCAGATTGCCCGTGACGCAGATGCCGCCCACGACGGTATAGAGCGCGGTCAGAAGCACGATGAACGGCACGTACTCGTCAAGCAGTGCGTGGATGAGCGTGCCGAAAGCAGCCGCGGCGCCAAAAGCGAACGCGTAGGGTATGAGAAACAGAACGGCCCACGCGGCGGAGATCTTGCCGAAATGGTGATGCCAGACCTTGGGCGCGACGAGCGGAAAGACGGCGATCGACAGCAGAATGCCCGCGAACGGCGCGCCCCACCACGCCGACAGCGATGCGCCGTCGAGACTCGCCGCCGATGCCGCGCTTGGCCAGCACGTCGAAACAAGCCATAGCGCAAGAGCGCCCATCGACGAAGACACGATCCGCTGCGTCGATGCGCAAAGCGTCCGCGAAAAGCAGCCTTGCAACGGCTCGACCTTACGCGCCACGCACGACGATCGCATGCACGCGGTATGGACCGTGCGCGCCGAGCACGATGGTCTGTTCTATGTCGCCCGTGCGCGACGGGCCGGAAATGAAGTTGACGGCGCGCGGCAACTCGCCGCGTTCGCTGCGGATCAGGTTGAAGGCGTCTTCATGGCCGGCGACGATACGAGACGCCGGCACGACGGCGATGTGCGTCTCGGGCAGCAAGCCCGCCGACGCATACGTCTGCGGGCCGGCGAGCAGCACCAGCGTGCCCGTTTCAGCCGTCGCACAGAAGCAGCCCGTGATACCGACGCGATCTTCGTCGCGCGGCTTGCGAAATTCGACGTCGATGCCGGAACCGGCCCAAGGCAGCGATTCAAGCGTCTGCCACGCTATGGCGTGGGTGGGCAGGTTAAGTTCAGCGAGATAGTGGTGGGCGGCGGCGGGCACATCGGCAAGCGAATCGACGGTATCGACTGTGGTCGCCATCTTCTTCGCCTGCTCGATGAAATGGGCGGTGAGGTCGTCCGGCATAGGCGGACGCGGACCTTGCGGATGACTGGCGAGATAAGCTTGCGCCGCATCGCGCTCCGATGTGACCGGCTCAGGCTCACGCCCTTGCGCCGCGCGGATACGCGCCAGGATGTTGCGGCGGGCCGTCGATGTATCCATTGCCATATCCTCGTGCCGGTGATCGTGTGGACGATGCGAAATGCGCGTGCTGACAGCGCATTGACGCGCGAATTATACCGGCCGCTCGTTGCGTGACCACCTGGCCGAAAGTGTATCGCCCAAGCCGGACGGTCTATAGCGGCGCTTGCGCGAAGCATCGAAAATGATCTTCACATGCGCTGCGACACCTGTGAAAGGCATGCGGGGCGTTATTTGCCTGCGGCTTCTTCTTCAGGCTGCTCGATGCCGAACACCTGGCGCAGATAGGCGAGGTACGCCTTGTCTTCGCACATGTTCTTGCCCGGCGAGTCCGACAGCTTCGCGACGGGCTGGCCGTTGCACTTGACCATCTTGATCACGATCTGCAGCGGGTTATAGCCGAGATCGTTGGTCAGGTTCGTGCCCACGCCGAATGCCAGCTTGCAGCGGCCACGGAAGCGCTCGTACAACTGCAGCACTTTCGGAATGTCGAGCGCGTCGGAGAACACGAGCACCTTCGTGCGCGGATCGCAGCGGTTCGCTTCGTAGTGCGCGAGAAGCCGCTCGCCCCAGTCGAACGGGTCGCCGGAATCGTGACGCGCGCCGTCGAACAGCTTGCAGAAGTACATGTCGAAATCACGCAGGAACGCCTTCATGCCATAGACGTCCGACAAAGCGATGCCCAGGTCGCCGCGATATTCCTTCGCCCACATTTCGAACCCGAAGATCTGCGAATCGCGCAGGCGCGGGCCCAGTGCCTGGCAGGCCTGCAGGTACTCATGCGCCATCGTGCCGAGCGGCGTGAGTCCGTGCTTCATCGCATAAAACACGTTGCTGGTGCCGGCGAACTGCTCGCGCAGGCCGTCCTTGAGCGTGAGGATCACCTCTTCGTGCCAGCGGCCCGAGAAGCGGCGGCGCGTGCCGTAGTCGGCGATCTTGCATTCGGCGAACTCGGGGCGCGCGCCTAGCAACTGGATCTTGTCGCGCAGGCGCTCGCGCCCTTCGCTGTAATCGGGCTGCTGCTGCGTGTTGCGGAAATAGACTTCGTTGACGATCGCGAGCACGGGGATTTCGAAGAGGATCGTGTGCAGCCACGGCCCCTTGATGTCGATCTCGATCTCGCCGTTGCCTTTCGCCGACGGCGTAATGGAGATGTACTTCTCGTTCAGATGGAAGAGCGCGAGGAAATCGATGAAGTCGTTCTTGATGAAGCGCATCCGGCGCAAATAGTCGAGTTCGCCCTCGCTGAAGCGCAGCTTGCAGAGCTTGTGCACTTCGCTGCGTATTTCGTCGATGTACGGCACGAGGTTGACTTTCGGCGTACGGCAGCGGAACTTGTATTCGACATTGGCGGCCGGGAAATGATGCAGCACGACCTGCATCATCGTGAACTTGTACAGGTCGGTATCGAACAGCGATGTAATGATCATGATCTTGCAAACCGGAACTGCATGAGAATCGGAAGACGTCTCGCGAAGATGCTGTCGCATGTTACCCGAATGCGCGCCGGCAGTCGTTCCAATGCGCGAGCCGCGGTGTCGGCCCGCGTGCGCCCGTGGCGCGAACCGCCCGCCATAAACTAATCACCAAACGATATAAACGGCTTTGGACGATCGCGTATGCACTACTTGACGTTACGTTACAATACCGCTTTTGGCATCTAGCCATGTCCCCACTACCCAAAAGATATCGTTTGCAGGAGTTGCCTGAATGACTCACGTTGTGACCGAAAGCTGCATCAAGTGCCGCTATACCGACTGCGTCGATGTGTGCCCGGTGGACTGCTTTCGCGAAGGTCCCAACTTCCTCGCGATCGACCCGGACGAATGCATCGACTGCGCCGTGTGCGTGGCGGAATGTCCGGTGAACGCCATTTACGCCGAAGAAGACGTGCCTGGCGACCAGCAGCACTTCACGGCACTCAATGCCGAGCTGGCAAAGGCATGGCCGAGCATCACGAAGACCAAGTCGCCGCTGCCCGAAGCCGACGATTTCAAGGACGTGAAGGAAAAGCTCGCACTGCTCGAGCGTTGATCGAAGTCACCTGTCCCCTGCTCGAATCGCTTGAAATAAATTGAGACGAATCGAGGGTATTGACAGGTTCTTCTACACCTCCTACAATTTCGCTTCTCTGCTGTTGTTGTTCCCCGATAGCTCAGTCGGTAGAGCGCCGGACTGTTAATCCGTAGGTCCCTGGTTCGAGCCCAGGTCGGGGAGCCAAGAATTGCAAAGGCCCGTTAACCACAACGGGCTTTTTTATGTAGCAACACGTTGTACTGTTGTTCCCCGATAGCTCAGTCGGTAGAGCGCCGGACTGTTAATCCGTAGGTCCCTGGTTCGAGCCCAGGTCGGGGAGCCAAAATTCGAAGGCCCGCATACGTGCGGGCCTTTTTCTTTGTTGCGACCGGCTTTCAACAGTGCAGTCGTTGACGGGACCGCTCGCGTCAACGGCCAGACCAGGCAACCAGGTTACGATTCTGCAATCGTCACAATCTTCCGGTCACCTGATGAAAATCGCCCCGCCCCGCATGCGCGTCGCGCGCGCCGCCGTCTTCGCCACTGCAACCGCCGCCGCGTCCCTCTGCGCGCCGCTCGCTCCCGCCGAAGAGGTCGCCAGCGTCAACACGAACTTTCATATCACAGGCTCGGACCGGGTCGTCGTCGAAGCATACGACGACCCCGCCGTGCAGGGCGTCACCTGCTACGTGTCGCGAGCGCGCACGGGCGGCATCAAGGGAACGCTCGGGATCGCCGAAGACCCGACGGAAGCGTCGATCGCATGCCGTCAGGTCGGGCCCGTCAAGATCCCCGAACCACTGCGCCAGCAGGCCGACGTGTTCACCGAACGGATGTCGCTGATCTTCAAGACGCTGCACGTGGTGCGCGTCGTCGATACGAAACGCAATACGCTCGTCTATCTCACCTACAGCGACCGCGTCGCGACGGGCAGCGCGAAGAACAGCGTCACCGCCGTGCCGATGCCCGCCGGCACGACGATTCCCGTCCGTTGATTGCACGGTAAACTGTCAGGCTCCGCCAGACCCCACATCAGCATGACTTCGCCCCGCTTCCGCGACAACGCCCGCTACTGGCGCACGCCGCTTCTACCCGGCGCGGATCTGCTCACGGCCGAATATCACGATCACGCGTTCACCCCACACTGGCACGACGCGTACACGATTCCCGTGATCGAGGCGGGCGCGGAAGCATATCGCTATCGGGGCTCGCGTCACGTCGCCGAAGCGGGCAGCGTCCCGATCATCAATCCCGGCGAGCTGCACACGGGGTCGCGCGCAATGGACGAAGGCTGGCGGTATCGCGTGATGTACGCGCCCGTCGAGTTCCTTCACACGCTCGCAGAAAACATCGCGGGCTGCGCGCAGCCGCTGCCGTGGTTCGATGCCGATGTGATCCGCGACCGCGATCTCGCCCTGCGGCTGTCGCATGCGCACCGGTTGCTCGAGGCGAACGGCGATCCGCTCGCCGCGGAAACGGCGATGCTCGACGCGCTGTCGACGTTGCTCGTGCGCTACGGCCGCACGCGCCCTGCTACGCTGCCGCTCGCCCACGACGACGCACGAGTCGTCACGATGAAGGAGCAGCTGGCCAGCGATCTCTCCGCGCCGCTCAAGCTCGCGGATCTCGCCGATACGGTGGGTCTGTCGCAGTTTCACGCGGCACGCCTGTTCGCGAAAGTGACGGGCCTGCCGCCGCACGCGTGGCGCAACCAGGTGCGGCTGCAGCGCTCGCTCGGGCCGCTGCGCGCGGGTGCATCGGTGGCGGACGTCGCGGCCGCGAACGGCTTCACCGATCAAAGCCACTTCACCCGGCATTTCCGGCGCATGTTCGGCGTGCCGCCGGGGCGCTGGCAGTCGTCGTAAGCGCTCGCGGCCGCGCGACATCGCTCCGCGCGGATACGGCCATTAGCCCCAACGCCGCAACACGTCGGCCCAAGCGCAAGAACGTACAAGCGGCCTGTCCCCTCGCCCGGCTATGCTTCGCGCTATCGAGGAGAAAAGATTGACTCATCCTGCACACCGCACTCACCGTTTCAAGGAACTCACCGCGGGCGCGCGCGACACGCTCCCGATGATCATCGGTTCGCTGCCGTTCGGCGTGATATACGGCACGCTCGTCGCGTCCGGCCCACTGCATCTGTGGCACGGCCAGCTCATGTCGCTGGTCGTGTTCGCCGGCTCCGCACAGTTCATCGCGCTCGGCCTGATCGCTGGCCACGCGAGCTACGCGGTGATCTGGGCGACGACGCTCGTCGTCAACGCCCGCCATGTCCTCTATAGCGCGACGCTCGCGCCCTACGTGTCCCATCTGCCGTCGCGCTGGCGCTGGGCGCTCGGCGGTCTGCTGACGGACGAAGTGTTCGCCGTCGCCTGGGCGCACTACCGGCTCAAGCCGCCGGGCTCGGTCGGGCCGTACTATTTCCTCGGCTCGGGCGTCGCGATGTATCTGAACTGGCAAATCTGGACGCTCGTCGGCCTGCTGTTCGGCGCGGCCTTCCCGGGACTGCAGTCGCTCGGGCTCGACTTCGCGATGGTCGTAACCTTCATCGCGATCGTGGTGCCGCAGCTGGTCGCCGTGCGGTATCTGGGGGCCGCCGTCACAGCCGGCGCGCTTTCGTTCTTCTGGCAAGACTGGCCGTACAAGCTGGGCTTGCTGGGGGCCGTATTCGTCGGCGTCGCGATTGGCGTGCTGCTGTCCGTGCCGGCGTTTCAGCGCACCCGCGCATCGGAGGTATCACGATGAACTACGTTCTGCTGATCCTTGGGATGGCCGTCATCACGTGGCTGATCCGCACGGCGGTGTTCGTGCTCGGCGACCGCGTCGTGTTCCCGCCGCTCGTGCGCACTGCGCTCGGCTTCGTGCCCGTCACCGTCCTGACGGCGATCATCGTGCCGATGGCCGTGTCGCCGCACGGCGCGGAAGCGGAGATCACCTGGCGCAATCCGCAACTGGTGGGCGCGCTCGCCGCCATTGGCGTCAGCGCGCTGACGCGCCGGCCGCTGCTCACCATCGCTGTGGGCCTCGCCGTCTTCTTCGTCTGGCAAGGCGTCGTGCTGAAGTGACCCTGCCGGAACGTTCGCGCGCCGTCCGAGGGCCGGCGCGCCGCCCTCAAGTTCCCTTTCAATCCGCCGATAAACACTCGTGGTCCGTGAACCAGGCCCCGTCCGTCGACGGGATGCCGGCAAGCCGGACAGAACCGCGCCGAATATCGGTGCCGTCAGCGCACGTGGGCGCACGGCACGGGGCCAGCGCCTCGGCGCTGGTTGCGCGGTCGACGAAACGGGATACGACATGGGTCAGATTACCCTTAACATCAAGGACGAAACGCTCGCGTCCTTACGAAAGGACTTCGAGGCGTTCGTGCGGGTCTCGCTGAAGCTGGACCCGCAGTTCGCGACACCGTCGTTCGAGGATTTCCTGCGGGCTAAACTTCTCGACAACATGGTGCCGCTGACCGAAAACGCCGTGCAGCGGATGCTGCAGGGCGGCCAGTACGCATGGGCGAAGCGCACGCTGGACAAGGAGTTTCCAGACGTCGTTGCAATTCTGATGAAGCAGGCGAACGAGTTCGGCTTCGGGTTTGCCTCGCGCTCGGAATGGACGCCCGAAGAGCTGGCCAAGCAGAGCCGCGAATGGGCCGCCGCGATCGTCAAGGAAGCAGAAGGCGCGCCTTCGCTGGTGGACCCGCTCGCCGCACAGATCAAGTCGGCAGCGCAGGATATTCAGGCGCTCGAAGAAGTGATGCAGACGCCCGCCTGGCGTCTGGCCGAATCGCTGCGACAGCGGGTGTACGAGGCCAAGGTCGCGTGCGAAACCAGCGTGGGCAGCGCGGCGCGCGAGAAGCTCGGCGAGTTGCGGGGGCTGTTGCGCCTGGGCATTTCGCACGGCTCGTTCCAGAAACAGGAAGCACAGCAGATCATGGAGTATCTGCGGCTGCTGAAGCCGGAGATATTCGTCGAAGAGCCGTACGACGTATTCACGCGACTGGCTGCCTGGCTGCGCAACTTCTTCATGCCGCCTCCGCGGCCGCAGCAACCGCAACAGCGGCAATCGCGCTAGTTCTGTGTCGGAACCTTAGAGAACGGCGTGCGCATCGGGCGCCGCCCGATCGCGGCGCGCTCAGTCCCACATCTTTCTGAGCTTCGCCGCGATTTCTATTTTGGCCTGCGCAGCGGCGGCCAGCCCCATCTCCGTCGGCGCTGACGCGACGGGCGCGGGCGGCCACGCATGCGAATCGAACAGCGGCAGCAGATGCGGCGGGATGAATCGCGTACGCGACGCCCACACGTGCCGGTCGCCGAGATGCGTCTGGTTGTGCACGTAGAAGCGCTGCGGCATCACGATATGCAAATCTTCTTTCGCGCGCGTCATCGCCACGTACAGCAGGCGCCGCTCCTCGTCGATTTCTTCCTCGCTGCCCGTGCCGAGATCCGACGGAATGCAGCCGTCCACGCCATTGAGCACGAACACATTGCGCCACTCCTGCCCTTTCGCCGAATGGATGGTGGACAGGATCAGATAGTCCTCGTCGATCAGGGGGACGCCAGATTCGTCGCTGGTGGCGTCGGGCGGATCGAGCGTCAGCTCGGTCAGGAAGCGCTCGCGCGACGCGTAAGTGCCCGCGATGCTCTCCATCTGCACAAGATCGGCCTGCCGAATGGATGCGTCCTCGTGATTGCGCTGAAGATGCGGCTCGTACCAGCGGCGCACCATCTCGAATTCGGCGGGCCACGGCGTCTGGCGCCCGCAGACGGACGCCATCATCGCCACAAACGGATGCCAGTCTTCGAGTGTGCGCGCAGGCGGTGCGAACGCGGTAAGCGCGCCCGCTGCGCACGTGGACACGCCATGCGCGGCCTCCAGCCCGCCGGCTGAGCCGAGCGCATCGGCTCGCGCGGCGATATCGTCGAGCACGCGCGCGGCCGTCGCGGGCCCGACGCCCGGCAGCAACTGCACGACGCGAAAGCCCGCCACGCGATCGCGCGGATTCTCTGCCCAGCGCAGCACGGACAACACGTCCTTCACGTGAACGGAATCGAGAAACTTCAGGCCGCCGAACTTCACGAACGGAATATTCCGCCGCGTCAGTTCGATCTCCAGCGTCGCGCTATGATGTGCGGCGCGAAAGAGGACCGCCTGCGACTTCAGCTTCATCCCGGCTTCCCGCGCCGCGAGCACCTGTTCGACGACGTAGCGCGCCTGATCGGCGTCGTCGGCGACGGTGACGAGATGCGGCCGTTGTGCCGACGGCTTGTCGGTCCACAGATTCTTCGTGTACCGCTCCGACGCGAGGCCGATCACGGCGTTCGATGCTTCCAAAATGGGCTGCGTCGAGCGGTAGTTGCGCTCCAGCGTGACCTGCCTCGCGGGTGGGTCGAAATGCGCCGGGAAGTCGAGAATGTTGCGCACGGTCGCGCCGCGAAACGAATAGATGGATTGCGCGTCGTCGCCGACCACCGTCAGGCCGCGCCCATCGGGCTTCAGGGCGAGCAGGATCGACGCCTGCAGACGGTTCGTGTCCTGGTATTCGTCGACGAGCACGTGATCGAAGCGGCCGGACAGGTCGGCGGCAATCGCCGGTTCCGCCGCCATGTGCGACCAGTAGAGCAGCAGGTCGTCGTAGTCGAGCACGCTCTGCTTCTGCTTCGCGTCGACGTAGGCCGCAAAGAGCATGCGCAGATCGGCTTCCCATTCGCGGCACCAGGGAAACGCGCTGTTGAGCACGTCCGCCAGCGACGCGCCCGTGTTCACGACACGCGAATAAATCGCGAAGCACGCCGACTTCGACGGAAAGCGCTTTTCCTTTGCCGAAAAGCCGAGTTCGTGGCGCACGAGATTCAGCAGATCGGCAGAATCTTCGCGGTCGTTGATCGTGAAGCTAGGCGACAGGCCGATCAGATCGGCATACTCGCGCAACAGGCGCGCGCCGACGCTGTGGAACGTGCCGGACCATGTCAGGCCCTGCGCGAGCGCCCCGCGCGTGCCCAGCGCCATGCCGGCGATGCGCGTGACGCGCCGCGTCATTTCGAGCGCTGCCCGACGCGAGAACGTCAGCAGCAGAATGCGGCGCGGATCGACGCCCTTGACCACGAGATTCGCGACTCGATGCGCAAGCGTGTTGGTCTTGCCCGAGCCCGCGCCCGCGATGACGAGGAGCGCCCCGGACGGATGCGCCACGCGGTCGGCGCCGTATTCGACGGCTTCGCGCTGCGCGTCGTTCAGCTTTGCGAGCCAGTCGGCAGCCGCCGCCGACGCGGACGAATCAGGCGACGCAGGCGACGATGAAGACGGGGAATCGGCGACGGAAAGCACGATCGGCGGATAGGAGAGTGAACGCGACGCATACTGTATATCCATACAACACGCGACCACAAGCTCCCCATTTTCCTCTATCGCGTACTGTTCGTGATACGCGCAAAGAAAAGCCCGGCGCGTGCCGGGCTGGTGCGCCGAACGGCGCGAAACCGTCCGGCGGGCGATGCAAGGAACGCCTACTGCGATTTCGCGTCCTTCACCTTGGCGTCGGCGTTCGCCTTGTCGGCGTCGGCCTGTGCGTCGGCCTTCTTCTTATCGGCCTTCGCCTGCGCGATGTCCGCCTTCTTGTCGGCTTTCGCCTGCGCCTTCGCGGCCTTGCTATCGGCGTGAGTCATCGGCTCTGTCGCGGGATCGTGCGTCGTCTGCGCGACCGCAAGCGTCGTCATGCTGCCCGCCATCAGCGCCAGACACAGCGCGCTCATTGTCTTGCTGGTTTTTTTCATGTTGTCCTCCCTGGTTACAACGTCGAAACGGTCACTACGCGCAATCGGCTTCGGACCCGCCCGCCTCAGTTATGCGCCTCGCCCGATGCGGCCGCGCCCGTCGGCTGGCCCTGCATTTCGGCCTTCAGTTCGTTCGATGCAGCAGCCTTGTCGGCTTTCCTGTTCAGCTTCGCGTTGCGGACCTGGTCCTTGTAAGCGTCCTTCGCGGCCTTCTGCTGCGCCTTCATCTGTTCCTTCGACATCTTCTTCTGCGCGCTGTACTCGGCGTTGGCCTGAGCGTCCGCGTTGCGCTTCTGGACGAGCGGATCGGTCGAGCCCGGCGCCGTCAGGCTTTGCGGCGCAGGCGCGGGCATCTGGACGCCTTGCGCTGCGGGTGCGGCGGAAGGCGCCTGGGTCTGGACCTGCGCCTGCGCAGACGCATCCGCCGAAGGTTGAGTCGCCGTCTGCGCGAATGCGGCCGTCGATGCGATAGCAGTCGTCAGGGCGGAACCGATCAGGAGCGTACGGAGCTGGTTCATGGCAATCCTCTCTGAAGTGTGTCGATGTCGGCGCGCGGGCAATTTGTTCGATGGCGCCGATCACACTGGCGCCACGCCCACGCTATCCGCCTGTCGCAAAAATGCGGCAGGCTATTCCACAGACCGGCGCTTCGCGAGTGGAGTTCTCCGCAAAAGCCCACTGTTACTCACCGTTTCATTTCCTGACAGGTCGATAACATCTGCTTGCAAGTGCGCGTCCGCGATCGTGCGCCACGCGCGCGAAGCGGTGCCGCGCACGCGATGACGTATCATGCGAGTCGTTTTTTCAACGATTTCGCCGGCCACCGTCGATCGCAACTGCCATGCCTAACCTCGATTTCACCCTGACAGGCGACTACGTCGAACTGCACAATCTGCTGAAGATCACTGGCCTCGCGGACAGCGGCGGTTCGGCGAAGGTGATCGTCGCGTCCGGCGCCGTCACCGTCGACGGCCAGGTCGAAACGCGCAAGACGTGCAAAATCCGCGCAGGTCAGGTCGTGCTGCTCGGCGACACGCGGATCGCCGTCCACGAGGGCTGAAACACCCGGCTTTTTCCTCGGGCGTCCTCGCCGCATACCGGACATGCGGGCTGCATCGGCGGCCCGCGCCCGACGCCTAAAGCCGCACCAACAATGTGCCTGTCGATCGACAGCGCCGCATTCCCGCAATAAGCTGTCCGTCTGGACAGAAAAACAAACAGCGCGGGCTGCTGACCGCGCGTACCGCCTATCGCGCATCGCGCTTCGAATATGAATCCAACCGGAATGTCCCGTGCAATCAGCGGGCCGCCCACGCTTTCGCGCCATGCCGCCGACACGGCGCGTCTCGCCGCGCCGCTCGCCATCGCGCAGCTCTCGCAAATGGCGATGAGCGTCACGGACACCGTGCTGCTCGGCTCGCTCGGCCCCGACGCGCTGGCGGCGGGGGGCTTGGGCGCGAACCTGTTCTTTGTCGTCGTGACGTTGCTGCAGGGCGTACTCACGTCCGTGAGCGTCAGCGTGTCGCATGCGCGCGGCGCGCAGGCGGAAGATCGAGTGCCGCACATCTACTGGACGGGCTTTCTGCTGTCGCTGCTGCTCGCGGTGCCCGCCTTCGTGCTGTTGTCGTTCGCGGCGCCCATCATGACGGCGTTCGGCGAGCCGGCGCTGCTGGCGCACAACGTCGGCGAGTATTGCGCCGCGCTGCGCTGGGGCGCGCCGGGCAGCCTGATCGGCATCGGCCTGATGCGCTCGTTCCTGCCCGCGATCGGCGCGGCGCGACGCCTGCTGTGGGTGTCGATCGGCGGCGTGTTCGTCAATGCGTTCCTCAACTACGGGCTGATTCACGGCGCATACGGCCTGCCGCGGCTCGGCTTCCTCGGCTCGGCGGGCGCGACGACCTTTACCGTCTGGCTCACGGCGCTCACGCTGATGGGGCTGCTGCATCTGCGGCCGCGCTTCCGGCATTTCGTGACGGCCGCTCGCCCGAATGTGCCGCTCATGGGCGAACTGTTCGGTATCGGCTGGCCCGTGGCGATCACGTATGGCGTCGAGTCGACGCTGTTTCTCGCGACGGGCCTGATGGTCGGCCTGCTCGGCGAGTCGCAGCTGGCTGCGCACCAGATCGCGCTGAACGTCGCGTCGGTGGCGTTCATGGTGCCGCTCGCGATCGGTCAGGCTGCGAACGTGCGCGTCGGCTTCTGGTCGGGGGCCGGACAGCCGCTCGCCGCGCGCCACGCGGGCTTCGTCGCGCTCGGGCTAGGCGTCGCGTTCATGAGCCTGTCGGGCCTGCTGCTGATCACAGCGCCGCGTTACATCGTCGGGCTGTATCTGCATCTCGACGATCCGGCCAATGCGCCGACTGTCGCACTTGCCAGTTCGCTGCTGGCTGTCGCGGCCATTTTTCAGATCGTCGATGGGATGCAGACAGTGGGATCCGGGTGCTTGCGTGGTCTCAAGGACACGCGGGTTCCGATGATCGCTGCCGCATTCGGGTATTGGGGTATTGGGTTCCCGACCGGTTATACCCTTGCATTTCACTTCGGGTTCGGCGCCCGGGGTTTGTGGTGGGGGCTTGCTGCTGGACTCGCCAGCGTTGCCGTTTTGATGACCTTGCGGTTTCACAAGATGAGCTTCCGGCGCGTGCGGGGTCTTGAAGATTAAACCGCGCTGACTTTTTGCGCCGGCATCCGCGATTTCATGTCGGTATTCAGGCGCTGCCCTGTGCAGGGGCACCTGGAAAGCCGCTCACACCGCCCGCTCGTGCCAAGCCCACGGGCTCTCAACGGCCCCCTGCTTGTCGCGGCAACGCGCTGTTTCCCCGTTGCAGGCGCTCGACGCTGGCAGGAATGGGCGCGCTCCTGGCGCGCTGCGCGTCAGCCTCCGCCCACGTGCCCGTCACCGCTGGCCACCGTACCTGCGTCGTACCTGCGTCGTACGAAACGGGCACGCTCGTTGCGTAGCGCCTTGTGCCGGTATCCGACCCGCTTTAACGTTTCCTCGTAGAATCGTTCGGTCGCCGAACGGGCGATACCACGCCATTCATCGACGCCGCTCAAGTGGAGGAACCAGCGTGTCGGCCCACAATTCGAACGACGCCGCCTCACGGCGTCACCGACAACAGCAACGCCGTCTTTCCCTCGCGCGCAACGCGCCCGGCCCGCTGCCCGTGCACGCGTTCGCGTGGTTCATGTCGGCACTCCTGCTAGCGGCCTGCGCGGCGCGCCCGCCCGCCAACACGTTCGATCGCCCCGTCACGCACGCGCTGCCCGCGAGCGAGCCCACACCTCTCGCTACAGCACTCGCACCGCCCGAGGCCGCGCATCCGGGCCAATCCGGTTTCCGCGTGCTGTCCGACGGCGCCGAGGCCCTGCAGACGCGCATCGCGCTCGCACGCTCGGCGACCAGGACGCTCGACATGCAGTACTACATCGCCGAAGAAGACACGACGGGCAAGCTGCTGCTCGGCGCCGCGCTCTACGCAGCCGATCACGGCGTACGCGTGCGCATGCTGGTGGACGACCTGAACTTCAAGGACATCGACCGGGTGATGGCCGCGCTGAACTCGCACGACAAGATCGAGATTCGCGTGTTCAACCCGTTCGGTAGCGCGCAGACGAGCTTCTATCAGCGCAGCCGCAACTTCTTCACCCAGGTCGGCGCATTCACGCGGCGCATGCACAACAAGGCGATGATCGCCGACAACCAGATCGCGATCGTCGGCGGCCGCAATCTCGGCGACGAATACTTCAGCGCAAGTCCGACACTGCAGTTCCGCGATATCGACGTGCTCGCGGCGGGCCCGATCACGGCCGACATCTCCGCGAGCTTCGACGCGTACTGGAACGACAGCAACGCGTACCCGCTGCGCGCGCTGAACAAGCAAAAATTCGATCCACACGATCTCGACGAGATGCGCGACGAGTTGCGCGCGCACTGGCGCAAGAACGCAGACCCGTACAACGCGAAGCCGCTGAACGCGACGCCGCTCGCCGCTCAGATCGCGAGCAACGAATTACAGCTCGTGTGGGCCCCCGCCGAGTTCAAGGTCGATTCGCCCGACAAAATGAAACTGCCCGCCGACCAGTACAAGAGCCCGCCGATGCAGCGGCTCGTCGAACTGATGCACGACTCGCAGCGCGAATTCCTCATTACGTCGCCGTACTTCGTGCCGCACCAGGCCGGCATCGATGCGCTGGGCGCGCTCGTGCAGCGCGGCGTGAGCGTCAAGGTGCTGACCAATTCGCTCGCCGCGACGGACGCCGTCGCCGTGCAGGCGGGCTACAGTCCGTACCGCGTGCCGCTGCTCGAGCGCGGCGTGCAGTTGTATGAGTTCAGGCCGACCCAGGGCATCGAAGCGCCCGAGGCGGGCCTGTTCGGCTCGCAATCCAAGGCGAGCCTGCATGCGAAAACGTACGTGATCGATCGCCAGATTCTCGTGATAGGCTCGATGAATCTCGATCCACGCTCCGCGCATCTGAACACCGAGCTTGCGCTCGTGATCCACAGCGCGCCGCTCGCGGATCAGGTCGCCCATCTCTTCGACCAGGCAACGTCGCCTGGCGTCAGCTATCACGTGACGCTCGCGACACCGGCCGAGCTCGCCGTGCTGCGCTATTCGGCCACGCCGCAAACGAAGCTCGTCTGGACCGACGAAGAAAACGGCCGGATTCACCGCTACAACCTCGATCCTGGCGCGGGCTTTTACCGCAATGCGCTGACGGGTCTATTCTTGTTGCTGCCAGTCGACGAGCAGTTATAGCCGCACAGTCATACGGCGCAGTCGAGGAGCGCGTGCTGCGCCGCTTTCCCGGAAGCCTTCCGATCACCCAGTCAAGCGGAGTAGAACATGACCGAAGATGTACGCATGGAACGCGATACGTTCGGCGAAATCGCCGTACCGAATGCGAAATTGTGGGGGGCGCAGACGCAGCGTTCGCTGCAGAACTTCAAGATTTCGACGGAGAAGCAGTCGCCTGAACTGATCACCGCGCTCGCGGTCATCAAGCGCGCCGCCGCCGAAGTGAACCTGAGCCTCGGCGTGCTCGACGCGACCAAGGCGAAAGCGATCATGGCCGCCGCCGACGAGATCATCGACGGCAAGCATCCCGACGAATTCCCGCTCGCGGTCTGGCAGACGGGCTCCGGCACGCAGACCAACATGAACCTCAACGAGGTGATCGCGAACCGCGCGAGCGAGTTGATGGGCGGCGAGCGTGGCGAAGCGCGCCTCGTGCATCCGAACGATGACGTGAATCGCGGGCAATCGTCGAACGACGTGTTTCCGACCGCGATGCATGTGGCGGCGGCTGTCGGCATCGTCAAGCATCTGCTGCCCGCGCTCAGGACGCTGCGCGACACGCTCGATAACAAGTCGAAGGCGTTCGCCGATATCGTGAAGATCGGCCGCACGCACCTGCAGGATGCGACGCCGCTCACGCTCGGCCAGGAATTCTCCGGCTACGTCGCGCAGCTCGACCAGAACGCAAAGCACATCGAGTCGACGCTCGCGCATCTGTACGAACTCGCGCAGGGCGGGACGGCCGTCGGCACGGGACTCAACGCACATCCGAAGTTCGCCGCCGAGGTGGCGGCCGCGATCGGACGGCTGACGGGCCTGCCCTTCGTGTCAGCACCGAACAAGTTCGAGGTCATGGCGGCCGCCGACGCGCTGGTCTTCGCGCACGGCGCATTGAAGACGCTCGCGGCGAGCATGATGAAGATCGCCAACGACATCCGCTGGCTCGCGAGCGGCCCGCGCTGCGGCCTCGGCGAGCTGTCGATTCCCGAAAACGAGCCGGGTAGCTCAATCATGCCGGGCAAGGTGAACCCGACGCAATCGGAAGCGGTGACGATGCTGTGCTGCCAGGTGTTCGGCAACGACGTCGCCGTGAACGTGGGCGGCGCGAGCGGCAACTTCGAACTGAACGTATTCCGGCCGATGGTCGCGCATAACGTGCTGCAGTCGGTGCGCCTGCTCGCTGACGGGATGCACAGCTTCAACGACAACTGCGCGGTCGGGATCGAGCCGAACCGTGAGCGCGTCGACCAGCTGCTCAACGAATCGCTGATGCTCGTGACGGCGCTCAATCCGCACATCGGCTACGACAGGGCCGCGCAGATCGCAAAGAAAGCGCACAAGGAAGGCACGACGCTGAAGGCGGCCGCGCTGGCGCTCGGCCATGTCACCGAACAGCAGTTCGACGAATGGGTGCGCCCGCACGACATGGTCGGCAACGCGAAGCGCTAAAAGTCTTTCCATTGCCGGGATGCTCTCGTTCGGGACCGCGGGGAGAGCATCCGTCCCGGCGCATTACACCTTGCCCTGCGCCACTTCCTCGGGTTTCAGGTCGACGATCGCATCGAGCGCGGCCTTCACGTCCATCGCGTAATGCGCGAGACGCTTCTGTTCGTCGGTCTGCGGCACGAACGGCGGCACGGGCACGGGGCTGCCGTTCTCGTTGACGGCGACCATCACGACAAGGCAGTCCGTCGTTTGCAGCAGTTCGCCGCCCTTCGGATCGCCAGCATGGACGGACACGTGGATATGCATGCTGGTGCGGCCCGTTGCGACGACGCGCGCGCGCAGTTCGACCAGGTTGCCGACGTGGATCGGCCGGCGGAAACGGATATTGCCGACGCTGACCGTCACGCAGTAGCGGCCCGACCAGACGGCCGAGCACGCATACGCGGTCTCGTCGATCCATTTCATCAGCGCGCCGCCGTGCACCTTGCCGCCGAAATTGACCGAGGTGGGCTCGGCGAGAAAGCGGAACGTGGTTTCTGAACGATCCAGCGGCGCGGCGATTGGCGTGCTCATCTTGACTCCCGTCAAACAGCTATCGAAAGGAGGCGATTATACGAGCGCAATAAGGCTGCCGCTGTGGTATCGGCGCGGCCAGTTCAGCGCAGCGCCGATGCGAAACGCTCGCGGTAATCGAGCGGCAACACGCCGAAACTGCGCACGAAGGCGCGCCGCAAGTTCTGCTCGCTGCCGAAGCCGCAATCGAGCGCGATCCGCTTCAACGGACGGCGCGATTCGGCCAGCGCGCGCGACGCCGCCTCCAGCCGCATCGCCGATACCGTCTTCGCCGGCGTGCGTCCCACTTCGTCGACGTAGCGGCGCGCGAAGTTACGCGGACTCATGCGCGCCTCTTCGGCGAGCCGCTCGACGGACAGATCGCCGTTCAGGTTCGACGCCATCCAGCCGTGCAGGCCGTCGAACGCGCCGCCCGCCGAGGTCTGCGCGGCAAGCGCCGCGCTGAACTGCGACTGGCCGCCCGGACGTTTGACGAACACGACCAGCCGCCGCGCCACCTGCATCGCCACGGCATGCCCGTAGTCTTCCTGGATCAGCGCGAGCGCAAGGTCGATACCCGCCGTCACACCCGCCGACGTCCATATCGAACGTCCGTCGTCGCCCGCCCTGCCCGGCAGCAGCTCGCGGATGAAAATCGGCTCGGCGTCGACCTGCACGCGCGCAAAGCGCTCGGCGAGCCGCCCGGCGTCGCGCCAGTGCGTGGTCGCGCGGCGCCCATCGAGCAAGCCCGCGGCGGCCAGATAGAACGCACCCGTGCAGACCGAGCAGACGCGCCGAACGTGCGGCGCGCGCCGTGCGATCCAGTCGATCAGCGCGGGCTGCAACGTGCCGGGATCGTCAACGGGGATGCCGGGCACGATCAGCGTGTCGATGGGTTCGCCGTCGAGCGCATCGAGGCGCTGCGTGACGACGGGCAAGCCGGGAAACGTGTCGAGCATGCCGCCATCGATAGACGCGACCGTCGTGCGATAGGCGACCGGCTCGTGCGAGGCCGGCGATGCGGCGGACATGCGGCGCGCGTCCCGCACCGTCAGTTCCGCGCGATGGAACGCCTCGAGCGGGCCGCATGCGTCGAGCAGCACCAGTTGGGGCGCGACGGCGAAGACGACATGGCGAACTTTGGGCGCGGGCGGATCGTTGGCCAGCGGGCCGGTTTCGTTGGGCGTATCGCTCATCGCGGGGTCCTCGTGCGTTATCGGAAAGTGCTCACAGATTCGACGCCGCCGCCACGCGCTTGCCCGACCACGCGAACGCCAGCGTCGCGAGCGCCGCCAGCGCGAGGAACGGGAAGATCGCCGCGTTGATGGCCGCCCAGCCGAAGTGCGCGAGCATCTGCCCGGCGCACAGCGAGCCGATCGCGGAGAACGCAAAGGTCGTGAACTCGCTGGTCGCCTGTGTCTTCGCGCGCTCGGACGGCCGGTACGACTGCGCGAGCAGCGTCGTGCCGCCGACGAACATCAGGTTCCAGCCAACGCCGAGGCAGGCGAGCGCCGCGTAGAAATGCGGGAGGTCGGTCGAGCGCAACGCGAGGACGCCGCACAGCGCGGACAGCACAATGCCGGCGCCGATTACGCGCAGCACGCCGAAGCGCGCGATCAGGCGCGCCGAGAAAAACGACGGCGCGAACATGCCGACCAGATGCCACTGGATGATCTGTGCGCCGTCGCCGATCGAATGGCCGCAAGCGACGGCGGCAATCGGCGTCGCCGTCATCACGATCATCATCACGGCGTAGCCGAGCGCGTTGTTCGCCAGCGCCGCGACGAAGATCGGCTGGCGGACGATCGCGCGCCACGGGCGCGCGGGTTCGCGGTGCGAGGTGGCGTCCGCCTGCGGCGCGGCATCGCGATACAGGCCGGCGACGAGCAGCACCGACAGCAGGCCGAGCCCCATGACGAGCGCATAGGAACCTGCGAACGCGACGGGCGCAAGCCAGCCCTTGCTCCACGCGGCCAGCGCCGGTCCAAGTACGGCGGCCACGACACCGCCCGTCAGCACTGTCGAGATCGCACGGCTCTTCGCTTCGACAGGAACGGCGTCGGCGGCGGCGAGACGGTAGTACTGCGCGAACGCCTGAAAGACGCCGACGGTCGCCGTGCCCGCGCAGAACGCCCAGAAACTGTGGTGGAAGATCGCATACACCGAGATCGCGCCGCCCGCCGCGCCGATGCCCGCGCCCAGCAGAAAACCCGCGCGCCGGCCGATGCGCGCCATCAGAAACGACGCGAAGACGGTCGTCAGCGCCGCGGCGACGGTGATGAGCGAAAACGGCAGCGTGGCGAGCGACTTGTCGTCGGCGAGTGTGTAGCCGACGAGACCCGTGAGCGTCAGATCGATCGATACCGACGACGTATAGAGAGCCTGGCAGACGGCCAGCACCCGCGCGGCGCGGCGGCCTTGCGCGGCGCCATAACCAGCGGGCACAAGCGGGCGGACGGCGGGAGCGGCAGTGGAAGATGACGACATCGGCGGCCTCGCGGCGGGTGGTGACGATGTCGGCATCGTCACATCGTTTGCGTTGGCAGAAAGCCAATGATGCATCAATTTCTGCCAGACACGCACGCGCCCGTGCAGCGCGCGTTGTCCGATGCGTGAAGTGTCAGTTGTGGAAGGACACGCCCTCGTCAATCGTGCCGTACATGGTGATGCTGCCCGACCCCGCCGACGACGGCCCCGGGCCGCCCTGCGCGCAGGCGCTGCAAAGGACGGTAACGGCAAGCACGGCAAACAGGATTTTCATGGCTGCATGGTTCGTTAAGCGGAAAAGGCTCGTCGATTCTAGCCTGGCCGCCCGTGTGGACGCAGATTGCCCCGATTGGGGGACACACGTGAAAATGCACGCGACGCTTCACGACAAACTGAAACATCCAATGCGTACGAAGCCTAAAGTGGGCATGACGCCAGAAACCGATCACGGAGACGCTTATGACTGCAGCGCTGCCTTCAGAATCGAATCACTTCCCCGGCTTGAGCCGGATCGGTGCGCTGCTCGCCGATCCGGGCCGGGCCGCGATGCTGTGGGCGCTGATGGACGGGACCGCGCGTCCGGCGGGCGAGCTGACGCTGATCGCGGGCCTGTCGCCGTCTGCAGCGAGCGCGCATCTCGCGCGGCTCACCGACGGCGGGCTGCTCGCGCTCGAAGTGCGCGGACGGCATCGCTATTTCAGGATCGCATCGCCGGAAATCGCCACGACCATCGAGGCGCTCGCCAACGTTGCGCAGGCGGCCGCCCCGCAGCGGCCCGTGCCGCGCCCGGCGCGTACCGTGCCCGTCGATATGCGCTTTGCCCGCACCTGCTATGACCACATGGCGGGCGAACTGGCCGTGCGGGTCTACGAACGGCTCGTCGGCGGCGGCCTGCTGACCGTTCACGGCGACGCGCTCGAAGCAACCTCCAACGGCACGGCGCTGCTCGCCGATTGGGGCATCGACGTATCGCAGCAGCGCACGCGCCGACGCCGCTTCGCCTGCACCTGCCCCGACTGGAGCGAACGGCGCCCGCATCTCGGCGGCGCGCTCGGCGCGGCGCTGCTCGATTCGTGGTCGGCACAGGGATGGGTCGAACGCACCGATCGGCCGCGAATCCTGCGCGTGACGCCCGCCGGCCATCGTCATTTCGACGCCTTTCTCGCGCGAGGATGAACGATTCGTCTGACAAGATCGCAACGCGCAACAATTTTTGTTACAGCGCCGTCTGGATGGCTTACAAATGAGTGCGCCTTGAAACAGGGGCGGCGGGTAGAGTCATTTCACACGGCGTCGCCTGATGCGGCGCCCGATGGAGCGACAACCATGAAATCACTCACCACCTACGCTCAACCTGCCTCGCGACGCGGCGCACGTCGCACCTCGCTCGTCGCGCTTGCGGTCGCCGGCGCCCTGACGACATTCGCGTGGCAGCCGAGCTGGGCGCAGCAGGCGCCGCCGCCCGCCAACTTTGCGCAAAGCGCGCCGGATGGCGATCCGCCCGGACGCGTCGCCCGTCTGAATTACATGGCGGGCACGGTCACGACCGAACCGGCGGGCGCCTCGGACTGGTCGTATGCGCAGGTCAACCGGCCGCTCACGACGGGCGACCAGTTGTGGAACGCCGGGAACGCGCGCTCGGAGCTGCACATCGGCTCGACAGCCGTGCGCATGGGCGAACAGACCAGCCTCGACATCCTGAATCTCGACGACAGCAGCGCGCAGCTGAAAGTCGCGCAAGGCACGCTGTCGACGCGCGTGCGCGCAATCGCGCCAGGTTCGACGTATGAGATCGACACGCCGAATCTCGCGCTGGGCCTGAACACACCCGGCGACTATCGCGTCGACGTCGCGCCCGACGGCAGCAGCACGACCGTAACTGTGCGCAGCGGCAGCGCAACCGTCTACGGCGACAACGGGCAGCTGCCCATCGGCGCCGGACAGCAGGTCACCTTCACGGGCACGAGCCTGCAGCAGGCGGCCGCCAACGGCGCGCCTGGACCCGACGCGTTCGATCAATGGGCCGCGAACCGCGACGCCGCCGAGGACCGCTCGGTGTCGGCGCGCTATGTGTCGCGCGAAATGCCCGGCTATCAGGACCTCGACGCGAACGGCACCTGGCGCAGCACGCCGCAGTACGGCCAGGTGTGGGTGCCGAATCAGGAGCCCGAAGGCTGGGCTCCGTATCGCGACGGTCACTGGGTCTGGCAGGCACCGTGGGGCTGGACGTGGGTCGACGACGCGCCGTGGGGCTTCGCGCCGTATCACTACGGTCGCTGGGCTTATGTCGACGATTCATGGGCGTGGGTGCCGGGCCAGGCTGTCGTCAGCGAGCCGCCTGTGTACGCCCCTGCCCTCGTCGCGTTCGTCGGCGATGGCGGCAGCGACTGGAGCGTGAATCTGGCCGTCGGCGGCGTCGCGGCCGCGGGCCTCGCGTGGTTCGCGCTCGGTCCGGGCGAGCCGTGGCATCCGCACTGGGGCCGCGATCACGACTGGAGCCCGCGTTATTACGATCGCGTGAACAACACGGTCATCGTCAACAACCGCGTCGATATCCGTAACAACGTCCACAACACGTATATCAACTACCGTGCGCCGGGCGCCGTGACGGCGATGCCGGCAGCGGCGTTCGTGCACGGCCAGCCGACCAACCATTTCGCCCACCGCGTCGATCCCGCCCAATGGCACAACGCGCGCTTCAATGCGGGGGCGCCGGGCATCGCGCCCGTCCAGCAGAGCTTCGGACCGGGGATGCGCAATGCCGCTTACCGCCCGCCCGCTAACGCGATGGCGCGGCCTGTCGTCGGCACGCGTAGCCCCGCTGTCCCGGCTGCGTTTCACGACCGTCTCGCGCAGCACTTCGGCCAAGGCGGCCACGGCCGTGTGCCGGGTGCGGGCGAGCCGATCGTGCGTACCTCCGTGCCGGCGCATTTCTCCGGGAAGACGCTCGGCGGCAACGGGCCTGTCGCGAACGTTCGCGTCGTGAATTCGCATGCGCCCGGCCAGACGGCGGGCGGGCCGGGCGCTCAACGCCCGAGCGGGCCGATGCCGCAAATGGAGGGACGACAGCAAGGCGCTCCGGGACGGGGCTTCGCGCCGGGGCAGATGGCGGGCGGGTCAGGCGGTCAGCGTCCCGGCGCCGGCGAGCCGCAGGCCAACGGCCAGCAGCAACACGGCATGCCGATGCAGGCAGGCAACGGTGTACCGCGTCCGCCTCAATTCGCCGGCGGCCAGCCGTTGAGCAATATGCGTCAACAGCCTGGACAAGCGGATGGTGCGCAACATCCCGACATGGCGGCGGTCCAGCGGCATGAGCCTGCATGGACCCAACAACACGCGCCGATGGCGCAGCAACGCGGCAATCCGCAGCAGTTCGGCGCGGCACAGGCGCCCGGACAGCATCCGTCGTCTGGGCAACCAGGACAGGTTAGCGAGCAGCATGAGCGGATGCAGCAGAGGCCTGGGATTGCTTTTGGCGGCGCCGCTCCAGTGCAGCCGCCGCATCGGCCGGACACGCACGGACAGCAGACGGCCGCGCCAGTGCAACAGGCTCAGCCTCAACCGCATCCGGACACGCGGCCGCAGCAGCAAGCGCGCCAAGAGTTTCATCCGCAGCCTCAGCCTCAGCCGCAAGCACGCCAGGAATTCCACCCGCAGCCTCAGCCGCAGCCGCAGGCACGCCAGGAATTCCACCCGCAGCCGCAGCCGCCACAGCAAGCGCGACAGGAGTTCCATGCGCAGCCGCAGCCGCAAGCTCAGCCGCGTCCGGAACCTCGTCCGCCGCAACAGGCGCAGCATCCGCAACCGCAACCGCAGCCGCATCAGGAACAACGCGCGACGGGCGGTGGGCACGACGAGCATCATCGCGGCTAAACCCGCGCCGCATGGCGCCCGCGAATGAAAACGCCCACCGCGAATGGCAGTGGGCGTTTTCACATCGGGGACAATCAGCCGTTGCGCTCAGATCGCCATCGGCGCCGTCAGCGGCTCGTGATGTCGGTAGCCGACCAGCGAGAAATCGGACGGCTCCACCTTCTCCAGCCACTCGGGCTCGTAGACACCCGTCTTCGTGTAGTCGGGCACGCGCTCCGAAATCGCAAACTGCGGGCTCTCGTAAGGATCGCGCGTCAGTTGCTGCTGCAACATGTCGAGCTGGTTCTCATAGATATGCGCATCGCCGATGAAATACGTGAACCAGCGCGGCGTATAGCCCGTCAGCCGGCCGACGAGATGCAGCAGCGCGGCCCCTTCCGTCAGGTTGAACGGCGTGCCGAGTCCGACGTCGTTGCTGCGGATGTACAGGCAGAGAGAAATCTCGCGCTTCGATGCATTCGGCAGGAACTGGTACAGCAGATGGCATGCAGGCAGTGCGATTTCCTCGAGCACGGCCGGATTCCACGCATGAAACAAGATCCGCCGGTCGGACGGGTTGTGCATGATCGCGTCGAGGCACTGACGAAGCTGGTCGATCGCCTTGTACAGCAGCACCTTGCGCATGCCGTCCTCTTCGAATTCCGTGACGGGCGCATAGCCGCGCGAGGCCGCGTCTTCCAGCTGCGCGCTCGCCGTCGCGTCGAGCACCTTGTACGCGGGCCACCGCCGCCACTGCACGCCGTACACGTCGCCGAGATCGTCCGGACCCTCGCGATACGGGTTGGCGAGCCACTGCGCGTTTTCGTTCGCGTTCGCGTCCCAGACCTTGCAGCCGAGCGCTCGGAAATCGGCGGCGCTCCGGGACGCACGCAGAAAACCGATCAGTTCGCCGATCGCCGACTTGAACGCGAGCTTCTTCGTCGTCACGGCGGGGAAACCCTGCTGAAGGTCGAAACGCAACATCGCCCCGGGCATGCTGATCGTGCGAATGCCGGTGCGGTTTTCCTGCCAGCTGCCGGTATCGAGGATCGTGCGGACGAGGTCGAGGTACTGTTTCATACGGGTTCCTTCGGCGTGGCGCGCGGGCGCAGCGGACCGTTCTTGGGAAAACCCCGATTCTAGCAAGCCGGGCGAACGCAGGTGAGCGCGCCGAACGGACGGGCGAACGCTCCATGCCCGGGCTTGAACCACCCGCGCTGCGACGCTGCAGAAAGGAAAGCCCGGCCAGCCGGCCGGGCTTCATTCGCGATGACAGTCTCGCACGCAGGGGGGCAGCGCCCCGCCGCTTTACAGATGCGGCATCGTCGACGGCATGTCCGCGTGTTGCGCGAGCGGCTCGCTTTCCATATGCCGCATACCGTGCGAGCACAACAGCCGGTACAGCGTCACGCGCGAAATCCCGAGTTCCTGTGCCGCGTCGCCGAGACGCCCGCGATGACGCAACAAGGCCAGCTCGATCGCCTGCCGCTCGGCCGCCTCGCGCGCCTGTGCCAGCGACACAGGGACGATCTCCACGTATTCGGCCAGTTCGAGATCGCGCGCCGTGATGGCCCGCCCTTCCGACATCACGATCGCCCGCCGCACGCGGTTGATCAGTTCTCGCACGTTACCCGGCCAGCTGTAGTTGTGGAGCGCCGCAATCGCGTCGGGCGCAAAGCCGCGCAGCCGACGGCTGGCGTCTTTCCTGAAACGTTCGAGCATATGCCGCGCAAGCAGTTCGATGTCCTTGCCGCGCGCGCGCAGCGGCGGCTCATCGATCTGCAGCACGCAAAGCCGATGATAGAGGTCCGAGCGGAAGCGGCCTTCGATCATCGCCGTGTTCATGTCGACGTGTGTCGCCGAAATGATCCGCACGTCCACCTCGATCGAGCCGTGCCCGCCCAGCCGCTCGACCTTGCGCTCCTGCAGGAAGCGCAGCAGGCTCGCCTGGCTTTCGAGCGGCAGGTCGCCGATTTCATCGAGGAACAGCGTGCCGCCGTTCGCCGCTTCGACGCGGCCGATCTTGCGCTGGTTGGCGCCTGTGAAGGCCCCGCGCTCGTAGCCGAACAGTTCCGATTGCAGCAGATGCGGCGGAATCGCCCCGCAGTTGATGGGGATGAACGGCGCATTGCGGCGCGACGAGCGCTCGTGAATGGCGACGGCCGTGAGTTCCTTGCCCGTGCCGGATTCACCCGAGATGAACACGGGGGCGTCCGTCATCGCCACTTTGCGGATAGAACGGAACAGCGCGAGCATCGCGTCGCACGAGCCGACCATTTCGCCTTCCGAGCCGCCTTGCGACGCATCGTTCGATGCAGGCTCGCCGAGCGACACCATGCCGTAAGCATGGCCGACGGAATCGACGATGCGGTCGCCCGAATAAGGCACGGTCACGTAATCGAAACAGTAATCGCGCACGAGCCGGCGCAATGCAGCGTCCTGCAGCTGGCCGGCCATCGTGGTGGCGACCCAGCCGACGTTGGGCATGGTCAGGCACGATTCGAAGGCCGCGATTTCGTGCTGCTGGAAACAGCTCGACAGATCGAGCAGGCCGCCCGCCGCCATCCCCGAGCGCACGGCGCGTCGGGCGTCGCGAGCTGAGCCGACGACCTCGACATGCCACCCGCGCTCATGAAAGCGCGTGTTCAACTCAGCGCTGGGATCTCTTGATACGTAAATCAGTTGCCGCGTGGCGGATTCCATTATTCAGATCCTCTCGTCAACGAACGTTAAGGATGACGGCATGTGCTGATCTGGATTTAGCTTTCAGGCACGCCTATTCGCACGGGATTCGCAAACAGCGAAAACCGAACGGCCATTCCATTCCGTACGGACAGCTGATCCCCGAAAAACGGCGCGTGTATTGAAACGACCCAGTACTGGGCTTTTTAAAATTGTGTGCTTCGATGAGAGCTTACTATACGCGCGAGCCGCCGAAAACAAATATGCGAATTAAATCGTCAGCCCTTGTACAGCAAGGATTTGCGACTGATGAGGACCCTCATTGGGAGGCGATTTATTCGGTGGAAGCGCATTCACCATACTTTTTTATCGACGTACTACGCTCGTGTTGCACTTAACGCATCCATTTGAAAATTGCATGTTTTCAGGCTGAGGTTTCAGACCTGAAACGTTTTCGAACGAAATGGATCGCGCCTCGTCCGATCCATTTCAGTCCCTCCCAATTGCAGCAATGGATTGCGACGGATGGCACATGTTTCGCTAAATCTCCCGCACCTAGGAGAGACACCATGCGACTCGTTTTCCGCATCGACTCGAACCCGGTTCCGCTGCTGCCCGCCGGCTTCGCCGTGTGCGTGGCCTTCGCGCTGTCAGCGCTGCCCGCCTGCGCGATCGCGCAGAAATCCATGAGCGCCGCCGCACAGGCTCTGTCGGCCGCGCAACAGTCCACGGACCCTGCCGCAGATAAAACATTGAACGCGGCGGCAGCTTCCGATACGGCGGTGATCGCCGGTGAAACCGATTTAAACGGCGCGCAGGTGCTGAACGTGCCCGCCGACGGCGCGGCGACGAACGGCATCGCGCTCGACGACCAGATGTTGTCGCGCCAGCGCGGCGGCGCCGCGGACATGGTGATGGTCGCGGCGCCGCCGCAGTTGATGCACGGCTCATCGGTGACGCTGTGGGACGAAATCGCTCCGCCCTCGCCGCTGCCCGTACCCATCGACGCCGCGCAAGGCAACGTCGCGAACTACCAGCGGAAGTAGCACGGCGTCACGGCATCGCACGCACCGATTAAACAAGACGCAGACCAGTGCTAACTACTTCGCGGTCCATAACGATTAAGTCAGCGATACGTAAAACGATCGCTTCATTGGCTGTGCGACGCGGAGCGACAACAGCTACAAGGCCATCGACGGCGGCGGCCACATGTCGGCGGCCGACCATGCGAGCGGCAGCTACGAGTACGCATCGCACAACACGCCGTGGCAGGGCTCGGACTACGTCGCGTATGGCGAGCAGTCGAGCGGCTATGACGCGAAAAATCGAAAACGCATGACAGCGCGTCCGCGCAGTGGGGCTTCAGCTCGTCGGTTTCCAAGACGGATGTCGAGGTGGTTGGCTCGGTCACCCAGCACATCAACACGCAGAAGGCGGGCACGCTGACGGCGACTACGGCAACAACGCGGCGACGAACGTGAGCGGCAACATCGGCGTGAAGAACGCGGGCGGCTCGGGCAACGAGCAGCTCAACGGTCTCAACATCGCCTCGATGGATACGAGCCGCTAAACAGGCAGCGGTAGCAGGAACAGCCATACGGGATGCGCCGGCGGCCGATGCAGCCGCCGGCGCATTCGGGAAGGAGACCAGCATGTCCCGGCTCTCCCATCGCCGGCGGAACGTCGCGCCGTATCCACCGCCGTGCTTCCAACTTGCGGATTGTGTGCGCAAGTGCACGCACAGGCGAGCGTCGACACGTCTACCCTCGCAGGTATTCCGCTTACTAAACGGTGCACTCGATGAGGGACCTGCGTTGCCGCCATATCGTCAGCCAGCAGTTCGACACAGCTGCGGTGCGGCGGCGCTCGCGACCCTCCTCAAGTACGACTGCGGGATCGACATCCCCAAAACGGATCTGATCCGCCGGATGATGGTTGTCTCGACGCCGGAGGTGGTGGTGAGGAACGGCTTCTCGATGCTCGACATGAAGAAATCCCTCGAGACGATCGGGCTGCGGGGCCGCGGCTTCCGGGTGAACACGGACGCGCTGTATCACCTCCAGATTCCCGTCATGGTTCTGATGAACCTCGACGGCTATGAGCATTTCGTGATCGTCAAGCACGCGCAGGACGGCCGCATCTTCATCGCGGCCCCCGCACTCGGCAACGGGACCCTGCTCGAGGAGGATTTCGCGAAATCAATGGTCTCGTGTTCGCAGTCGTCGGGAAACCGTTCAGGGACGATTCCCCGCTGTTGCAGGACAACGAGTCGCTGGCCTCGCGGCTGCGCGAACCTGCGCCCAAAAGGCGCGGGCGGACAAATCATCGCCGGTTTCGTATTGAACGTGCTTTCGCAATGGCAGTTGCCGAACGGCGCGAAGGCGCTCGCGCAAGGCCCTCTTTCCGTTGCACGCGATGCGGCGAACGCGCTGACGGCCAACGTCAATACGCTCGCGCGCGTCACCGACGGCCACGGCAATCCGGGCGCAGACCCGAATGCGCGGCCCGGCGGCCGACAGCACATCGCGGTCAACCGCGTGTTGCAGGTCACGCAGGTCGCGGGCGATCGCAACCCCGGATTCAATACGGCGACGATCGACTTCAACAACCATCGGCAACTGGTGGCGGGCGGCACCCGTGCCCAGAGCGCGGCGGCATCGAACACGGCGGGCAACGTCAAGGCGGACATTTCGCTCGGCAACGGCGGCGTGACGGTCGGGCGGCAGACGCCCGCCGGCATTGCGTCGCAAACCATTGCACCGGGCAACGCGCAACAGGCCGGCGCGATTGCGCAACTGCTGCACATTGCAGGCAATAACCAGCAAGTCGCCAACCAGTTGCAGATCTCGCTGCACACGGCACCCATCTCGTCCGCGATGCTGCGCCAGGCAGGCGTACTACAAGCTCTGCAAAACGCGGTGAATGCAAGGAGATAAGGCGGGCCGCCACCCGTCAACCCGTGTCACCAGGAGGAGAAGCCGTACTAAAGGCGGCAGCATCAGAACGAATCAGGCGCTGCCACTTTCACCGGGGGAAGAAAACAATGATGAACGAAACAACAGGCGGAAAGCCGCGGGTCCGGCTCGCGGCTATTCCTGCCGCCGCGATGCTGCGCGCGCTTTCGCAGGGGGTTTTCGCTCAGTCCATTGGCAACCAGTCGCTCGAAGAACGGGTCAACATGCTGAGGCGCGTCGTCGATGAGCAGCAGCGGCAGATCCAGTCGCAGGAACGACAGGTGACGAATCTGGAAAAGTCGCAGCGCGGCCGCGGCGCGCCGGGCTATGGCGTGCCTGCCGGCAATGCGGCCGTCGCGGGGCAGCCGGGCGCCGACGGCCTGCCGATGCCGCTGCCGCCTCTCGCGCAGGTGACGCCGGGTGCGCCAGCGCCGGGCAGCGCGGCGGGCGTGCCCGTGAATCCGCCCGCGCCGGAAGACACGACGGCGACGGGCTCGCCCGGCACCAGCAATCCGAACGCACAGGCGAGCGGCGCCGGCATGCCGGAAGGCGCCGTCGGGCAGACGCAGAAAGCGGCCGAACCAGTGCGCACGCAGGCCGAGGAAGCCGTCGTGCAACGCGAGCACGCGCCGCTCTTCGACCACAAGCTGACCTTGGACTGGGGCATCAGCGATTCCTACTATGACCGCCGGCAGCTGCAGCTATCCGGCTTCCTCGCGCTCGACGCGATCTTTCTCGGCAATATCAATCTGGGGCAGACCAAGTCGCACCAGATCATGGCCGACCTCGACACGCGCTACGGCCTGACAGACCGCATGAGCTTCGACGTCGGCGTGCCGTATGTGTACCGGCACAGCCCGTTCATCGTCGGCGGCGCGGGCGGCGCGGCGAACACGCTGTCCGACGCGTCGGCGAATTCGAGCGCGATCGGCATGACGCCCGACGGGCCGAACTATGTCACTGGCCTGCGCTTTCCCTACACCTTTTGACGTGACACCGATACGAGGCAGATCGTGCGCGAATCTTCTCATTTGAGTTCCGTTACCCCGCTCGCCGGCTCCCGGCTGCGTCTTGCCGCCTCGCGCGGATCGGAAACGTCCGCTGCGCGCCCCGCAGCCGTCGACGCGCCGCGCGGCGCCGCGCCCCGGGCACGCGCACGTGTGCTCCTGTACGCGGCCCGCACGCCCGACGACGCGCTCGTCGAGCAACTGAAGAGCCGCGGCTGGAGCGTGCTCGTCGCGCGCTCGGCACACGATATCGGCAAGCTCATCAAGCCCGCGACCTTGTGCGCGGGCATCGTCGACATGGCGAGCTTTCCGGCGCGCGATCTGCCGGGGCTCGAGGCGGGCCTGCGCCAGCAGCAGGTCGGCTGGATCGCGCTGGCGAATCCCGAAAGGCTCGCGGACCCCGCCGTGCGGCGGCTGATCCGCCACTATTGCTTCGACTACGTGAAGCTTCCCGTCGCACACGCGACAATCGACTACCTGGTCGGCCATGCATACGGAATGATCCATCTCAGCGACGCCGACCTGCCGCCCGACACGACGGCCGTCAGCGACGATGAGATGGTCGGCACCTGCGAAGCGATGCAGCAGTTGTTCCGCACGATCCGCAAGGTCGCGAACACGGATGCGAGCGTGTTCATCTCGGGCGAATCGGGCACGGGTAAGGAACTGACGGCGTTGGCGATCCACGAGCGTTCGCCGCGGCGCAAGGCGCCGTTCGTCCCGATCAACTGCGGTGCGATTGCGCATCACCTGCTGCAGTCGGAGTTGTTCGGCTACGAGCGCGGCGCGTTCACGGGCGCGAACCAGCGCAAGATCGGGCGCGTCGAGGCGGCCAACGGCGGCACGCTGTTTCTCGACGAAATCGGCGACCTGCCGATGGAGAGCCAGGCGAGCCTGTTGCGCTTCCTGCAAGAAGGCAAGATCGAGCGTCTGGGCGGCCACGAATCGATTTCCGTCGACGTGCGTATCATCTCGGCGACCCACGTCGATCTGGAAGGCGCGATGAGCGAAGGTCGCTTCCGCCAGGACCTGTTTCACCGGCTGTGCGTGCTGCGCGTCGACGAGCCGCCGCTGCGCGCGCGCGGCAAGGACATCGAACTACTCGCGCATCACATTCTCGGCAAGTTCAAGACGGACAGCGCGCGCAAGATTCGCGGCTTCGCGCCGTCGGCGATCGAGGCGATGTACAGCTACCACTGGCCCGGCAATGTGCGCGAGCTGATCAACCGGGTGCGGCGCGCGATCGTGATGGCGGAGAGCAAGCTGATCTCCGCCGAGGATCTGGACCTCGCGCAGTTCAGCGAGCAGCAGACGATGAGTCTCGCGCAGGCGCGCGAAGTGGCCGAGAAGCGCGCGATCGAGGCCGCGCTGCTGCGGCATCGGCACCGTCTCAACGAGGCGGCAGTGGATCTAGGCATTTCGCGCGTGACGCTGTACCGGCTGATGAGCACGCATGGATTGCGGGACGCGTCGGGTGACGACAAGGGCGAATGACGGGCGTTTGCGTGCACTTGCACGGGTGATTGCTTTTCGTTTCGGCTCGCGTTTCGGCAAGCGTTCGGCTGGACGGCAGGCTGTCGGGTAGAATCGGCGTTCGCTTTCGTACCCTGCTCCCTACCGCTTTTTCATTCGCATGACGACGCTCACCCTGATCGTCGCTCGCGCCCGCAATGGCGTGATCGGCCGTGACAACCAGCTGCCCTGGCGGCTTCCCGAAGACCTCGCTTTCTTCAAGCGCACGACGATGGGCGCACCCATCGTGATGGGGCGCAAGACGCATGAATCAATTGGCCGTGTGTTGCCGGGGCGGCGCAATATCGTCGTGACGCGCGATGCGCAGCGCCGCTTCGAGGGCTGCGATACCGTGACGAATCTCGACGACGCGTTGGCGCTCGCCGCGCGCGATGGTGCGGGCGAGGCGTTTTTGATAGGCGGTGCGCAGCTGTATGAGGAAGGGTTGCGGCGCGCGGACAAAATGATCGTGACTGAAATTCACGCCGATTTCGATGGCGATGCCTGGTTTCCTGCGCCTGATGTGGCGCACTGGCAAGAGGTCTCGCGGGAGACGCATCAGGCCAAAGAGCCCAATGACTTTGAATATGCCTTTGTGGTTTATCGGCGCCTTGCCACTTGAGGTTGATGGGTATTTTTGTCGGCGACGCTTCTAGTTGGTTGGTTTTTGGTTTTTTTTGCCGGCATCCGCGTTTTGCCTTCGTACTCATGCGTTGCCCCTGTGCGGGGCAACGCCAGCAAACCAGAAACGAAACGCGGATACCAGCGAAAAGAGGCTCACAAATCGAAGGCCAGCCGCCGGCTAAAACGAGATCACTGCCCAGCGACAGTCATCCGTTCAATCAGCACAGAACCGGTCTGCTTGGTCCCGCGCACAATCGTGTCCGCCCCAATCGCGACGACATGCCGGAACATCTCCTGCAACGTGCTCGCCACGGTGATCTCCTCGACGGGATACTGGATCTTGCCATTCTCGACCCAGAACCCGGACGCGCCGCGCGAATAATCGCCCGTCACGTAGTTGACACCCTGCCCCATCAATTCGGTCAGCAACAAACCGGTGCCCAGCTTGCGCAACATCTCTTCGAAGTCATCGGTAGGCTGCGTCAACGAACTGCGCAGCGAAAGGTTATGCGAACCGCCGGCGTTACCCGTCGTCGGCATGCCGAGCTTGCGCGCCGAGTACGTGGACAGGAAATAGCCCTCGACGACGCCGTCCTTCACCACCGAACGCTGCTTTGTGCGCACGCCCTCTTCGTCGAACGGCGCGCTGCCCATCGCGCGCGGCACGTGCGGATCTTCGACCACCTGCACATGCGGCGCGAATACGGGCTTACCCAGACTGTCGACGAGGAATGATGTCTTGCGATACAGCGCGCCGCCGCTCGTCGCCTGCACGAACGCGCCGAGCAGTCCCGCCGCGAGCGGCGCTTCGAACAGCACGGGCACCTTGCGCGTGTCCAGACTGCGCGCGCCCATGCGCGCCAATGCGCGCTCGGCGGCATAGCGCCCCACGGCTTCGGGATCGGCGAGCTCGCCCGCGCTGCGCTTCGACGTGTACCAGTCGTCGCGCTGCATGTTGCGGCCGCTGCCCGCGATCGGCGCACACGCGATGTAGTGACGCGAATACGGATAACCCGCCAGGAATCCGCGCGACGTGCCGAGCACAAACTGCGAATGCTGCGCCGATACGCTCGCGCCCTCCGAATTCTTGATCATCGGATTCGTCGCGAACGCGGCATCTTCTGCGCGCCGAGCCAGTTCGACGGCTTCGTCGGCGTCCAGATTCCACGGGTGATACAGATCCAGATCGCGCGGGTGGGTTTCGAGCAATTCTTCTTCCGCAAGACCCGCGCAGTCGTCTTCGGCCGTGAAGCGCGCGATGTTGTACGCGGCCATGACCGTGTCCTTCAGCGCCTCGGACGAAAAGTCGGACGTGCTTGCATTACCTCGCTTGTTGCCAATGAAGACCGTCACGCCGACCATCTTGTCGCGGTTGTGCTCGATCGTCTCCACTTCGCCGCGGCGCACGGAGACGGACAGCCCGTCGCCTTCCGAGATTTCGGTGGCCGCGTCGGTTGCGCCGAGCGCCTTTGCGTGACGAAGAATGTCGGAGGCGATTTCTTTCAGCTCGTCCTGCGTGTGCGGGAAAAAGCGTTGCCTGGCTTCCGTGTCTGCTGCCATTGTCGTTTGCCGTCCTGAGTTTGCGGTGCCGTCCGGGCCGAAGCCCGCGAGAGTTCGTCGTTGCAAGCGCTGTATCCAGCCGGCCTGTGCGCCGACGTATCCCGCGATCATAGCAAGCTCTACGCCGCCGCACCTGGCATTCGCGAATGCGCCCCGCGTCGATGCCTGCGACGACCATACCTCGTCCTGCCGGCGCTGTCCGGCAAGCTACAATATCGCGCATGACACGCAAAACCCGCATTCAACCCATGGAACCCGCCGCCGTCGTCGACGACAACGGGTATGACCGTCCCAGCAAATCGCAACTGAAGCGCGAAATGCACGCGCTGCAGGCGCTGGGAGAAGAGATCGTCGCGCTGCCAAAAGACGCGCTCAAGCGCATGCCGCTGCCCGAAGCGCTCGACGAAGCCGTGCGCGAAGCGCGCCGCATCACCGATCACGAAGGCAAGCGCCGCCAGATGCAGTACGTCGGCAAGGTCATGCGCGGCCTGACGGACGACGAAACGGCCACGCTGCGCGAAGCGCTCGACAAGTACAAGGGCGTCAACAAGTCGGAGACGGCGCGCCTGCACTGGATCGAACGCACGCGCGAACAGCTGCTCGCCGACGACGCCGCACTGACCGAGTTCATTCGCCAGCACCCCGCCGCCGATCCGCAGGAAGGCCGCACGCTGATTCGCAACGCCCGCAAGGAAGCGCAGCAAGGCAAGGCACCGCGCTACTTCCGCGAGCTGTTCCAGTGGATCAAGAACGCGGGCGGCGCGGGCGGCGACGACGACAGCAACGATTCCGACGAGGCGGACGACCACGATGACGAATCCCACGCGTAATCACCCCGACGAACTGATCGTCGGCCTGGTGTCGATCAGCGACCGTGCGAGCACGGGCATCTATGAAGACAAGGGCATTCCGTCATTGCAGGAATGGCTAGCCGGCGCATTGACATCGCCGTTTCGCACGGAAACGCGTCTGATTCAGGACGACGCGCCGACCATCACGAAGACGCTGATCGAACTTGTCGACGAGGCGGGTTGCGATCTGGTGCTGACGACGGGTGGCACCGGCCCGGCGCGCCGCGACGTGACGCCGGAAGCGACGCTCGCAGCCGGTACGAAGGAAATGCCCGGGTTCGGCGAACAGATGCGGCAGATCAGCCTGAATTTCGTGCCGACGGCGATTCTTTCGCGTCAGGTCGCGGTGATCCGCGAAACGGCCGAGCGCGCCGCGCTGATCATCAATCTGCCGGGCCAGCCGAAGTCGATCAAGGAAACGTTGGAAGGTCTGCGCGACGAGACGGGGAAAGCGAAGGTGCCGGGCATTTTCGCCGCGGTGCCGTATTGCATCGACCTGATCGGCGGCCCTTACATCGAGACGAACGCCGCCGTCGTGACGGCGTTCCGGCCGAAGAACGCGGTGCGCGCTCCGCGGCAAAGCTGAACCCTATTGCGCGCTCGCGTCGCTGGACGACGCGTCAGCTGCGCTCGCGGCCGGAACGAGGAAGTGCTCGCGGTAGTAGCGGAGTTCGTCGATCGATTCGTGGATATCGGCCAATGCTGTATGCATCGCGCGCTTCTGGAAACCCTTGTAGATCGCGGGCTGCCAGCGGCGGCACAGTTCCTTCAGCGTGCTGACGTCGAGGTTGCGGTAATGGAAGAACGTTTCCAGCTCGGGCATCCAGCGCGCCATGAAACGGCGGTCCTGGCAAATCGAGTTGCCGCACATCGGCGACTTGCCAGGCGGCACGTGCTGGCCGAGAAAAGCGCGGATGCGCTCTGTGGCGTCCGCTTCCGTCACCGTCGATGCCCGCACCCGGTCGATCAGTCCCGAACGGCCATGCGTGTTCTTGTTCCAGTCATCCATCTTGCCGAGCGTTTCGTCGCTCTGGTGGATAGCCAGCACGGGGCCTTCGACCATCTTGTCGAGCGTCGAATTGGTCACGACCACGGCGATTTCGATGATGCGGTCGTTGTCGGGATCGAGCCCGGTCATTTCCATGTCGAGCCAGACGAGATTCATGTCGGTGCGCGCGAGCGGCTGGTCGACGGATTCGATAATGTCAGTCATTGAAGGCAACCCTGATTTGGATGGCGCGCTCCCGCCCGCAAGCGGGAACAAACATATAATTCTCGCATAGAACCCACGGATTCCCCGGATGCCTACTCTGTACTTCACCGTTCTGTTCGTGCTCGCCGTAGTGGCGATGGTCGTCACGAAGCTGTGGCTCGCGTCGCGGCAAATCCGCTTCGTGGCAGCGCACCGCGAGAGCGTGCCGCAGCAGTTCACGGGCACGATCGCCCTCACGGCGCATCAGCGCGCCGCCGACTACACCATCGAGCGCACGCGCCTCACCATGGCCGAAATCGTCGTGGGTGCGGCCGTGCTGATCGGGCTGACGCTGCTCGGCGGCGTGCAGGCGCTCGCGCTCGCCGTCGGCGACTGGCTCGGGCACGGCTATATCGGTCAGATCGCCCTGGTGGCGGCTGTCATCGCGATCACGAGCGCGATCGAACTGCCCTTCGACTATTACCGTCAGTTCGTGGTCGAGCAGCGCTTCGGCTTCAACCGGATGACGAAGCGCATCTTTGTCGTCGACCGCATCAAGGGCGTGCTGCTCGGTGCCGCGTTCGGGCTGCCGCTACTCTTCGTCGTGCTGTGGCTGATGAATCAGGCGGGCACGTACTGGTGGTGGTGGACGTGGGTCGTCTGGGTCGTGTTCCAGATGCTCGTGCTGATCTTGTACCCCACCTTCATCGCGCCGATGTTCAACAAGTTCGAGCCGCTGAAAGACGAGGCGCTCGTGCAGCGTATCGACGCGCTGATGACGCGCTGCGGCTTCGCCGCCAAGGGTCTGTTCGTGATGGACGGCAGCCGCCGCTCCGCGCATGGCAACGCGTATTTCACGGGCTTCGGGTCGTCAAAGCGGATCGTGTTCTTCGACACGCTGCTCTCGCGTCTGTCGGGCAGCGAGATCGAAGCGGTGCTCGCGCACGAACTCGGCCACTTCAAGCGCCGCCATGTGATCAAGCGGATGATCGTCACCTTCCTGATCAGCCTCGCGATGCTCGCGCTGCTCGGCTGGCTCACGCAGCGCACATGGTTCTTCGAGGGTCTCGGGGTGCGTCCGTCGATGACGGGCAGCAACGACGGCCTCGCGCTCGTGCTGTTCTTCCTCGCCGTACCCGTGTTCCTGTTCTTCGTGACGCCGCTCGGCAGCCTCGCCTCGCGCAAGCACGAGTTCGAAGCCGACGCGTTCGCCGCGACGCAGACCGATGCGAAGGATCTCGTCAACGCACTCGTCAAGCTGTATGAAGACAACGCATCGACGCTCACGCCCGACCCCATCTATACCGCGTTCTACTATTCGCACCCGCCCGCCTCGCAGCGGATCGACCGGCTGCTGCGCCACGCATGAGCGGCCGTTCCCCGAAAGCGCTGCGCGCGGCGACTGCCAACGACCGCGCGCAGGATCGCGTGCGCGGCCTCGTGATCGCCGCGCATGGCCGTCATTACATCGTCGCGCCCGAAGACGGCAGCGCGATCCTGCAATGCTTCCCGCGCGGCAAGCGCAGCGAGATCGCCGTCGGCGATCAGGTGCTATACGAACCGACGTCCGCCGATCAGGGCGTGATCGTCGAGATCGGCGAACGGCGCAATCTGCTGTATCGCTCGGACCAGTACAAGTCGAAGCTGTTCGCGGCGAATCTCGATCAGTTGCTGATCGTGCTCGCCACCGAGCCGCATTTCAGCGAAGACCTGCTCGGGCGCGCGCTCGTCGCGGCGGAGGAGAACGAGCTGAAGCCGCTGATCGTGCTGAACAAGATCGACGTCGAAGCCGCGCTGCCGCTCGCGCGCAAGCGGCTCCAGCTGTATCGCGGGCTGGGTTACACGGTGCTCGAAGTGTCGATCAAGGGGCAGCCCGACGCCGCACGCGCGACGCTCGAAGCGCATCTGAACGGCCATTCCACGCTGCTTCTGGGCCAGTCGGGGATGGGCAAGTCGACGCTCGTCAATCTGCTGATTCCCGATGCCGAAGTGGCGACGCGCGAGATCTCGACGGCGCTCAATAGCGGCCGCCACACGACCACGTTCACGCGCCTCTATCCGCTACCGGGCAGCGAAGGCGCGCTGATCGATTCGCCCGGCTTCCAGGAGTTCGGCCTGCACCATCTGACGGAAGGCAAGCTCGAGCGCGCATTTCCCGAGTTCAGGCCGCTTCTGGCCGAGTGCCGCTTCTACAACTGCCATCATCTGCACGAGCCAGGCTGCGCGATTCTCGAAGCGGTCGCCGATGGACGCATCGCGAAGGAACGGCATGCGCTCTACGCACAGCTCGTGCACGAGGCGAGCCAGATCGTCCGCTAATCGCATGATGAAGCTGATGCGCGCACCCAATGTCGTGATAGGGCAGCACTGGGTAAATGTGCTGGCGGCAGCGGGTATCGAGTGCGAATTGCATAACCGCTACCTGAGCGGCGCGATCGGTGAAATTCCGGCGGATCAGTGCGCGCCGGAGTTATGGCTCGTCGACGAACGCGACGAAGCGCTGGCAAGAAAGCTGATCGACGCAGCCCGCAACGGGCCGGCAGCCGATGCGCCGCGCTGGCGATGCGCCCATTGCCAGGAGATGCTCGAAGCGCAGTTCACCGTGTGCTAGAACTGCGGAACGGCGCGTGATCCTCTGGACGGTTGAGCGCGCCTTTCCGCGTCGACGTTTTGTCGCGTCAATGTGCCAGCGTTTCGGCTCAGGCGAGCCAGACGGCGATGGTCAGCATCAGCAGCAGGATCATCCACAGGATCACCGCCCGCCATACAAGGCCCACCGCCGATTGCAGCGTGCGCGGCGTGCAGTCGTCGCCGACGGGCATCGGGCCGCCGTCGCCCGTCGCCAGCGCGTCGAGGCTCGATACTTCCGCGAGCGGGCCCGCCAGACGTGCGCCCAACGCGCCGCTGCCCGCGGCGAGCAACACGCCGTCGTTCGCATCGGGCCATTGGCGCGCGTGGTTGCGCCACGCATAGATCGCGTCCTCGAAATTGCCGACGATCGCAAAACCGAGCGACGTCAAACGCGACGGAATCCAGTCGATCACGAAGAACGCGCGCTGCGCGAAGGTGGAGAACGCAACGGTCCGGTCGTCGGTGGGCTTCGACCACGTGCGCGCGAGATACTCGGCCGTGCGATACAGCACCGCGCCCGCCGGGCCGACGGGAATCAGGAACCAGAAGAACACGCCGAACACATGTCGATGCGACGCGACGACGGCGTGAATCAACGTGTGGCGCACGATCTCGCTCACGGGCATGTCGACGGTATCGAGGCCCGTCCATTCGTTGAGGATTTCACGCGCTCGCGGCACGTCGTCGTTGTTCAGCGACAAATGGATGTCGGTGAAGTAATGGCTGAACTGGCGAAAGCCGAGCGTGAAGTACAGCACCGCAACGTTCCACAGGAACGCGAGCACAAAGTGAATCTCATAGAGCACGAAGTAGATCAGGCCCGTGACGAGCGTCCAGGGCAGCACGACGACGAGCCACGCGAGGAACCCGTGCTTTTCCTTGCCGGCATCGAAGCCGTGTGCGGTCGACTCCGCATGGTATTGAAGGAGCGCCGACACCGGGTTGTTCGGCGACAGCGCGCGCACCTGTTCGAGGATGAGGGCCAGCAATACGGAGAAAAAAGTCATGCGAGACGCCGTGCTATTCGAGTTCTTGCCGGGCAATGAGTGCCGGACGGTCTGGTCCGATAAGCGGAATTCGTTATTACGATAGCACAGGGTCGGATGAGGCTGAGCCGCTGCAATACAAACGTAATGCGGCAAGCCTGTGTGCTGATTGCGGCGCTGCCTGTCAGGCGGCGAGGAAGCGATAGAAATTGCGCAACATGCCCGCCGTTGCGCCCCAGATGAAGTAATCGCCGCCCGTTCCGCCCGACGTGCCGCGAGGATACGGCATTGCAAAAAAACGACGGTTACCGCCTTCCCAGTTCAGCACGCGCACTTCGTGGTTTTTCGGATCCATCAGGAAGCGCAGCGGGACTTCGAAGATGTCCGCGACTTCGAAGGTGTCGGCCTGCACGGTGAACGGCGGATGGACCAGGCCGATGACAGGGGTCACGCGAAACCCGGTGCCCGTCAGGTATTCCGGCAACGTGCCGAGCACTTCGACACGAGACGGATCGAGCCCGACCTCTTCCTGCGCCTCCCGCAATGCCGTGGCCGTCGTCGTGGCGTCGTGCGGCTCGTGACGACCGCCGGGAAAACTGACCTGCCCCGCGTGATCGTTCAGATGCGCCGTGCGCTGCGTGAGCAGCACGGTCAGTCCCTCCTCGCGAACGACGAGCGCCACAAGCACGGCCGCGACGCGCGGGTCGGCCGTCTCGCGCCAGCGCACCTCGCGCGTCTCCTGCTCCCACGGCAGGTCGTGTTTGAAACGCGCGCGCAAGCCGTCCGGCGTCAGGCGATCGGACGGGATAGCAGGCAGAACAAGGTCTGCCGGTTCGACAGGCAAGCTTTCGGGGTCAAAGACGGGACGGGACGGACGGGAAGGCGCGGTCAATGGAAATCTCGAAACGAGCGCTGGTGGGACAGAACGCTATTTTGACCTGACAAACAAAAAAGCACCCGCGAGGGGTGCTTTTTCTTACAGCTTTTACGCTTGAGCAGCGCGGTCTTTCGACACCAGCTTCTCTTTGATTCGAGCCGACTTGCCCGAACGCTCGCGCAGGTAGTACAGCTTTGCACGACGCACATCACCACGACGCTTCACGACGATGCTTGCCAGCAGCGGCGAATACGTTTGGAACGTACGCTCGACGCCTTCGCCCGACGAAATCTTGCGGACGATGAACGACGAGTTGAGGCCACGGTTACGCTTTGCGATCACGACGCCTTCGTAGGCCTGAACGCGCTTGCGGTTACCTTCAACCACGTTGACGCTCACGATCACCGTATCGCCGGGGGCGAATTCGGGAATGGTCTTGCCTGCGAGCGCGCGCTCGATTTCTTCCTGCTCAAGTTTTGCAATCAGATTCATTACTGACTCCTGGTGCCATCTTGTCGGCGTTCGTACCTGCCTCGCGCTTCGCGCCCGGCTACGGCCCCGATAGAGGATGGGTTCACATCTGGAACCGGCCACGCATGGACGGCTCCGCCTCGATCCCGCGTCGTCGCCCGAAGCTCAATGCTTCGATGCGTCCTTCGCGAGACTTGCGAGCCACGCCTCGTCGGCGCGACTCAACAACTTGTTCTTTCTGGCCTGCACGATCAAGTCGGGCCGCTTCAACCACGTATTGCGCAGAGCCTCGCGCCGCCGCCATTGCTCGATTTCCGCATGATGGCCGCCGAGCAGCACATCGGGCACACGCACGCCGTCGTATTCTTCCGGACGCGTGTAGTGCGGGCAATCCAGCAAGCCATCGACGAAACTGTCCTGCACCGCCGATTGCGCATCGTTCAGCACGCCCGGCAGATGTCGCACGACGGCATCAATCAATGCCATTGCCGGCAACTCGCCGCCCGACAGCACGAAGTCGCCGAGGCTAACTTCTTCGTCGACGACACGATCGATCAGACGCTGATCGATCGCCTCATAGCGGCCGCACAGCAGGATCAGACCGGGCTCGGCGGCAAAGCGCATGACCTTGTCGTGATTGAGCGTGGCGCCTTGCGGCGACATCATCACGACGCGTGCGCCGCCAATGCCCTGCTCTGCCTGGGCCGCTTTCGCGGCGTTGATCGCGTCTTCCAGCGGCCTGGCCAGCATGACCATGCCGGGTCCGCCGCCGTACGGGCGATCGTCGATTGTGCGGTAGTTGTCGGTTGTGAAATCGCGGGGATTCCACGTGCGCAAACCATAACGCTCCTGCTTCGCTGCGCGGCTCGTGATGCCCCAGTCGGTCAGCGCGCGAAACATGTCAGGAAAGAGCGTAACGATATCGAACTGCATCGCTCTCTCCGTGAAGCGAATGTTCTAGTAATCGGCTTCCCAGTCGACGATGATCTTCTTCGCCGCCTGATCCACCGTTTTGACATAGACGCCGACGAACGGGATCAAGCGTTCGCCGATCACCGGCTTGCCGTCTTTGCCAATAGCCGGATACTCGATGCGCAACACCGACTGCGCACCGTTGTCGATCAGATCTGCAACCTTACCGAGTTCGATGCCCGCCTCGTTCACGACATCGAGACCAACCAGGTCGACCCAGTAATATTCGTCGGTTCCGAGCGCGGGGAAATCGCGGCGGCGGACGTACACGCGGTGACCGCGCAACGCAAGGGCAGCATCGCGGTCGGCAGTGCCGCCCAGTTGCGCAACGATGCTGTCGCCGTGAACCTTTGACTGCAGGCAGGGCGTCGATTGACGCTCGCGGCCCTTCTCGAGCCACCAGCGTTTCGTGCTGAGCAAGGCGTCGCCGCCATGACCGGCGTCCGCGTGCGCGGCCACCTTCACCCAACCTTTGAGACCGTATGCGTCGACGATTGCGCCGACTTCGACTGCGTCGTCGGGCCAGCTTTCCGCCGATTCAGCGCGAGCTTTCTGCGCCGCTGCGGCATTCGCCTCGACCTTCTCGACCGGCTTGCGGACGAACGGGCCAAATGGCGCCTTCGCGCCAGGCTGCCTTTTCGCCTTCGCGCGACCTGAACTACCCGAATCACGCTCCGACATCAGCGAACCTCAAGCCTGCATACGTCAAACCTGTACATCCCAGACTCGCGCAAAACCACTGTCGCACGAGCCGAAGATGCACCGTGAAACTGCAATTTACGCAGCCGGTTGCGCCTTTTGCGCTTCCTTCACCAGACGTTGGACCGTCGGCGACAGTTGTGCGCCAACGCCTTGCCAGTACGTCAGGCGATCTTGAGCGATACGCAGCGACTCACCCTTCGTAGCGACCGGGTTGTAGAAGCCAACGCGCTCGATGAAGCGGCCGTCACGACGGCTACGCGAATCGGTTGCGACGATGTTGTAGAACGGGCGCTTCTTCGAGCCGCCACGAGCCAAGCGGATGATGACCATACTAGAATCCTTGAAAACCGGGGTTCGAAACTACTGAAACACGCGATTATATCCTGAAACCAAAATCACAACAAACACTTAGCGCGATAAACTGAGCGCGGAGGACGCAACAGACGTTTAATTTTCGCTTTGACGGACGTCGAAGAAGCCTGAACGACCGTTAGTGGAAAGCCGCAAAACGCTTCTCGACGCTGCTTGCCCGCTTGCCGGCAGTCGTCGCGCGAGCGCCACGTCCTCTTCGCGACCCGGATTCGATGTTGGACATTCGCCGCGTCTACGGCACGGCTGACCGATCAATTCGAGTCCCCGGTATAACTGGCGCCACGCGCCACGCACGAAGCGGGCGGCGTAGAATGCGCGTCGGCTGTGCGCCAGAGCGCAGCCATCGCACGCCATCCGTCATCCTGTCGCTCACGTTCATGGCTACTGTCGCTACGCATCACGTCCGCTTTCGTTCCAAGACCCTGACCGCCGCGCTCGCCTTCCTGTTCGGCATGCTCGGCGCGCACCGCTTCTATCTGCATGGCCTGCGCGATGTGTGGGGCTGGGCGCATCTGGTCGGCACGATCATCGGCATTCCCGGCTTCACGCTGCTGGTCGCCACCGAGCGCGCCGCTATCATGGGCTGGGTGCTCGCGTTTCCCGGCGCCGTATCGTTGCTGGCGGCTTTCCTTGCGGCGATCGTCTATGGCCTTCGCCCCGACGACAAATGGGACGCCCAGTTCAACGCGCATACCGGGCAGCACAGTCGCTCGGGCTGGGCCGTCATCTTCGTCGTGATCTTTTCGCTGCTGATTGGCGCGTTTCTGTTGATGACGGGCCTCGCACTGGCGTTCCAAACCTACTTCGAATCTCAGGTTGAAGCCGCAAAAGCAATTTCGCAATAAGCTGCCTGCCGCAAGCCGGTAGTCAAAAGAGATTCATCTGCGGCGAAGGTTGAGGTGCCGTGGGCTCGCGCGGCTCCACGCGCCGGAAATGCGACATATCGAGAATGCCGTGATTGCGAGCGTTCATCCCGACCCGCCGAACTGCATTAGCAAAACGCTGCCTTAGCAGGTCCGCCCACAGCCCCTCGCCTTTCATACGCGTAGAAAACGACGAATCGTAGTCCTTGCCGCCGCGCATGTCGTGCACGCGGTTCATCACCCGCTCCGCGCGATCGGGGAAATGCGCTTTGAGCCAACCCTTGAAGAGCGGCGCGACCTCCCACGGTAGACGCAGCACGATATAGCTCGCGCTGGTCGCGCCAGCCTCCGCGCATGCTTCGAGCACGCGCTCCATGTCCTGGTCGGTGACGAATGGGACCACGGGCGCAATACTGACGCCCACGGGGACGCCCGCCTCGCTCAACGCACGGATCGTTCTGAGCCGCCGCGCGGGCGTCGCCGCACGCGGTTCGAGCGTGCGCGCGATGTCAGCGTCGAGTGTCGTGATGGTGATCGCGGCCATCATCAGCCCTTTCGCGGCCATCGGCGCGAGCAGATCGATATCCCGCTCGATCAGCGAATTTTTCGTGATTGCCGCGAACGCCTGATTGTGGTCGCTCATGACCTGGATAATCCGCCGTGTGAGTTGCAAATCGCGTTCGACGGGCTGCCACGCATCCGTGTTCACGCCGAGCGCAATCGGCTCGGGCACATACGACTTCTTCGCCATCTCCCGCGCCAGCAGTTCGGGCGCGTTGACCTTCGCGTAAATCCGGCTCTCGAAGTCGAGGCCCGGCGACAAGCCGAGGTAGCTGTGCGTGGGCCGCGCGAAGCAGTAGATGCAGCCGTGTTCGCATCCGCGATACGGATTCAGCGACACGCTGAACGGGATGTCCGGCGACTCGTTATGGGTGAGGATGCTTTTCGCGCGCTCCTCGAAAATCTGCGTACGCAACGCCGGACGACCTGATTCTTCTTCCGACGGCGCTATCCAGCCGTCGTCGACCGCCTCGCGCTGATCCACTTCGTAGCGGCCCTGCAGATTCGTCACCGCGCCGCGCCCTTTGCGCGGAGCAGGCGGCGCGATCGGATATTCAGGAATGTCTCGGTCGAAGTCGGTCACGGCACACGTCAAGAACAGCATTTGAATACTGTACAAATATACAGTGTTTACCGTCTTTGTCGAGTTCGATTTTGGGGGCCGGTTCGGCTGCGGCAGCGACCCGTCGATTCAGCGTGGGGAGCCCGTCATTCCCCGACCGCGATCGTCAGTGTTTCCTTGATTTCTTCCATCACGACGTAGCTTTTCGACTGCACTGCGCCGGGCAATTGCAGGAGGATGTCGCCGAGGAGCTTGCGATAATCGGCCATCTCACCGATGCGCGCCTTGATCAGATAGTCGAAGTCACCCGACACCAGATGGCATTCCAGCACTTCCGGGATCTTCTGCACTTCGCGGCGGAACTGGTCGAACATGTTGCCGCTCTTGTGATCGAGCGTGATCTCGACGAAAACGAGCAGCGCCGCGCCCAACTCCGCGGGATTCACGCGCGCATAGTAGCCGGTGATCACACCGTCGCGCTCCATGCGTTTGACGCGCTCGATGCACGGCGTCACGGAGAGACCAACCTGTTCGGACAACTCCTTCATCGCGATCCGGCCGTCGATCTGGAGGATTTTCAGGATCTTGTGATCGAGCTTGTCGAGGGCTCGCACCGGATGGCGCTGTGTACGCATAGTATTTACTGAAAATCTACAAAATACAATAACAAAACCTAGTGCAACGGAAATAGTATAGCGGTTAACACTGGGTATCCGGCATTTCACCTCGTCAATCGAACAAATTACGAAGCGCGAGGTTTTCACTACGCCGCGAGCCATTCGACCTTTTATGGAGCAGCTATGCGAGTCGTCGTTCTGGGCAGTGGCGTCGTCGGGGTAACGAGCGCCTATTATCTTGCGCGCGCGGGTCATGAAGTCACCGTGATCGACCGCGAGGCGGGTCCTGCGCTCGAAACGAGCTTTGCGAACGCCGGCCAGATTTCGCCGGGCTACGCCGCCCCGTGGGCAGCGCCGGGCGTGCCGCTGAAGGCCGTCAAATGGATGTTCCAGAAACACGCGCCGCTCGCCATCCGGCTCGACGGCACGCAGTTCCAGCTTCAATGGATGTGGCAGATGTTGCAGAACTGCACATCCGCGCGCTATGCCGTCAACAAGGGCCGCATGGTGCGACTCGCCGAATACAGCCGCGATTGCCTGCAGGCGCTGCGCGCCGAAACGGGTATTCAGTACGAAGGCCGCACGGGCGGCACGCTGCAGCTGTTCCGCACGCAACAGCAACTCGACGGCGCCGCGAAAGACATCGCCGTGCTCGAGGAAGCGAACGTGCCGTACGAACTGCTGATGCCGGCCGATCTCGCGCGTGCCGAACCGGCGCTCGCCGCGACATCGCACAAACTGACGGGCGGCCTGCGCCTGCCTGGCGACGAAACGGGCGATTGCCAGCTGTTCACGACGCGCCTCGCTGCGCTCGCCGAGCAACTGGGCGTCAAGTTCCGCTACAACACGCCGATCGACGCACTCGCGATGGAAGGCGGCCGCATCGCCGGCGTGAAGTGCGGCAATGAAATGGTGCGCGCCGACAACTTCGTTGTCGCGCTGGGCTCGTACTCGACCCAGTTTTTGTCGGGTCTCGTCAAGATTCCCGTGTATCCGCTCAAGGGCTACTCGATCACGGCGCCGATCGTCGACGCGAAGTCCGCGCCCGTGTCGACGGTGCTCGACGAGACGTACAAGATTGCGATCACGCGTTTCGACGACCGGATTCGTGTCGGCGGGATGGCGGAGATTGTGGGCTTCGACAAGAAGCTGAAGCAGGCGCGCCGCGAAACGCTCGAAATGTGCGTCAACGATCTGTTCCCTGGCGGCGGCGATACGTCGAAAGCGACGTTCTGGACGGGCCTGCGTCCGATGACGCCGGACGGCACGCCGATCGTCGGACGCACGCCCGTGTCGAACCTGTTCCTGAACACAGGTCATGGCACGCTTGGCTGGACGATGTCGTGCGGCTCGGGTCAACTGCTCGCCGATCTGATCTCGGGCAAGCGCCCCGCGATCCAGTCGGGCGACCTGTCGGTACATCGCTATCTCGGCGAAACGGCAGGCCAGACGCGTCCGGCTTATGCCTGATTCCGCGATGGGATTTTGTTGACGAAACAACGGCGCCCTCGGGCGCCGTTGTTGTTCGATGCACCGGGGATGTCAGAACTGGTCTTCGCGCAAGGCCAGCATGCCTTCGCCGTCCTTCGTGCTGACAATCGACGCCTCCAGCGCCACGGCCTGCGGCAGCACGTGCTCCGCGAAGAACTGGGCCGTCGCGATCTTCGCGCCATAGAACGACGGATCGTTATCGAGCTTCGCCTGCGCGGCGAGCATCGCGCGCGCCATCTGCCAGCCGCCCAGCACGATTCCCGCGAGCTTCAGATATGCGACGCTGCCCGCAAACACCGCGTTCGGATCGCTCTTCGCATTCGCGACGACGAACGCCACCGTCGTTTGCAACGCGTCATGCCCACGCGACAGATGCTTCTGCATTGACGCGAAGGCTGCGCCCTTGTGCTGCTTGAGTGCTTCGACCGTCTGTGCGATGTCCGCCAGCAGCGCCTTCGCCACCGCGCCGCCGTCGCGCAGCGTCTTGCGGCCGACCAGATCGTTTGCCTGGATCGCCGTCGTGCCTTCGTAGATCGGCAGGATACGGGCGTCGCGGTAGTACTGCGCGGCACCCGTTTCCTCGATGAAGCCCATGCCGCCATGCACCTGCACGCCCAGGCTCGTCACGTCGACCGACAGCTCCGTGCTCCAGCCCTTTACGATCGGCACCAGGTATTCGTAGATCGCGAGATGCTCCGCACGCTTCGCCTGATCCGCGTGATGGTGCGCGATGTCGCTGTGCGCCGCGGCCACATACGCCAGCGCGCGCGAACCTTCCGTGAGCGCACGCATCGTCGACAGCATGCGACGCACGTCCGGATGATGAATGATCGATACCGCCTGTTTCGACGAACCATCGACGGGCCGGCTCTGCACGCGCTCCTTCGCGTACGCGGCCGCCTTCTGGTATGCGCGATCCGAAATGGCCACGCCCTGCATGCCGACCGCGAAACGCGCCGCGTTCATCATGATGAACATATATTCGAGGCCGCGATTTTCCTCGCCGATCAGGTGACCGATTGCGCCACCGTGGTCGCCGAACTGCAGCACGGCCGTCGGGCTCGCCTTGATGCCGAGCTTGTGTTCGATCGACACGCAGTGCACGTCGTTGCGCTCACCGAGCGAGCCATCAGCATGGACGAGGAACTTGGGCACCACGAACAGCGAAATGCCCTTCACGCCTTCGGGCGCATCCGGCGTACGCGCGAGCACCAGGTGGACGATGTTGTCCGCCATGTCGTGCTCGCCCCACGTGATGAAGATCTTCGTGCCGAAGATCCGGTACGAACCGTCGCCCTGCGGCTCGGCGCGCGTGCGCACCAGCGCGAGATCCGAGCCGGCCTGCGGCTCGGTGAGGTTCATCGTGCCCGTCCAGTTGCCCGAGATCAGGCGCGGCACGTAGGTCTGTTTCTGTTCTTCGCTGCCGGCGGTGAGCAGCGCCTCGATGGCGCCGTCGGTCAGCAGCGGACACAGCGCGAATGCCAGGTTCGACGCATTCAGCATCTCGATGCAAGCCGTCCCGATCAGCTTCGGCAGGCCCTGGCCTTCGTATTCGGCGGGATGCTGCACGCCCTGCCAGCCGCCCGCGGCGAACTGGCGAAACGCGTCGGCGAAACCGGGGCTCGCCGTCACCTTGCCGTCTTTCCACGTGCTCGGATTCCGGTCGCCTTCGACGTTCAGCGGCGCCAGCACTTCGCCGCACAGCTTCGACGATTCTTCCAGCACGGCCTGCGCCGTTTCCAGACCCGCTTCTTCGAAGCCGGGCAGGCCTGCCATGTCTTCCAGTCCGGCAAGTTCCTGCATCACGAACAGCATGTCCTTGATGGGTGCCGCGTAGCTCATCTGTGTCTCCTTCCGCCCCCAAAGAAAAAAGAGGCGCTGGATTCGTCATCCTAGCGCCTCTTTCCGCCGGTGTCGCGCGCCGCCAGGCGGCGCGTCAGTCGGTCAGCCGAGTTCCTTCACCAGATCCGGCACCGCCGTGAAGAGATCGCCAACCAGACCGTAATCCGCGACGCTGAAAATCGGCGCTTCTTCGTCCTTGTTGATCGCGACGATGACCTTCGAGTCCTTCATGCCCGCCAGATGCTGGATCGCGCCTGAGATGCCGACCGCGATGTAGAGCTGGGGCGCGACGATTTTGCCGGTCTGGCCGACCTGATAGTCGTTAGGCACGTAGCCAGCGTCGACGGCTGCACGCGACGCGCCCATCGCTGCGCCGAGCTTGTCGGCGAGCGGCTCCAGCACTTTCGTGTAGTTCTCGCCGCTGCCGAGGCCCCGGCCACCCGACACGATGATGTTCGCCGACGTCAGTTCCGGACGATCCAGCTTCGTCACTTCACGGCTCACGAACTGCGAGATGCCGCTATCAGCCGCAGCTTCGATCTTTTCGACCGATGCGCTGCCGCCTTCGGCTGCCACGGGATCGAAGCCCGTTGCGCGCACGGTGATGACCTTGATCGGATCAGCCGATTGCACGATCGCGATCGCATTGCCGGCGTAGATCGGGCGCTCGAACGTATCGGCGGAATCGACAGCCGTGATGTCGCTGATCTGCGCGACGTCCAGCTTTGCGGCGATACGCGGCGCGATGTTCTTGCCGTAAGCCGTGGCCGGTGCGAGGACGTGCGAATAGTCCTTCGCGATGTTCAGCACGGTCGCTTCGACATTCTCAGCGAGGCCTTCGGCCAGTTGCGGCGCATCGGCGAGCAGCACTTTCGAGACACCCGCGATCTTCGCCGCTGCATCGGCTGCAGCCTGCGCGTTGTGACCTGCGACCAGCACGTGGATATCACCGCCGATCTTCTGTGCCGCCGCCACCGTATTCAGCGTGGCAGCCTTGATCGACGCGTTGTCGTGTTCAGCAATTACCAGAATCGTCATTTCATTCGTCTCCGTGTGCCCGAAAAATCAAAGCACCTTGGCTTCCGTCTTGAGCTTCTCGACCAGCGTCTTCACGTCGGCCACCTTCACGCCGGCCGAACGCTTCGGCGGCTCGCTTACCTTCAGCGTCTTCAGACGCGGCGTCACATCGACGCCGAGATCTTCCGGCTTCACGGTTTCCAGCGGCTTCTTCTTCGCCTTCATGATGTTCGGCAGCGTCACGTAGCGCGGCTCGTTCAGGCGCAGATCGGTCGTCACGACTGCGGGCAGCTTCAGCGACAGGGTTTCCGCGCCGCCATCCACTTCACGCGACACGGTCGCCTTGCCGTCGGCGATCACGACCTTCGAGGCGAACGTCGCCTGCGGCAGGTTCGCCAGCGCGGCGAGCATCTGGCCCGTCTGGTTCGAGTCGTCGTCGATCGCTTGCTTGCCGAGAATCACCAGCTGCGGCTGTTCCTTGTCGACCAGCGCCTTGAGCAGCTTCGCGACCGCCAGCGGCTGCAGGTCTTCGTTCGATTCGATCAGGATCGCGCGGTCCGCGCCGATCGCCAGCGCCGTGCGCAGCGTTTCCTGACATTGCGTGACGCCCGCCGACACGGCGATCACTTCCGTCGCCACGCCTGCTTCCTTGAGACGCACGGCTTCTTCGACAGCGATTTCGTCGAACGGATTCATCGACATCTTCACATTGGCAATGTCGACGCCCGTGTTGTCCGACTTCACGCGGACCTTCACGTTGTAGTCAACCACTCTCTTGACTGGCACCAGGATTTTCATGCACACGCTCCAAAGTTACGAATACGTCAACCCGACGGACATTATAGCGATAGCCTCTGCGGCAGCCGCTCCGGGATTGCGTGGTGTTTCAGGATATCGCTTGCCAGCAGTGTAGCGGGAATAGCGAACGGTCGTGCTATTCTAATCCGGAAAAAACCCGGAGGCCAAGTCCGGGTTGCTACCAATTCGGGCTGGTTGCGTCGATGCTGGCAAGATTCGCCACATTCACGGCTCGACTTGTCATTACCACGCTGCGACGACGGCGCCGCCAAACTTGCTTTCGATGAACTGCTTCACTTCCGGCGAGTGGTAAGCCGCGATCAGCTTCGCCACCCACGGCTTATTGCGGTCCGCCTCGCGGATCGCAATGATGTTCACATATGGACCCTTCGGGTCTTCGATCGCGATCGCATCCTGCTTCGGCTTCAGGCCCGCTTCCATCGCGAAGTTCGTGTTGATGGCCGCGGCATCGACATCGCCGAGCGAGCGCGGAATTTGCGCCGCGTCGAGTTCGACGATCTTCAGCTTCCTCGGGTTCTCGGCGATGTCGAGCGGTGTCGCCTTCAGGCCCGCGTCGGCGCGCAGCTTGATCAAGCCCTGCTTTTGCAGCAACAGCAATGCGCGGCCGCCGTTGGTCGGATCGTTCGGCACGGCAATCTTTGCGCCGTTCGGCAGCTCCGCCAGCGACTTTACCTTCTTCGAATAGATGCCCATCGGGAAGGTCACGGTATCCGCGACCCTGATCACCTTGTAGCCGCGGTCCTTCACCTGCGCCTGCAGATACGGGTCGTGCTGGTAGCTGTTCGCGTCGAGGTCGCCACCCGCGAGCGCCGCGTTCGGCTGCACGTAGTCGGAGAACTCCACGATCTTGATGTTCAGGCCGTTCTTCGCCGCGACTGTCTTTACGACGTCCATCAGTTGCGCGTGAGGACCGCCCGTCACGCCGACCTTGATCGATTCGTCGGCGAAGGCAAGCGACGATGCGCCGATGAGCGATGCCGCGCCCAGCGTGGCCGCGATTTTCAGAATGAAACGACGTTGCATGACCAAACCTTTTTTCTCTTGAAGTTGTTTATTTGTGGCTGAGACGACGCACGAGCCAATCCCCGAACGACTGCACCAGTTGCACGAAGACGATCAGGATCACGACGACCGTCACCATCACTTCCGGCAGAAAACGCTGATAGCCGTAGCGAATGCCCAGGTCGCCCAGACCGCCGCCACCGATCGCGCCCGCCATCGCCGAATACCCGACCAGCGAGACGAAGGTGATCGTCAGACCGGCCACGATGCCCGGCAGCGACTCCGGCAACAGCACCTTGAAGACGATTTGCGACGTGGTCGCGCCCATCGCCTGCGCCGCTTCAATCAGACCGCGATCGACTTCGCGCAGCGCCGTCTCGACGAGGCGCGCGATGAACGGCGCGGCGGCGATCGTCAGCGGCACGACGGCCGCCGCCGTGCCGATCGACGAACCGACCACGAGCCGCGTAAAGGGAATTACCGCGACGAGCAGAATGATGAACGGCACGGAGCGCACTGCGTTGACGACGACGCCCATCGCGCGATTGAACGGCAGATTCTGCAGCACGCCCTGGCGATCCGTCAGGTACAGCGCCACGCCGAGCGGCAGACCGACGGCCGCGCCGATCAGCCCCGAGATGCCGACCATGATCAGCGTTTCCCAGAACGACTGCACGAACATATCGAACATTTCACTCAACATACGACAGCTCCTCCACCACCACACCCTGTTCCCGAAGGAACGTCATTGCCTGCGCCACTTTCGTCGGCTCGCCGCCCGCGAGCACCGCGAGCGAGCCGAATGCCTGCCCCTGGATCTCGTCGATCTGGCCGTGCAGGATATTGAAGTCCAGTTCGTAGCGTCGAATCGTCTCCGAGAGAATCGGCTGATCGACGCCCGAGCCCGTAAATGCCAGCCTCAGCAGATGACGGCTGCCCGTCTTCAGACGCTCGGCGACGCGCGCCTTCAACGCGGGCGGCAACTCCTGCGCGATCACGTCGCCGATCAGCGCGCGCGTGACTTCGTGATGCGGTCGCAGGAATACGTCGATGACCTTGCCCTCTTCGACCACCCGGCCGTTGTCGAGCACGGCGACGCGATCGCACACCTGCTTGATCACTTCCATCTGGTGCGTGATCAGCACGATGGTCAGCTTCAGTTCGCGGTTGATGCGCCGAAGCAGATCGAGAATCGCGCGCGTCGTTTCGGGATCGAGCGCGGAAGTCGCTTCGTCGGACAGCAGCACTTTCGGCTTGCTCGCGAGCGCGCGCGCAATGCCCACGCGCTGCTTCTGGCCGCCGCTGATCTGCGACGGATAGCGGTCCTTCTGGGCCGACAGCCCGACCAGTTCGAGCAGCGGCAGCACATGCGCCTCGATTTCCGCGCGCTTCATGCCGGCCAGTTCGAGCGGCAGCGCGACGTTGTCGAACACTGTGCGCGACGACAGCAGATTGAAGTGCTGGAAGATCATGCCGATCTCGCGGCGCGCCTCGCGCAGCTGCGCGGCGGGCATCGTCGTGAGGTCGCAGCCGTCGACGACGACATTGCCTTCCGTCGGACGCGTCAGCAGGTTGATTGTGCGCACCAGCGTGCTCTTACCCGCGCCGCTGCGCCCGATGATGCCGAATACCTCGCCGTGGGGAATCGACAGATTGACGTTGTGCAGCGCTTCGACCCAGCCCCGTGGCCCCGCAAAACGCTGTGAAAGATTGCGTAGTTCGATCATGAAAACGAAACGGCGGACTTGCCAGCGAGCGTCGCACGCTCCCGGCACCGGCCGCCGTGACTTTTATTGGATTTGAACGCGCGATTTTACCGCAGCCCGGTCATATCCTTTAATAATCAATTCGGCAACTTTCATAACGCAAAGGAATTAGAGGATCGCTGACGTGAAGGGACAATGGCACGGACTCCCCGTGCCGCTATGATCGGGCGCATCTCGATAAAGAGCGGGCGATTGCCGATGCAGACTTCACAGGCCAACTTTGCTTCGGCGACACCGCCTTTCGAGTACTCGCGGATCACCACGCGCGACGCTCTCGCGCTGCCGCTTTATCGCTGGCATGTCGCGGGGCCGCGCCGTGCGACGATCGCCCTCATTCACGGCCTGGCCGAACACGCGCGTCGATATGCAACGCTTGCCCATACGCTGACTGCGCACGGCATCGAGCTGGTCGCTGTCGATCTGCGCGGCCACGGTAACGCGCCGGGCCGGCGCGCGTGGGTCGAACGTTTCGACGACTACCTGCTGGATGCGCATGCGCTCGTCGCCGAGGCAGCCCGCAACGGCGGCCCGCTGTTCCTGATGGGCCACAGCATGGGCGGAGCAATCGCGGCGCTGCACGCGATCGAACGGCACGCGGACGACGCGCGCGATCTGAGCGGCCTGATCCTGTCGAGTCCCGCACTCGCGCCCGGCCGCGACGTGCCGCGCTGGATGCTCGCGTTGAGCCAAAAGATCAGCCTGGTATGGCCGCGTTTCCCCGCCATGAAGATCGATGCAACGCTGCTGTCGCGCGATCAACACGTGGTCGCGGCCAACCGCAACGATCCCCTCGTGCATCACGGCGCGATTCCCGCGCGCACGGGCGCCGAGCTCCTGCTGGCGATGCAGCGCATCGAACTGGGTCGCGCCCGTCTGCGCACGCCGCTTCTCATCTGGCACGGCAGCGCCGACAAGCTCACAGAACCGCAAGGCAGCCGCGACTTCGGCGCGCATGCCGGCTCGCCCGACAAAACGCTGACGCTCTACGACGGCAGTTATCACGAGACGATGAACGACCTCGACCGCGAACGCGTGATCGACGCACTCGTCGCGTGGATAGTGGCGCGTTCGGAGCGAGGCTGATGGACGCGTTCAGCCGCCCCGCGCGGGTTTCCAGTCGGGCGGCCGCTTGTCGATGAACGCCTGCACGCCTTCGAGCGCCGACTCGTCCATCATGTTGCACGCCATCGTTTGCCCGGCCAGTTGATACGCGGCTTCGATGCCCATTTCGAGTTGCCGGTAGAAAAGACCCTTGCCCGCTTCGATGGCCTCGCGTGGCTTCGCGCAGATGCTCTTCGCGAGCGCGGCGACTTCGTTGTCGAGCGCGTCCATCGGCACCACGCGATTCACGAGACCTTGCTGCTTCGCGGCCATCGCGTCGATGAAATCGCCCGTCAGCAGCATGTCGAGCGCAGCCTTGCGCGACAGGTTGCGCGACAGCGGCACGGACGGCGTCGCACAGAAGAGCCCGAGATTCACTCCCGACACCGCGAAGCGCGCTGTATCGGCGGCGACCGCGAGATCGCACATCGCGACGAGCTGACAGCCCGCCGCCGTCGCAATGCCGTGCACGCGAGCGATCACCGGCTGCGGCAGCCGCTGGATCGCAAGCATCATTTTTGTGCAGCGCGCGAACAGCGACTGGTAGTAATCGAGCGACGGCGCCGCGCGCATTTCACGCAGATCATGTCCTGCACAAAACGCGCGGCCCGCACCCGCGATCACGACCACGCGCGCATCGCTCTTCGCGATGTCTGCAAGATGCATCTGAAGCTCATCGAGCAGCGCCTCGGAAAGAGCATTGAACGCGTCCGGCCGGTTCAACGTGAGGCGCACCACCCCGCCGAGGTCATACGCGTCTCGCGTGCGTTCGATCAGTGCGCCTGTCGCCTCTGCATTCATGATGCCGCCTCCTGCGATGCACGCCCTCGCGCTCAGATATCCGCGAGCGCCCTTACGTGCGCGACGACGCTGCGTCCGAGCGCCGACAGGTTGTAGCCGCCTTCCAGGCAGCTGACGATGCGCCCTTTCGCATACTTGTCGGCGACCAGGCGGATCTGCTGTGTGATCCACGCATAGTCGTCCTCGACGAGCGCCATGTTGCCAAGATCGTCCTCACGGTGCGCGTCGAAGCCTGCCGACACGAACAGCATCTGCGGCTTGAATGCGTCGAGTCGAGGCAGCCAGATCATGTCGATGGCTTCGCGCACGACCATGCCTTTCGAGCGTGCCGCGATCGGCACGTTGCACATGTTCGGTGCCTGGTTGTCGGCACCCGTGAACGGATAGAACGGGTGCTGGAAGATGCTGCACATCAGCACGCGCGCGTCGTTCGAAAACGCGGCCTCCGTGCCATTGCCATGATGCACGTCGAAATCGATGATCGCCACGCGCTCCAGCTTATGCACCTCGAGCGCATGCCGCGCGGCGATCGCGACATTGTTGAAGAAACAGAAACCCATGGCGCGTGCAGGCTCGGCATGATGGCCCGGCGGGCGCACGCTGCAAAACGCGTTGTCGTAGCGGCCTTCGATCACGGCGTCGGTGGCCGCGACGGCTGCCCCCGCTGCGCGCAACGCGGCCGTCCACGTGTGCGGGTTCATCGACGTATCGGGGTCGATCTCAGCGTAGCCGCTCTGCGGCGAGCGTGCGCGGAGGTAGTCGACGTGCGCCTTCGTATGCACGCGCAACAGCGCGGCTTCGTCGGCAAGCGGTGCGGACTCGCGCTCGATCAGCTCGCCGATGCGGCTTGCGATCAACTGGTCTTCGATTGCCTGCAGCCGGGCCGGGCATTCGGGATGCCATTGACCCATCTCATGCTGCAGACAGTCTGCATGTGAATAGAAACCGGTTGCCATGAGTTGATTTTCAGCTGCGCGCCTCGCACGGCATGGCGAGCCTGCGCTGCATGTCTCCGTCCATTGACGCAAGCGGGTTGCGCGAATACTACGAAGTTACCACACGACGCGCCCAGACCGTGTTGCGGCAACGCTTCTGCACAGTTTCAGGAACCCCGTCGGGTATACTTCCCCGTAACTTTTTTTCGCCCGCACACATCCAGTCCACCATGACCGTCAAGCTTGCTCCGTCCGCACCACATCGGCTACGCGCAACGACTGTAGCCGCCGCACTGTCCATCGCATGGTGCGCGTTCGCGGGAGTCGGCACGGCTTCGGCGCAGAGCGTCAACAGCAAGCCACGCATGCAGCTCGCGCAGAGTCAACCCGAGCCAGCGGCGCAAGGACAGACGTTCGAAGAAGAGATCGTTCCGCAGCGTTACGCCAACAATGCCGATGTCGACGCGTTCATCAACGACATGGCCGCGCGCTACGACTTCGACAGCGCCGCACTACATGCGCTGTTTGCACGCGTCAGCTACTCGGCGACGGCCGTGAAGCTCGTGACACCTTCGCCGACGCCGTCGATCAAGAACTGGCGGGTGTATCAGGCGCGCTTTCTAGACCCGGTGCGCATCAATGCGGGCGTGAAATTCTGGCGCGCGAACCAGGCAACGCTACAGCGCGCGTACGAGCAGTACGGCGTACCGCCCGAAGTGATCGTCGGCATCATCGGCGTCGAGACGATCTACGGCCGGTACATGGGCAACTTCCGCGTGCTCGATGCGCTCACCACGCTCTCGTTCGATTACCCGAACACGCCGAATCGCGCAGAACGGATGATCACGTTCCGCAAGAATCTCGAAGACTACCTGGTGTGGACGCGCGACTCTCAAATCGATCCGACTACAGTCCTCGGCTCATACACCGGCGCGATCGGCATTCCGCAGTTTCTGCCGAGCAGCATCGTTCAGTACGCGGTCGACTATGACGGCAACAAGACGATCGATCTGCGCACGAGCCAGGCCGATGCAATCGGCAGCGTCGCGAATTATCTGAAGCAGAACGGCTGGGAAACGGGTCGTCCCGTCGTGTGGAACATCGCAACGGATACGGGCAGCCTGGGCATCGCGCAAGCCGCCGCGACAGGCGCGCCGGAGCCGCGCTGGGCGCTGCAGCAACTGCTGAAGGCGGGCATGCTGATGAACGAGCCGGGTCTCGATACGCGCACGGAAGCGGGCACGCCCGTCACTGTGGTCGACCTGCCGTCGCCGGGCCGCCCCACGGAATACACGCTCGGTCTGAAAAACTTCTACGTGCTCACGCGCTACAACCGCAGCTTCTTCTACGCACTGGCCGTCTACCAGCTCGGCGAGCGCGTGAAGGCGCAGATGGCAGCGAGCGACGCGGGCAATGCGTCGATGCCCGCGGCGTCGCAGTAAGCACACTCGCGCACAACCATGAAAAACGCCGGCAGATGCCGGCGTTTGTCTTTATCTGGATGCGAAGGCCGCTCCCACGCGGCACCGCGACTCAGGCGGGGAACACGCCCGTCGACAGATAACGGTCGCCGCGATCGCAGACGATGAACACGATGGTCGCGTTCTCCACCTGGCGCGCGACACGCAGCGCCACTTCGCACGCACCCGCCGAAGAAATGCCGCAGAACACGCCCTCGACAGACGCCAACCGGCGCGCCATCGCTTCCGACGCTGCCTGGCTCACGTTTTCGACGCGATCGACGCGGCTGCGGTCGAAAATTTTCGGCAGATACGCCTCCGGCCATTTGCGGATGCCCGGGATGCGCGAGCCCTCTTCAGGCTGCGCGCCCACGATTTCGATCGACGGCTTCAGTTCTTTCAGATACTGCGACACGCCCATGATCGTGCCCGTCGTGCCCATCGCCGACACGAAGTGTGTGATGCGTCCTTCCGTATCGCGCCAGATTTCAGGGCCCGTCGCTTCGTAGTGCGCAAGCGGATTGTCCGGGTTGCCGAACTGGTCGAGGATGATTCCTTTGCCTTCGCGCTGCATCTGCTCGGCGAGATCGCGTGCGTATTCCATGCCGCCCGTGACGGGCGTCAGCACGATCTGCGCGCCGTATGCGGCCATGCTTTGACGCCGCTCCAGCGACAGGTCTTCCGGCATGATGAGAATCATCTTGTAGCCGCGGATGGCCGCGGCCATCGCCAGCGCGATGCCCGTGTTGCCGCTCGTCGCTTCGATCAGCGTGTCGCCCGGTTTGATGCGCCCGCGCAGTTCCGCCTGCTTGATCATCGACAGCGCCGGGCGGTCCTTGACCGAACCCGCGGGATTATTGCCTTCCAGCTTGCCAAGCACGACGTTGTTGCGGGCGCGGATGTCTTCGTCCACGACGCGGACGAGTTGAATGAGGGGCGTATTGCCAATCGTGTCTTCAATCGTTTTGTAAGCCATGTGCGTTACGTGCGTGACGGTGCCGGGAGTCCTGAATCCGTCGATTCTAAACTACCGTGCGTGGCGCTGCCGACAGCCCCTGTCGCGCGCATGGATGCTTTCGCTGCGCGGCCCGCTTGCGCAAGCTGCGCCGAATGCACGCAAAAAGCCGCGGCAGGCTGGATCTGCCGCGGGAGCCAGTCATCTGAACGACGGCTGAAGGAGTGGCTTGGGGCAACTCGGCTCAATGGAAACGATGACACCCTAACGCGAGCGCCTCCCCTGCGCGTCTAGCCGACACGCATCGGGCGCTCAGATCAGCGCGCTACTTCTTGACCACCACGGCCGTATCGCTCTTCGCAGCGGCCGCGGCTTTCGCATGAGGCGCCGCAGCCTGTGCGCCAGCAGCAGCGACAGCCGTCGCACCAGCGCCCGATGTGCCGACAGCGAGCCCCTCGGCCTGCAGACGTTCGACCGTATGGCCGCCGAGACCCTTAACCCGCTTGCTGAGATCTGCCGCGTCCTTGAATGGACCGTGAGCGGCGCGTTCGTCGAGAATGGCTTTCGCCTTCGCAGGGCCAATGCCCTTGATGCCGCGCAGCGCGGATTCGTTAGCGGAATTGACGTCGACCGAGGCGAACGCCTGGCCGAAAGCGGCGAGCATGGCCGCCGTGACGAAGATTTTTTTGAGCATATGGGATCTCCCTGAAACACCGGCCAGTGACGATCACCGACCAGGAGACCCCAGTGTAGAGAGGCGTACGAACGATTTACACCTGGCCGGATAGCCAACGCACGTAACGATCGACGCCTTCCTGCACCGTCAGGAACGGCGCGTCGTAGCCCGCTGCGCGCAGCTTCGTCAGGTCGGCTTGCGTGAAGCACTGATACTTGCCGCGCAACGCGTCGGGGAACGGGATGTACTCGATCAACCCGCGCTGCACCAGCTCAGCGAGCGACAACGCCGGCTCGCCGTCGAGCGCACGCAGCGCGTTGACCACCGTCGACGCGATGTCATTGAACGGCTGCGCACGCCCGCTGCCGAGATTGAAGATGCCCGACTTCTCCGGATGATCGAAGAAGTGCAGATTCACCTTCACCAGGTCTTCGACGGAGACGAAGTCGCGCGTCTGTTCGCCTGCTGCGTAGCCGTTGTACTCGCCGAAGAGCTTGACTTTCCCTTCAGCGCGGAACTGGTTGAAGTTGTGAAACGCGACGGAAGCCATGCGTGCCTTGTGCGATTCGCGCGGCCCGTACACGTTGAAGTAGCGAAAGCCCGCAATCTGGCTCTTCGCGGTGGGCAGCACGCGCCGGATCACCTGATCGAACAGGAACTTCGAATAGCCGTATACATTCAGCGGCGCCTCGACCTCGCGCTCTTCGACGAAGCGCGTCGAGCCGCCATAAGTCGCCGCCGACGACGCGTACAGAAATTGCACGCCCTGCGCGAGACACGCATCGAGCACCGCGCGGCTATAGCGGAAGTTGTTATCCATCATGTAGCGGCCGTCGGTTTCCATCGTGTCCGAACAGGCACCCTCATGGAAAATCGCGCGCACCTTGCCGAAGTCGCCGCGCGCAAAGCGCTCGACGAATTCCGTCTTGTCGAGATAGTCATCGATTTCACAGTCGACGAGATTCTTGAACTTGTCGGCGCGCGTCAGATTGTCGACGGCGATGATGCCGTCTTCGCCGCGCTCGTTGAGCGCCTTGACGAGATTGCTGCCGATAAAACCAGCCGCGCCGGTGACGATGAGGGTCATGGTCGTCCTGCAGTGATGTGAGTCAACGGATGCGCAGATGAACCGCCGCGCGCCACGCGATGAAACGGGCGCGCGCGGGCATCAGTGAAAGAGTTCGTCGTAGTCGACAGTGGCCGTGCCGAGCTTGGCGACCACAATGCCTGCGGCGCGATTCGCAAGCGACACGGCTTCGTCCAGCGGCAGGCCCGCGCCGAGCATGACGGCGAGCGTCGCGATCACGGTATCGCCCGCGCCGGACACATCATACACTTCACGCGCTACGGCAGCCGCGTGCAGGACGCCCTCGTCCGAGAACAACGTCATGCCTTCTTCCGAGCGCGTGAGCAGCAGCGCTGTCAGATCGAGTTCGGCGCGCAGCCTGGTCACGCGCGCGAGCAGATCGGCCTCGGACTTCCAATGCCCGATCACCTCGCGCAGCTCCGCGCGGTTTGGCGTGATCAGCGTGGCGCCGCGGTAGCGCTCCCAGTCGTCGCCCTTCGGATCGACCAGCACCGGCTTGCCCGCCGCACGCGCCTTCGCGATCATCTGCGTGACGTGCGTGAGGCCACCCTTCGCATAGTCCGACATCAGGATTACGTCGTGAGCGGGCAGCAGCGCGTCATAGCGCGCGAGGCCTGCGAGCAGCGCCTCGTGCGCGGGCGCCTTCTCGAAATCGACGCGCAGCAGCTGCTGCTGACGCGACAACACGCGTAGCTTGATGGTCGTCGGCAGTTCGGGATCACGCTCGAGATGGGACGCGACGCCACTATCGCCGAGCAGTTGGACGACGCGCTCGCCGGGCTCGTCGTGGCCGACTACACACAGCAAGCCGGCCTGCGCACCGAGCGCCGCCGCGTTGCGCGCGACGTTCGCCGCGCCGCCCAGCCGGTCTTCCTGGCGCTGCACGAGCACAACGGGAACGGGCGCTTCCGGCGATATCCGGTTCACATCGCCGAACCAGTAGCGATCGAGCATCACGTCCCCAACCACCAGCACGCGGGCGGCAGCAAGCCGCTCGCGCGCGATGACGCCCACCTCGGGCGCGAGCGTCGCGCCTTCAGGCACGGCCGGAGTCGGATGAAGTTTCAGCGGGTCTTGCATAGGGACGTCCAATCGAGTGATAGTCAATCCCGAGCTCCGACATCGCCTCGGGTTCATACAGATTGCGGCCGTCGAAAATCAACGGCGCCTTGAGCTGCGACTTCAGATGCGTGAAGTCCGGGCTCTTGAATTCCTTCCATTCCGTGACGATCACGAGCGCGTCCGCACCGCCAAGCGTTTCGTCCTGCGTGCTCTCGAAATGCAGACGCGCTTGCTGCTCCGGCAACCCGGCCAGATCGAGCGCGAACACCCGCTTCGCTTCCGTCGTCGCGACGGGATCGTAGGCCCGCACCGTCGCACCGCGCGCAAGCAATTGCCCGATCACGCGGCGGCTCGGCGCTTCGCGCATGTCGTCGGTGTTCGGCTTGAACGACAGCCCCCACACGGCGAACGTGCGGCCGCTCAGGTCTTCGCCGAGCGAGCCCGTGATCTTGCGCACCAGCACTTCCTTCTGCTCGTGATTGACGTCTTCGACGGCCTCGAGAATGCGCAGGTTGTGACCCTGCTCCGCGCCCGTGCGGATCAGCGCCTGCACGTCCTTCGGAAAACACGAGCCGCCATAGCCGACGCCCGCGTAAAGGAAGTGATAGCCGATGCGCGGATCCGAGCCGATACCGCGGCGCACGGCCTCGATGTCCGCGCCGACGGTATCGGCCAGATTCGCCATCTCGTTCATGAACGAGATGCGCGTCGCGAGCATCGCGTTCGCGGCGTATTTCGTGAACTCGGCCGAGCGCACATCCATGTACAACGTGCGTTCGTGGTTGCGGTTGAACGGCGCGTACAGACGGCGGATCTTCTCGCGCGCCTTGTCGCCTTGCTCGTCGTTGTCGACGCCGACGACGATGCGGTCCGGCCGCATGAAGTCTTCGACGGCCGCGCCTTCCTTCAGGAACTCTGGGTTCGATACGATCGAGAAGCCATGCTGTGCGCTGCCGTTCAAGCCGCGCTTCGCCAGTTCTTCCTCGATTACCGCGCGCACGCGTTGCGCGGTGCCGACGGGCACCGTCGACTTGTCGACCACCACCTTGAACCCGTTCATCGTGCGGCCGATGTTGCGGGCCGCTTCGAGCACGTACTGCAGGTCGGCGGAACCGTCTTCATCGGGCGGTGTGCCGACGGCGATGAACTGGACCTCACCATGCGCGACGCTCGCCGCGACATCCGTCGAAAACGTGATGCGGCCGGCCGCGCGTGAACGCGCGATGATTTCCTGCAAGCCCGGCTCGTGAATCGGCATGCCGCCGTTGTTGAGAATATCAATCTTGCGCGGATCGACATCCAGACAGAACACGTCGTTGCCGACTTCGGCAAGACATGCGCCCGTGACAAGACCTACGTAACCCGTCCCGATAATGGTGATTTTCATACGCTTCCCAGTAATTGATGCGGGTTCAAAGTTCCACGCTTCGATGCGGCGCGACTACGTTGCAAAACACGCTCCTGCGCGCGCCTCGCGTCAACTCGACGCCGTGATGGGCTCGACGCGGCGTGGCGCATAGGTTTCCCAGCCGCTGCATCCCGGACACTGCCAATAGAAAAGTCGCGCCCGGAAGCCGCAATTCTGGCACGTGTAACGCGGCAGGTTCTTGGTGCGCTGACGGATCAACGTGCGCATCAGTTCCAGTTCGCTGCGGCGCGGCTCCTCGGCCACCGCCTGCTGCGCTTCGAGCAGACGCGTCATGCCCGCGAGATTCGGGGACTTTTGCATCTGCGTGCGCGCGAGCGCGTGGGCCGCTTCAGGACCCCGCAGCGCCGACACGTGCTGATACGCGACGTCGAGCAGATCGTTCGACGGATAACGGTCCACCCATGTCGTCAGCAGGTCGGCGCCCTCTTCCGCACGACCCAGCGCCTCGTACGCCTTCGTCAGCTTTTCGGCGACGAGGGGCAGATACGCCGGGTTCTGTTCCTCGACACGCAGCCATTGCGCGATTGCCGCCTCGTACTGGCCGGCCGCGGCATCGACATCGCCGAACAGGATCGTCGCGCGCACGTTCTGCGGATGTGCCTTCAGCGCCAGCTCCAGCTGGCGACGGGACTCGTCCGACTTCTTCTGCTGTAGCGCCTCCTGCGCCAGCTCGCAATGAAAGTGGCCGATTTCCTTGTCGAGCGACGCCGCGCCCATCGTCTCGAGCCGGCGAGCGGTATCGATCGATTTGTTCCAGTCCTTCTCGATCTGGTAGATGGTAAGCAGCGCCCGCTGGGCGCCAAGCGCGTAATCGCCCGATTCGAGCGCATTGAACGTCTCTTCCGCGCGGTCCAGAAGGCCAGCCTTCAGGAAGTCCTGTCCCAGTTCGAACAACGCGTGATCGCGCTCGGTAACGGGTAAGTCGGCGCGACTTAGCAGGTTCTGGTGCACGCGGATCGCCCGATCCGTTTCGCCGCGGCGCCGAAACAGATTGCCGAGCGCGAAGTGCAGCTCGATCGTTTCGGGATCGAGCTTGACGACTTCGATGAAGGCGTCGATAGCCTGGTCCGGTTGCTCGTTTAACAGAAAGTTCAGGCCGCGGAAATAAGAGCGCGGCAGGTTGGCGCTTTCGGAAAGCAGCGCCTTCAGGTCGTAGCGCGCAGCCACCCAGCCGAACGCGAATGCGACGGGTATGACGAGCAGCCACCAGAGGTCTAGATCCATGCGAATGTACGGAGGACGAAAGAGACCGTGCGCCGGCGGCGCACGGCGTTAGAGGGCTAGATGAGCGGTGGCATCGGCGGCTCTTCGACGGCCGCGGGCGTTTCCCGCGCCACCCGCAGGTCGCGCTTCAGGCGGCCGTTTTCCATGCGCAGACGGAACATTGCGGGCAGCGACGACACGAGGCCGGCCAGCAGACCCACGACGAAGAACGCCAGTCCGATCAGAATCAACGGCGCCTGCCATGCATACCCGGCGAGGAAATTCAGCGTAGCGCTCTGCGTATTGGACAGTGCGAGCACCAGCAGCAGCACGAATACCAGCACGCGAATCAGCCAGACGATAAATTTCATGTATTGATCTCTTGACGGCGGTTGCGGGATGACGCCGGCTTGATGACGCGTCGCGCCACGGTGTTTGCCCGCGCCGAAGTGACCCGTATTGTAAATGAAGCCTAACTCGGCTGGCACAGGCGTGCGGTTCGCGACGCCTTACTGTCGTTTAAGGGATGGGAAACGTTGCTCTGATCGTCGCACGCGTGCTGCACATCATGAACCGTGCTGAACCGCGCGACGGACGAAAAAAAAGCGCCCCTTAAAGGCGCTTTTCTTTTGGTCAATGCCGTGTGACTGGCTTAGCCGCGACGAACTCGAACCGGAACTGCGAGAACTTCACAGAGCCGGCTCAAAGATCGTCGTCCGCGGCATCGGCTTTCAGAGGCTCGCCCGCATTACGGTCGACGCGCTCGCGCAACTCCTTGCCAGGCTTGAAATGTGGTACGTGCTTCTCAGGCACCAGCACTTTTTCACCCGACTTCGGGTTGCGTCCGACGCGGGACGGACGGCGGTTCAGGCCAAAGCTGCCGAAGCCGCGAATTTCGATGCGATGGCCGTTCGCCAAGGCGTCCGACATCGCATCGAGCATCGTCTTCACCGCGAAATCCGCATCCTTGAGAACAAGTTGCGGAAATCGCGTAGCCAGCTGGGCGACCAATTCCGATTTGGTCATACTGCAGCAGCCCCCTTAAGGCTTACTGGTTCTGGCCGTCGAGCTTGGCCTTCAGCAGCGCGCCGAGGTTCGTCGTGCCGCTTGCTGCCGAGCTCGTGTCGGCTTGCAGGCCGCGCATCGCTTCCTGCTGCTCAGCCGAATCCTTCGCCTTGATCGACAGGTTGATGCCGCGCGACTTGCGGTCGATGTTGATGATCATCGCATTGACCTTGTCGCCTTCCTTCAGCACATTGCGAGCGTCTTCCACACGGTCTTGTGCGATTTCCGAAGCGCGCAGGTAGCCTTCGACGTCAGCCGTCAGCTGAACCACTGCACCCTTCGCGTCCACCGTCTTGACCACGCCGTCGACGATCGAACCCTTGTCGTTCATTGCAACGAAGTTGCTGAACGGGTCGCCTTCGAGCTGCTTGATGCCCAGCGAAATGCGTTCCTTCTCGACGTCGATGCCGAGAACGATCGCTTCCACTTCGTCGCCCTTCTTGTACTTGCGAACAGCTTCTTCGCCCGTTTCCGACCACGACAGGTCCGACAGGTGAACCAGACCGTCGATGCCGCCAGGCAGACCGATGAAGACGCCGAAGTCGGTGATCGACTTGATGGCGCCTTGCAGCTTGTCGCCCTTCTTGAAGTTGCGGCTGAAGTCATCCCACGGATTCGGCTTGCACTGCTTCATGCCGAGGCTGATACGACGGCGGTCTTCGTCGATCTCGAGGACCATGACTTCGACTTCATCGCCCAGCTGGACAACCTTCGACGGTGCAACGTTCTTGTTCGTCCAGTCCATTTCCGACACGTGCACGAGGCCTTCGATGCCCGACTCGACTTCAACGAACGCGCCGTAGTCGGTGATGTTCGTGACCTTGCCGAACAGGCGCGTGCCCGACGGGTAGCGGCGCGAGATGCCTTCCCACGGATCATCGCCCAGTTGCTTGATACCGAGCGAAACGCGGTTCTTTTCCTGGTCGAACTTGAGAATCTTTGCCGTGACTTCCTGGCCAACCGACAGAACTTCGCTCGGGTGACGCACGCGACGCCATGCGATGTCGGTGATGTGCAGCAGGCCGTCGATACCGCCGAGGTCCACGAACGCGCCGTAGTCGGTGATGTTCTTGACCACACCTTCGACGATCGCACCTTCCTTCAGCGTTTCGAGCAGCTTTGCGCGTTCTTCGCCCTGGGTCGCTTCGATCACTGCGCGGCGCGACAGCACCACGTTGTTACGCTTGCGATCCAGCTTGATGACGCGGAATTCCAGCGTCTTGCCTTCGTACGGCGTCGTGTCCTTCACCGGGCGCGTGTCGACCAGCGAGCCCGGCAGGAACGCGCGGATGCCGTTGACCATGACGGTCATGCCGCCCTTGACTTTGCCCGTGATCGTGCCCGTCACGAGTTCGTTGTTGTCGAGGGCCTTTTCCAGCGACAGCCACGAAGCGAGGCGCTTCGCCTTGTCGCGCGACAGGATGGTGTCGCCATAGCCGTTTTCCAGCGCGTCGATCGCGACGGAAACGAAGTCGCCCGCCTGCACTTCTACCTCGCCCGCGTCATTCAGGAACTCTTCGAGCGGGATGTAGGCTTCGGACTTGAGACCAGCGTTCACGACCACGAAGTTGTGGTCGACACGCACGACTTCGGCGGAGATCACTTCGCCCGCGCGCATGTCCTGCTTGGTCAGCGACTCTTCGAACAGAGCCGCAAAAGATTCGGTATTCGGGGTAGAGGTTTGCAGGTCGGACATAAAAATCTGAATTTGCATGGTTTTCGCAGCGTCAGGTGAACCGTCACGGTTCATCATTACGGCAAAGGAGCGAAAGCCACACGGGGTTAAAGGTTAAACAATCGCCTCGCGTATCACCGCAAAGCACCAACACAACAACATAAAAACATTTGATGCGGATCCTTCCGCCTTCAGCTTTGCGGAACAAGCGCCCGGTACCATTGCACCACCTGTTCGACCGCCTGGTCGACCGACAATGCAGAGGTGTCGAGAAGCTGCGCATCTGCTGCAGGCTTGAGCGGCGCGGCCGCGCGCTGACTGTCGCGCTCGTCGCGTTCACGCAAATCCCGGAGCAAGTCATCCATATTAGCAGAAAATCCTTTTTGGATCAATTGCTTATGCCGGCGGGTTGCGCGCGCCTCGACGCTGGCCGTCAAAAACACCTTCAGCGCGGCGTCAGGAAAGATCACGGTGCCCATGTCGCGGCCGTCCGCGACGAGGCCGGGCTGCTTGCGGAAAGCCCGCTGACGGGCCACTAGCGCCGCCCGGACGGGTGCATGAATGGCGATTGCCGAGGCACGGTTGCCGATTTCCTCGGCACGGATGTCAGTCGACACGTCGGCGCCGTCCAGCTGTGCGATGCCCTCGCGGAAAGTGATATGGAGCTCGCCGACCAGTTTTGCAAGTGCTTCGGCGTCGTCGGCGGCGATGTCGTAGCGTACGCTCGCGAGCGCAGCGAGACGGTACAGCGCGCCGCTGTCCAGCAGATGGAAGCCGAGTTCGGCGGCGACCAGCGCGGCCACCGTGCCTTTGCCGGATGCGGTGGGGCCGTCGATCGTGATAACGGGCGTCTGGTGAAAGGGGCGGGTCGGTTTCATCGAAAAGGTCGTCCGTCGGAACGGGCGGCACGGGTTAGCAATGCGGTGTCAGGGTTGCGTGAGCGCCAGGAAACGCTCGAAATAATCGGGGAACGTCTTGCCGACGCATTTCGGATCGTTGATCCGGACGGGCACGCCGCCGAGGCTCACCAGAGAGAAGCACATCGCCATCCGGTGGTCGTCGTAGGTGTCGATCGCGGCGTTCGGCGTCAGTTGCTCGGGTGGCGTCACGACGAGAAAATCCTCACCCGCCTGCACCTTTGCGCCGACCTTGCTCAACTCCGTCGCCATCGCGGCGATCCGATCCGTTTCCTTCACGCGCCAGCTCCCGATATTGCGCAGCGTGGTCGTGCCGTCCGCGAACAGCGCGGCCACTGCGATGGTCATCGCCGCATCGGGGATCAGGTTGAAGTCCATGTCGATCGGGTCCAGCTTTCCGTGATCGTTGCCCACGCCGCGCACTTCGATCCAGTCGTCCCCCATCGTCACGTTCGCGCCCATCTTCATCAGCGCCGTCGCGAAACCGACGTCCCCCTGAATGCTCGCGCGCCCCACGCCTTCGACCCGCAGCGGCCCCCCGCCCAGCGCGCCCGCCGCGAGGAAGTACGACGCCGACGATGCGTCGCCTTCCACCATGATCTTGCCCGGCGACTGATAACGCACGCCACTCGGAATCGTGAAGCGCTCCCAGCCGAAACGCTCGACCTTGATGCCGAAGCGTTCCATCAGCCGGATCGTGATCTCGATGTACGGCTTGGAAATCAGTTCGCCTGACACTTCGACAATCGTCTCGCCGCTTTCCGTCTTCACGAGCGGCAGCGTCATCAGCAGCGCCGTCAGGAACTGGCTCGACACGTCGCCGCGCACGCGGATGGGCGCGTCGACCGAAATCTGCGCCGGGCGGATGCGCAGCGGCGGGAAGCCTTCGTTCTCTTCGTAGTCGATCTTCGCGCCGATCTGCCGCAATCCGTCGACCAGATCGCCGATCGGCCGCTCGTGCATGCGCGGCACCCCGTGAATCCGGTAGTCGCCGCCATTCACGGCGAGCGCCGCTGTCAGCGGCCGCACCGCCGTGCCGGCGTTCCCGAGAAAGAGGTCCGCGCGCGCCGCAGGCAGCGCGCCGCGCGTGCCTGTCACGACACAGGTGTCGCCGTCGCGCTTGAACTTCACGCCGAGCTTTTCGAGCGCGTCGAGCATCACCCGCGTGTCGTCGGAATCGAGCAGATTCGTGATCGTCGTCTCGCCTTCGGCCAACGCCGCGAGCAGCAGCACGCGGTTCGAAATGCTCTTCGAGCCTGGCAGACGAACCGTGCCGGAAGCACGGGAAAATGGTCCGAGATCGAGATGTTCCATATATGAATTCCAAGGTCCTTTATTTCGACGCTTCGTCGTTGGCCGAACGTGCGGGCGATGCCTGACGTGCGGACGCAGCGCGCTCCTGCCAGGCGCTGCGGGCGGTGCGCGAGCGCGCGAACACAGCTTCGAGCGTCGCGCCGTCGCCAGCGTCGATCGCCGACCTCAGATGTGCCAGCACAGCCGTGTAGTCGTCGATTTCGCTCAGCAGCGCGGCACGATTGGCCACGCACACGTCGCGCCACATTTCCGGGCTCGACGCGGCGATGCGCGTGAAGTCGCGGAATCCGCCTGCCGCAAACGAGAACTTCAGCTCGGCGTCCGATGAATTGAGAATCTGCTCGACCAGCGCGAACGACAACACGTGAGGCAGATGGCTGACCGACGCGAACACGCGGTCATGCTGTTCGGGCGGCATCGCGTGCACACTCGCGCCCGTCGCGCGCCACATCGCGGCGATACGCTCGACGTCATCCCCGGCGTTCTCCGGCAACGCGCACAGCACGACGTTCCGGTTCACGTACAGGTCCGGCAGCGCGGCATCGACACCGCTCGATTCGCGGCCCGCTATCGGATGTCCCGGTACGAACTGACAGATGCGCTCGCCAAGCACTGCGCGCGCCGCTGCGACGACATCGGACTTGGTGCTGCCGGCGTCGGTGATGATTGTCTTCGGACCCAGAAACGGCGCAATCCGTTCGAGCAGCGGTTGCGTCTGCGCGACGGGGGCGGCCAGCAGCACCACGTCCGCCCCGTCGAGCGCGTCGCGCAATGCCGCGTCGTCCGTCAACGCCGCGCTGCCGTCGATCACGCCCAGTTCCATCGCCCGCGCAGTCGAAGCCGCTGAGCGCCCGACGCCGATCACGCGTCGCGCGCCACCGATGTCGCCGCGCTCGCGCAATGCGCGCGCGAGCGAGCCACCGATCAGCCCGACGCCAAAAATCACCAGTTTGTCGAAAGAGAACGCTGCCACGTCAGTCACAGAAAAAAGCGCCTCGTAGTCGATGAGGCGCATGGATTGCATGGATCCGCTCAGGCCGTCGCCAGGGTCTTTTCGAGCGCCGCGATAAACGCTTCATTTTCTTCGGGCAGGCCGATCGTCACGCGCAACCACTGCGGCAGACCGTAGCTTCCCACGGGTCGCACGATCACGCCCTGCTTCAGCAGTTCCAGATTGACGCGGTTGCCGGCCGCATCGTCATGGCCGACGCGCACCAGCACGAAGTTGCCGTACGAGGGCACGTACTCGAGACCGAGTTTGTCGAACGCTTCCGTCAGGCGGCGATAGCCCTGCGCATTCAATTCCGCGCTTTTCTGCAGGAACCGCTTGTCGTTCAGCGCGGCGACCGCGGCGGCTTGCGCCAGCGTGTTCACATTGAACGGCTGACGCAGACGGTTCATCAGATCCGTCAGTTCCGGCTGCGCAATCGCGAAACCAACGCGCAGCCCCGCGAGACCGAACGCCTTCGAGAACGTGCGCGACACCAGCAGATTCGGATAACGGCGCACCCACGCGATCGAGTCATAGCGCTTGTCGGCGGCCAGATATTCCGTGTACGCCTCGTCGAGTACCACCACGACGCTGCGCGGCACCTTCGCCAGGAATGCTTCGATCGTCGCGCCGTCGATGAACGTGCCCGTCGGATTGTTCGGATTTGCGACGAAAACGAGGCGCGTGTCGTCAGTGATCGCGGCGAGCATTGCGTCGAGATCGTGACCGTATCCGACGGCGGGCACGACGATCGCGCGCGCGCCCAGTCCCTGCGTCGCCAGCGCGTACACGGCGAAAGAATATTGCGCGTAGATCACCGACTGGCTCTTCTCGACGAACGCGTGCGCGGCCAGTTCGAGAATGTCGTTGCTGCCGTTGCCGAGCGTGATCCAGTCGGCGGGCACGTCGTAATGCGCGGAGAGCGCGGCCTTCAGTTCGAATGCGTTGGCATCCGGATAGCGGCTGAGTTCGCTTGCAGCCTGCGCCATCGCCGTCTTCGCGGACTCGGGCATGCCGAGCGGATTTTCGTTCGACGCCAGCTTCACGATACGCGCTTCGTCCAGCCCGAATTCGCGTGCGACTTCCGAGATCGGCTTGCCAGCCACATAGGGCGCGATCGCGCGAACGTAGGAGGGACCGAAAGACGACGTTGTCATGGAAAAGCTCCGGATAGCTGTCAGGCTTCTTGTTGGTTGCGCGGGTTGCGTGATTGCGAAACGAATGCGAGCCGTGTGTCAGCGGGCGCGCGGATACGAGCCGAGAATCTTCAGGAAGTCGGCCTTCTGGCCGAGTTCGGCGAGCGCGGCGGACACGGATGCGTCGTCGCGATGGCCTTCGAGGTCGATGTAAAAGTAGTACTCCCACGTGCCGACTCGCGCGGGACGCGACTCGAAGCGCGTCATCGACACGCCGTGCTTCGCGAGCGGCTCCAGCAGCTTGAACATCGCGCCCGGCTCGTTCGCCACCGACACGATCAGCGAGGTCTTGTCATAGCCGCTGGCACCTGTCGGCTGTTTGCCGATCATCACGAAGCGCGTGCGGTTGTGCGGATCGTCCTGGATCAGCGCGTGAGCGACCTGCAACCCGTACTGGGTCGCGGCGCGGTCGCCGGCGATGGCGGCGATGGTTGGATCGTCGGCCGCCATGCGCGCGGCTTCGGCATTGCTCGATACCGCCTGGCGCTCGATATGCGGCGCGTGCGTCGCGAGCCAGCGCTGGCACTGCGCGAGTGCCTGCGCATGCGCGCATACGCGTGTCACGCCCGTCAGGCCGCCATTGAGCGTCAGCAGATTGTGGTGGATGGGCAGAGCCAGTTCGCCGCCGATCAGCAACTGGGTTTGCAGCAAAAGATCCAGCGTGCGCGAGACTGCGCCTTCCGTCGAATTCTCGATGGGCACGACGCCGAACTCCGCGCCGCCCGCTTCGACCGAACGGAACACCTCGTCGATGGACGAACACGGCAGGCCTTCGATCGACTGACCGAAGTATTCGTGCATCGCCTGTTCGCTATACGTGCCAGCCGGCCCGAGGTAGGCAGCCGTGATGTTCTTTTCGAGCGCGCGGCTCGCGGCCATGATCTCGCGCCAGATCGCGCTGATGTGTTCGCCTGCGAGCGGACCTTCGCTCATCTCCTGCAGACGCGCGATGACCTGTTGCTCGCGCTCCGGACGAAACACGGGCGCGTTGAAGTGCTTCTTCACCTCGCCGACTTCGAGCGCGACCGCCGCGCGTTGATTCAGCAGCGCAATGAGCTGCGCGTCGATCGCGTCGATACGTTCGCGCAGCGGTTTGAGTTGAGAATTGAGTTCGTCGTCCATGCTTCTAAAGGGCCAATTCGGGTCCAGCCAGGGCCCGGTTCGGAGAGGATGCGCGCACCGCAACCAGTAAGATCACGCGCCGCGCTGTTCGAATTCCCTCATGTACTCGACAAGCGCCTTGACGCCTTCGAGCGGCACCGCGTTGTAAATCGACGCCCGCATGCCGCCGACGGACTTGTGGCCCTTCAGCTGCACCAGCCCGCGCGCTTTCGCGCCGGCCAGGAAATCTTCATTGCGCGACTCGTCGGCGAGGAAGAACGGGACGTTCATCCGCGACCGCGCGTTGCGCTCGACCTTGTTCAGATAAAAACTGCTCGAGTCGATCGTGTCGTAGAGCAGCTTCGCCTTCTCGACGTTGCGTGCCTCGATCGCTGTCAACCCGCCCTGCTTCTTCAACCACTTGAACACCAGTCCGGCGATATAGATCGCATACGTAGGCGGCGTGTTGTACATCGAATTGTTGAGCGCAACCGTCTTCCATTCGAACGCCGACGGGCAAATGCTCATCGAGCGTTCCAGCAGATCTTCACGCACGATCACGACCGTGACGCCCGCCATGCCGATGTTCTTCTGCGCACCGCCGAACAGCACGCCATATTTGGCAATGTCCATCGGGCGCGACAGGATGTGTGACGACGCATCGGCGACGAGGGGAATGTCGCCGAGATCGGGAATCTCGAACGTCTCGACGCCGTGGATGGTTTCGTTCGTGCACAGGTGCACGTAGGCGGGATCGTCGGACAGGCTCCACTCGGCGCGCGCCGGAACGTGCGTAAATCCGTTGGCCGTTTCGCCGCTCGCGGCCAGGTGCACGGTGCCGTATTTCTGCGCTTCCTTGAACGATTTCTGCGACCAGGAGCCCGTCACGACGAAGTCTGCGCGCGCCTTGCGCCCCATGAGGTTCATCGGCACGATCGCGTTTTCGCCGAGCCCCCCGCCTTGCAGGAAAAGAATGTGGTGACTGGACGGCACCTGCAGCAGTTCCCGCAGATCCGTCAGCGCCTCTTCATGAATCGTCATGAATTCTTTGCCGCGGTGGCTCATTTCCATCACGCTCATGCCGCTGCCGCCCCAATCGAGCATTTCGTCGGCTGCCTGGCGCAGCACTTCTTCGGGCATGGCCGCCGGACCGGCGGAGAAATTGAAGACGCGCATCGTGAGAACCCTGGGAAGCAGGCGCACGGCGTATCAAAGAGCCGGAAATAGCGCCTGAAAGAAAATGGCCGTCTGCGCGCAAGCGCAAACGGCCATTATCGCATTGACGCTCAAAACCCGCCAAACCTCGGCGTTTCAAGGGGTTTCCCGCATTCCCTCTTAGACCGCCCGCGGCGGATGTCTCGAGCGCCGTTCAGCCTTGTTCGACCTGCTTACTTCGCCGGCTTGACGGAAGCGACTTCCTTGTCAGCCTGGTCGCGCGTTGCCTTGATCGATTGCGGCATGTACTTCTGCATCAGACCGTTCACGACGTCGCGGCCAACCTGGTCTTGCACCTGGATGAACTTGCGGCCCGTGGGGCTGTTGTAGAACGCGGTCAGGTCCTTGATTTCCTGCGTGCTGTAGTACTTGGCGTACGCGTCGTACTGAGCTTGCATGGCGTCCTGCTTGAATGCGTCCGTTGCGAAGACCTGGCCTGCCGAGTCAACCAGCTTCGGCACCGCGTTCTTCTGCAGCGTCGGGACAGAAGCCTGCTTTTGCTTGTCCGTCATCGTCTTGTTTTCGGACAGCGCGTCCGACAGGATGGCCGGAACCAACTGCTTGGCCTGCATTTGCGCGCTATTGCCAATGGCGCCGACCAGCTTCTGCGCGTCGATCGCGTTCAGCAGATCTTTGATGGCAGCCTGCTTCGCCGGATCAACAGGCGCAGCAGCAGCGGCCGGAGCAGCCGGGGCCGGCTGCTGGTTTTGCAGCGCTTGCGCCATCGCAAGCGTCGGCACGAAAGCGGCCAGAACCATCAACTGCTTGAAACGATTTTGCATCTCTACTCCTAAGAGAAATTAATCTGGGTGCTTCACCGCGCAAGCGGCGCATCAGTCCCGATGCGCGCGGAATGCCCGCGCGGCTTTCCGCATTACTTGAGAAGCTTCGAGGCAGACTACGACGCTTCGCTTTCATCGCCGCCTGCTTCGTCTGCAGGCAGGTCGGCGTCGCCGTCCACGTCAGCTTCCGCTTCGGCAATCTGTTGCAGACCGGAAAGCTTGGTGCCTTCATCAAGGCTGATGAGTGTAACACCTTGCGTTGCACGGCCCATTTCTCGAATTTCTGACACGCGCGTGCGGATCAGCACGCCCGTGTTGGTGATCAGCATGATCTGCGCTTCCGGGTCGACCAGTGTCGCGGCGACGACCTTGCCGTTGCGCTCGGACGTCTGGATCGCGATCATGCCCTTCGTGCCGCGGCCATGACGCGTGTACTCGGTGATCGGGGTGCGCTTGCCGTAGCCGTTTTCCGTTGCCGTCAGCACCGACTGCTGCTCGTCGCCCGCCACCAGTAGTGCGATCACACTCTGGCCGTCTTCGAGCTGCATGCCGCGCACGCCGCGCGCTTCACGGCCCATCGGACGAACGTCGTTCTCGTCGAAGCGCACCGCTTTGCCCGAGTCCGAGAACAGCATCACATCATGCTCGCCATCTGTGATAGCCGCGCCGATCAGGTAGTCGCCATCATCCAGACCGACCGCGATGATGCCCTTCTTCAGCGGACGACTGAACGCTTCGAGCGGCGTCTTCTTGACGGTGCCGAGCGCCGTCGCCATAAAAACGAACTTGTCCGCCGAAAATTCCTTCACGGGCAGCACGACCGTAATCTTCTCGCCCTCCTGCAGCGGGAACATATTGACGATCGGACGGCCGCGCGAATTGCGCGAGCCCTGCGGTACTTCGTAAACCTTCAGCCAGTAAACACGGCCGCGGTTCGAGAAGCAGAGGATGTGATCGTGCGTGTTCGCGATGAAGAGCGTGTCGATCCAATCGTCTTCCTTCATCTGTGTCGCCTGTTTGCCGCGACCTCCGCGCTTCTGGGCGCGATATTCCGACAACGGCTGCGATTTCACGTAACCGGAGTGCGACATCGTCACGACCATGTCCTGCGGCGTGATGAGGTCTTCCGTGTTCAGCTCGGTTGCGTTCATCTCGATCTTCGAGCGGCGCTCGTCGCCAAATTCGCTCTTGATCGTGGTGAGTTCGTCGAAGATGATGGAAGTTATACGCTCCGGGCGCGCCAGAATGTCCAGCAGGTCGGCGATCTGCGCCATCACGTCGCGGTACTCGCCGATGATCTTGTCCTGCTCCAGACCCGTCAGGCGCTGCAGACGCATCTGCAGGATTTCCTGCGCCTGCGTGTCAGACAGACGGTACAGACCGTCGGCCTGCATGCCGTACGCCGGGTTCAATCCTTCCGGACGATACGCGGCGCGGCCGCCGGACGTCGCGTTGTCGGTTTCTGCGCGCTGCAGCATTTCGCGCACGATCGATGAATCCCACGAACGGTCCATCAACTCCTGCTTCGCAATGGGCGGCGTAGGCGCTGCCTTGATGATCGCGATGAAGTCGTCGATGTTGGCGAGCGCGACGGCGAGGCCTTCGAGCACATGGCCGCGTTCGCGCGCCTTGCGCAGTTCGTATACAGTGCGCCGTGTCAGCACCTCGCGACGGTGCGACAGGAAATGCGAGAGCATTTCCTTCAGGTTCAGCAGCTTCGGCTGGCCGTCGACGAGCGCGACCATGTTCATGCCGAACGTGTCCTGGAGCTGCGTTGCCTTGTACAGATTGTTAAGAATGACCTCGGGCACTTCGCCGCGCTTAAGTTCGATCACGACGCGCATACCACTCTTGTCGGATTCGTCGCGAATGTCCGAAATGCCTTCCAGCTTTTTCTCATTCACCAGTTCGGCGATACGCTCGAGCAGCGAACGCTTGTTCACCTGATACGGCAGCTCGTCGACGATGATCGCCATGCGTTGGCCGCGATCAATCTCTTCGAAGTGCGTGGCGGCGCGCATCACGACGCGCCCGCGCCCCGTGCGGTAGCCGTCGCGCACGCCAGCGACGCCGTAGATGATCCCCGCCGTCGGGAAGTCGGGCGCCGGCACGATCTCGATCAGCTCGTCGATCGACGCTTCCGGGTTCTTCAGCAGGTGGTGGCAGGCGTCGACGATTTCGCTCAGATTGTGCGGCGGAATGTTGGTCGCCATGCCGACGGCAATGCCCGACGAGCCGTTGATCAGCAGGTTCGGAATGCGTGCAGGCAGAATGGACGGCTCGTTTTCGCTGCCGTCGTAGTTGGGCTGGAAATCGACTGTTTCCTTGTCGATGTCGGCGAGCAGTTCGTGGCCGATCTTCGCCATGCGTATTTCGGTGTAACGCATCGCCGCGGCGTTGTCGCCGTCGACCGACCCGAAATTGCCTTGTCCATCGACGAGCATGTAGCGCAGCGAAAAATCCTGCGCCATGCGGACAATCGTGTCGTATACAGCCGAATCACCGTGCGGATGGTACTTACCGATCACATCGCCGACGATACGTGCCGACTTCTTGTACGCCCGATTCCAGTCGTTGTTCAGCTCGTGCATGGCGTACAGCACGCGCCGGTGCACCGGCTTCAGGCCATCGCGGACATCGGGAAGGGCGCGCCCTACGATCACGCTCATCGCGTACTCGATATACGAGCGGCGCATTTCCTCCTCTAGGGAGATTGGTAGAGTCTCTTTGGCGAATTGATCCATTGTCCGTATCGTTTACGCGCGAAGACGATGAGGGAAACGCGTTCTTCACCTCACCGCTTGGGCCAACCCCTAGGTGTAGTTCCTGTGCGGCTGCGAGCGCAGCGCATCAGGCGATTCTATCATGCGGCGCACCTGCCCCCGACGACGTGCGTATACCTATTAGTGGGATGCCTGGAAACGGCACCTGGAACCTCCTCGCGAGCGAGGCGACCGGGCCCGGAAAATGCTCCAAAGAGGGCCGCTCGAACCGGCCTCCCATGGGCCTTCCGTCGAACTTGACACCTTTTGTTGCGCATGCACCACATTCGACCGGACGGGAGGATAGGGGGCGGATTTTTTTATCGTCGGAAGGGAACGATATGGCAAAATGCCAACGCACAAGTTCAGACACGGCTCGAAGTCTATACACAACCGTCTTTTGTTCTGCACCGATGTTATACTTCGAGCAATGTATGACTGGTCTACGTCAACAGGCTCGCAGTAAACCTGCGGTAATCTCAATTTCGAGAGGAGAAATATGAATAAACTTTCAAAGCTCGCGTTCATTGCAGCTACCGCAGTTATGGCTGCATCCGCTTCGGCACAGTCGGTGCCGGCGTCGCGACAAGCCACGAACGACAACTGGGTGAACGGCACCGGCGAATACGTGTGGATGAACGGCACGAACGAGCTTTGCTGGCGCGATGCGTTCTGGACGCCGGCAACGGCTAACGCAAAGTGCGATGGCGCACTGGTCGCACAAGCACCGACCCCGCCGGCACCGGCACCGGTTGCTCCGGCAATCACCAGCCAGAAGATCACGTATCAAGCTGACACGCTGTTCGATTTCGACAAGGCTATCCTGAAGCCGGCCGGCAAGGAAAAACTGGACGATCTGGCATCGAAGATTCAAGGCCTGAACCTGGAAGTCGTCGTGGCCACGGGCTACACCGACCGCATCGGTTCGGACAAGTACAACGACCGTCTGTCGCTGCGTCGCGCACAAGCTGTCAAGGCATACCTGGTCAGCAAGGGCATCGAAGCCAACCGCATCTACACGGAAGGCAAGGGCAAGCGCAATCCGGTCACGACGGGCTGCAACCAGAAGAACCGCAAGCAACTCATCGCCTGCCTCGCACCGGATCGTCGCGTGGAAGTCGAAGTTGTCGGTACTTCGAAGCAGTAAGCGAAAGAATACCGCAGTACCCAAGCCCCGCTTCGGCGGGGCTTTTTTATGCCTGCGATGGCCGCTTCAAAATGGCGCGTTCCGGCGCGCCGCTGCGCGTAGCTGGCGTCCGTGACCCGTCGCTTTTGCCCGCGCGTGCACACCTCTATATACTCAGGGTTTGTCCGATCCACCCCGCTCTTCCTGCCCTCGAGGCCGTATTCGTCATGACCAACGCCGATCCCCACGAACTGCAGAAATTCAGCGATCTCGCGCATCGCTGGTGGGACCCGAATGCTGAGTTCAAACCTCTGCACGAACTGAATCCCGTTCGGCTCAAATGGATCGACTCCCATGCGCACCTCACAGGCAAGCGCGTGCTCGACATCGGGTGCGGCGGCGGCATTTTGTCCGAGTCGATGGCGACCTTGGGTGCTGACGTGAAGGGAATTGACCTGTCCAATGAGGCGTTGGGCGTCGCAGATCTTCACAGCCTTGAAAGCGGTGTAACCGTAAATTACGAGGAAATCGCGGCGGAGACGCTGGCGGCCCGTGAACCGGCCTCTTTCGACGTTGCCACATGCATGGAAATGCTCGAGCACGTGCCGGATCCGTCGAAGGTCGTCGAGGCTTGCAAGACGCTCGTCAAGCCTGGCGGATGGGTGTTCTTTTCAACGCTCAACCGCAATGTGAAGTCATATCTGTTTGCCGTGATCGGTGCCGAGTACGTCGCGCGCATGCTGCCGAAGGGCACGCACGATTACGCCCGCTTCATCCGCCCGTCGGAGCTCGCGGGCTTCGCACGCGCGGCGGGTTTGCTGACCGCGGATATCAAGGGCATCACCTACAACCCGCTGACGCGCGATTTCGGCCTGTCGAGCGACACCGATGTGAACTACATGCTCGCGTGCCGCCGCGAAGCCTGATCCATTTTTTTGCGCCCGATTAACTGCATCTACTTCAATGAGCGATCCCACGCCCCTGCCTCAGCGCGAAGACGAAGAAGCATCGATCGGCCTTTGCCAGGGCATTCTGTTCGACCTGGACGGCACGCTGGCCGATACCGCGCCCGACCTGGCCGCAGCCGTCAACAGGATGCGTCACGAGCGAGGCCTCGAGATGGTGCCGTTGGAACAGTTGCGGCCGCTCGCGTCGGCGGGCGCGCGCGGCCTGCTGGGTGGCGCGTTTGGCATCGGACCGGAGCATCACGACTATGCGTCGATGCGCGAAGAGTTCCTCGCCAACTATGAAGCCGATCTCTGCATCGAGACGATTCTGTTCCCTGGAATCGGCGAGATTCTCGACGACCTCGACGTGCGCGGCGTCCGCTGGGGCATCGTGACGAACAAGGTCGCCCGGCTGACGGAGCCGCTCATCGCTCAACTGGGGCTGGATACGCGTGCGGGCTGCGTCGTCAGCGGAGACACGACGCCGCATTCAAAGCCTCATCCCGCGCCGCTCCTGCACGCAGCGAAGGAGCTGGATTTGCCGCCGGAGCGGATCGTCTATGTCGGCGACGACCTGCGCGACGTGCAGGCCGGCTTCGCAGCCGGAATGGTGACGGTCGCGGCAGCATACGGTTACTGCGGCAACGACATTCCGCCCACGCAGTGGCACGCGAAGCACGTCGTCGGTTCCACAGCCGAACTCCAGAATCTGCTGCGCGACATCAGTTGACGCACGAACGCGACGCCGGCACCACGCGAATGTTTCGTCGTGACTCCGGCGGGCCGCTATTGTAAAATGCCTTCTTGGGCCACATATATGGCTCATTCCTTCTGCGGGGGCGACCTGGTTTCGACAGGGGTTGCGAAGCGGCTAGGGCATGTCGAGGACCCGTCACCTCGTTAATCAATGGGAAAAACGTAACTGCAAACGACGATACGTTCGCACTGGCAGCCTAAGGGCCGCCGTCCTCTGCCTAGTTCACTGACGGGCTAGTGTCGCAAGACCGGTAGCAATACCGACAGAGGTCATATACGTCAGTTAAGCCTTGGCGGCGTCACGACGCCCGGGTCGAAAATTTAGTGAATCGCCGGTGCGCAGCGTGTTCGTCCGCGTCGCTCCGGTTAAATCAAAAGACAGAACTAAACATGTAGAACTAGTCGTGGAGGACTTCTGGACGCGGGTTCGATTCCCGCCGCCTCCACCAATTTTCAATGTGGTGTACACCGCAGGACAGAAGCCCGCACAGCGTCAAGCTCTGCGGGTTTTTTGTTGTCCCGCCACCGCTCTCGCCGCAATTTCAAACTTTTCTGATAGCCGCTCGAACCAGTGTGCTGTGAAATGTCGGATCCGTCGAGCAAGCCGGCGGCCCATCGTATTCGCTAAGTAAAACTAATCAAATGAGGACGCGTTAGCATGAATCAGTCAGTCGACCCCATCATCGCCCGCTTCGGCGACGCCACGGATCACGGCGGCGAAATCGTCGAAGCGGCGCAGGATCTGCTGGAGGGCGGCATCGGTGTAGCACTTGACGGGCATCTCGTCGCCTGTCCGCGCTGCGGCGGCAAATATCCCATCATCGCGACCGGAAGGCGCAGGCACAACGGCAAGCGCATCGCCTATATCGGCGATATCACGACTTGCGGCGCAACGCTCGTGCGAAGCCCGCAACCGTAGCCCCCTTGCACCCGGAGAGCGCCACCTGTCACGGCGCAGCGCGCACGTACACCTGCTCCGTTTCCCGGATGAACTTACTGTTGCAAAACTCGCGCTCGGCTTTCGCTCGAGCGCTTAGTCCCATCGCGCACAGGCGCCCGCGGTTTTCGAGCATGATCTGCAGCCGAGCGGTCATCGCATGCGTGTCGCGTGGCTCGACGATCCAGCCGTCGACGCCATCGTCGACGTTGTCCGGCAAACTCGCGTAGCGCGTGACAAGCACGGGCCGCCCCATCGACATCATCTCGCGGCACGCGAAGGAACTGCTCTCCACCGCGTACGACACCATAAAGCCGACATCGAAGGTCGCCACATAACCGCGCACGTCGTCTGTGAAACCGGTGACGAGCAGGTTATCGCTCATGTTCAACGATTCGATGACCTCGCGCTGTGCGTCGTTCGGCTCAGTACCGGCGACGACCAGCACGACCCGCTTGCGCATCTCTTCGGGCAACGCGGCGACGGCCGCCACCATGTCCATCGTCCCCTTGTACCAGTCGAACCCGGTGATCGTGCCGACCACGAGCTTGCCCGCATGAGCCACGCCTAAAAGCGCCTCGCGCCTGCGGGCCGCGAGCGCATCGTCGAACGGTGCGTAGAAATCGATGTCTACGCCATTCGCGATCACCGACATCCCGCAGTCCGCATAGACGGAACCTTCGAGCAGTTTCGCCGCCGGTTGCGACACGGCAATCACGTGATGCGTCGCGCGTCGCGCTTTCAGCTTCGTCATGAAGTCGCGTTTGACGCGAATCGTGTTGTGCTTCGTGTAGACGAAGTACGGGCGCTTGAATGACGCGAACAGCGTCGCCAGCATCACGAGCCGGTGATCGGGCGAACCGTTCATGTGAACCACGTCGAAACGCTCTTGCTTGAGAAGCGTGCGCAACTCGCGGATCGCGCCGACAAAGCGCCCCAACTCTTTGAGCTTGGCGGGAAATTCCATCGGCAGCGCGCGGATATCGGCGACCGCGCTCGCATGCTGCAACAGACGGCTGGTCCTGGGTGCACCGATGAAGACTTCGTGGCGCCCGGCCAGGGCGCGCGCAAGCGACACGACGTACGTGTCATGACCGCCTCCGCGACCGTTGTGGAAGTTGGTCAATAGTATTTTCATGCCCGGCTTACCCCGTATGTGAGGGCTTGACTGCGCCGCGCGGCCTGAGTCAACGTGACAGGCCGGCGCAATGCATTACGCATTGCCTCTAATTCATCAGGGGAATTATACCGCGCACGTTTACCGTTTCTTACGGCGTCCCTTGCGACGCTAGCGCGCATCACGCCACGAATGAGAAAGGCCCGCTCGCGAGCGAGACGGGCCTTTTAACAGGCCGCGCATGAAGACGATGGATGCGATGCGTTCGATCGACGGATGGAATAAGACCGCCCGCCAACCGTTTATTCGATGCGCGCGCATTCAATGCCGTTCGATGCATTTAAGGCGCGCGCCCGCCGATCGATTGCATACACTCCATATACAACGCCAGAACAGGAGCCGCATCATGCGCAAGACTCTCCTTCTCATCGCCGCGCTCGCCGTTCAGCAGACCGCTTTGGCCGCGCCGCCCAAAACCGCGAACGGACATTTGACCGACGAACAGGGACGCACGCTTTATACCTTCGACAAGGACACGACGCCGGGCAAAAGCGCCTGCTCGGGCGGGTGCACCGCCGTATGGCCAGCCGCCGCTGCCGATGCGAGCGACAAACCATCCGGCGACTGGACCGTTATCGACGGCGCCGACGGACAGAAGCAATGGGCGTACAAGGGGAAGCCGCTCTACCGCTTCGCGAAGGACGAGAAGCCGGGGGACATGAAGGGGGACGGTTTCAAGGACATGTGGCACACCGCCAAGCCGTAAAGCCGCGCCTCAGCCTGGCTACGCACGCGATGCCGCGAGGCGCCGCGTGCGTCGTATCATTTACAGAGCATCAGGGCACTTGAGGTTGCAGCCATTCGGATCGCCGTCGTCGCCGCGCTTGCGCAGCTTCGACTTCTTGTCGCTCTGATACTTCTTTGACGGCGCGGAGGCGCCGAACGGCATCTGCGGATGCTCATTCAGCTTGAACTCCTCGGTCAGGATGCCGCCGGGCACACCGGGCGAATTCTGCGCAAAGGCAACGGACACCGTGGCAAACAGCGTACCGGCCGTAAGCGCGGCAGCACAAGCGGGAAAGAAATATTTCATATCGAATCGAGGCGGCACGCGAGCCGCGCATCTGAGGCGGATTAACGAAAGCGTAGAGAGTATCGCAAAGCGGCGCGCGGCGCAGCGTCCGCAGCGTTGATCGTTGTTACAGGCGCTTACCCTTCGCGCCCGCTCGCTTGCAGTCAGGCGCTACCGCCCTCTTCCAGTCCCTCTTCCAGTTCGAGCAACTTGCCGCAGTCGCCGGCATCGTAGCCTTCCAGATGCGCGACACTCTGCCGGAACGCATTGCCGCGCAGCACCGCCATCACCGTCGTGAGCGGCTCCCGTTCGAGACGCGCGCGATCGCATGCGAAGTAATAGTCCTCGTCGACGATAGGGATGAAATCGAGCCCGAAATGATGCGCGGCGGGTTCGACGCCGAAGCCCACGTCCGCCATTCCGCTCGCGACGAAAGCGGCGATCGCCGAGTGCGTTAGTTCCGTCGACGCATAGCCGTTCACGCGGTCCGGATCCACGCCCACGCGCCGCAGCGCGAGGTCGATCAGCATGCGCGTGCCGGAGCCATGCTGCCGGTTGACGAAGCGAATGTCGTCGCGTGCGAGGTCCGTCAACCCACCGATTGCTTTCGGGTTGCCCTTCGCCAGAAAAAGCCCCTGCTTGCGGCGCGTCAGATGTACGAGCAGATGACGTTGCGGATCGAGCCACTGGCGATACTTGTCCGCGCATGCCGCGCGAAACTCGCCGCGCGGCAGATGGAAGCCGGCAAGGTCGCACTCGCCGCGCGCGAGCGCAGTGATGGCTTCTGCACTGTCGCGATATTTGATGTCGAGGGGCACTTCGTCGGCGACCAGCGCCGTGACGAGCGCGGCCACCGCATAGCCATGTGATGCGTGGATGCGCACGTCGTCGGCGGGAGGCGCGAGCCAGCGGTTCAGTTCGCTCGCGACTTCGCTCGCCAGCGCCTGCATATTGCCGTCCAGACGCTCGCCGCAAAGTCGTTGCGCGCGCAACACCGCCTGTCCGAGTTCCGACAGAGCAGATCCGCGTCCGCGCTCCTTTTCGATCAACGCGCCGCCCAGTTGGGTCTCGATGGCGCGCAACAAACCCCATGCGTGGCGGTAGGACAAACCCTTAAGTGCGGCGGCTTGCGCGATGCTTCCCGTCTGGTCGACGAGGGCCAGTAACGGCACCGCGTCAGTCAGGCTGGACGTTTGGCCGTTGCTGTCCCGCACAATCAGCTGCGCCTGGCATTCAACTCGAATCATATATGCTGTTGTAGTTCCTATTGCGAAAGCCGATCCACCCGCCTATCGTTCGCATTGATATATCAAACAAGCAAAGCATAGATGCACGGCTTATGAATAACAAGTGCATATATCGACTTTGGAGGAGCCCCACTGTGGATCGACCGAACGCCCTTGCGCCAGACGAACTTGTGCGCCGACACGTACAGCCCGGCATGTCGCTGGTTGCCCTACTGCACGCCATTCAGGATGACGTCGGCTTCGTGCCGCCCGACACCGTCGCCCCGTTGGCGCGAACGATGAACCTGTCACGGGCGGAAGTCCACGGCGTCATCACTTATTACCATCACTTCCGCCAGTCGCCGGCTGCGCCTGTCACAGTGCAGTTGTGCCGCGCGGAAGCGTGCCGCAGCATGGGCACGGAAGCGCTCGCGCAACATATCGAAGCGCGCACGGGTTGCCGCTTCGACGCGCACAAGCACGGCGCACATGACGGACACGACCACGCCTGCGACGGCGCAGTCGGTCTCGAATCGGTGTATTGCCTCGGCCAATGCGCGCTGTCCCCCGCCATGATGATCAACGGCGAACTGCACGCCAGGGTCACGCCGCAGAAGTTCGACGCGCTGCTTGCAGCCGCCCTGAAACGCGTGGAGGAAACGGCATGACGCGCATCTATGTTCCTCGCGATTCTTCCGCGCTGGCGCTCGGCGCAGATGCGCTCGCCGCGGCCATCGTCGATGAAGCGAAACAACGCGGCATCGACATCGAACTCGTGCGCAACGGCTCGCGCGGGTTGCTGTATCTCGAACCGCTCGTCGAAGTCGAGACGCCCGAAGGCCGCATCGGCTATGCGAACGTCGAAGCCGACGACGTGAAGGCGCTATTCGACGCAGGCTTCATCGAAGGCAAGACGCACGCGAAGCAGGTCGGCGTCGTCGACGAGATTCCGTATCTGAAGAAGCAGCAGCGCCTGACGTTCGCGCGCATCGGCATCACCGACCCGCTCTCGACGGACGACTACATCGCCAACGGCGGCATCGTCGGCCTGTACAACGCGCTTGCGATGACGGGCGACGCCGCCGTCGAAGCGCTCATCGAATCCGGCCTGCGCGGCCGCGGCGGCGCAGCGTTCCCGGCGGGCATCAAGTGGCGCACGGTGCGCGCCGCGAACGCCGATCAGAAGTACATCGTCTGCAATGCGGACGAAGGCGACTCGGGCACGTTCTCCGACCGCCTCGTGATGGAAAGCGATCCGTTCGTGCTGATCGAAGGGATGATCATCGCGGGCATCGTGACGGGCGCGACGGTCGGCCATATCTATGTGCGCAGCGAGTATCCGCATTCGATCGCGACGCTCGAAGAAGCTATCGGCAAGGCGCGCGCCGCCGGTTGGCTCGGCGACAGCGTGCTCGGTTCGGAACACCGCTTCGAGCTATTCGTCGCGAAGGGTGCGGGCGCTTATGTGTGCGGCGAAGAAACGGCGCTGCTCGAATCGCTCGAAGGCAAGCGCGGCATCGTGCGCGCCAAGCCGCCGCTGCCCGCGCTCGAGGGTCTGTTCGGCAAGCCGACTGTCATCAACAACGTGATCACCCTCGCCACGGTGCCGATCATCTTCGCTAAGGGTGCCGCGTTCTACAAGGACTTCGGCATGGGCCGCTCGCGCGGTACGCTGCCGTTCCAGATCGCGGGCAACGTGAAGCAAGGCGGTCTCGTGGAACTCGCGTTCGGCTGCACGCTGCGCGAACTGATGTTCGACTATGGCGGCGGCACGGCGAGCGGCCGACCCGCGCGCGCGGTTCAGGTAGGCGGCCCGCTCGGCACGTATCTGCCCGAAAGCCAGTGGGACATTCCGCTCGACTACGAGGAATACGCGAAAGTCGGTGCCGTCGTCGGTCACGGCGGTCTCGTGATTCACGACGACACGTCGAATCTCGCCGAGCTCGCGCAATACGCCATGCACTTCTGCGCACTCGAATCGTGCGGTAAGTGCACGCCCTGCCGGATTGGCTCGACGCGCGGCGTCGAAGTGATCCAGCGCATCCGCAACGGCGACACGTCGACGAAGCAGGTGCAACTGCTGCGCGACCTGTGCGACACCATGGTGTCCGGTTCGCTGTGCGCGATGGGCGGCATGACGCCGTTTCCGGTCGTCTCCGCGCTCGACCATTTCCCCGAAGACTTCGGTCTCGCGACCGTCACGCCAAAAGAAGCCGCGTAATTAGGGAGCCCAAGATGTCCGATCCGATCACTTTCCAATCCGGCGGCTGCGGCTCCGGCAACTGCGCCTGCAAGGCAGGCGCGCTGCGCAATGAACGCGGTCCGTTCGACGACACCGACTACGGCACGCCGTTGCGTCATTCCGACGTCGACGTGACGCTCGAAATCGACGGCCAGGCGATCACAGTGCCCGCGGGCACGTCGGTGATGCGCGCGGCCGCCGAAGCCGGGGTCAACATTCCGAAGTTGTGCGCGACCGATTCGCTCGAACCGTTCGGCTCGTGCCGCCTGTGTCTCGTCGAAATCGAAGGCCGCCGCGGTTATCCCGCGTCGTGCACCACGCCTGTCGAAGCGGGCATGAAGGTGCGCACACAGACGGATCGCCTGCAAGGACTGCGCCGCAATGTGATGGAGCTGTACATCTCCGATCACCCGCTCGACTGTCTCACCTGCCCCGCCAACGGCAACTGCGAACTGCAGGACATGGCGGGCGTCACGGGCCTGCGCGAAGTGCGCTATGGCTTCGACGGCGCGAATCACCTGAAGGATCAGAAGGACGAGTCGAATCCGTACTTCACGTACGACCCGTCCAAGTGCATCGTCTGCAACCGCTGCGTGCGCGCGTGCGAAGAAACGCAAGGCACGTTCGCACTGACCATCTCGGGACGCGGCTTCGAATCGCGCGTCGCCGCGAGCGAAAGCCAGCCGTTCATGGAATCCGAATGCGTGTCGTGCGGCGCGTGCGTCGCGGCATGCCCGACGGCCACGCTGTCCGAAAAGAGCATTGTGATGATGGGCCAGGGCGAGCATTCCGTCGTGACGACCTGCGCGTACTGTGGCGTCGGCTGCTCGTTCAAGGCCGAGATGAAGGGCAACACGGTCGTGCGGATGGTGCCGCACAAGAACGGCCAGGCCAACGAAGGCCACGCTTGCGTGAAGGGCCGTTTTGCATGGGGCTACGCGACGCATAAGGACCGCATCAAGAAGCCGATGATCCGCGCGAAGATCACCGATCCGTGGCGCGAAGTGAGCTGGGAAGAAGCGCTCAGCTACGCGGCATCGGAATTCCGCCGCATCCAGGACAAGTACGGCCGCGATTCGATCGGCGGCATCACGTCGTCGCGCTGCACGAACGAAGAAACGTATCTCGTGCAGAAGCTCGTGCGTGCCGCGTTCGGCAACAACAACGTCGACACCTGCGCACGCGTGTGCCACTCGCCGACAGGCTACGGCCTGAAGACGACGCTCGGCGAATCGGCGGGTACGCAGACCTTCGCTTCCGTCGACCAGTCCGACGTGATCATCGTGATCGGTGCAAACCCGACGGACGGCCACCCGGTGTTCGGCTCGCGTCTGAAGCGCCGTGTGCGCCAGGGCGCGAAACTGATCGTGATCGATCCGCGCCGCATCGATATTGTCGATACAGCGCACGTGAAGGCCCAATACCATCTGCAACTGCGTCCGGGCACGAACGTCGCGATGGTCACGTCGCTCGCGCATGTGATCGTCACGGAAGGCCTGCTCGACGAGTCGTTCATTGCCGAGCGCTGCGAGACCCGCGCATTCGGCCACTGGCGCGATTTCGTGTCGCTGCCGGAAAACTCGCCGGAGATGATGGAAAGCGTGACGGGCGTGCCGGCTCAGCAGGTGCGCGAAGCCGCGCGCCTGTACGCGACGGGCGGCAACGCGGCAATCTACTACGGCCTCGGCGTGACGGAACACGCGCAGGGCTCGACGACCGTGATGGGCATCGCGAACCTCGCGATGGCGACGGGCAACATCGGCCGCGAAGGTGTCGGCGTGAATCCGCTGCGCGGCCAGAACAACGTGCAGGGCTCGTGCGACATGGGCTCGTTCCCGCACGAACTGCCGGGCTACCGCCATATCAGCGACACCGTTACTCGCACGCTGTTCGAAGGGGAATGGGGCGTCACCCTGCAGCCGGAACCGGGCCTGCGCATTCCGAACATGTTCGACGCCGCCGTTCATGGCAGCTTCAAGGGCCTGTACTGCCAGGGCGAAGACATCGTACAGTCCGACCCGAATACGCAGCATGTGGGCGCCGCGCTGTCGTCGATGGAATGCATCGTCGTGCAGGACATCTTCCTGAACGAAACCGCGAAGTATGCACACGTGCTGCTGCCGGGTTCGACCTTCCTCGAGAAGGACGGCACCTTTACGAACGCGGAGCGCCGCATCTCGCGCGTGCGCAAGGTGATGCCGCCGCTCGCCGGCTACGCCGACTGGGAAGTGACGATCCTGCTCGCCCGCGCGCTCGGCTACGAGATGAACTACGCGCATCCGTCGCAGATCATGGACGAGATCGCGCGACTCACGCCGACTTTCCACGGCGTGTCGTACGAGAAGCTCGACAAGCTGGGCAGCATCCAGTGGCCGTGCAACGAGCATGCACCGGAAGGCACGCCGACGATGCACATCGACGAGTTCGTGCGCGGCAAGGGCAAATTCGTGATCACGAAGTACGTCGCGACGCCCGAAAAGGTCAACCAGAAGTTCCCGCTGATCCTGACGACGGGCCGCATCCTGTCGCAGTACAACGTCGGCGCGCAGACGCGGCGCACGGAAAACTCGCGCTGGCACGAGGAAGATCGTCTGGAAATCCATCCGCACGACGCCGAAGACCGCGGCATCAAGGACGACGACTGGGTGGGCATCGAGTCGCGCGCGGGCTACACCGTGCTGCGCGCGAAGGTGGCGGACCGGATGCAGCCGGGCGTCGTCTACACCACGTTCCACTTCCCGGAATCGGGCGCGAACGTGATCACGACGGACAGTTCCGACTGGGCGACCAACTGCCCCGAGTACAAGGTCACGGCCGTGCAGGTGATGCCCGTCGAGCAGCCGTCGCAATGGCAAAAGGACTATTCGCGCTTCAACAACGAACAGCTCGAGCATCTGAGCAATCGCGAGCTGGCCGCTACTTCAGGCAAATAACCCGGCAAACGAGGCCACGCAATGGACGCACATAACCTGGTCGACATGGCGAACCGCATCGGCGACTTTTTCGAGTCGATGCCGGATCGCGACGAAGCGATCGACAACATTGCGGATCACATCCGCCGCTTCTGGGAGCCGCGCATGCGCCGCGCGATTCTGGCGACGCTGCACACGAAGCCCGAAGGCGTCGAGCTCGAGCTGCACGAAATGGTCCGCGAGGCGCTCGTCCGGCATCGCGAGGACCTGACGCCGAAGGAGCCGGCCGCCGCATAACGCGTTCTATCCACGCAACAGCACCTTGGCGTTCGCATCGGCAACGATGCGGACGCTTTTTTTTTATGGCCACGTCACTGCGGCGGAGGCTCCGCTATTGCGCCTTTTGCGAACCACGCTTCGCAATGACGCAGCAGCCCGTTCAGATCGGAGCCCGGTCGTCCGCGTGCGCAGACGTAGCCGTCGGGCCGCACCAGATAGAACGAAGGCCGCGTACGGCCGAATGATTCGCTGAGCGATGGCCCGCCGCCGTCGCCGCTCGCATCGGACACGCGCCACACGCGCACTGCGCCCGGCAGCAGCCCTTCGACCGCGCAGACGAACCGGTCGAGATCGGCGGATCGCACGGGCTTGCGCGCGAGGCGCAGCAGCTTGCCGTTGCTGGACGCCGCTTCTTCGGGTGGATCGACGAGCAAAAAAAGCGAGAAGAACGCCGGGTCATGCAGATCGAAAATGCAGCCTGTGCCGGGCGCACGTCCCAGCGGCCCATCGACGACGTGCACGAGCGCATCGGGTGCACGCTCGCCCGCACGGGGGCCGCCGTCGAGCACGCGTTCGAGCGTCAGCGGCGAGCGCCGGTATTGAATCGCCAGTTCGCTGACCGTGAGCCGCGCGGCATCGCGCAACGGTCCCAGCGCAGCGAGCACAGGCATCACGCGCTCGCGCAGCAGCTTGAGCGGGCCGTGGTCCGCTTCCGCCAGTTGCGTGACGAAGCTCGTTTGCCGCAGCACGTCGCGCTCGATCGGATGACGTTCGAGGTGGTATGTGTCGAGCAGCCGCTCGGGCGCATCGCCCTTCAGCACGCGTGCAATCTTCCAGCCGAGATTGAACGCCTCCTGTATGCCTGTATTCATCCCCTGCGCGCCGGCGGGACTATGCACGTGCGCGGCATCGCCCGCCAGGAACACGCGCTGCGCGCGCAACTGCTCGACCATGCGGCTATTCAGATGAAAATAGCCCGACCAGCTCAGGCCCGTGATGTCGATGGGGTGATGGATGCGGCTCTTCGCGATCAGACGGCATTCGTCGAGCGTCGGCGCGGGAATCGCCGCGAGCGGCGCAGCGTCGCCCGTTGACGGCACGGAGGGAGACATCGCGGGATGATCGGCGATCAGCCGATGCCGGCCTTTGCCCATCGGGAAGAGCGCCGCGAGCCCCGCACCCGAAGCGAAGATATGGAATTCATCGTCGGACCAGCCGGTATCGGCTTCGAGATCGGCGAGAAGGAAAGTCTGCTCGAACGTCTTGCCCGCGAAGCTCATGCCGAGCCGGTGGCGGATCGCGCTATGCGCGCCGTCGGCGGCGATCATGTACGACGGATGGAGCGTTTCGACATGGCCGTCCAGGCGTTGCAGCGTCGCGTTGATGCCCGCCGAACCTTGCGCGAACATCGTCAGCTCGGTGCCGCGTTCGACCTGCACGCCGAACGTGGCGAGGTGCTCCGTCAACAGGTGCTCGGTGACGGACTGCTCGAGAAACAGCAGATAGGGATAGCGCGTCTGCAACGGATCGAAGTCGAGCCGCGCGAGCCGATGCCCGTTCGAGTACAGGTTCGCGGTGCGCGCGCGATGGCCGAGCTCCAGAAACCGGTCCACGATCCGGTGTTGTTCAAGCAGTTCGAGCGTGCGCGCCTGGATGCCGATCGCGCGTGAATGCGGATCTGCCTGCGGCGCCTTGTCGATGAGCCGCACGGGCACGTGCGCGCGCGCAAGACTCATGGCTGCCGCCAGCCCCGTCGGCCCCGCGCCGACGATCAGCACGGGCGGTACGTCGAAGGAAGCACCCGTCATGCAGACCTCCGCAGTCGGACATGTCCGCTAGTGTACGCCGAGCATTTGCGTCGCTGCCGCGCGGCCGACGACGCAGCGCATCAACGCGTCATCGGAAGATCGGCCGACTTCAATGCACGTGCGGCGTGTGATCAAGCGAACAGCGATGCTGCGTCGTGCCCATATCGACCTGCAGCGTCGCGTGATGCATGTCGAATTCGGTGCGCAGCGTGCCCACGATTGCGTCGATCACGCGGTCGCCAGGGTGGCCGCCGGGAATCACGAGATGCGCGGACAGCGCGTTGCCCGTAGTCGACAGCGCCCAGACGTGCAGGTCGTGCACGTCAGTGACGCCCGGCTGCGCGGCGAGGTAGGCGCGAATCTTCTGCATGTCGACGCCGCGCGGCACGCCGTTCAATGCGAGGCTCAGAGAATCGCGCAACAGACCCCACGTGCCGTAGACGATCACCGCGACGACGACGAGGCTCATGACGGGATCGAGCCACGTCCAGCCGGTGAACACGATGGCGAGGCCGCTGACGGCGACGGCGGCCGATACGGCGGCGTCGGCGAGCATATGCAGGAATGCGCCGCGGATGTTCAGGTCGTCACCCTGGCCGCGCATGAAGAGCCACGCCGACACGCCGTTCACCACCATGCCCACGCAGGCGACGATGAACACGTCGAATCCCGCGACTGGCGAAGGATGAATCAGTCGCCCCACCGCTTCCGCGACGATCACGCCACACGCGAACAGCAGCAGCCCCGCATTGAGCAGGCTCGCGAGAATCGACGAGCCGCCGAGTCCGAACGTGTAGCGCGCGGATGGCCGGCGCGTCGCGAGCCACGTTGCGCCCCACGCGAGCAGCAGGCCGAGCACGTCGGAGAGATTGTGGCCGGCATCCGCGAGCAGCGCCGTCGAATTGGCCAGCACGCCATACATGCCCTGCACGACGACGATCGCCACGTTCAGTGCGACGGCGATCGCAAACGCGCGGCCGTGTCCGGCGGCAGGCACGTGGTGATGATGGTGATGCCCGTGACCATGCCCGTGCCCGTGATGCGCATGCGCGTCCTTGCCGCCGCTTGCGTCAGCGTGGTCGTGAGCCTGGTCGTGCGTGTGGCCGTCGCCATGCGAATGCGCGTGGTCTGCGTCGTCGTGACCCGCGTGGTCGCAAGCATCGGTGTGCACGTGCGCCTTCGGTTGATGCGTCACGGAGGCGCTGTCCGTCTGATGAGCGGTGTATTTCATGCGTGATCCTGCGTGAATTCGGCGGAAGCGTCGCTGACAGGTTCATCGACGTGTTCGAGCATGTCGGTCAGCATGCCGCTGATGTGTCCGTCGGCGGCGACGTAGAAGACCTGCTTGCCTTGCCGCTCCGCGCGCACGATGCGCGCGGCCCGCAGCAAGCGCAGATGGTGGCTCACGAGCGACGGCGATAAGTTGAGCGACTCCGCGATCGCGCCGACCGCACGCCGTTCGTCAACACAGGCGAGCACGATGCGCAGGCGCGTCGGATCGCCAAGCAGGCGGAACAGATCGGCGAGCTGGACGACACGGACGTCGGTATTCAGGGATGTAACGGCTGACATTTCGGGCACGTCGATCGGCGAGACCGATATTGACATATGTACATGTGTTCACATGTTATTGCACAACACGCCCGACGTCAATCACGGGAAGGATTCGCCGAGTATGGGAAAATGCGGGTTTTCCTGTATCACACCTCGCCTGCGTCATGCACCCAGTTTTCGACCGCGCGTATAGCGCGCATCGTGACGGCCGGCTCGACGACGCCGAGCGCGGCTATCGCGCCACCCTCGATCTCGATCCCGCTCACGTCGACGCGCTGCATCTGCTCGGCGTGCTGCGCCATCAGCAAGGCCAGCACGAGGAAGCGGCCGACCTCGTGCGCCGCGCTGCCGACTTGCGCCCGCAAGATGCCGCGTTGCAGCTGAACCTCGGCAATGCGCTGAAGGCGCTCGGCCGTCTCGACCAGGCAATCGAACGCTTTCGCAATGCGCTGACGCTCGCGCCGACGTTTCCGATGGCGCACTACAACCTGGGCAACGCGTACGCGCTCGCGGGGCGCCATGAAGACGCCGTCGATGCGTTCCAGAAGTCGCTGCGCCTGCAGCCGATGGACGCGTCGTCACACGTCAATCTCGGCAACGCGCTGCATGCGTTGGGCAGGCACCGTGAAGCGGCCGATTCGTTCCGGCGCGCGCTCGAACTGCGGCCCGGCCATGCGGGCGCGCACAACAACATGGGCATGGCGCTCAACGCGCTCGGTTCCGCGACGGAGGCAGGCGCCCATTTCCGCGCGGCGCTGAAGATTGAGCCGCGCTTCGTCGCCGCGCGTTTCAACCTCGCCAATACACTCGACGCGACGGGTCAGCATGAACAGGCCGTCACGGAGTTCGAAGCGGTCCTTGCGATGCAGTCGAGCTTGCCGCCCGCTTTGTTCGGCCTCGGTAACGCGCTCGCGTCGCTTGGCCGTCATGCAGAAGCGCGGCCGCGTTTCGAACGCGCCGTTGGTCTTGATCCGGCCTTTGCGCTCGCGTGGCTGAGCCTCGGCGCCGCGCATCACGCGCTCGGCGCGCACGACGCTGCCGTGCGCGCTTTCGACCAGGCATTGCGTCTGCGTCCCGATCTGCCGATGGCGCATATGAATCGCGGCGTCGCGCTGCTCACGCTGGGCGACTTCAAGCGTGGACTGCCGGAATATGAATGGCGGCTGGAAAACGCGGCCGCGGCGCCGGACGCGACGGCGCTGCCGCGCTGGAACGGCGAGCCGATCGAAGGAAAGACGTTGTTCCTGCACGCCGAGCAGGGTTTCGGGGACACGCTGCAATTCGTGCGTTTCGTCGAACAGGTGGCGGGACGCGCCGTGCGGATCGTACTTGAAGTGCAGCCGCAGCTCTTGTCCTTGCTCGCGCCGACAGCGGAACAATGGCGCGTCACGCTGATACCGCAAGGCGCGCCGCGGCCGCGCGCCGATTTGCAGTGCCCGCTGCTGAGCCTGCCATTCGCACTCGGCACGGAACTCGACACGATTCCGGCACGCACGCCTTATCTGCAAGCACCCGCCGCGTCCCGCCGCACGTGGCGCGGCTCGCTCGGCGGGCACGCGAAGCGCAAGCTCGGCCTCGCGTGGTCAGGACGCGCGCAGCGTCAGGAGAATCGCTCGCTGCCGCTCGCTGCGCTCGAGCCGCTGTTCGCGCTCGCCGGCATCGACTGGATCGTGCTGCAGCCCTCGCTCACCGACGAAGAACGCGCCGCGCTCGATCGGCATCCGCGCGCGAAGAACATCCATCGCTTCGACGGGCGCATTCGCGACTTCGCCGACACGGCGGCCATTATCGAGCGGCTGGATGGCGTGGTGTCGGTCGATACGGCGATTGCGCACCTGACGGGCGCGCTCGGCAAGCCGCTTTGGCTGATGCTGCCGTTCGCGGCCGACTGGCGCTGGTTCACGGACAATCGAAGCAGCCCGTGGTATCCGTCCGCGCGCCTCGTGCGGCAGCCCCGGCCGGGCGCATGGCAGGAAGTCGTCGAAGACGTGGCGGCGGCGCTGCGCGCGTGAGACGGGCGCGTACTGCATCGCCGAAACGGCCGATGAAATGAAAACCCCCGCACACGTGCGGGGGTCTGGTTCTACAGCGTCGGGGCACGCGCCCCATAACACGCGACGGCTCAGGCCGTCCGGTACCGGTTGCGGGCTTCTTCCGTGCGATACAGCACGAGGGTCGCGATCAGACCGCAGATGGCGGCGACGCTCATCCACAGCCCGGGCGCCGCCTTGTTGCCCGTCGAATGGATCAGGTACGTGGCAATTGCCGGCGTGAAGCCGCCGATCGTCGTCGCGAGGCTATACGCGAGCGAGAAGCCTGCCGTGCGCACGTCGGCCGGCATCACTTCCGTCAGCGCGACGACCATGCCGCCGTTGTAGCAGCCATACAGGAACGACAGCCACAGCTCGACCATCAGCAGGCGCGCGAACGATGGATCGGCAACGAGCCACTGCACGGCCGGGTACGACGTGAGGATCGTCAGGATTGTGAACGTCAGCAGCACGGGACGGCGACCGACCCGGTCCGAAATCGCGCCCGAGATGGGCAGCCAGATCAGGTTCGATACGCCGATGCACACGGTGACGATCAGGGTGTCGATTGCGGAGAGCTTCAGCACTTCCTTGCCGAAGGTCGGCGTGTACGCGGTGATCATGTAGAACGACACCGTCGTCATGATCACCATGCCCATGCCGCCCAGCACGACGCCCCAGTTCTGCGCCATCGAACGGAAAATCTCGCCAATCGACGGGCGATGCTTCTTCGCGAGGAATTCCTCCGTTTCTTTCAGCGAGCGGCGGATCAGGAACAGGAACGGCACGATCAGACAGCCGATCAGGAACGGCACGCGCCAGCCCCATGCCGTCATCTGGTCGGCGGGCAGCAGGCGGTTCAGGAACACGCCGATCAGCGCGGCGAACACTACGGCCACCTGCTGACTGCCCGACTGCCACGAGCAATAGAAGCCCTTGTTGCCCCTCGTTGCGATCTCCGACAAATACACCGACACGCCGCCCAGCTCGACACCCGCCGAGAAGCCCTGCAACAGGCGCCCAAGCAGCACGAGCACGGGCGCGAGCACGCCGATCGTCGCGTAGCCGGGAATCGCCGCGACCGTGAGCGTGCCCAGCGCCATCAGCGCGATCGTGAGAATCAGTCCTTTGCGGCGGCCGTGATGGTCGATGTACGCGCCGAGCACGATGGCGCCGAGCGGACGCATCAGGAAGCCCGCGCCGAACACCGACAGCGACAGCATCAGCGAAGCGAATTCGTTGCCGCCCGGAAAATACGTCTTCGCGATCGCAGCGGCGTAGTAGCCATAGACCATGAAGTCGTACATTTCGAGGAAGTTTCCGCTGACGACGCGGAAGACGGTGCGGACCTCGGATTCGTCCGTCGCTGCTTGAGCATGGGATGCAGTTGCCATTGACTTTCTCGGAATGGGCCCGTTATCTGCATCGCAAGCAGCGTTGGGCAGTTCAAACGATCCGCGGGGAGCGCGGATGCCCGCTCCGGCGCGGCCAGGTCGGCTGTCAGGGCGCGACGCTTGCGTGGGCGCGGTATTCTGCTGCGACGATTGCGGTGCAGATACCAGGGTAAACGTGGAGTTTCGCTGACTACATGCGCGTGACGTGATAATAACGTTACTCCGAACGGCACGCATTCAATACGATTTGCTTACAATGACGGATTAGAAAGAATATTCTTCCGATGCCGTTCCCGTCTGGCAATTCCGGCCAGGTGACGCCGGACGATATGCGCCGTATCGTGATCCTCTCGCCGCCGCATGGCTGCCCGATACCCGCTCATCGTTTCGTTCCTACCGCCGCAATGCCAGATTCCGTTTCGCCGCCTTTCCTTTCGTCCCTCGCGCTGCGCCCCGCGACCGAGGCCGACGCCGATCTCATCGCAGCCATTCACAGCGCGAGCTGGCAGGCGACGTATCGCGGGTTGCTGCCCGACGCATTTCTCGACGGCGAAGTCGCGCAGGAGCGCGCATCGTACTGGCGCGCGCGGTTGTCGGCGCCGGGGGCCGAGCGCCGTATCGTGCTGATCGCCGAGCGCGCGGGCGAGCCGATCGGCTTCGTGTGCGTCGAACGCCAGCCGGATTCGCCCTGGGGGGTGCTGCTCGACAATCTGCACGCGCTGCCCGCACACCAGGGAATCGGCGCGGGCAAGCTGCTGATGCGCGCCGCGCAGGAATGGGCGCGCGAGCATGGCGAGGCGCAACTGTATCTGTATGTGCTGGAAGGCAATTCATCCGCGATTGCGTTCTACGAACGCCAGGGCTGGCAGTTTTCCGGCGCGGAGCCGGACCATATGGGCGGCGTCGATATCACAGCATTGCGATACGTCTATACGCTCGACCTCGCCCGCGCCATTCGTCAGGATCACTGATAATTTAGGATTGCTCCGATAGTTTTGACTGACCGGCGCCCGGCACCATACCGCGACCGAAGGCCTCGACTGAAGCCATGAGCATGCAGCCGGTTTTTGTCTGCTGATGTTTTGCCGCTCCGAGGCCAAAAAACACCAACAACATCGAGGCGAGGACCGTGTCGACACCCCCACTCACACTCGTTGCCGGCGAACTGGCCATGCCGCGTCTTCGTCAGCTCGATCTGGTCTCACGCTCCGTCGGTCGCGAATGGTCGCTGCTGCCGCCTGGCGCGAACTTTCGTACGGAGCTCCGGGCGCTGTATGCGGCGATGATGCGAACCTTCTGCATGAGCGCCGCCTTCATTCGCGCGAAGTCTCGCTGGGACACACATGCCGCGCAGCCCCAACCGGCCGCCACCGCTCCCTGCGCGCCCGTTTTCAAGGCCGACACCATTTCTCTCGGCATGCGCGAACCCGTGCTCGTATCGGCTCGCAAGGGCAGACCGACGAACGCGCTGGCGGGCGGCGCGTTCGTCATCGGCGGCGCGGCTTTGATTGCGTGGCTGATGGCGAATCATCCGCGACATGCGTCGTCGCCGGACCTCGCCGCAGCGCCCGAAGTGACGCGCAACATCCTGTCGCGGCAAGACGGCCACGCGGCGGCGCGCGCCGGACAGGCGCACAGCCGGTCCGTTGGCGTCGAACGTTTCGTCGATGCGCCGCTCGCGTGGAACCGCGCGCGTGGCGATCTGCTCGCACGCAACGCAGAGCCTACGCCGGTTACTTCCCATGCAATCGATGCACACCCCCGCGTCCCGTCAACGCGCACGAAGCAGCCGGCTACCGGCCATCCCGTGCACGCTAGGCGCGATGGTCGCGACGCGCGCAAGACAAATGCGGAGAAGCGCGAGCGCGACACGGTTGCGAAGGCGGACGTGCGCCATGCGTGGCGTGCGACGCCCCCTCTGACCGACATCGCGCCGCATCAAAGTCTGCGCCTGCCAGCCGGTTCGCAGATGGCGTCAGGCCAGCCTCCACGCCATCTGCCGTCGATCGCGGGCGCATATTCGCCTGCTGCGCCGTCGGCGCGCTTTGACAGCGACTATGGTTCCGTTGCGATGTCGGCGGGCACGCATGTCAGCGATATCCCGCCCGCGCCAATCCACCACGACCGTGTCGACACGGACAGCACCGACTGGATGAACCACATGTCGCATCGGCGCATCACTGACGCGCCTGACAGTTTTTCGAAGTAAGCCGCGAGCCGCGACATTTCCGCTGCAAGCAGTGCGCCTGCCTGAAGGCACAAAGGGCTGAGTCCACGAATCGCGGACTCAGCCCTATTCTTTGCGCCGTCGCAGTGGATCCCGGCGCCAGCTATACCCTCACCGGTTTGCCGGCAAACCTGCCTCCGCCTGATGTTGCAGTATCAGAACCTGCTGCTGCAACTGGCGCAGTTGCGCCTGGGCCTTCTCCTTTTCGTCGCGCAACGCGAGCGCCTCGTCCTGCGTCTGCCGCTGGTGGTCGGCGACCTTCGCTTCCTGAGTGCGCGCCACTTCGATATCCGCCTGCAACCGTTGTGCGCGCGCCTGTGATTCATTGATCACGCGCTCGATCGACGCCTTCTGTGCCTGCAACTGTGCCCGCCGAATTTCGACTTCCGCAAGCTGCGCCGTTTGCCGCGCGAAGCCTGCATAGATCGCTTCGGCGCGCGTCTGGTCGGACGTTCTGATCACGCGCCAGAAATGCTTGTCCTGAAACAGCGCGACATAGTAGGTCATACTCGGCGCGTGAAAAAACAGCGACGCGCCATAACCGCCGTTGTACGTGGTGCGCATCTCGACGAGCCCGCCGTCGTGAATCAGTTGCATCAGATCGGCGACATCGCCTTGCCCGCTGCCGCTCGAGTCCGCATGTGCGACGAGGCCGGGGGAATCGTCCGCCGTATCGGCAAGACCCGGTTCCGTCGATGCATCCGGCGCGTCGCCCTGCGCGCCTTTCGCCGCGCCCGCACGCACGACGCCCGTTCCCGTTGCTGTGTTGCCGGCCGACTCCGCGATGCCGCCATGCATGAGCGCGCAGGCAAACGCGAGCATGACGGCACGGCGCAAATCCAGGGGGTACTTCATACGTCGATACTCCATGCGAATCGAGAAACAGCCTCGGATTATCGCGCGGATTTTGCCCTCTTTGACGCTTGAAAACAGGACTTTAAATCAAGATAAACGGACAACTAAGTAATTCGGTATGCAAACGCAAAAGATCGTAAAAATGTGGCGGATGTGCTGAGAGCCGTTAGGCGCAACACGGATTTAGATAAACAAACGCACTGACGGATGCGCTGAAATGCAGAACGCGAGCGGGCGTTGCCGGCCCCGCTCGCGTTCGGCGAGAAGTTAGCGAGATCAGAAGCGCGTTTCGCGCGCGACCCGCAGGAACGTATCCAGCAGCGGCGTGCAATCGAGCAGTTCGGGGCCGCCCGCGCGGTGAAACTCGGGGTGCCACTGCACGCCCATCACGAACGGCGCACGCCGATAGCGCACGGCCTCGATGATGCCGTCCGTCCCCGAGACCGCCTCGATATTCAGATCGCGTCCGAGCTGGTTGACGGCCTGGTGGTGGATCGAATTGACGATCGCTTCGCGCCGTCCCGGGAACATGTTGACGAGCGTCGAACCCTCCGGGAAGTGAATCGAGTGACGGTGCTGGTCATAATGTTCGTTAACGTGAATACCCGCCGTCGGCACATCCGTTGCGATGTCCTGATACAGCGTGCCGCCGAACGCGACGTTGATCAGCTGGCAGCCGCGGCACACGCCCAGCACAGGCTTGCCCGACTCGATGAACTCATGCAGCAGCTCGAGCTCGTACATGTCGCGCACCCGGTCGCCGGGCCATTCCGGGCGCGTCGCTGTTTCCGCGTACGACTGCGGCGACACGTCCGCGCCGCCCTGCAGGAGCAGGCCGTCCAGATGCTTCGCGTAGTCGCGCAGGCGGATGTTGCTCGGGTGCAGCATGCCCTGATGGCCGACCGTCGGGATCATGAACACGAGCACGTCGCGCGACATCACCCAGTGCGCGATCGATTCCTCCAGATACTGCAGCGTCTTGCCGCGCAACCCCTTCGCGCCCGGTTCGGGGTGGAAGATCCGCGCCGACACACCGATGCGGAGCGTGCGCTGGGTGATCCTGCGGCCCGCGCGGTCGAATAGCTGCCGCGCGCGTGCCGCGACAATGCGGCCAAACACGGACCACGCCGAATCGCTGTGCTTCAGATACGCGGGCGGACCGGGCGGATAGGCGCTCGCGGGAGGCGGATTCGATGCGCCGAAATCCGGCGCCGAGCCGAAGCCGGGGGGCGGAGCGCCACCGGCTTTCGCCGCTACGCCGAGCGTGCCATCCGGCTCGCCGCCGGGTGCCGCTGTGGGCGCGCCTTCTGTGCCGCGCACGGCCGTCGGGCTCGCACCCGCGGCCGTGGCAGCCGCCCGCTCCGCATTCGATACGACCGACTGCACGCGCGCCGCCGCTTCCTGCTGTGCGGTGGCCTGTGCGGCGCTCGCGCGCGCCTGCTCCGCTTCCCGTCGCTGCACCTCGGCGTCGCTGGACGCCCGGGCGGAGGCCTGAGCCGACACCTGATGAGGCGATTCAGGCGTCACGTTGGAGGCGCTTTCGGGGGAATCGGTGGAAGCCGCTTCTTTGGCTTCTCGCGCGGGCGTGGGCGTCGGAGCCGGACCGGGTATCGGCCCGGGAGCCGGTGCAGGCGGTGATCCCGCTGCGCCGGACTGGCTCGTGGAAGGAGATGGATCGCCGGGAGCCCCGGCGTTATCGGAATTGTTCTCGCTCATGACTGTGTGACAGACGCGTCTTCGCGCGTGAACGAATAGACATACCTCATTATCCGCCTCGGGCCTCGCTGCGGCAAACGAGCACACATTTCGTCACATCAGGACACAACATGCAAGCTGGCGCAAACGGGTCTCAGCCGACCGTCACGCATCGCATCATGGATCGGGCTGCTCCTCGAAAGTCTCGCGCAGCGCAATCTGCATCGTCGCGTGAATGCGCACGCACCAGCGCCACAACAGCGTCAACAGCAGCGCCGCGCACAGCAGCACGGCGATGAGCAGGCCCGTAGGCGGCAGGATCGCGCTGGAAAGCGCCGCGACGAGAAGGAACACCCCAAGCATCGAGACGACGGGCACAAGGTCCGAAATGGCGTAGCGGATCGCACTCGTGAAACGCCCCGCCTTCGCCGGTTGTACGCTAATGTCGGCAAGCAGCAGCGCGAGCGATTTGGTCTTGCGATAGACAGCGACGAGAAACGGCATCGACACGAGCAACGCCGCGCTCCACAGCACGACACGCTGCATCGGTTCGGACGGCAGCCACTTCTCGACGAAGCCGGTTCCGTACGGCGCGCCGTACGACGCGCCCAGAAAGATCGCCGCGACAATGGCCAGATTCACCGCGATCTGCACAATGATGCGGCGCGTGAGTCCAAAGATGGTCGGCTCGCCGGACGCCGGCCGCAGGCTGCCGAGCCATTGCCCGTACATGCCGAACACGTTGGCGACCGTACGCGGCATCGCGCGGCCGAGGCGCTGGGTGAGCGGGTCCGCGGCGCGGATCAGGTATGGCGTGAAGAGCGTCGTCAGTGCGGAGACCGCGACGGCGATCGGATAAAGAAACGCGCTCGTCACCTTCAGCGTGAGGCCAAGCGACGCGATGATGAACGAGAACTCGCCGATCTGGGAGACGGTCATGCCGACGCGCATCGCCGTGCGCCCGTCCTTGCCCGCGAGGAAGGTGCCGAGCCCGCAAGACACGATCTTGCCGAGAATCACCGCGATCGTGATCACGGCGATCGGCCACGCGTGATCGACCAGCACGGCCGGATTGAGCATCAACCCGATCGTCACGAAGAAAATCGCGGAGAACGCGTCGCGCAGCGGCGCGATCAGGTGTTCGATGCGGTGCAGATGGCGCGATTCGGCCATGATCGCGCCGATCAGGAACGCGCCTAGCGCGATGCTGTAGTCGAGCTTGACGACCAGCAGGCAGAACGCAAAACAGAAGCCGAGCACGGACACGAGCAGCATCTCGTCGCTTTGCGACTTCGCGACATAGTTCAGCGCGCGCGGCACGACGAGAATGCCGACCACCAGCGACACCGTCATGAACAGCAGCAGCTTGCCGAGCGTGACCAACGCGATGCCCGCCGACAGCTCGCCCGTCTGCGCAATGCCCGACAGCAGCACGAGCATCGCGATCGCGAGAATGTCTTCGACGATCAGAATGCCGAACACGAGCTGCGCGAAGCGTTCCCGCTTCAGGCCCAGTTCGGCGAGCGCCTTGACGATGATCGTCGTCGACGAAATCGCAAGGATTGCGCCGAGGAACAGCGAATCCATCGGACTCCAGCCGAACGCGCTGCCGATCTCGTAGCCGATCCATAGCATCAGCACGATCTCGGAGAGCGCCGCCACGACGGCCGTCGCGCCGACCTTGAACAGCTTGCGCAGACTGAACTCGAGCCCGAGCGAAAACATCAGGAACACGACGCCCAGCTCGCCGAGCGTCTGGATGGTCTGCTCGTCGTGGATCAGCTGGAACGGCGGCGTGTACGGTCCGATGATCACGCCCGCTGCGATATAGCCGAGCACCACGGGCTGTTTCAGGCGATGAAACAGTACGGTGACGACGCCGGCAAGCGCCATCACGACTGCCAGATCCTGAATGAAGCCAATGCCGTGGTGCATGGTGCCATTCCTTACAAAGAGTAATCTTGAAAATGCGATGGTACCGCACGAACGGTTCAATGCGATTGAGCGCGACGCGGCGAAAGACGCAAACGCGTCGGCATGCGTTCGCCGCGAACTCACGCGCTCGCCCGCAGTCATCACAGATTCCGCGCGACGCATGACGCCGAAGCCGCGCGAAGCGTCACAATACGGATCCCGACTACCGACCTGCCGATTCACGCCATGAGCACCGCCATGTCACCCGAACCCACGCCGTTTCCCCCGCTCGCCCAACTCGCTGCCGATCTCGCCTCCGGCCGCACCACGAGCCGCGCGCTCGTCGAAGCCGCGCTGGCGCGGATCGCCGACCCCGCTGGCCAGGGGGCGGCCGTATTCATGCAGGTCGACGCCGATAACGCGCGCGCCACGGCCGATGCGCACGATCGCCTACGCGCAGCCGGCACCGTACTGTCGCCGCTCGCGGGCATTCCCGTCTCCGTGAAAGACCTGTTCGACGTCGAGGGACAGGTGACGCGCGCCGGCTCGACAGTGCTGGCGAACGCGGCACCCGCCACGGCAGACGCCCCGGCGGTCGCGCGCCTGAAGCGCGCGGGCGCCGTCATCGTCGGTCGCACGAACATGAGCGAGTTCGCGTTCTCGGGGCTCGGCCTCAACCCGCACTACGGCAATCCCCTCTCGCCCTACCGGCGCGGCGTGAAGGGCGACGAGCGGGTGTCGGGCGGCTCGTCGTCGGGGGCAGCAGCGTCCGTCGCGGACGGCATGGCGGCCGTCGCGCTCGGCAGCGACACGGGCGGCTCGCTGCGCATTCCCGCCGCGCTGTGCGGACTTACCGGCTTCAAGCCGACGGCCGACCGCGTGCCCAAACAGGGCGGCGTACCGCTCTCGCCGACACTTGATGCATTCGGCGCGATCGGCGCGACAGTCGCGTGCTGCGCACTGGTCGACCGGATCCTCGCCGGGCTGGAGCCCGTCATTCCGGCTGCGCGGCCGCTCGAGGGCGCGCGGCTCGGCGTGCTGAACCATTACGTGACGGACGGCATCGAGCCGGAAGTCGCCGAGGCTTATGACGCCGCGCTCAAGCATCTGGAGGCGGCGGGCGCGATCGTCAGCGACGTGCGTTTTGCGCCGCTCGACCGGCTTGCCGAAATCAACCGCTTCGGCTTTTCGCCCATCGAAGCCTACGCGTGGCACCGGCCGCTGCTCGACGCGCACCGGGACGCCTACGATCCGCGCGTGTTGACGCGCATCCTCAAAGGCCAGCCGGCGACGGCCGCCGACTATCTCGACCTGCTCGCCGGGCGCGCCGCGGTGCTGGCCGAGGCGCGCACGATGTGGCAGCGCTTCGATGCCCTCGTCGCGCCGACGGTGCCCGTCGTGCCGCCGCGCGTCGCCGAACTGGTGCACGACGACGATGCATTCTTTCGTGCCAACGGCCTCGTGCTGCGCAATCCGAGCGCCTTCAATTTTCTCGATGCCTGCGCGATCTCTGTGCCGTGTCATCCGCGCGGCGGCGCGCCCGTCGGGCTGATGCTGGCCGCCGCGCCGCACGCGGACGACGCGCTGCTGGGAATTGGACGAGCCGTCGAAGCGGTGTTGAACACCATCCGCTGACATGCGCCGCGGATCGCGCACGGCCGTGCCTGGGCGGCGGCATGCGCCGCGGGCTTCGGCTAGAATCGCCGCACCCTTTACCGAACTTCCACCGCCAGCAGGATCATGAATATCGATAACGTTAAATTGCGCCGTGAGCGCAGTCTGCTCGTTCTACTGGGACTCGTCTGTCTCGCGCTCGTCGGTGGCGCGTTGTATCTGCAGTTCGTCGAGCACGAAGATCCGTGCCCGTTGTGCATCATCCAGCGCTATTTCTATCTGCTGATTGCGATCTTCGCGTTTCTCGGCGCGCGCATGCGCGGCTGGACGGGCGTGCGGCTGCTTGAAGTGCTGGCGCTGCTGTCGGCGCTCGGCGGCCTGCTGACGGCGGCGCGGCACGTGTATGTGCAGTCGCATCCGAATTTCAGCTGCGGCTTCGATGCCTTGCAGCCGATCGTCGACGGCCTGCCGCCCGCGCACTGGCTGCCCAGCGTGTTCAAGGTCGCCGGTTTGTGCGAAACGCCTTATCCGCCGATTCTCGGCATTTCGCTGCCGGGCTGGTCACTGATCGGCTTCGCGGTGATTTTTGTCGCGCTGACGGGCAGCATTTGGCGTAACCGTCGGCTTCGATAAGTTCCGGCTTCCCCGCGCCGGGTTCGGCAGTCTTGCCGCCCGCGCGCAACGCAGCCCCCCTCTTCCTCCCGGATGACGCTTTCCCCAGCGTCCTTTCCCCAGCGCCATCACCTGGCCCAGCTGTCAGGCGAGCTTCCCCAACCGCCGCATCCGGCGCCCGGGCCCAGCGACCCAATCCCCGCCCAGCAAGCCGTTTTGCGCGAACGACGCCGTCGTAGCGGCGATTCGCGCGCATCACCGCCCTGCCCTCATGCCGCATCCCGCATAACCCCCATTCGCGCCGTAAAATATTTTTGAGACAAAGTGATGTTATGTTCGGGCATGGATGGCGATCTACGTGCGCGAGGCCGGCTACGGCGCGACCCCAAGCGTAACGCGCGCCTGGTCCGCAATGTCTTCAGGATTCGCCGTGACAACGCAAACCATCCGCTTCTATCACCAGGGGACCGTCCGCGAGGTCGGCGGCGTGCCCGCCTCGCGCACCGTGCTCCAGCACCTGCGCGACGACCTGCACTGCACGGGCACCAAGGAAGGCTGCGCCGAAGGCGATTGCGGCGCGTGCACCGTCGTGGTCGGTGAAGCCACTTCCGGCGGTCAGTTGATGCTCAAGGCCGTCAACGCATGCATCCAGTTGCTGCCGACGCTCGACGGCAAAGCCCTCTTCACTGTCGAAGACCTGCGCTCGGCGGGCGGCAGGCTGCACCCGGTGCAGCAAGCGATGGTCGATTGCCACGGTTCGCAATGCGGCTTCTGCACGCCCGGTTTCGTGATGTCGATGTGGGCGCTCTACGAGAACCAGCCCGAAGGCGCCCGCCTGCCGACGCGCGACGAGATCAACACCGCGCTGTCCGGCAATCTGTGCCGCTGCACCGGCTACCGGCCGATCGTCGAAGCATCGCAGAAGATGTTCGACGAACAGCAGTATCCACGCGTCGCCCTCGACCGCGCCGCCGTCGTCACAGCGCTCCAGTCGATCCAGCGCAGCGGCACCTTCGAATACATCGCGCCCGACGCACGCGGCGCCGCGTTCGGCTCGCCGACGTTCTACGCGCCCGTCACACTCGACGCTTTCGCCAGGCTGCGCGCGCAACATCCGCAAGCCCGGCTGCTCGCGGGCAGCACCGACGTCGGCCTGTGGGTGACGAAGCAGTTTCGCGATCTCGGCGACATTCTGTACATCGGCAATGTCGCCGAGCTGAAGACCATCGAACGCGACGCGCAGACACTGACGATCGGCGCGGCCGCCTCGCTCGAAGACGCGTACGCCGCCCTCGCCGTCGACTATCCCGAACTGGCTGAACTGTGGACGCGTTTCGCGTCGCTGCCGATCCGCAATGCGGGCACGCTCGGCGGCAATGTCGCGAACGGCTCGCCCATCGGCGATTCGATGCCTGCGCTGATCGCGCTCGATGCGCTCGTCGTGCTGCAGCGCGAGCGCAAGACGCGCATGCTGCCGCTCGATGCGCTCTACGTCGGGTACCAGAAGACCGCGCTCGAAGCCGGCGAATTCGTCGCGGCGATCCGCGTGCCGCGTCCAGCGCCCGATTTGCGCTTTCGCACGTACAAGGTCTCGAAGCGCTACGACCAGGACATCTCGGCCGTATGCGGCGCGTTTGCGCTGCGCATCGCAGACGGCATAATCGCGGACGCACGCATCGCGTTCGGCGGCATGGCCGCAACGCCGAAGCGCGCGCAGCAGGCTGAAGCCGCGCTCAAAGGCGCGCCCTGGGACGCCGCCACGGCACAACGCGCAATGACGGCGCTCGCCGCCGATTACCAGCCGCTCACCGACATGCGCGCGTCGAGTGCGTACCGGCTGAAAGTTGCGTGCAATCTGCTGTGGCGCTTCCATCTGGAAACGCGCGACGCCGCTCCGCTCGCGCTGTGCGACGTCAATGCATTCGCCTTTGACGCAGCCACGCTGCAGGCTGCGCAGGAGTCGACGTGATGAACAGGCAAACCGATGCGTTCCTTCATCGCGCAGAGCTGACGCAAGCCGCCGCAGACGAGACGCCGACCGCGATCGGCGTGCCGCTGCCGCACGAGTCGGCGGCGCTGCATGTGAGCGGCGAAGCGACCTACACCGACGACATTCCCGAACTCCAGCAGACGCTGCACGCGGCGCTCGGCCTGTCGCGGCATGCACACGCGCGCATCGTGTCGCTCGATCTCGATGCCGTGCGCGCGATGCCCGGCGTCGTCGCCGTGCTGACAGCCGAGGACATCCCCGGTGAAAACAATTGCGGCCCCGTGCTGCACGACGACCCGATTCTCGCCGACGGCGAAGTGCTGTACCTCGGGCAGCCCGTCTTCATCGTCGTCGCGCACAGCCACGAACTTGCGCGGCGCGCGGCGGCGCTCGCGAAGAGCGACGAGGTCGTGCGCTACGAGCCGCTCGAAGCCGTGCTGACAGCTGCCGAAGCGAAAGCGAAGAAACAGTATGTGCTGCCGCCGCTGCATCTCAAACGCGGTGCGCCCGCCGAGAAAATCGCCCAGGCGCCGCACCGGATCGCGGGCACGTTCGAGGTCGGCGGCCAGGAGCAGTTCTATCTGGAAGGCCAGGTTGCGTACGCCGTGCCGAAGGAAATGGACGGCATGCTCGTCTACAGTTCGACGCAGCATCCGAGCGAAATGCAGCACGTGGTCGCGCATATGTTCGGCTGGCCGACGCACAGCGTGCAGTGCGAATGCCGCCGCATGGGCGGCGGCTTCGGCGGCAAGGAATCGCAGTCGGCGCTCTTTGCCTGCGCGGCGTCGCTGGCCGCGCACACGCTGCGCCGCCCCGTGAAGCTGCGCGCCGATCGCGACGACGACTTCATGATCACGGGCAAACGCCACGACGCGATCTACGAGTACGAAGCCGGCTTCGACGACGCCGGCCGCATTCTCGGCGCGCGTGTCGAGATCGCGCTGCGCGCGGGGTTTTCGGCGGACCTGTCGGGCGCCGTCGCGACGCGCGCCGTGTGCCACTTCGACAATGCGTACTACCTGTCGGACGTCGATATCGTTGCGCTGCCGTGCAAGACCAACACGCAGTCGAACACCGCGTTTCGCGGCTTCGGCGGCCCACAGGGCGCGCTCGTGATGGAAGTGATGATGGACGGCATCGCTCGTGAACTGAAGCGCGATCCCCTCGACGTGCGCCGCGTAAATTTCTACGGCGTCGGCGAGCGCAATGTCACGCCGTACGGCCAAACGGTCACGGACAACGTGATCGCGCCGCTCACTGACGAACTGATCGGATCGAGCGGCTATCGCGCGCGGCGCGAAGCGATTGCAGCGTTCAACGCGACGAGCCCCATACTCAAGCGCGGCATCGCGTATTCGCCCGTCAAGTTCGGCATCTCGTTCAACGTGCCGTTCCTGAACCAGGCGGGAGCGCTCGTGCATGTCTATAAGGACGGCTCGGTGCTCGTGAATCATGGCGGCACCGAAATGGGCCAGGGCCTGAACACGAAGGTCGCGCAAGTCGTCGCGAGCGTGTTCGGCCTGCCGCTTGCTCGCGTGCGCGTGACGGCGACGGATACGTCCAAGGTCGCGAATACGTCGGCGACGGCCGCCTCGACGGGCAGCGACCTGAACGGCAAGGCCGCCGAAGCCGCCGCACACACGATCCGCGCCCGCCTCGCCTCGCTCGCCGCGAAAGAGCTCGGCGGCACGCCCGACGAGGTCAGGTTCGAGCATGGCGAAGCCCAGGCGAACGGCGCGTCGATGCCGTTTGCACAACTCGTCAACGCGGCGTATCTCGCGCGCATCCAGCTGTGGTCCGACGGCTTCTACGCGACGCCGAAAGTGCATTGGGACGCGAAGACGCTGACGGGTCATCCGTTCTACTACTTCGCGTACGGCGCGGCCGTTTCCGAAGTCGTGATCGACACGTTGACGGGCGAATGGAAGCTCGTGCGCGCCGACGTGCTGCACGACGCAGGCCAGTCGATCAATCCCGCCATCGATCTCGGCCAGGTCGAAGGCGCATTCATTCAGGGCATGGGCTGGCTCACGACGGAAGAGCTCTGGTGGAACCGCGACGGGCGCCTGATGACGCATGCGCCGTCGACGTACAAGATTCCCGCCGTCAGCGACACGCCCGCTGCGTTCAACGTGAAGCTGTATCGCAATGAAAACGCCGAGCCGACGGTGTTCCGCTCGAAAGCCGTCGGCGAGCCGCCGTTATTGCTGCCGTTTTCGGTGTTTCTCGCGATTCGCGATGCCGTGGCGGCCACCGCGCCCGACGCCGCGCCTGCACCGCCGTTGCGTGCGCCCGCGACGCCCGAAGCCATTCTCGATGCGATTGAAGCCATCGCCGCGACTGCCGCACTGACGGCTGGCACGCGCGCTGCAACGAGTGGGGGAACGTCCGGTCCGACTTCGCCTGAACCCGCGGGCGCGGGCACGACGGCATAGCACAACCCAGGTGCGGCGCGACACGACCGCGCCGCCCACACGATCAACCGGCTGCGCGGCCAATCCACGCGGCCTTGCACGGAGAACAGCCGGATGCACGCCTGGCTCACCGATCTGCAACAACTGCTCGCTCACGGCGACGCCGTCGTGCTCGTGACGGTTGCCCGCGCCGAAGGTTCGGCGCCGCGCGACGCCGGCACGAAGATGATCGTCACGCGCGATTCTGCGCGCCATACGATCGGCGGCGGGCATCTCGAATGGAAAGCAATCGAAAGTGCGCGCCAGGTGCTGCGCGACGGCATGCGCGCGCCAAACATGCGGCGGCTCGAGCGGTTCGCGCTCGGACCGAGCCTCGGCCAGTGCTGCGGCGGCGCCGTGGTGCTCGCGTTCGAACGGCTCGACATCGCCGATCTGGGCTGGGTCACGTCGCTTGCGAAGCGCATTGCGGCGGGTCAATCGGTGGTGCGTAGCGTATCATTCGGGCCCGCACCCGATGCCGTGATGCTGTCCGATCCTGAGCCGGGCGTCGAAAGCGCCGATTGCCTGCTGTGGGACGGCGCGGGTTTCGACGACAGCAGCGCGCTGCTCACCGAAACCATCGCGCCGCGCGACTTCCCCGTCGTGCTGTTCGGTGCGGGACACGTGGGCGCTGCCCTCGTGCGCGTGCTCGCGACGCTGCCCTGCCATGTGCACTGGGTCGACGAACGCGATGCGCAGTTCCCGGATCCCGGCACGCTGGGCGCCGCGAACGTGACGATCGACGCGAACGACGCGCCCGTCGAAGCCGTCGACAAGGCCGCGCCGCACACGTACTTCATCGTGATGACGCACAACCACGCGCGCGACCTCGATCTCGCCGAACGCATCCTGCGGCGCGGCGACTTCGCGTTCTTCGGCATGATCGGCTCGCACACGAAGCGCAAGCAGTTCGAGCACCGACTCGCCGCGCGCGGCTTCGATCCCGTGGCGATCGCGCGGATGAAGTGCCCGCTCGGCGTGGACGGCATCGTCGACAAGTCGCCGGAGATCATTGCGATTTCCGCAGCGGCGCAACTGCTGCAGGCCGTCGAGGCCAACACGGCGCACGCGGTGCAGACGGCGTGAGCATCAAACCAGTATCGAGCATGTATTGCAATCACATTGGGGACGACCGACCCAGCCATCGGACGTCGAATCAATCCATCGATAACCCGAATCACTGACCGACCATGACGACAACCACACTGTCCCCGCTAGCTCGCAAAACCAGCCTCGCACCGAAGGCCGAGTTGCACATTCATATCGAAGGTTCGCTGGAACCCGAGCTGATCTTCAAGCTTGCCGAACGCAACGGCGTGAAACTCGCGTACGAATCGATCGATGCGCTGCGTGCCGCGTATGCGTTCACCGATCTGCAGTCGTTCCTCGACATCTACTACGCGGGCGCCAGCGTGCTGCTGAAGGAAGAGGACTTCTACGACATGACGATGGCTTACGTCGAGCGCGCGCTCGCGGACAACGTCGTGCATACGGAAATCTTCTTCGATCCGCAGACGCATACGGAGCGCGGCGTGCCGATTGCGACCGTGGTCGCGGGCATCGAGCGCGCACTTGCCGAAGCGCAAACGCGCGGTCTCACGAGCAAACTGATCTTGTGTTTCCTGCGGCATCTGTCCGAAGACGATGCACTCGCGACGTTCGACGCGGCGCTGCCGCTGTTCGATCAGTACAGGCACCGGCTGATCGGTGTCGGGCTCGATTCGTCGGAGCACGGCCATCCGCCGTCCAAGTTCGAGCGCGTGTTCGCGAAGGCACGCGCCAAAGGTCTGAAGCTCGTCGCACATGCCGGCGAAGAAGGCCCGCCGTCGTACATCTACGAAGCGCTCGATCTGCTGAAGGTCGACCGCGTCGACCACGGCGTGCGCAGCATCGAAGACCCGGCGCTCGTCACGCGCCTTGCCGATTCGCGTGTCGCTCTGACGGTCTGCCCGCTGTCGAACCTGAAGCTGTGCGTGTTCGACGATCTGACGAGGCATACGCTGAAGGCGCTGCTCGACGCGGGCGTCGCCGTCACCGTGAACTCCGACGACCCCGCGTACTTCGGCGGCTACGTCAACGAAAACTACCTCGCGACGATCGACGCCCTCAAGCTCGACGACGCCGAGGTGTACACGATCATCCGCAACGGCTTCGAGGCGTCGTTCGTCACGCCCGCGCAGCGCGATGCGATGATCGCGAAACTCGATGCGCACTGGCGCGCATCTGCCTGATTCTTACCCGTTCGGAGACGGTTTCACTCATGACTCAAACAGCTTTTCGCGCGCACCTGCTGACGTTCAACGGCGATCCTGCGCAATCGTCCAACGCTGCAGTGTTCAACGAAGACGGCCTTTTGATCGTCGAAGACGGACATGTCGTCGCGGCGGGTGCGCATGCATCCGTCGCTGCACAGCTCGCACCTGGGACGCAGGTGATCGAGATGCGCGACAAGCTGATCGTCCCCGGTTTCATCGACACGCATATCCATTTCCCGCAGACGGACATGATTGCGTCGCCCGCGCCGGGTCTGCTGCCGTGGCTCGACACGTACACGTTCCCAACCGAGCGCGGTTTCAGCGAAGCCGCCGTCGCAGAGGACACGGCGCGCTTTTTCATCGACGAGCTGCTCGCGAACGGTACGACGACGGCGCTCGTCTACTGCACAGTGCACAAGCAATCGGCCGATGCGCTGTTCACGCAAGCGCAGCGCCGCAATGTGCGGATGATCGGCGGCAAGGTGCTGATGGATCGCAACTGCCCCGAGTTTCTGCGCGACACCGCGCAATCGGGCTACGACGATAGCGCCGAGCTGATCGCGCGCTGGCACGACAACGGGCGGCAGATGTACGCGCTAACGCCGCGCTTCGCGCCGACCTCGACGCAAGCGCAGCTCGAAGCGACGGGTGCGCTCGCGAAGCTGCATCCCGACGTGTTCATCCAGACCCACGTCGCGGAGAATCATGACGAAGTGAAGTGGGTGGCGAGCCTGTTCCCCGGCCATCGCAGCTATCTCGACATCTACGATCACTATGGTCTGTTGCGGCCGCGCGCCGTGTACGGGCACTGCATTCACCTCGACACCGAGGACCGGCGACGGATGGCGCAAACGAGCGCCGTCGCGGCACACTGCCCGACGTCGAACCTGTTTCTCGGCAGCGGACTGTTCGATTTCGACAAGGCGATCGAGTCGGGCATGCCTGTCGCGCTCGCCACCGACGTCGGCGGCGGCACGTCGTTCTCGATGCTGCAAACGATGAATGAAGCGCACAAGGTCGCGCGTCTTGGCGGGCATCATCTGACGGCGACGCGCATGTTCTGGCTGGCGACGGCGGGCGCTGCCGAAGCGCTCGATCTCGGCGACAAGATCGGCACGCTCAAGCCGAAAGCGGAGGCAGACTTCGTGGTGCTCGATCCACGCGCGACGCCGCTGCTCGCGCGGCGCACTGCGCGCACCGAGACGCTGGAGGAACTGCTGTTCGCGTTCGCGCTACTGGGCGACGATCGCGCCGTGTATGAGACGTATGCAGCGGGGCAGCGTGTGCATCGACGTGACGATACGGTGGGGAAGGCGCGGATCGCGGCCTGATTTTTTAGCGTGCGGCGGGTGGTTTTTTTGCTGGCGTTATGTTCGGTCGCTGCGCGTTGTTTTTTTTCTGGCAGCGAAACGCAACCCGGATGCCGGCGAAAAGACAAAAACGGCGATTGCGTCGCAGACAAAAACACCCCCACCCCTACCCCTTACACACCTCGCTCAGCGAATTCAACCGCCGCTCAGGATCGGCGACATAAGGATTCGTCTCATCCCACGCATACCCCGCGAGCACGGCGCTGATCATGCGCCGGATCATCGGCGTCTGCTGCGGATAGAAAATGATGTCCTGCAACTCACCCGTGTACCACCGCTCGACGAACGCGCGGAACGTGTCGATCCCCTTGCGCAGCGGAATGTCATACGCCGACTGCCAGTCGACGGCTTCACCGTTCAACTGACGCTCCAGCGTCTGCACAGCCAGATGCGCGGACCGCAGCGCAATCGTCACACCCGACGAAAACACGGGATCCAGAAACTCGCCCGCGTTGCCGAGCAATGCATATCCCGGCCCATGCAGCCGCTCGACATTCGCCGAATAGCCGCCGATATGCCGCACGGGCATCAGGAACGGCGCATTGCCGATCAGGCGATTCAGCGTCGGCTCGCTCCGGAGCAGCGCACGCAGCTTCGCTTCCCGCTGCGCCTCCGGTACATCGAGAAACGCAGCTTCCGCCACGCAACCCACCGACGAGCGCCCGTTCGCGAGCGGAATCATCCAGTACCACACGTCGCGACGCTCGGGATGCACGGCCACCGTGATCTTGTTGCGATCGTGTGCTTCGACAGGAATGCCGTCGCGCACGTGCGTGAAGATCGCGGCGCGGGTCGGCATGCGCGTCGGCGCTTCGAGACTCAGCAGACGCGGCAGCACGCGCCCAAAGCCGCTTGCGTCAAGCACGAAACGCGCATGCACCCGGTAAGGGTTGCCCGCTTCGCCGGCGACCTCGAGCGCGGGCGCATCACCCGCCTCTCCCGTCTTCATCGCGAGCACCGTGTGGCCGAAGCGCACGTCGGCGCCCTGCTCCGCCGCGCAGCGAATCAGCAGATCGTCGAAGACGGCACGCTCAACCTGATACGTCGTGCCCCAACCCGTCGAATGCTTGTCGCGGAAGTCGTAGGCGGATGTCTGGTCGCGATACACGAAATACGCGCCATTCTTGTACTGAAAGCCCGCTTCGACGACGGCCTGCAGCATGCCCGCCTCTTCGAGGTACGCCATGCTCTGCGGCAACAGGCTCTCACCGATCGAAAAGCGCGGAAAGTGCTGGCGCTCGAGCACCAGCACCGACCGTCCCGCCTTGCGCAGCAGCGCCGCAGCGACAGCGCCCGACGGCCCAGCTCCGATGATGGCCACATCCACCGCAGTGTTCATCGACGAATCCATATTCATTAATTTTCCTTCAAATAGCGTATTGCACGCGCAACGCTTTGCGTCCTTACCAGCGATTACAATGTCGCACAATCATTCCAATCAAAGACCAGCCAACACCATCACCGCCCGGGGAATAACGTGCAGTCCACCGAAACAGCCAGCGTATCGAACGGCGTGCCCTTTGTGCCCGAGACGTCGTTCGGCGTCTGGTTCCTCCGTACTCACACGTGGGAACACCACGTGCTGCGCGTCGCGATCCACGACCTCAAACGCCTGATCGACACACCGCTTCCCGCGTCGCCTGTCATCGTCGACGTCGGTTGCGGCCAGGGCATTTCATTCCGGCTGCTCGCGCAAACGTTCAAACCAGAACGCATTATCGGCGTCGACTTTCACGAGCCTTCACTCGACCTCGCGATGAACGCCGCACGCGCCTGCCGCGATCATGCCGACACGCGCTCGACCTGCGTTGACGTGCTACACGGCGATTGCGCCAATCTGCCGCTGGCCGACGCCAGCGCCGACATCGTGTTCTGTCATCAAACGTTCCACCATCTCGTCGAGCAGGAACGCGCGCTCGCGGAATTCCGTCGCGTGTTGAAGCCGGGCGGTGTCCTGCTGTTCGCCGAATCGACGGATGCGTATATCAAGTCGTGGGTGATCCGCCTGCTGTTCCGTCATCCGATGCAGGTGCAAAAGAGCGCGGACGGCTATCTCGACATGATCCGGCACGGCGGCTTTACCTTCGGTGCCCACAACGTGTCGTTGCCTTACCTGTGGTGGAGCCGCGCGAAAGACTTCGGACTGCTCGAGCGCCTCGGCATCTATACGCCGAAGCCCGGCAAGCGGCGCGAAACCCTCGTCAACGTCGCGGCCGTCAAGACAGACTGACACGACGGGCGGCATGCGCGCATACGCGCCGCCGCCTTTGGGCTTTCCGCGTTACTTCTTCAGCGTCACCACTTCCCCTTTCAACGCGACGCCGGCAATCACCGCGCCCGCTCCACAGGTGAACTCCGTCGCGCTCTCGCGCACTTCATTCTTGTAGTTGCTCTTGATGTTGATGACCGCGTTGCCGCCTTCCTTGCGCGCACGGTCCTGAAGCTCGATCACGGCCGACAGGAACACGTGCTGGCACGCCGTCTCGTCGCTCTTGCCGAATGCGTTGGTCTTCTTGTTCGTCGCGAATTCGCCGAAGTTTTTCACGACGCCGGGGTGCTTCTGGCCCGCGAAATACAGCGCAATATCGTCGCCGACCTTGCCCGGCTCACTCGTCAGCGCCTCGGCGACGGGATAGTTGGCGACCGTGTCGCGCGCGAATGCGTGCGAGGCGAGACATGCGACGACAGCCGCACAGATCAGGTGACGCTTCATGGTGATGACCCTCGTGGATGAATGTTCTTATTGCGTTTCCAGCTTGACGACGTCGCCGCGCACGGCGAGTGTCGATCCGTTCAGGCTTGCACCGCACGTGAACTCGGTCGATGAAGCCGACTCGTTGTGCTGGAAGCGCGTCTTGATACCGACGACGGCATTCGCGTGCTGCGCGCGTGCGTAGTCGCGCAGGTCTTGCAACGCCTTGGCGAGCGCGTTGTTGCAGTTGGTCTCGGGGCTGACATCCGGCTTGCGCGGCACGCGCGCCGCGAATTCCTTGCTGCCGAACGACTGCTGCACGGGCGCATGTGCCTGTTCGCCGAAGTAAAGCGCTACATCCTGGCCGTTCTGCGTCTGGACCGAGGCCGGCATCGGCAGCGATTTGATCCTGGTCGTACAGCCCGCCTGCGTCAGCACGACGGCCGCCACCAACCCCATTGCGATTCTGGTCTTCATTCTTCGTATTCCCTTTCTCGTTGTTGATTGTGCGTACTACGTTTCAAATCCTGGCAAACATCAGGCTCGCGCAACTCCCCCCGAAACCGAACGACACCGACAACGCGCGATCGATCCTCGCTTCGCGCGTGGCCTGCACCAGCGGCAGTTGTTGTGCGAGCGGCTCGATCTGTTCGATGCCCACCGTCCCTGCGATAAAACCGTCGCGCATCATGAGCAGCGTGTAGATCGCCTCATGCGCCCCGCATGCGCCGAGGGGATGCCCCGTCAGCCCCTTCGTCGACGAAAACGGCGGCACGTCCAAACCGAACACCGTTTGCAGCGCGCGCAGTTCCTCGATGTCGCCGAGCGGCGTCGACGGCGCGTGCGCATTCACGTAATCGGGACGCGCGCCCGCTTCGTCGAGCGCAACCTGCATTGCGCGCGCGATGCCCGGCGCGTGCGGCGACACCATGCCCGCGCCGTCCGTGCAGTGGCCGAACCCCGTCAGCTCCGCATAGATGCGCGCGCCGCGTGCGAGCGCATGATCGAGCGCTTCGAGCACGAGCACGCCGCCGCCCGCTGCGATCACGAAGCCGTCGCGCGCCGTATCGTAAGGTCGCGAGGCGCTGGCGGGCGTGTCGTTGAAGCGGCGCGACAGCGCATGCATCGCGTCGAACATCAGCGTCATGTTGTCGTGCAGGCATTCGCTGCCACCTGCGAGAACGATCCGTTGACGTCCCGTTTGAATCAGCTGCATGGCCTGGCCGATCGCGAGCGCCGACGTCGTGCACGCCGACGACGGCGAATACGTGACGCCCTCGATGCCGAACACCTGCGCGACGTTCGCGGAGGCGGTGCTGCTCATCGCCTGCGGCACCGTGTACGGCGGCGTTTTCTCGACACCGCGCGTGTTCGCGACGGCCATCGCCGCGTCATACGCCGACATCGTGCCGACACCCGAGCCGAGCACGGCACCGACGTGATGCGAACGCAGCGCGGCGATATCGAGACCTGCGTCGTCGATGGCCTTGCGCGCCGCGTGGCACGCGAAGCGCGCGGTATCGCCCATGAATCGTTCAAGCTTGCGATCGAATGGCGGCTCGCCGTCCACCGACGCGACACCCGCGACCTGGGTGCCGAAGCCGCGCTCGCGCCACGCATCGACATGCGTGATGCCGCTGCGTCCTTCACGCAGCGCAGCGCTGACGTCGTCGAGCGTATTGCCGATGCACGACACGATGCCCATGCCCGTGACGACGACGCGCTGCATGCCTTGCACACGCGTCATCGAACGCGCCTGAAAATCAGCGACGTGTTGATGCCCCCAAACGCGAAGTTATTGCTCATCACGTATTCGGCATCGATCGCGCGTGCCTCGCCTCGAATGTAATCGAGCGGCGCGCAAGCGGGATCGACTTCAGTCAAATTGAGCGTCGGCGCGTACCAGTTGCGCTTCATCATTTCGATCGTCCACCACGCTTCGAGCGCGCCGCATGCACCAAGCGTATGGCCGACGTAGCTCTTCAGCGACGAGATCGGCATGCGCTCGCCGAAAGTCCGTGCCGTGGCCTGGCTCTCCGCCACGTCGCCGCGATCCGTCGACGTGCCGTGCGCGTTCACATAGGCAATCGCATTCGCGTCGAGCTTTGCGTCTTCGAGCGCGAGCTGCATCGCGCGCGCCATCGTGCTCGCCGTCGGCTGCGTCATGTGCGCGCCGTCCGAATTGCAGCCGAAGCCGACGATCTCCGCATGGATCGTCGCGCCGCGCGCCTTCGCGTGCTCGTATTCTTCGAGCACGAGCGTCGCCGCGCCCTCGCCGACCACGAGACCGTCGCGCTTCGCGTCGAACGGACGCGGCGTCAGGTGCGGCTCGTCATTGCGCGTGCTGGTCGCATACAGCGTGTCGAACACGGCGACGGCCGGCCCCGACAGTTCTTCCGCGCCGCCCGCGAGCATGAGCGTCTGCTTGCCCATGGCGATATTTTCGTAGGCATAGCCGATTGCCTGGCTGCCCGACGCACATGCCGACGAGGTCGGCACGATACGCCCCTTCAGATCCCAGAAGAGGCTCACGTTGACGGCCGTCGTGTGCGGCATCATCTGCACGTAGCTGTTCGACGTGACGTCGGTCATCGAACCCGATTCGAGCATCGTGCCGAATGCGCGGATCGGTTCGACGGAACCCGACGACGAGCCGTATGCGACGCCCATGCGGCCGTCGCTGATCGACTCGTCCCCCGCGAAACCCGCATCGGCGAGCGCGAGTTCGCTCGCGCGCACCGCGTACATCGATACCCTGCCCATCGAGCGCGTCTTCTTGCGCGGCCAGTCGGCGGGTTGAGCGAACCCAGGCAGCGGCGCCGCGAGACGCGTATGCAGCGACTCGAAGTAATCCCAGTCCGGCATGCGCCGCACCGCGTTGCGGCCTGCCTTCAGTGCCGCTTCGATCTCGTCCCAGCGGCTGCCGAGCGCCGTGACGCCGCCCATGCCCGTAATGACGACACGCTTCATCAGATCATCCCGCCATTGACGCCGATTACCTGGCGCGTCACGTAAGAGGCTGCGTCCGACATCAGGAAGCTCACCACCGACGCGACTTCGGCCGGTTGACCCACACGGTTCATCGGCACGGTTTTCAGCGCGTGTTCGAGCGGCATGTCCTGGAGCATGCCCGTTTCGATCAGCCCCGGCGCCACGCAGTTGACCGTGATGCTGCGCGATGCGAGTTCGACGGCCAGCGCCTTCGTCGCGCCGATCAGCCCCGCTTTCGCCGCGCTGTAGTTGACCTGGCCGCGATTGCCGATCACACCCGACACCGATGCGATCGTCACAATGCGGCCGCCTTTTTTGGCACGGACCATCGGCATCGTCAGCGGATGGATTACGTTATAGAACGCGTCGAGGCCGGTTTCGATCACCACGTCCCAGTCTTCGTCGGTGAGCGCGGGAAAGGCCGCGTCGCGCGTCACACCCGCGCTGCACACGATGCCGTAGTACGGGCCGTGCGCGGCGACATCCGCTTCAAGCGCGTCGCGGCACGCGGCGCGCTCGCGCACGTCGAACTGCAGCACGCGCGCCGAGCCGCCCTGCGCCGCAATGCCCGCCGTGACGGCTTCGGCTTCCGTGCGGCCCGTGCGGCAATGCACGGACACGGCGAAGCCGTCGGCAGCCAGCTGATAGGCAATCGCGCGGCCAATGCCGCGGCTCGCGCCCGTTACGAGAACTCGGCGGCTCATGAACTGATACTCCCTTCGATGAACGTGTGAAAGTCGCCCGGTTGAAACACCTTGATCACGGCGTCCGCGTAACGCGCACCGAGGTGATCGATCGCGCATTCGTAGGCGCTGTGGCCTTCGTCGCCACGCAGCACTTCCTGAACGTTGACGGTCAGATGCGCGCCGCGCGCGAATGCGCTCGCGTGCGCCTTGTAGCTGCGCGTGCCGAGCAGCACGCCGGGACGCGCGCGGCCACCCGCCCGCATCGCCAGCAACGCGATATGCGCGGCAACGCCCTGCGCCATCAGCTCGATGCCGATCCACGCGGGCATCGCGCCGCTTTCGTCCGCGTACCACGCATCGCCGCGCACGGCCGTGTAGGCTGTCAGCGTCTCGTCGCCGCATGCGCTCACGCCGTCGAGCAACAGCATCGTGCCGCGATGCGGCAGGATCGTCTCGATGGGCGGAAAACCTTCGCTGGTCTCAGGTGTGGCCTTCATGTCGTTATGTTTGTTGCGTCGTCGTTCGAGCGCGTCAACGCGCCAGTATCAGGCTGACGTTGCTGCCGCCGAACGCGAACGAATTGCTCATTACGTATTGCGTGCCGCCGCGTGGAATACGCCGCTCGTCCTGCACGAGATCGAGCACGGGCAACGCCGGGTCCGCCTCGCCATCCCACTGATGACGCGGTATCGCCATGTCGTCGCGTGCGAGCGTGAGCCACGCGAAGCCCAATTCCGTCGCGCCCGCCGCACCGAGCTGATGCCCCGTGAGCGGTTTGGTGCCGCTGACGGGCACGCCGTCCGCGAACACGCGCGACATCAGATGCGCTTCCATGTGGTCGTTCTTGCGCGTGGCCGTTGCATGCAGATTCACATACGCCATCGCCGACGGTTCGACGCCCGCATCCTTGAGCGCCTCGCGCAACGCCAGCTCCCCGCCGACGCCTTGCGGGTCCGGCGCCGACACATGATGCGCGTCGCTCGATTCGCCCGCGCCCGCCAGCCGCACCACGCCTTCTTCGCGGGTCATCAGGAACACGGCGGCGCCTTCGCCGACATTGATGCCGTTGCGATTGCGGCTCATCGGATTGGTGCGCGTGACGCTCGTCGATTCGAGCGACGCGAAGCCCTGCACCGTCAGCTCGCACAACGTATCCACACCGCCGACGATCATCGCGTCGCACAGTCCAAGCTGCAGTAAACGGCGCGCCGACACGAAGGCTTTAGCGCTCGACGTGCAGGCCGTCGACACTGTGAACGCCGGCCCCTGCACATTCAGCGCGGCGGCCGCGAACGGCGCGGCCGTGCCGATTTCCATCTGCCGGTAGTTGAAGTTCTCCGGCAGCTGGCCTGCCTGCGCCTGATGCACGAACGCGACTTCCGCCGCATCGATGCCCGAGGTGCTGGTACCGAGCACGATGCCGATGCGGTGCGAACCATAACGCTCGCGCGCGGCCTCGAGTTCCGGGCGAATCTGTTCGAGCGCAGCGAGCAGCATGCGGTTGTTGCGGCAATCGAAGCGCTTGAGCGCAGCGGGCGGCGCAATGTCGAGCGGCGTCGCCACGCGGCCCACGTAAGCATCGCCGATGCCCGTATGTATCAGTCCCATGCCGGGCGATTGCGCGGCGCCGAGCGCGGCCACGATCGAAGCGACGTCGCCGCCGAGCGCGTTGACCATGCCGAGCGCATGCAGATAAACGGGTGGCAAGGTCATGCAACTCTCCTTCTTCCAGGCGGCATGCCGATCGGTGCAAGCAACACCGACACGAGAATGCCGAGCGCCAGTGTGGCGCCGAAACTCTTCAAGGCGGGCATCGCGCTGAAGGCCAGCATGCCGAACGACAGCAACGTCGTCGCCGCCGACAGCAGCACGCCCGTCCAGACGGCGCCGAGATCGGCGTGATCGCGCAGGCAGCCTTCGCGTAGAAACACCGCGTAGTTCGCGCCGACGCCGAGCACGAGCATCAGCGCGAGGCAGTTGAACAGATTGAGCGGCACGCCTGCATAGCCGAATGCCGCTAGCGTCACGCCGATCGCGAGCAGTACGGGCAGCGTCGTCGCGATGCCGCCGCTCGCGGTGTAGCGCGCCATCAGCAGAATCAGCACGAGCAGCAGCGCGCCCGCGAGCCAGATGCCGCTGTCCACGCGATACGCGCCGAACAGCTTCGAGACGCTCGCCGCCTTGTCGACGAACGCGACGCCTTCGAGCGAACGTGCGGTATCGATCAGTGCCGTCACGTTTTGCGACGTCACGCGCTGCGGCATCACGATGGCCGCGTAGCCGTGCCCGCCGCGTGCATCGACGCGGCCGAGCCACAAGTGCCGATAAGGCTGCGACCACGGTGCGGCGAGCCAGCGTTCGACTGTCAATGGCGCGCCGTTCGATTTCGCGTATGAAGCGAGCCACGCGTCGGCGACTTCATCGCGAAAGCCCGCTTGCAGCAGCATCGAGCGAAGCGCGGCGGGATCATTGAAGACGTGCTGCGCGAGCGTCGCGCGAGCGTCGGCCTGACGTTGCGCCGACGGCACGAACTGCGTCACCGATTGCCAGCCGTTCACCGAACGCGCGCCGCTCAACGCATCGAGCTTGACGCCGAGCGCTTCCGCGCGTTGCAGCACTAGTTCCTGCGACGCACCGCGTACGACGAAGAACTGCGCGGTGTTGTCGACACCGATTGCATTACGCACCTGATCTTCCTGCGCGACGAGATCAGGATCGCGCTGAATCAGCAGGTGGATGTCGTCGTCGCTCGCGAGACGCAGCCAGCCCGGAATCGCGATCAGCACGAGCACGCCCGCGACGATCCATGCGCGCCTCCCGCCAATCGTCCCGTGCCAGCGCGCGAGCAGCGTCGCGGCGCGCAGGAAGAGACGCCGTTGCGCACGCTTCGGGCCCTTCACGAGCAGCACGGGCAGCAGCCACAGCACAGACGCGAACGCGGTGCTAATGCCCACGATCGCGAAGCAGGCGATCTGTTTGAGCGCGGGGAACGGCACCCACGCGAGAATCGCATAGCCGAGCAGGCTGGTCGCCAGTGCGACGCTCAGCGCGGCACGCACCGAGCGCGCGCCCTGCCGCGCATTCCAGCCGCCGCGTTGACCGGGCCCCGCGCCGAGATAGACGACGAAGTATTGAATCGAGTAATCGACGGCCTCGCCGATCAGACTCGCGCCGAACACGAGCGTGAGCAGATGCAGCTTGCCGAACACCAGCAGCGTCGCCGCCAGCGCGCACACAATGCCGAGCGCCGTCGATACGAAACCCAACAGCAGCAGGCGCGGCGAGCGGAACACCCACAACATCAGCAGCGCGATGCCGCACGCGGACGCGACGCCGATCAGATGCACTTCGCGCTCCGATGCGCTACGCGCCGATTCCGCATAGAAGACGGCACCCGTGCGCGCGACGCTTGCATCGGGGTGCCCCGTCTTCAGCGAAGACTGCGCCTGCGCCACGGCCGACAGCACCGCGCGCTGCGTCTGCGTTTCGTACGCGGAGCCCGGCAGTGTCGTGACGACGAGCACACTTGTCGTGTCGCCGCGATGCGCGACCAGCATGTTGTCTTCCAGGTCGAGATTCGACGTGGCGAGCGGCAGCGCCGACAGCCAATGCTCGAGCCAGCCGGACGGATCGTCGGCAAGCTGCGTCGCGAGCGGGCCGCGCACCGGATTGTAGATGCGCTGCATCAGCGCGTCGTGCAGCGAAGCGGTGTGGTTTGCGAGCGCGTCGCGGTCCTCGCGTGTCAGCAGATTGAAGCGGTACGGCATGTACAGTGCGCCGATCTGCGACATGTCGAACGGCGGCAACTCCGCCGTCACCGCCGCGAACGCACCGCTCTTCTGCAACGCAGCGCCGAACTGCCTCGCCGCCGCCTTCGCATGATCGGCGTCCTTGCTCGTCACCAGAAACACCGTGCGGTCGCCGAGCGCGTCGGCAAGCGTATCAACGGCTTTCTCCGCAACGGGATCGGCTTCCGTCGCGGGCAGCAGCGCGAGCAGGTTCGTCTCCAGCGGGGACGGCCCCATGAAGCGCCAGGCGCAATACAGCGACGCGACAAGCGCGAGCACGAGCCATGTGGCCCGAATGCTCCACAACTGCGTCTTCGTCCACTGTCGCGCCATCAGCATCATTGTGCTCCTAGCAGCGTGCGCTCGCCGGGCGCCAGATCGGTGATCGCCTCGCTGTTCGCGAAGTCGATCTGCGTGACGTCGCCGTTCGCGAGCGCAATGCGCAGCGTCTGCAGGAATTCGCCGCCCGTCATCTGCAGGCCTTTGATCGACTGCGCGATCTGCGGCTGGTTCGGCTTCAGTTCGAGCTTCCATTGCGACGGCGTGCCCTGCGCATCGACGTCGAATTGCGAGAACAGCGCGGACAGATCGCCGCCGAGCATCGCACGCATCATCTTCGAAACCTGCGCGACGCCGCGCACGCCCTGCGTACGCTTCGCATTGATGCGCTTGCCGTCCGCGTCGACTTCGCTCACGGCGGCATCGCCGATCACGTAGGTGGCTTTGTATGGCGTATCCACGCGCCAGATCACGCCGCGCTCACGGAAGAACACCAGCGTGCCCGTGCTGACGAGCGGCTGCTTCATTGCCGAAAGCGTCTGCGTCTGCGTGAACTGTGCGCGCACGCCTCGGGTTTGCGCGAGCCGCGCGGCAACTTGCGACACGAGCGCCGCATTGCCGTTTTGCGGCTGCGCGGGCGCGGCTGCTTGCGCCAGGCCGAACGGTCTCATGCTTGAGGCAACGAGCAACGCTACAGTCAGCGCCGCGCGAAGAGTCAACGTACCCATGCGCGCTCCAGCTTGTCAAACACGACGGGCGGCGACACGAACTGCGTTTCCTGCGTGGCGGCCTCGATCGCGACCTGGATCGTATAGCCCTTTGTCAGCCGCTTGCCCGTCGCGCAATCGACGATTTCATAGCCTATTTTCAGGCGGTTTTCGAATTCGAGCAGTTCCGTGCGCACGTCGATCCGCTGGCCATACGCCGCGGGCCGCACGTACTTCAGATGCGCCTCGACGATCGGCCATAGATAGCCCGACGCCTGCATCTCGCGGTAGTCGTAATCGAAGGCACGCAACAGCGCCGCGCGGCCGATCTCGAAGTACTTCAGATAATGGCCGTGCCAGCAGACGTTCATCGCATCGACGTCGTGAAACGGGACTTCGACGATCGCGCTCGCTTTCAGTGTGGAGTGGCGTTCATGCACGATGCGCGCCTCCTTCCATCAACGCGCAATCGGCGATGCGCGCGGTCAACGCGCGCAGATCGCTTTCGAGCGCGCGGTCTTCGTCGACGAACGGCGACAGCGCCGCGACGCCGTCCGCGAATGCGCGCAACGGCGCGGGCACGGGCGTCGCTTCGTTGAGGCGCACGCGCAACGTCAGCGCCTGCACGGCGGCGAGCGTATGCGCGGCTGCCACCTGCTCCGTCAGGTCCAGCACGCGCAGGCAGTCGCGTGCGGCGATCGTGCCCATGCTGACCTTGTCCTGATTGTGCGCTTCCGTCGAGCGCGAGAACACGCTCGCGGGCATCGTGTGCTTCAGCGCCTCCGCCGTCCATGCCGACGACGAGATCTGCACCGCCTTGAAGCCGTGATTGATCGGCGCACGCGCCGACGTCGCGCCCGTCAGGTTGCGCGGCAAGCCGTTGCTGAACTTGTCGTCGACGATCAGCGCGAGTTGCCGGTCCATCAAATCGGCGAGATTGGCAACGGCCGTCTTCAACGCGTCCATTGCAAACGCAATATGGCCGCCGTAGAAGTTGCCGCCGTGCAGCACGCGCTCGCCGTCGGGGTCGATCAGCGGATTGTCGTTCGCGCTATTGAGCTCGTTCTCGACGTCGCGGCGCACCCACGACAGCGCATCGACGGCGACGCCGATCACATGCGGCGCGCAGCGGATCGAATAGCGATCCTGCAGACGATGGCCCGGCGTATCGTCGCGGCCGGCGAGATCCGCGCGGATCCATGCGGCGGCATCGGCCTGACCCGCGTGCGGCTTCGCTTCGAAGATCATCGCGTCGAAGTGCGCGGCGCGGCCGTCGAGCGCGACCGTCGACAGCGCCGTCAAACGCGCGGCAAGACGCGCGAGGTGTTCGGCGCGCGCAAACGCGAGACAGGCGAGACCCGTCATCACGGCTGTGCCGTTCATCAGCGCGAGGCCTTCCTTCGGCGCGAGCGTCAACGGTGCGTGCCCGAGTTGCGTCCACACGCCGGCGGCGTCGCGCAGCGTGCCGTCGAACATCACGTCGCGTTCGCCGACGAGCGCTGCCGCCACATACGACAGCGGCGTCAGGTCGCCGCTTGCGCCCACCGACCCTTCCGATGGAATGCGCGGCAGCACACGATGGTTGACGAGATCGGCGAGCCGTTCGAGCAGCACCGGGCGCACGCCTGAAAATCCATGCGCCAGCGAGTTCAGACGTGCGGCGATTACGGCGAGCGTTTGTGCGTCGTCGAGATACGCGCCCATTCCACAGCCGTGATAGCGCGTGAGCTGCAGCGGCAATGCCTCGACGAGGTCCATCGGCACATCGACCACACACGCGTCGCCATAACCCGTGTTCACGCCGTACACCGTTTCGCCCGCAGCAAGATGACGACGCAGAAAATCTGCGCCGCGCTGGATACGGGAACGCCATGCGGGATCGCCGCTCAGTGCGACCTGTGCGCGCCCTGTCGCAATCGCGACGACCTCTTCGATCGACAGCTTGCGTCCGCCGACCACCACCGTGCGCGGCGCGGCGGCGCGTGCAGCATGCGCGTGTGCATCGTCGATCAGATCATGTTCCGACATTCGCGTCTCCGTTCGGGATTGCACCCGTTATCGCTTTTCGGGGACGCGCCCAGAAATCGAAGAAATTGAACCATTGATACGGCGCCTTGCGGCAATAGTGCTCGAGACGCGACGCATAGCGCTGCGCCCATGCCGCAATATGCTGCGCGCGTTCGCGGCGCGGAAGGTCGATGCGTTCCGCAAACGGCTCGAAGTACAAGTGGTAGCGCTCGCGCTTGCCATCCGCGTCGTCGCGCTCTTTGAGACAGAAAAACAGATACACGGGGCAGCCGAGCGCATGCGCGAGCACATAGGGCCCCTGCGCAAACGGTGCCGTCGCGCCGAGGAATCGGGCTTCCGTCGTGCGGCCCGATTCTCGCGCGGGCACACGGTCGCCGACGATCACCAGCAGTTCGCCCGCATCGATGCGCTCCTGCATCATCATCGACGTCTCGGGTCCGAAGTCGCTCACCTGCACGAGCCGCTTCGCGAAGTCGCTGCTCGCCGTCGACAGCACGCTGTTGAAGCGCTTCGCGTGCTCGGTGTAGACAATGGCCGTGACCTTTGCGTGGCCGCCGTGCGCAGCGAGCGCGCGCGTCATTTCTAGGTTGCCCAGGTGCGCGCCGATTACGAGCGCGCCACGGCCGCTGCCGACGAGCGCTTCGAAGGCGGCGGGATCGTCGAAGACCACATCGTCCGAATCGATGCGGCCCGACCACGCGGCAAGCTTGTCGAGACCTGATTGCGCGAACGCGAGCATCTGCCCGTAAGCGGAGCGCCAGCCGGGCCGCGGCGTGCGCTCGCCCGCCGCGGCCTGTTCGAGATGCGCGAAGTAGGTGCGCGACGCAGCGCGCGCAGCGCGCCCAGTCAACAGAAAATACGCAACCACGGGGTGCAGCCACAGCGCGGTGAAGCGCATGCCGAACAGCTTGCAGCTGAGCGCCAGCAGCGTCATGCCGAGCCGGCTGCCGCGTTCGGCCACACGCCACCAGTTCGCGCGATCGGCGTTCGAACGCGCCGCCGCGGATCGACGCGGCATGACCTTGTGCGCGAGCAGCATCGGCAGACGCAGCAGCATTCCGCAGACGAGCCGCGTATGGCTCGCGCTGATGCGCACGTTGTCCCACAGCACGTCGAAGTGCGACACGCCATCCGTCGCATAGACGACGCGCGTCGGAATCGCGCGGAACGCGAGACGCCGCCAGTAAAGGCGCACCAGAATTTCGATGTCGAAGTCCATACGCATCGGCAAGTCGACGCTGTCGATCAGCGCGCATGCGGCATCGAGCGGATAGAGGCGGAAGCCGCACATCGAATCGCGGATGGTGAACGACAGCGTTTCGATCCAGACCCACACGTGCGTCAGATAGCGGCCGTAGAGGCGCGACTTCGGCACGCTCTCGTCATAGACAGGGCGGCCGAGAATCACGGCGCCCGGCTCGGCGCGCGCAGCAGCGAGGAAGAGCGGCACGTCGCTCGCCTCGTGCTGGCCATCGGCATCGATCTGCAACGCATGCGTGTAGCCCGCGCGTTTCGCCGCGCGCAGCCCTGCCATCACGGCCGCGCCCTTGCCGCCGTTGACGGGCAGACGCAACAGCATCATCTGATCGCGGTGTTGGCAGGCGAGCTTCGCCAGCACGGCTTGCGTCGCTTCATCGCTACCGTCGTCGATCACGAAGATGGGCAACGCGTGCACGAGAAGACGCTCGACCGTGCCGCCGATCGCATCCTTATGGTTGTAGATCGGAATGACGACGCACGGCGCGAAAATCGCCTTGGCTTCGCTCATGTGTGCTCCCGATACACGATCACGCCCGACGAACTGTCGCGTGCATCGACGCGATACGCGAATTGCACGCGCCTGCGCGCGGCATCGTGCGAGAGCTTGAGATCGAGCACGGCGCCCGGCATCACAGGCGCGGTGAATTTCAGGCGATCGACGGATTCGATTTCACGCACACCCGTCACATGCTCGGCGGCGAGGCGGATCGCCCAGTCGAGTTGCACGACGCCGGGCAGGATCGGCAAACCGGGGAAGTGGCCTTCGAAATGCACGAGCGCGGGGGGCACGCGCAGTTCGTAATGCAGGTGCTCGCCATGGCGTGCTTCGGACAGCACTTCGAAGCCTTCGCTGCGCGGCTCGAATGCGGCCGCCACGGCCGCGACGGGCAGCTTGCCGCGCGCATCGAACGGCAACGCGACGCGAAAGCGCCAATGACGCGGCAGCACGACCACATCGAAATATGCGGCGAGGTGGCGGCGCAGCGTCTTCGCCAGTGCGACGCGCCCTTCGCTGCGCAGCGCGTCGCCGCCCGCGTCGCTGAGCGCGACCACGGCGCCCACGCGTTCGCGCGATGCGCCCGCGAGCTTCACGACGGCCGCTTGCGCGACATACGGATGCAGCGCGAGACGCGCTTCGACCTCGGGCAGCGACACACGCTTGCCGTCGAGCTTGATCACGCGATCCAGACGTCCCAACAGACGGAAGCGGCCTTCGTCGTCGAACGCAATGGCGTCGTCGGTGCGATGCCAGTCGTCGTGACCGAGATGCGCCGAGCGCACGTTCAACGCGCCATCCTCGCCGCGCCGCACGTCGACGCCGCTGACGGGACGCCACGCCGGCGTCTCGTTCTGACGTCGCCACGCGATGCCGCCCGTTTCGGTGCTGCCGTAAATCTCGATCGGCGCGGCGCCGAAGGCGGCGGCGTATTCCGCGGCGGCTTCCGCCGAAAGCGGACCACCCGACGAAAAGAAAGCGCGCGGCACGGGCGCGAGCGCCGCGAAGCCGGGCAACGCTGGCCAGCGCGACAGCTGCGCGGGCGACGACACAACCACCGTCGCGCCGCATTGGCCGATGCGCGCCTGCACATGCTGTGGCTCGATGCAGACAGCCCGGTCGAACGCGCGCCCGGCCGCGAGCGGCCACATCACGCGAAACAGCAGGCCGTAGATGTGATGATGCGGCACGCTCGCGAGCATCGTCGCGTCGCCGACGAGTTGGCCCCACTCGCGTTCGAGTGTACGCACTTCGGCGTCGAACTGCGCGAGCGTCTTGTGGATCGGCTTGGGCGTGCCGCTGCTGCCCGACGTGTAGAGCGTGAGCGGCGCGTTCGGATCGATGTGCAGCGACGTTGCGGGCGGTGCTTGCACGGCGGCATGCGCGCGAATGTCGGCATCCGTGAGCACGGCGTCATACGCATCGGCGAGATCGGCCAGATAGCCGGGCGTCGCGTTCGCCGGAATCACGGGCGTCTTGCCGCACGCGAAGAGCGCGAATAATGCGCACGCGAAGTCGAACGGATCGTCGATGCGCAACGCGTAGCGATGCGCGCCCGTTTCGCGCAACTGGCGTGCGATTGCGAAGACGCGCGCACGGAAGACGGCGAAATCGATCGTGCGATCGGAGTCGTCGTCGCGACAGACGGGCACATCTGCGGCGCGCGTGCACGACAGCAGTTCATGCAGCGCGATCATGCCGCCTCCGAGCGCCGGGCACGTGGCAGGATCACGAGATAGCGCCATGCGATTTCGCCCGCCAGCAGCACGCCGATAAGCCCATATGCAATCGCGCCGTTATACAGCGACCACGCTGCGCGCGGCCAATACAGCGCGGTGTAGAGAGAAAACACGCCATTCGCGAGAAAGAACACGCACCAGATCTGCGTCACGCGGCGCGTGTGGCGGATCGCGGGCTCGCTCAGATTGGGCGTGCCGATGCGGGCGAATTTTTCGATCATCGTCGGGCCGCGCACAAGCGTGGCACCGAAAGCGATCAGCAAACCAAGATTCACCAGCGACGGATAGATGCGCAGCAACAGTTCGCTATTGGTCCACACGATAGCGGCCGACGCGGCGCTCAGCATGAACGCGACGCCCCAGTCGATGCGCGTGAGCCTGCGCAGCGATGCGCCGAATGCGCCCGTGCCCGCGCAGCGCTGCAACCACAACAGCGCGAACAGCAGGCAGCCGACGAAGCGCGGCTCGTCCCAGAACCACGCGCATAGAATGACGGCGGGATACGCCAGCTTCGCGAGCACGCCGAACGCGAAGCCCGCCCAGCCGCGCGGGCGCTCGACGCCGCTCGCAGACTGCGTTGCGGCGGGCGGCGCTTCTGCTGCGGGAGCCGTCCGCATGTCGCCCGAAGCGCCGCGCGCGTGCGAACCTTGCGCCTGCATCAGCCCTGCGCCGCGAGCAGCGATTCGACCGCGACGATCACGTCGCCGACCGTGCGCACCGACTTGAACTCCTCCGGCTTGATCCGGCGGCCCGTCATCTCCTGCAGCTTGATCGCGAGATCGACGGCGTCGATGCTGTCCAGATCGAGCTCTTCGAACAGATGCGCTTCGGGCGTCACGCGTTCGGGCTCGATCGCGAAGTTTTCTTTGAAGATGGCGCGGATGCGCTCAAGGATCTCGGTGTCGGTCACGGTCATTCCCCTTTCTTTGTGGTGTCGCCCGACTCATGCGCAAGCTCGCGCTGGCTCGCCACCAGCGCCGCAAGCGTATTGATCGAGCGGAAGTGCTCTCGCGTGCGTTCATCGTTCGCCGCGATCGTCAATTGATAGTGTTTGCGCAGCACGATACCGATCTCGAGTGCGTCGATCGAATCGAGACCGACGCCGTCGGTATCGAAGAGCGGCGCGTCGTCGTCGATGTCGGCGGGCGTCAGATCTTCCAGATCGAGCGCTTCGATCAGAAGCTGTTTGATTTCAAGCTTTAAAGAATCCATAGTCGAACAGGTGCTGGGTGATGTGTGCTTCGATGGCGCTCGTCACCGTGCGGGCAGCCAGCGCAGGCGGCTCGTCGTGCGCCGCGAACGCGTTCGTGCCGAGCGGGTCGAGCACGTTCACGCGCATGCGAAACGCACGCTCGGGCACGTCGTACCAGCGCATGCCCTTCGTGAAGGCGGGCGGATCGCAGTCCATCAGGACGGGCAGAATCGGCGCGCCGGATTTCAGCGCCATATGCGCGAAGCCGCGCGAAAAGGCATGCATCCGGTTGCGCGCCGGGCTGCGCGTGCCTTCCGGAAAAATGATCATCGTGTACCCGCGCGCAAGCTGCCGCGCGCCCGCTTCCACGAGTTCGAGGGGATCGGCGTTGCTGACGTACTCGGCCGCGCGCACGACGCCCCAGAAAAACGGATTGCCCCAATGCGCGCTCTTCACGACGCAGCACGCGCGCGGCGTCAGCGACAGCAGCACCATCACGTCGAGCCAGGTGGGGTGATTCGCGATCACGATGGCGGGGTCGTCAACCTTGCGGCGCAGCGCCGCGACGCCGTGCGCATCGAGTTCCATCACGCCGACCCCGCGCAGCACGGCAACGAGCGCGCGGAAGAACGCGTGAATGATCGCGGTGATAGCCAGTTGCTTCGACGCGCGGTGCGGCCACAACCATGCGATCGGAAACAGGATCAGCGAAAAACCAAGCCCGCAGATGCCGAATACGGTGAACGCGAGCGCCGTCGCGACGAGACGCCAGTGATAGTCAAGCCGCGCCTTCATCCCAGCTCCATTCCCAGACGGCATACTCGCTGCACCATTGCGCGCCTGTATGCGTGTCGAGGCAGTGGTGCACTGCCTGGCTCTGCGTCGCAAAGAGAGCGCCCGCGCAATCCGCCGGGGCGCGTTCAGCTGCCGCGGCCGTGCGCGAGCAGGTCAAGCGTGCCACCGGCGCTTCGTCGAGCAGGATCGCGAGCGCACCGCCCTGCACTTCCTCTTCGATCGTGCCGTACGCGGGATCGGCCGGCTCATCCGCGTAGACGAGCAGAACGGGCGTCGACGTGTCGGTCGCGTATTGCGCGTGCGCTTCGAGCAGCGCATAACCGAGCGTTTCGGCGCCCGCCGACAGCGCGCTCGCCGCTGAGCGGTCGCCGCGCGCAATGCCAAACACGCCCGTCATCGCATTGAGCACCGAAAGGCTGAAGGAAGTCGGCGAAACCGGCTCGCCAGCACTGATGTTGCGCAGGATATCCGTCGTGCGGCGCAGCTCGCCGTGGCGCGACGCGAACACGATCCGCACGCTGGGTTTGTCCGCGGCGCAGTCGTGCGCGACTTTCAGCGCAATGCGCGACAGCGTGCTGAGACGACGCCGCACCATCGGCTCGATAAAGCCAACGTCGGGGGCGACGGCTGCGACGGCAGGCCACGAAGACCAGCGAGCAACCGGAATTGTCCAGTGCAGATCGGGCATATCGGTGTTCGCGCGTGAAGGCTGCTGGCGCCAGAGGCGCGCCTGCCGTCGACAGCACGTGAAGCGCGCTACCCGGGCGGGGCGCGGCGCCGGTTTGATGAATCCACTTTTCTTTTAAGGAGTCACCAAAATAACGGCACGCAGCGGGGATTATTTAGGGGCGGGACGCCAAAACGAGCTTTCGTCTGGTCATTACCACGGCCGCTCGAAATGATACAGAGCATTCTGGCCGAAATCAGCCAGAAAAGACGTATCCATCTGTATCCGTCTCTTGCGCGCGACGAAAGCTTTCCGCCGCCTTGCTGGGCGCACCGCGGCGGGCTGTCTCGCCACCCGGGGCGCGAGCGTGGCCGAGCCCGCACGGCCACGGCGCGTCTAATCGGCCCGACGATAAATACGTTAAAAAACGATAATTGCGCCCGGCTCTGCAACGATATGCTGCAAACGGACGGAAATTCGCATGGAAGCGGCAGGCAGTGGCCGATCTTCGCTTTGAAGCAGGTTGGCGTGCTATACTCCGCCGCTCATTGGGGAGTAGCCGCCCCGCATCATGCCCGCGCAATGGCCACGCTCACGGCCGGCGAGCGCAGCGCGTGTGATTCGCGGGGGCGCCTGTCAACAGACTTGACCGTTGTGGTCATGGCAGACGCAGCCTCTGGCCTGGCGAGACCGATGATCCACTACCGCCGCTCTAGGGCCCGGCGTGTCGTGGGTCGTCGCTCGCACACATCTCGGCCCGAGGAATCTATCAAACGTGGAACAGGCTTTTCTGATCTCGACCGGCGCTGTCGCGCTCGCTGAAATCGGCGACAAGACACAACTGCTGTCGCTCGTCCTCGCAGCCCGCTATCGCAAGCCGCTGCCCATTATCGTCGGCGTGCTGGTCGCGACGCTCATCAATCACGCGGGCGCTGGCGCACTCGGCGCATGGCTCGGCTCGCTCGTCACGCCCACCGTGATGCGCTGGGCGCTGGCTGCGTCCTTCATCGGCATGGGGCTGTGGATTCTCGTACCCGACAAGCTTGACGACGCCGAAGCGAACACCAACCGCACGCACCTCGGCGTGTTCGGCGCAACCGTGGTCACCTTTTTTCTGGCGGAAATGGGCGACAAAACGCAAATTGCGACTGTTGCCCTCGCCGCGCGCTTCCATGATTTCTTCGGCGTGGTCGCGGGCACGACGCTCGGCATGATGCTCGCGAACGTGCCCGCGATCCTGCTGGGCGACCGCTTCGCGCACAAGCTGCCGACCACGCTCGTCCACGGCATTGCCGCCGTCCTGTTCGTCGTGCTGGGCGCCATGGCGCTCTTGGGCGTCGGCGTCTGATCGTTCGACATCGCGGCGATTCGACAATTGCGGCAGCCAATAGCAACGGCCGCATCGCTCACGCGATGTGGCCGTTTTTTTGCCCTCGACGCGGACTCGAACGCTGCTACTGAACGGTCTTCGCCCCCGATGCGGGCACGGACGGCGCGGGGCTGTCGGCGGCGACTTCGTTGGACAAGCCACCCTTTCCGTCGACAGGCAGCTTCACGGTGCGCACCGCGCCGTTGGCCAGCGGGAAGTCGGACATCGCACTGCGCGCGAGAAACGGCATGGCGGCGATCAGCGAAGACTGCTCGTCTGTGTTGCGCGCCGTCACGTTGTACATTTCCTTCCCCGTCGCGCGATCTGTAATACGGATGGCGAGCAGATGCGTGTACACGGGGTAGCTCTGGTTCACGTACCCGGTCGGATACGGACCCCAAGGGCCCCACGGTCCCCACGGATCGAAAGGACGTCCCCAGTAGTACGGGCCCGGCCACGGGTTGTAGTACACAGGTTGCGCGACGATCACGGTATCCGGGCGCATGCCGTATGCGAGCGCCACCAGATAATGCGCGTCGCGTTCGCCCGTCTGCCGGAACGCATGCAGCGCGAGTTCGTTTGCGACGATCTGCTCGTACGTGTCCTGCTCGAGATTGTTCTTTTGATCCTGCGTGCGCGTGAACGCATAGGTGCGCGTCGCATCGCTGCCGCTCCAGTCGGAAAAGGCCGTCACCTGCGTCGTCACATAGGTCGTGCAGCCTGCGAGCAGCATGGCGAGCGCCGCGAGCACCGTTGCCGCGTGGCGGGTCAATCGGTCGAGCTTCATGGTCGTCCTCGTTGGTATCGTCGCCCGGCGTCTGCCGCGCGGGCGGCCCGATGATACGCTGACTGCGAACGGCGGCAAAAAGTTCTGTCCGCACGATCGGCCGAGGCTTTGTACAATGACCCGATCACCCGGCGCGCTGTCCGTTGTTGCGCTGTATACAACGCGCCGGCTTCGAGCTTATTCCCGAACGCACATCATGGCCGATACCGAAACGCCTCAAGTGATCCGCCGCGCCGACTACGCGCCGCCCGCCTTTCTCATCGATACCGTCGCGCTCGAGTTCGATCTCGTGCCAGAGCGCACAGTCGTCAGGAATACGATGCGGATCCGCCGCAATCCCGACGCGGTGCGCGCCACGCATCTCGACCTGATGGGCGAAGATCTGACGTTCGTCGAAGCGTTGCTCGACGGCAAGCCCTACGCCGACGTGCACCCGCATGAGCACGGTCTGACCGTCGACAACGTGCCCGATTCGTTCGAACTGACGCTGACGGGCATCTGCAACCCCGCCGCGAACACGACGCTGTCGGGCCTGTATGTATCGAGCGGCAACTTCTTCACGCAGTGCGAGGCCGAGGGCTTCCGGCGCATCACGTGGTTCCTCGATCGCCCGGACGTGATGGCAACCTACACGGTCACGCTGCGCGCCGACAAGGCCGCGTATCCGGTGCTGCTGTCCAACGGCAACCTTCTCGAACAGGGCGAGTTGCCCGACGGCCGTCATTTCGCGCGCTGGGAAGATCCGTTCAGGAAGCCGAGCTATCTGTTCGCGCTCGTCGCGGGCAAACTCGTTGCGCTGGAAGAGCGCGTGAAGTCCGGTTCGGGCAAGGACAAGCTGCTGCAGGTCTGGGTCGAGCCGCACGATCTCGACAAGACCCGTCATGCAATGGATTCGCTGATCCATTCCATTCGCTGGGACGAAGCGCGCTTCGGCCTCGAACTCGACCTGGACCGCTTCATGATCGTCGCCGTGAGCGACTTCAACATGGGCGCGATGGAGAACAAAGGGCTCAACATCTTCAACACGAAGTATGTGCTGGCGAACCCCGAAACGGCCACCGATACCGACTTCTCCAACATCGAAGCCGTGGTCGGCCACGAATACTTCCATAACTGGACGGGTAATCGCGTCACGTGCCGCGACTGGTTTCAACTGAGCCTGAAGGAAGGGCTGACGGTATTCCGCGATCAGGAGTTTTCCGCGGACATGGCGAGCGGCGGCAGTGCCGGCGAGGATCAGGCTGCGCGCGCAACCAAGCGCATCGAAGACGTACGCGTGCTGCGTCAGATGCAGTTCGCCGAAGATGCCGGTCCGATGGCGCATCCCGTGCGCCCCGAAAGCTATGTGGAGATCAACAACTTCTACACGATGACGGTCTACGAGAAGGGCTCGGAAGTCGTGCGGATGTATCAGACGTTGTTCGGACGCGAAGGCTTCCGCCGCGGCATGGATCTTTACTTCAAGCGCCACGACGGCCAGGCGGTGACCTGCGACGACTTCCGTCACGCGATGGCCGATGCGAACGGCCGCGATCTCACGCAATACGAACGCTGGTACAGCCAGGCGGGCACGCCGCGCATCAGCGTCGACACGCACTATGACGCCGCGCAGAAGCGCTACACGGTGAAGCTCAAGCAAGGCTACGGCGACGCGTCGCAGGCTGCACGTGACACGCAGAAAGGCCCGCTGCTGATTCCGGTTGCGATCGGCCTGATCGGCGATGACGGCAATGACATGCCGCTGCGTCTCGAAGGCGAAGCAGCGGCGTCGCCCCACAGCACGCGCGTGCTCGAGTTCACGCAAGCCGAACAGAGCTTTACGTTCGTCGACGTCGCCGAGAAGCCGCTGCCGTCGCTGCTGCGCAATTTTTCGGCGCCCGTCGTTGTCGAGTACGACTACACGGCCGATGAACTCGCGTTCCTGCTCGCGCACGACAGCGATCCGTTCAACCGCTGGGAAGCCGGCCAGCGCCTCGCAACGCGCGAGCTGCTCACGCTCGCCGAACACGCAGCAACGGGCAAGGCACTGGAACTGGACGACACGGTGGTCGCCGCCTTCGGCCGCGTGCTGAACGACGAGACGCTGTCGCCAGCATTCCGCGAACTCACGCTGATGCTGCCTTCGGAGGCATATCTCGCCGAGCAGATGGAAGAGTCGAATCCCGCAGCCGTTCACAGCGCGCGGCAGTTCGTGCGCAAGCGCATGGCATCGGCGCTCAAGGGCGACTGGCTCGCGATCTACGAGCGTCATCAGACGCCCGGCGCTTATGAGCCGACGCCCACGGCGGCCGGACATCGTGCGCTGAAGAACCTTGCGCTCGCGTATATCGCCGAACTCGATGATCCAACCGACGCCAGGCGCCTCGCGAAGGCGCAGTACGACGCGGCAAACAACATGACGGATCGCGCGTCGGCTTTGTCCGCGCTGCTGACGGCGGGGGTATCGAACGGCGGCGCGGCGGCGGCCGAGGCGCTCGACGACTTCTATCGCCGCTTCGAAGACGAGCCGCTCGTGATTGACAAGTGGTTTGCGCTGCAGGCGATGCAACGCGGCACGAAGCAGCGGCCCGTCATCGAGATCGTGCGCACGTTGATGACGCATCCAGCGTTCAATCTGAAAAACCCGAATCGCGCGCGCTCGCTGATCTTCAGCTTCTGCTCGGCGAACCCTGCGCAGTTCCACGCGGAAGACGGCTCAGGCTATGCGTTCTGGGCCGACCAGGTGATCGCGCTCGACGCGCTCAATCCGCAGGTTGCCGCACGTCTCGCAAGAGCCCTGGAACTGTGGCGGCGCTTCACGCCCCGGCTGCGCGACCAGATGCGCGCGGCACTTGAAAAGGTCGCGGCTCAGGCGAAATCGCGCGACGTGCGCGAAATCGTCGAGAAGGCGCTGGCCTGATCCTGCGTTTTTCCAGCGAAGTCGGAAGCCGGCACATGTGCCGGCTTTTTTTATTTGCGACCTGCCATTGCGCTTACGCCTTTCGTCCGACTCGTTTGTCCCGTTGATCGCGACGGCGGCGCACTCGATGTCGAAATCGCCGCCTATCGCTGACTCGTGTGGAAGACAGGGGCCGCCCGTCGCGAAACAGGGTGCGCCCGACCGCGGGGCCTACGGCAACACCCGGATTATTGAAAGTCACGGAACCCGAACATCGAAAGGTTAAAATCGGGGAATTCCCAAGCCTCTCCGGAGTACTGCAATGTCTTTGCAACGTCGTACCACTCTCACGAAGTACCTGATCGAGCAGCAGCGCGAAAACAACAATCTGCCTGCCGATCTGCGCCTGCTGATCGAAGTCGTCGCGCGCGCGTGCAAGGCCATCAGCTATCACGTCAGCAAGGGCGCGCTCGGCGACGCGCTCGGCACGGCCGGCAGCGAGAACGTGCAGGGCGAAGTGCAGAAGAAGCTCGACATCCTGTCGAACGAAATCCTGCTCGAAGCCAACGAATGGGGCGGCAACCTCGCCGGCATGGCGTCGGAGGAGATGGAACAGTTCTTCCCGATCCCTGCGAATTATCCGAAAGGCGAATACCTGCTGGTGTTCGATCCGCTCGACGGCTCGTCGAACATCGACGTCAATGTGTCGATCGGCACGATCTTCTCGGTGCTGCGCTGCCCGGACGGCCAGCAGCCCACGGAACAATCGTTCCTTCAAAAGGGCACGCAGCAGGTCGCAGCCGGTTATGCCGTGTACGGCCCGCAAACGGTGCTCGTGCTGACAACGGGCAACGGCGTCAACTGCTTCACGCTCGATCGCGAACTGGGCTCGTGGGTGCTCACGCAAAGCGACATGCGCATCCCCGTCGAAACGCGCGAATACGCGATCAACGCATCGAACCAGCGCCACTGGTATGAGCCCGTGCAGCAGTACATCGGCGAACTGAATGCGGGCAAGGACGGTCCGCGCCAGGCCGACTTCAACATGCGCTGGATCGCATCGATGGTCGCCGACGTGCACCGCATCCTGAACCGCGGCGGCATCTTCATGTACCCCGCCGACAAGCGCGATCCGTCGAAGCCCGGCAAGCTGCGCCTGATGTACGAGGCGAACCCGATGTCGTTCATCGTCGAACAGGCGGGCGGCGCAGCAACCAACGGCGAGAAGCGCATTCTCGACATCCAGCCGAAGAGCCTGCACGAACGCGTCGCCGTATTCCTCGGCTCAAAAAACGAAGTTGATCGCGTGACCCGCTATCATCTCGAAAAGAAAAGTTGAGAAACCACTTGCCAAGCGGGAAAATAGGCTACATAATCCCACTTCTTCGTTGCTGACGAACAAAACGAACGCAACAACGGAGCCGGAATAGCTCAGACGGTAGAGCAGCGCATTCGTAATGCGAAGGTCGGGGGTTCGATTCCTCTTTCCGGCACCAGCAGAATCAAACAAAAAGCCCAGTCATCGCGACTGGGCTTTTTGTTTTCTGCTCACGGATCGATGTGCGCACAGAGAAACGATCGGCGAGCCCTTCCTTTCGTTCATTCCAGCACCGTCCGCGCGATCACCGTCCGCTGGATTTCCGAGGACCCCTCGTAGATCCGCAGAATCCGCGCATCGCGAATCAGGCGCTCCAGCGGCATCTCGCGCGTGAAACCATAGCCGCCGTGCATCTGCAACGCAGCATCGGTGACGAACGCAACCATCTCGGATGCATAAAGCTTCGCCATCGACGCGTCCTGCGTGAACGGCACGCCCGCCCCGCGCTTTGCGGCCGCTTGCAAAGTCAGCAACCACGCGGCCTCGAGTCTGGTCTTCATATCGGCGATCGTCCACTGCAAACCTTGCCGGTTCGACAACGGCTCGCCGCCCACCTGCCGCTCCTTCAACCAGCCGATGGCCGCGGACAACGCCGCTTCTGCAATACCGAGACTCGTTGCGGCCACATCGAGCCGGCTGTTGTCGAGCACTTTCATGGCCGTCCTGAATCCGCTGCCCTCTGCGCCGAGCCGGTTCGCAGCGGGAACGAAGCAGTCGAGCGCGACTTCATGCGCGGGTGCGCCGCGAATGCCCATCAGCTTCTCGGCGGGCGCAACGTCGACGCCGGGCGTGTGCCTGTCGACCACGAACGCGCTGATGCCGCGCGTGCCCGCGTCGACATCGGTCTTCGCAAACACGACGATGAAGCCTGCCGCATCGGCGTTCGAGATGAAGTGCTTCACGCCCATGATCCGGTAGCCGTCACCTTCGCGCCTCGCGCGGGTCGCCATGTCGGCGGGATGGGAGCCGGCGCGCGGCTCCGTCAGCGCGAACGCGCCGACCTTCTTGCCGCTGGCCGCGTCGGGAAGATAGCGATCGCGCAACGCATCGTCGCCCCCAATCAGAATCGAGTCGGTCGCAAGATAATGCGCACCGATCATCGACGACGTCGATGCACACGCTTTCGCGATCTCCACCAGCGAGAGCACGATCGCGACCGGCGACGCGTCGACGCCGCCCCACCGCTGCGGCAGGTTCATGCCCATCATGCCCAGCTCGGCGAGCTGCGCGACATAGCGCACCGTCGACAGTTCTTCGCGGTCCACTTGCGCCGCACCTGGCGCGAGTTCGCTTTGCGCAAAGCGCGCAACCGCATCGGCGATTTCGAGGTCGCCGTGTTCGATACCCAGCCGCTTATGCATGGTCCCGCTCCTGTCGGCAATCGGCGTCGTTCCTTGTCGGCACGCTCGCGCCAAACGCGCCGCGCACGCGCAACGCCTCAATGTCTTGCGCGTCGTAACCGAGCGCCTGCAAGAGGGCAGCGGCATGTTCACCGAGCCCCGGTGCAGGCGTCACGCGATTGACGCCGTACGCAGAGAACTTCACCGGCTGCGACGGCAGGCGCGTCGCAGGTCTGCCGTCCCGCTGCACGTTGGTCAGCAACCCGCGATGCCTCGCGTGCGGGCTCTCCAGCGCTTCCGGCAGACTGCGGATTGGCGCGACTGGAATGCCCGCGGCGCCGAGCGCCGCGACGACCTCTTCGACCGATCGAGCCGACGACCATGCGTCGATCGTCGCACGCAGATCGGCTTCGTGCGCGTAGCGCGACGCATCGGTGGCAAAACGCGGATCTTCCGTCAGATGCGGCGCGCCGATTGCCTGCGCGAACGCGGCAAACAGCTTGTTGTTCAGCACTGCCACCACATAGAAGCCATCGGCCGCGCGATACGCGCCGAACGGCGCCGACGACGGATGCCGGTTGCCCACGCGGCGTGGCGCAAGGCCAGTGACGGCGTAGCGCGCGACGAGCGTCGCGCTCAGGCCAAGTGTCGCGTCGAACATCGACACGTCGACGTGCGTGCCTTTGCCGGTCTTCTCGCGCGCGAATAGCGCGGCGAGCACGCCCCACGACGCGAACAGCCCGCTGACGACGTCCGACACCGACTCGCCGATCATCGTCGGTGGCCCGTCGGGCGAACCGGTTGCGTCCATCAGGCCGCACATCGCCTGCAGGATGATGTCGTATGCAGGCCGATGTGATTCGGGCCCCGTCTGCCCGAACCCCGACACGCTCGCATACACGAGCGAGGGATTGATGGCGCTCAACTCCGCGTAGCCGATCCCGAGCTTGCCGGCGACACCGGGCCTGAAATTCTCGACGACGACATCGGCGTCCGCGCACAATGCGCGCGCAAGCTCACGCGCTGCGTCCGTCTTCAGATCGAGCACGATGCTGCGCTTGTTGCGATTCATCGCGGCGAACAGGCCGCTGTCGCCGTCCTCGCCGATCGGACCGACGGCACGATAGTCGTCGCCTGCGGGCGGCTCGATCTTGATCACATCTGCGCCCAGATCGCCGAGCAGCGCAGTGCAATACGGACCCGCCAGCACACGTGAGAAGTCGATGACGCGCAGGCCTTCGAGCGGCAGAGTCGAACCTTGCATCGAACACTCCTTTCATCAGGGATGCGCCGATTCTGGGCGCCACAGCCTATCAAGTAAAATATGGAATTTAGTTACCACCTATAGGTTTTTCTGATGCGCATCTCGTTGCGGCTTCTGCGTTACTTCACGGCGGCGGCCGAAACGGGGAGCACGACGGCGGCGGCAAGACAGCTGAACGTGTCGCAGCCGTCCATATCCGTCGCCATTCGCGAACTCGAAGCACTGTTCGATGACACGCTGTTCACTCGCGAGTCGGGCGCGAAGATGACCTTGACGCGTTTCGGCGTTCGCAAGCTCGCGGAGGCGCATCAATTGCTGAGGGCAGCCGCATCGTTCGAAGCCGATGACGGCGGCGACGCCGCCGCCGGCGAAGTGCAGATCGGCGTGTTCAGCACCATTGCGCCCGTCTATCTGCCCGTGCTGCTGCGCATCGCGAGCGAGCGCTTCTGCGATCTGTCGGTCCGCTTCATCGAAGGCGACCTGATGCAGCTCGAAGACGCGCTGCGCAGCAGCCGCATCGAACTCGCGCTGATGTACGACGTCGGCCTGCCCGCCGATATCGAGCGCGAATGTCTCGCGGAACTCCGCCCCTACGCGCTGGTGCCTGCGGCGTCGAAGCTCGCGAAGAAGACGGGCAAGCTGTCGCTGCATGATCTCGCGAAAGAGCCGCTGATCCTGATCGATCTGCCGCATAGCCGCGAGTTTCTGATGGCGCCGTTCTGGCAATGCGGACTCGCGCCCGAGGTGCGTTATCGAGCGACTTCGCTAGAACTCGTGCGCGGCATGGTGGCGAACGGTCTCGGCGTGTCGCTGCTGATCACGCAGGGTAAAGCGGGCGCGGAGCCAGCTGCGATCGAGCGCCCCATTCGTGAAGAGACCATCCGCCAGCCGCTGGTAATTGCACGTCCCGCGCGCGCGTCCCGCACCAAAGCGGCGGAACTCGTCGCGCAGTGCATGCGCGACGCCGTCAATGAAGCGATGGCGAAAGGCGCCGGCAGAGCCGCTCGCACGCGCCGTCGTGGGACGCGGACCGACTAGCGCGCGTTAGCGATGCCACCCATCGAGCGTCGTGGGCTGCAAGCAGGTTCGACAGCAGCAGGCCATCGGCATAGACGAGACCGCGTGCACTCTGCAGTTCGTTGAAGTCGCGGCCTGCGAAGACCGAATTGCAGTCGCCCGTGAAGGGCTTGCGAACCATCACGTTCGGCGCGTACTTGAGCGCGTCTTCCGTATTCACGATGTTGCGCGCGTCGATCTGCTTGCGCGTCCCGGTTTCGACGACGCCCGCCGTGTCGAGCGCGAACGCGGGTACGGATCGGGCGTGGATCGGGTGGCCGTCACATTGGCCCTCGCCGCATATTCGCGGATGCCGTCAACGAATTCGCGGAACTGTTCGTTACAGAAGGATGGGAGACCGAAGTATCGGATGCGAGACGGTCGATAGCGGCACGATCGGTCGTACTTTCATCGGCCCATGCCGGATGGACGACGAACCCTGTCGCGCACGCAACCGAGAGCGGCGTGCGAGCGGACAGCGCAGCGGAAATGATGCGCATGAAGAATCCGGGAATACGTGATCGAAGGTGCCATGCCGATACCCATGTCCGACACGATCCGCCGCATCTCGGATGCGGACTGCAGAATCAGGAAAGGGCACGCAGGGCGGTTCGCCGCCCGCTACGTACGGCGACGTCGGGCGAACGAACCGAGTGAAGCGCTTCAGATCAACGGAACAGGAGGCCCGCGAGGCTGCGCGATGCGTACGCTGCGGCGCACAAAGACGGCTTCCGGTTCGACGGCTCGCGCGTAGGCAAGCGTGCGCACAGGAGGCGCGACGACGGAGGCACTGGCGCCGAGCGCGAAGTTGGCAGCGGCGAAGCCCGGACAGTAGACACAGTGAGGAACGACGAAGTGCGCGCTGGTCGTGCGGTCGTGCGAACCATCGAGATCGACGACATGCTGCGCACCAGCCGCATGACAGCGTTCAACCGAGAGCGGGCTTTGATTGCCCGGCGCACACGCATAGCCGATGACGGGCGACAGTACGTTGAGTACCAACGCCAGTCATACGAGGCTGATCCAGCGTGTCGAACGTGTCATCGCGACCTGAAGTGAGCGCGCAGTACAGCAAGCGCCCGCGAGATAGTGGTTAGACGTACTGCAATATGGACAATCGTTAAATTGTAAACAAGGCGCTTCGATCCTTGGGGACGTGTGCCGTTAAAGCAACAAAGACAGCGCCAAAACATCGGCTGTGTGCGGCAGCGCTGGTGCACGCCATGCACCGAAGAAGATAATGAATTCGTAAAGGAGAACCATCATGGATACCAAACCGCCGAAAATTCCGACCCCCGACAAGGTGTTCAGCCCGGATCCGGAACCGGCAGGCGTTGAATTTCTGGGCGCAGAACTGCCTGAGCACGTTCGTGCGTTCTTTGACGAACAACGCAAGTCGTGCGACCCGAAGTAACGGTAAAGGTGCGCATTGCAGCATCGGGGTTCGCGCAGCGGCTGCATGCACGCAGGGTTGACGCGCGTCTATGCGCTTCCCTAAACGAGGCGCCGGGTGTTCGTGCACCCACGCTTTTGCGTCGCTCGCCGCTGGTTTCGTCCTGCTGAGCGCAGCAGCATATGCGACATCGTGTGTCGCACGCGTCGGCGTCAGTTCGTCTAGCTGAATGTCCGTTTGCTCTTCGCCGTTCAGGCACACATTGCGCATGCGGTGCGCATGATTGCGCGTTTCGTCTATTCTTCTGTTTTTTCCATCTCCCGATGCAGCCGCATGCTGCAGCACGCTCAATGACCCGTCCGAATCTCATCGGCGCGCTTGGCGCGATCCTGCTCTGTTCGACGCTCGCCTTCGCGCCTGCACCCGCTCGCGCCGACGGCGACGACACGTCGCTCACGAATCTGGTCGCACTCGTTTCCCAGCGGCTCGCACTGGCCGAGCCCGTTGCGCGCTACAAGTGGGCGCATCATCAGCCGATCACCGATACGCCGCGGGAACAGGCGCTGCTCACCGACGTCGAGAAGCGTGCCTCGCGCGCGGGCGTCGATCCGGCGTTTGCTCACGCGTTCTTCCAGGATCAGATCGATGCGAGCAAGGATGTGCAGAATGCGCTGTTCGACACATGGCGTACGACCCGGCCGCCCGAGGGTGCAGCGCCCGATCTCGCGACGAGCCTCCGGCCGCAGCTCGACAAGCTGACGCAATCGCTGATCCCCGCGCTTGCGCGCGTGCAGCGGCTGCGCGCGCAGGACGATTGCCCAATGCGCGTCGCGCGCAGCATCGACAACTGGAAGTCCCTCACCCGCTACGACAACACCCATAACGCCGCGCTGACGCGGGCGCTCGGGCATGTGTGCGAATCGGGCGGAGTGGGGGCGACGGGTTAGGCGGCGCCGGCAGGGGCTGCTGCGAGCGTGACAGCGCCGGTCGGCTGGACAACCGGGCGGCTGAGCGGCAGCACACGGAGGCCGCGCGCGAGATGCGACTGGAGAATGCGCCACGTCGACAGTTCGAACGCACCGGGCGCGCTTGTCGCCAGCAGCGTTGCAGCCTCGGCGAGCGAGGGCGCGTGCCCCACATAGCGCCACCCGTCGACGATATGAAAGACGCGCGCGCCTTCCGCCGCGTCCCGCTCCTCGAACGCAATTGCGCCGTCGTAGGGCCACGGCGCGTCGACAGGATCGCCGCGGCTCACGCGCGGCACGCGGTTGTTCGGCGGCCGCAGCGCGGCGATCAGTTGGGCTTCGGCGAGCAGAGCGCCGATCTCGCCGCCCGTCGCGCGCCATTCGACGCGGCGCACTTGCTGCGCAAGCTTCATCTCTTTCGACGAACGGCGTTCGCCCGTCAGATGCGACCGCAACCGCTGACGCACGCGCACGCTCCGTCCTACATAGAGCGGCGCGTCGCTCTCGCCATAGAACGCATATACGCCGCAACCGGCAGGCGCCGTATCGATCAGGTCTTCCGTGATATCGCCCGCCAGCCGGAAACGGCGCATGGTCTTGTCGATCTGCGCGCGCAGCACGTCGACGGGTACGAGGCCGTGCAGGCGCTGCCAGAACTGCCAGAGCAGATCGGCGTCGGCGAGCGCGCGGTGCCGGTCTGACGGCATGAGTGCGTGCCGCTCGACGAGCGCGTCGAGGCCGTGGCGCTTTTCGGCGGGAAACAGCGCCCGCGAGAGGCGCACGGTGCACAGTACGTCGGGATTGAACGCGAAACCGGCTCGCTGAAACTCGCTGCGCAGGAAACCGCGATCGAAGCTCGCGTTGTGCGCGATGAAAAGCTTGCCGTCGAGCCGCGCGAACAGGTCGGCGGCAATGGCTTCGAACGTCGGCGCACCGCGCACCATGTCGTTGGTGATGCCCGTCAATTGCTGGATGAATGGCGGGATGGGCTGACCGGGGTCGACCAGCGTAGTCCAGCTGGACACACCATTCGGTCCCACTTCGACGACGCCGACTTCCGTGATTCTATGATCGCCGACAGAGCCCCCCGTGGTTTCAAGGTCGACGAAAACAATTGGCACATCGAGGGCAGGCTCGGACAGAAACGGTTCGGACATGAGGAAAGCTGAAGATGCAGGACTTGGCAGAAGTATGCCCTATCGGCGGCAAGGCTTGCGCGCGCAAACTCGATCAACGTGAATGGGGCGTACGATCGCTACGCGGCGGTGACAATATTCTTATTCGACTCCTACGCCGTAAATAAATCATCAATTGGTGGTTACACTGATTAACCCACTCATCAATAATGACCACCGGAAACGTTCACACGCCGGTATTAACAGGAAACTGCCCGCCAGGAATTAACGCGCCGATCGGCAGCCAATAAAAAACCCCCGCAATGCGAGGGTTTATCCTGGGAGCCACGGCTCAACAGCATTACAGCGGCTGAATGTTCGCAGCCTGCCGGCCCTTCGGGCCAGCCTTCACGTCGAACGACACGCGCTGGTTCTCCTTCAGCGACTTGAAGCCATCCGCGCGGATCTCCGAGAAGTGCGCGAAGAGATCCTCACCGCCCGTGTCGGACGTGATGAAGCCGTAGCCTTTAGCATCGTTAAACCATTTGACGATACCCGTTTCCATATTCCACTTTCCTCGATTTGAATAAGTCAGCGATGCCATTAATGCTGGATAGGATCAAAGTCCGAAAAGCAAAAATATATGCAACGCACCTATTAGCGTCCGGTCATCGAAAAATCCAGCACGGCATTTATACGGGTAAGCGGCTCCATGCGTCAAGCGGTTTGAAATCGAACACCGGATGCCTGTCAAATGATTGATTAAAGCCAACGCCGAGCCGGTTGTTAATCAGCAAACGCAAAATTGACCCGGTCTTGATTGCCGATCGGAAGGTGCTATAACAATTCCAACGGAGAAAGTTTTTCCGACATGTAACAAATCGTGTATTTGGTAAGTGTTTTCACGAGTTGTTAAGGCGCATTCCGAACTGCAACATTTTAGCCAGCAGTCTGCAATTGGAGAAATACCATGCTGTTCGATACCCTCCGCCGCGTCGCCGCCCGCCTGTTCCTTTCCGCGAAGGGCGCACCGCTCTCCGACGCATCCCCCCACCGCGCGTCGGCGCTCGAGTTCGACCCGATGTGGCACGGTGACCATTGGCAGAACCTGCTGTCTTCCCCAATGGACGCGCGCCATTACGTCGTCGAAGATTGGAGCCTGACGCCGGGGCTCGATTTCGCACCCGTCGGCAGGGATGGAAAGCATCAATAAATAATGCTGCAAGCGGACGAAAAAAAAGCGCGACTCTTGCGAAGTCGCGCCGACAAAGGTTTGGAGATCTTTTTCGTCAACGAAAAAGTCTGCTTCGAAAAGCAGAGATTCAAGTATAGCGTTCGCGGCGTATTTGATTAGCGTCGACTCTTGCAATCTACTATTGCAAAGCCGGCAACAATGGTGAACCAGCGATTTTCGCGTTGTTTTCGCACGTCAATTCATGTCGCAATTGAACAACGCGCAAAGGTTGACACATCAGGCCGAAAGCCGCTAATCGGCCGGAAACCCTTTATCGATAAGGCTTTCCCGCATCTTCCCGATAATTTCCTATCGCGTAATACTTTATTGCTGATTTCGGAACGGCCATCCGGCGAGTCACGTCTCTACACTTTGCGTACCCGGAAACGAACGCACGTCGGTCACCGTGCGTTGTTCACGCGATTTGCCTCTCGCAGCAACCGCGTGAAGTTTCCTTCAAGCCTGGGTTTCCAAAGCCCATCCTGTTCTCGGAGTTACAAAGATGAAAAAGACTCTCATGGTCGCGGCCCTGTCGGGCGTATTTGCAACGGCTGCGCATGCGCAAAGCAGCGTCACGCTGTACGGCCTGATTGATGCCGGCATCACCTACACGAACAACCAGCACGGCCACAGCAACTGGCAAATGACGAGCGGCTCGGTGAACGGCAGCCGTTTCGGCCTGCGCGGCGCTGAAGACCTCGGCGGCGGCCTGAAGGCGATCTTCACGTTGGAAAACGGTTTCGGCATCAATGACGGCACGATGAAGCAAGGCAGCCGTCTGTTCGGCCGTCAGGCGTTCGTTGGTCTGGCAAGCGACCAGTTCGGCGCCGTGACCCTCGGCCGTCAATACGACAGCATGGTCGACTACGTCGGCCCGCTGGCGCTGACGGGCACGCAGTACGGCGGCACGCAGTTCGCCCACCCGTTCGACAACGACAACCTGAACAACTCGTTCCGCGTCAACAACTCGGTCAAGTACCAGAGCGCGAACTACGCCGGCTTCAAGTTCGGCGCGTTGTATGGCTTCTCGAACCAGGCTGACGGCTTCGCAAACAACCGCGCCTATAGCGCGGGCGCGTCGTACAGCTTCGCAGGCTTCAACCTCGCAGCTGCTTACCTGCAACTGAACAGCAACGGCGCAACGAGCGGCGCGGCGTTCAACTCGGGCGGCGCAGTGTCGAGCGACAACACGTTCTTCGCTGGCCGCCAACAGACGTGGGGCGCAGGCGCGAACTACACGTTCGGCCCGGCGACGGCTGGCCTCGTGTACACGCAGACGAACCTGTCGAGCCTCAATGGCATCAGCCAGGGCGCGTCGGGCGTGTCGGGTGGCGTCGGCCTGAATGGCTCGAGCGCTCACTTCCAGAACTTCGAAGCAAACGCACGTTACGCACTGACGCCGGCTCTGAGCGTCGCTGGTTCGTACACGTACACACGTGCAAGCATCGAAGGTCAGCGTCCGCACTGGAACCAGTTCAACCTGCAAACGGCTTATGCGCTGTCGAAGCGTACCGACGTCTATCTGCAGGGCGAATACCAGCAAGTCAGCGAAAACTCGCTCGTCAACGCCAACATCAATGGTCTTGGCGCTTCGTCGAGCAACGAGAAGCAAGTTTCTGTGACGGCTGGCCTGCGCCACCGCTTCTAAGCATCAGCAGTACTCGCAGCATGAAAAAGGCGCCGTTTGCGGCGCCTTTTTCGTTTGTGCCGACATGTCTCGGTCGAGGCGAGGCGTCCGGCGACACCCGAAGACGAGTTACGCGTCCTCTTCTTCTCGCGTCGGATAGCGGACATCGAGCACGTCGATCGGCTGCGGGCCTGCTGGCGTGTGCAGTGTGACCTGATCGCCGACCTTCGCCTTCAGCAGCGCGCGGGCGATCGGCGAAATCCAGCTGACATGCCCCTCGTCCAGATTCACCTCGTCGATGCCGACGATCCTCACCGTATGGGTCTCGCCGTCCTCTGTCGCGTAGTCGACGGTCGCGCCGAAGAACACCTGATCGGTGTTCTCCTGGCGGCTGCTGTTCACCACCTCGGCCAGGTCGATACGCTTCGTCAAAAAGCGGATGCGCCGATCGATCTCGCGCAGCCGTCGCTTGCCGTAGATGTAATCGCCGTTCTCCGAGCGGTCGCCATTCGACGCCGCCCACGACACCAGTTTCACGACTTCCGGCCGCGCCTCGTCGATCAAATGCAGCAGTTCGTCGCGCAGACGCCGGTAGCCCGCGGGCGTGATGTAGTTCTTCGCGCCCGCAGGCATATCGGGTTGAGCGGCTTCGAGGTCGTCGTCGTTCTCGTCAGTCGATTCTTTGACAAAGGCTTTGTTCATGATGGTTCAGCGTTGAAGCGGACATCCGGATCTCCAGCCTACATGATACGGCCGTTGTCACAAATTTCGGGTTGCCCCTTCCCTTTTTCCGAGACCTTGCTATAATCTCATTTCTGCGTGCGGCTGTAGCTCAGTTGGATAGAGTACTTGGCTACGAACCAAGGGGTCGTGGGTTCGAATCCTGCCAGCCGCGCCATTTTTTCGAGGGCCTTCCTCCAGGAAGGCCCTTTCGTTTCACCGGGTTGTATGCAGTATCATGCGTTACCCGGGCAGTTCAAGTTTAGCGTGCGGCTGTAGCTCAGTTGGATAGAGTACTTGGCTACGAACCAAGGGGTCGTGGGTTCGAATCCTGCCAGCCGCGCCACTCATGAAGGGCCTTCCAACCGGAAGGCCCTTTGTCTTTTCTAGCTCCGCTTCTCAGTCGATTACTCCATGCGCGCCAATTTAGCGCGGCGCCGACTTGATATCCCCGATCTCGCCATCCGGCTTCGGCAACTCGTTCTCGATGCCGACGGACGGCTGCTCGCCGACCGGCGTCGAGTGCGTACCGAACAGCGACTGCGGCTGACGCACCAGTTCGTCGACGGTCTCGCCAAACTGGCTGATCACAAAGGCCCGCAAGAGCGCGACGCGCAGCGATTCGCCATGCGCCGACACCGTTCTTTGACCACCAGCGAAGTCTGCGACGCAATGCACCGCGCCATCGCGCATGCGCTCGCGCACTTCGAGCCGCTGCGCGCGTTCGAGCACGACGGCCGCCGCTTCCCACGACGTAGAAGGCGTAAAACGTCCATCCCACGGACGTCCGCGATCATTCCCGCGTATCGAGACGACAGTGCCGCTGTCGGTGAAGTGGATTTCGCGCACGAAGTCGTGCAGGCTGCGCGCGACCCAGTAGTCGAGCGCGAGACCGGACAGATCAGCTACGTTCATCGCGTTGTTCCTGTAGACAGGCAAAGCTCGGCGCGCCTTCGTGCAACCAGTCGCAAGCGACGCGCCCGCCTTTCAACTTCCGATTTCAGTAATCGGCGCGCTCGCGATCGATCCGCATGCCGCCGTCGTGATGACGATGCCCTTCTTCGCTCGGCCGTTCGCGCGCGATGCGCATCACGTCGAGATTGGTCCGCACGCGGCGCATCACGTTGGCGAGATGCACGCGGTCGCTGACCTGGATGACGAAGCGCAGCACCGTTGATTCCTGCGACTGGTCTTCGTCCATTGCGATGTGGACGATGTTGGCGTCGGCCGACGTGATATCCGCGGCGACACGCGCAAACACGCCCTTGGTGTTCTTCACCAGCACCTTGATCGCGACGTCGAACAGGCGCCCCGGTTGCGGCGCCCACGCGACGTCGATCCAGCGGCCCGGATCGCGCCGATGAATGCGCTGAGCGACGCGGCAATCCGTGGTGTGGATGGCCATGCCGAGACCGATGCCGATGTAGCCCATGATGTCGTCGCCGGGGATCGGGCGGCAGCATGCGGACAGTTGCACCGACATCCCCTCGGTGCCCGTGATTACGACGGGTGGCGCGTTGGGCGTCGGATGCTCGGCGCGCGGATGGTCGTCGTCGCCTTCGTGACCTTCGCGGCCGTTCATCAGCACTTCGATGCGCTTGGCCATCACGGCGGCCACGCGCCGGCCGAGACCTATATCTGCGAAGATTTCCTGACGGTTCTTGTTGCCCGTCCACAGCACGAGCTTGTCCCACACTTCCGGCGTGACGTCGGACAGCGCGAGCCCATAACCCTTGAGCGACTGATCGACGAGACGCTCACCGAGTTGCACCGATTCGTTAAGACGCATCGTCTTCAGGTAATGACGGATCGCGGTGCGCGCCTTGCCCGTGCGCACGAAGCCAAGCCACGCGGGGTTCGGTTTTGAATACGGCGCCGTGATCACTTCGACGATATCGCCGCTCTTCAGCTCGGTACGCAGCGGCAGCAGTTCGTTGTTGATCTTCACCGCGACGCACTGATTGCCCAGGTCGCTGTGGATCGAATACGCGAAGTCCAGAGCCGTCGCACCGCGCGGCAGCGCCATGATCTTCGACTTCGGCGTGAACACGTAGACGGCATCCGGGAAGAGATCGATCTTCACGTGTTCGAGGAATTCGCTCGAATCGCCGACTTCGCTCTGAATGTCGAGCAGCGACTTGAGCCATTGATGCGCGCGCTTCTGCACATCGTTCAGGTCCGCGCCGCCGTTCTTGTACAGCCAGTGCGCGGCGACACCCGCTTCCGCGATCTCGTGCATCTTGCGCGTGCGCACCTGGAACTCGATCGGCGCGCCGAATGGGCCGACCAGGGTGGTATGCAGGGACTGATAGCCGTTGACCTTCGGAATCGCGATGTAGTCCTTGAACTTGCCCGGCACCGGCTTGTAAAGCGCATGCAGCGCGCCCAGGCACGTATAGCATTCGAGCGGGCTTTCGACCACCACGCGGAAACCGTACACGTCGAGCACCTGTGAGAACGACAGCTGCTTGTCGCGCATCTTTTTGTAGATGCTGAAGATCGTTTTCTCGCGGCCCGTCACTTCGGCATCGAGCTTCGCGTCGGCAATGGCGCGCTGCACCGATTCGAGAATCTTGCCGACCACTTCACGACGGTTGCCGCGCGCCGCCTTCACGGCTTTTTCGAGCGTCGCGTAACGGTGCGGATTGAAGTTCGCGAAGCTCAGGTCCTGCAACTCGCGATAGGTGTTGTTCAGGCCGAGACGGTGTGCGATCGGCGCGTAGATGTCCAGCGTTTCGCGCGCCACGCGGCGGCGCTTTTCGGGCGGCACCGCGCCGAGCGTGCGCATGTTGTGCAGCCGGTCCGCGAGCTTCACGAGGATCACCCGCACATCGCGCGCCATCGCGAGCAGCATCTTGCGGAAGTTTTCCGCCTGCGCTTCCTCGCGACTGCGGAACTCCATCTTGTCCAGCTTCGACAACCCGTCGACCAGTTCCGCGACCTTCGCGCCGAAGCGCTCTGCCAGTTCGGTCTTGGTCACGCCCTGATCTTCCATCACGTCGTGCAGGAGCGCCGCCATGATCGACTGCGCATCGAGCTTCCACGCCGCGCACGTTTCCGCGACGGCAACAGGATGCGTGATGTAGGGTTCGCCGCTTTGACGATATTGCCCGAGGTGGGCTTCGTCGCTGAAGTGGAAAGCCGCTTTGACTTCCTTGATCTCTTCCGGGCTCAGATAGCCGGACAGCGCAGTAGTCAGCTTGGCGATGGAGACGACATCATGCCGGCGCGGCTGCTCCGGCGTGGCGGTCGGTCCGAACAGGTGGCGAAACGATTGTTCGAGGACCGCGTCGATGTACTTGCGTGCAGACGATGGCGAGTCGCTATCGTGTTCGTGGGCAGCGTGATCCACTTCCGTGGCGGATGGCGAGGGATTGGTGCTCATGGTCGCCTCCGTTGCGATAGTGCCCGTCTGCACGCGTGGGGTGAGTTACATGACGTTCAAACGTTGAAGCGTGCCTTAGACAGGCACCTTCTTCAGCATTTCCACGCCGACCTGGCCGGCCGCAATCTCACGCAACGCGACCACCGTGGGCTTGTCGCGGCTTTCGATCTTCGGCGTGTGGCCTTGAGCGAGCTGACGTGCGCGATAAGTCGCGGCAAGCGCCAGTTCGAAACGATTCGGGATCTGTTTCAGACAGTCTTCGACGGTAATGCGGGCCATGTTGAAAATTCCTTCTCTGTATGTTGGTTATTCTACCTTATGTCCTTGCGAGCTCGCCCGTATCACGCGTGCGGCAAGTGAATGCCGAGTTGCATGAAGAGGTTCGTATGGCGCGCGTATTGCGATGCGAAGCGCGAGCGCGTGGCCGACACGAGGCATTGCAGTTCGGCGAGCGCGCGATCGAAGTTCTCGTTGATCACGACATACTCCGCTTCCGCGGCGTGCGCCATCTCGCTGCCCGCTGCGAGCAGACGTCGCGTGATCACATTCGGCTCGTCCTGGCCGCGCTTTTTCAAACGCTCTTCGAGTGCTTCGAGCGACGGCGGCAAAATGAAGATCTCGACGGCATTGCGGAACTGCTTCTTCACTTGCTGCGCGCCCTGCCAGTCGATTTCGAGCAGCACGTCGTGGCCGCTTTTCATCTGCTCTTCGATCCACACACGCGAGGTCGCGTAGTAGTTGCCGTGCACTTCCGCGCTCTCGAGAAACTCCCCTGCGTCGTGCCGCTGCAGGAAGTCTTCGACCGTCGTGAAGTGATAGTGCTCGCCGTCCTGCTCATTCGGACGCGGCTGGCGCGTGGTGTACGAGATCGACAGACGGATCGCTCCGTCGCGCGCGAGCAGCGCGTTGACGAGCGTCGACTTGCCCGCGCCCGACGGTGCGACGACCATGAACAGGTTGCCGGGATAAACACCTGCGTACGGATTGCGCTTCGGTTCGGGCTTGGCTTCGGCTTTAGGTTCGGACATGCTGGTGGGACTCCCGTTACTCCAGGTTTTGTACTTGTTCGCGCATCTGTTCGATGAGCAGCTTGAGCGTCATCGACGAATCGGCGAGTTCTTTCGCGGCGGCCTTCGAGCCGAGCGTGTTCGCTTCGCGATTCAGCTCCTGCATCATGAAGTCGAGGCGCTTGCCGACCTTGCCGCCCTTCTGGATGACGTGGCGCGTTTCATTCAGATGCGCGGTGAGGCGTGACAGTTCTTCGGCGATATCGATGCGGATGCCGTACATCGTCACTTCCTGACGGATCCGTTCGGCGATCTCTTCGCGCGACACGATCGTCGCAGCCGTATCCGGCGCGGCGATGCCGAGCGCTTCCTGCAGGCGCTCGACGATCTTCTGCTGATGCTTCGCGATCAGCTCCGGCACGAGCGGCGTGATCTTCGTGACGATCGCTTCCATTTCGCTCACGTTGTTGAGCAGCATCGTCGCGAGTTGCGCGCCTTCGCGTGCACGCACGTCGATCAGATCGGCGATCGCCTGCTTGCCGCATTCGAGCACGGCATCGCGCAGCACTTCCTGCGACACGCCGCTCTCCGCCAGCACACCCGGCCAGCGCAGGATTTCTCCCGTGCGCAGGCGGCCGGAATCGGGGAATGCTTCGAGCACAGAACGCTCCAGCATCGCCAGTTGCGCGAGCGCGTCGCGATTGAGCGCTCCTGCGTTGGCCGACTGTTCGCTGCGCTGCAGGTTGATGCGGATATCGACCTTGCCGCGCGACAGCTTGTTCATCAGCATTTCGCGCAGCGTCGGTTCGCACACGCGAACGTCTTCCGGCATGCGGAAGTTGAGATCGAGAAAGCGCGAGTTAACCGTGCGCAATTCGACGGACACACTAACGCCGCCGGTGCCCGATGCTGCTGCGAGTTCGCGCGTGGCGCTCGCATAGCCGGTCATACTGTAGATCATGATAGGTCTCGCGATTGCAGCCGCGCGAAGGTGCATCGCATCGCACGACCAGGGATTCGAGTCGCCCGGCGTGTACGAGACGCGAGGCGGGGAACGCGCATTATCCCATTTTTGACGGGTGGGCCTGCCGGAGGTCGCCTACGGGTAAGCCCGGGCAGACGGCGCTTCGAGCGCCCTGATGCGTGCCGCCTGATTCCACCCTCGCGCCGCGCTGCATCGCGTTGCGCGGTGCGGGCGGCGCGAGCGCGATCGGCGGTAAAATTGCAGTTTCCTTCCGCCCTATCTTCCCCCTACTCCGACGATGAACGACATCACGAAACGCCCCAGCGGCCGCACCGCCGATCAGCTGCGCGACGTGCGCATCACGCGCCATTACACGAAGCACGCGGAAGGCTCCGTGCTGGTCGAATTCGGCGATACCAAGGTGATCTGCACGGCGAGCATCGCCGAGAGCGTGCCCGCCTTTCTGCGCGACCGCGGCCAGGGCTGGCTGACGGCCGAATACGGCATGCTGCCGCGCGCGACGCACACACGCAGCGACCGCGAAGCCGCACGCGGCAAGCAGACCGGGCGGACGCAGGAAATCCAGCGCCTGATCGGCCGCGCGCTGCGCTCGGTGTTCGATCTCGAGCGGCTCGGCGCGCGCACGCTGCATATCGACTGCGACGTGATCCAGGCCGACGGCGGCACGCGCACGGCGAGCATCACGGGCGCTTTCGTCGCCGCACGCGACGCCGTCGCGAAGCTGCTCGCGACGGGTCGCATCGAGACGTCGCCCATCACCGACTACGTCGCAGCCATCTCGGTCGGCGTGTTTGACGGCATCCCCGTGCTCGATCTCGACTATGACGAAGACTCGCAATGCGACACCGACATGAATGTCGTGATGACGGGCGACGGCGGCTTTGTCGAAATCCAGGGCACGGCAGAAGGCGTGCCCTTCTCGCGCGATGAAATGAACAAGCTGCTCGATCTCGCGCAAGCCGGCATTGCGACGCTGATCGCGAAGCAGAAGGAAGCATTGGAGTCCAAGGGTGAGTGATCGTCAGGACAACGCGCTGCGCAAGATCGTGCTGGCGTCGAACAACGCGGGCAAGCTGCGCGAGTTCGCCGCGCTGTTCGGTACGGCGGGCATCGAGCTCATTCCGCAAGGCGCGCTGAACGTGCCGGAAGCGGAAGAGCCGCATCCCACGTTCGTCGAAAACGCGCTGACGAAGGCGCGTCACGCATCGAAGCTGACGGGCCTGCCCGCGATCGCCGATGATTCCGGCCTGTGCGTGCGCGCGCTGCGCGGCGCGCCCGGCGTATATTCGGCGCGCTATGCGCAGCTTGCAGGCGGCGAGAAGAGCGACGCTGCAAATAACGCGCGTCTCGTCGAGCAGTTGAAAGACACGAGCGACCGGCGGGCGTATTACTTCTGCGTGCTCGCGCTTGTGCGCCATGCGGGTGACCCGGAGCCGCTGATCGCCGAAGGCCGCTGGCACGGCGAAATGCTCGATGCGCCGCGTGGCAAGAATGGCTTCGGCTACGACCCCTACTTCTTCCTGCCCGCGCTGAACGCAACGGCGGCCGAACTGGAGCCTGCCGTGAAGAACGCGACGAGTCATCGCGCACTTGCGCTGCAGCAGTTGTTTGCGCGACTGAAGGAGGAAGCGTGAGTCAGGCATCGACGGCCGGCGTCAACGTCGTCAAGGCGTTCACCTCGCCTGGCAGCATCCATTTGACTTCGCTGCCGCCGCTCGCGCTGTACGTGCATTTTCCGTGGTGCGTGCGCAAATGCCCGTACTGCGATTTCAACTCGCATGAGTCCAAGGGCGGCACGTTCCCCGAAGACGAGTATCTCGACGCGTTGCGCAGCGACCTCGAACGGTCGCTGCCCCTCGTGTGGGGACGGCAGGTACATACGGTGTTCATCGGCGGCGGCACGCCGAGCCTGATGTCGGCGAAAGGACTCGACCGGCTGCTGTCGGACGTGCGCGCACTGCTGCCGCTCGATGCCGATGCCGAGATTACGCTCGAAGCCAATCCCGGCACGTTCGAAGCCGAGAAGTTCGCGCAGTTTCGCGCAAGCGGCGTGAACCGGCTGTCAGTCGGCATCCAGAGTTTCAACGAAGCGCATCTGAAGGCCTTGGGCCGCATTCACGACTCGACGCAAGCACGCCATGCGGTCGAAGTCGCCGCAAACACGTTCGGCAACTTCAACCTCGACCTGATGTTCGCGCTTCCGAAGCAGACGCTGGCGGAGTGTCAGGCGGATATCGAAACGGCGCTGTCGTACGCGCCGCCGCATCTGTCGCTCTACCATCTGACGCTGGAACCGAACACGCTGTTCGCGAAGTTTCCGCCGCCGCTACCCGACGACGATTCGTCCGCCGACATGCAGGACTGGATTCACGAGCGCACGCGCGAAGCGGGTTATGAGCGCTACGAGGTCTCGGCGTATGCGAAGCCGCATCGGCAAAGCAAACATAACCTGAACTACTGGCGCTTCGGCGACTACCTTGGCATCGGTGCGGGCGCCCATACGAAGCTGTCGTTTCCGAATCGCATCTTGCGGCAGATGCGCTACAAGCATCCCGCGACGTTTATCGAAGAGGCACGTTCAGGCAATGCCGTGCAGGAAGAACATGAAGTCGGCGCACGCGACCTGCCGTTCGAGTTCATGCTGAACGCGCTGCGACTGGTGGAAGGGTTCCCCGTGCATCGGTTCATTGAGCGCACGGGCCTGCCGATCACATCGATCGAGCCTGCCTTGCAGGAAGCGGAGCGCCGCGGACTGATCACACGCGACTTCGAGAAAATCGCGCCGACGCCGCTCGGCCAGGCATTTCTGAACGATCTTCAGGCGCTCTTTCTGAAGGATTCGTGATCCGCTTCAAGGTTTGTTGCCCGGGCGTGAAGCGTTTCAGGTTACAATTTCGGGCTCGGAGGGTTGGCAGAGCGGTTGAATGCACCGGTCTTGAAAACCGGCAAGGCTTTACGGCCTTCGTGGGTTCGAATCCCACACCCTCCGCCAAATTTCTTCTGGGCCATCAGGTCCGTCGCCTTCTTCTTCCCCGCTCTCGTCCGGACTCAATCGCCGCCCGCATGCGCGCCACCCCTCATATCCGTACCAACGATCATTGAATCGCAATACACATCGTCTACGCTTAACATATATCTCGTGTACGAGTTATGGCGATGTCCACCCTCTCGCTTCACAGCCGCATGCACCCGACGTTCAAGCGAGCCGCGGTACTCGCACTGACCCTTCTAGGCACGGCCTGCAGTTTCACGGTCACGCCGCCGCAGCCCGCCGCTGCCGTCGCGCCGCCGATCGCTGCTATCAGCAGCCAGACGCTCGACCAGTACCGCACGGCCGTCGCGCAACGTATCCTCGAACGCAACCCGTCGTATGTGCTGCGCGGCACGCCGCAAGCGATGCTGCGCTCGCTCGTCGTCGTGTCGTTCGTCGTGGATAGCAACGGCCAGATCGTCGCGTCGAACGTCTATCGCACGAACGGCGACGACGAAGCGGAGAGCACCGCGCTCGCCACGCTGCGGCGCGCCGCACCATTGCCGCTGCCGCCGTCAAGACTGTTGAATGGCAAAGGCCAGGTGGAACTGTTCGAAGACTGGCTTTTCAACGACAACGGCAAGTTCCAGTTGCGCACGTTCGCATCGCCGCAAGCCCAAGCGATCGATTGAGTTCGCGCGAAGACGCGCCGATGCCGGCGTAAGGGCCGGCTGCCGCGCTAATGTCTTCCGCGAATACCGATCAAAAGTCGAACGCTCGAACGAACCCGCGAACAGCAAGACACAAGGCGTTGCGCGCCCGCCTTGCTGCCCGCCCGCCGTCCTCGCTATAATTTTTTAAATGTTCACCGGAATCTCCGGCCCTTGCTGCGTGCCGCGCGCTCATCCGTTCGCGTCGCGCAGTCCGACCGTCACGTTGCCGCGCCACCCGCGCGCGCGTCCGCCCGGTTTGCTTTGCGCTTTGCCTGGACGCCGCGTCGCCCCGTTAAAACCCGGACGTTGCGCGTGAGCCTGCCAGCGCACCGCAAGCTGTCGAATCGTTGCACATGCAACGTCTCGCGTGGTGAATCCGCCCGAAGCGTCGTCACACCACCCTTCGGGCGATTGCGCGCAACTCCCGCTTCGCCACTCACACAGACACACGAAGGCGCACCGCCCGCCCCGCGGCTGCGCCGCTACATTTGGAGACCCGGCATGTCCACTTCGCCCCTTTCCAGCGCGCAGCGCGGCGCGGGCCGCCAGAGCAGCGCCTCGCGCGTGATCTTCGCGAGCTTCATCGGCACTGCGATCGAGTTCTACGACTTCTACGTCTACGCGACGGCCGCCGCGCTCGTCATCGGCCCCGTGTTCTTCCCTCACGGCTCGGCGACGGCTCAGGCGCTGTCGGCGTTCGTGACCTTCGGCATCGCGTTCATTGCCCGGCCGATCGGCTCGTTTCTGTTCGGCCATTTCGGCGACCGCATCGGCCGCAAGTCGACGCTCGTCGCGTCTTTGCTGGTGATGGGTCTGTCGACGACGCTGATCGGCTTTGTTCCCGGCTACGACTCCATCGGCAGCCTCGCGCCGATCCTGCTGTGCGTCCTTCGCTTCGGCCAGGGCATCGGCCTGGGCGGCGAATGGGGCGGCGCCGCCCTGCTCGCGACGGAGAACGCGCCCGCCGGTAAGCGCGGCTGGTTCGGCATGTTCCCGCAACTCGGGCCGTCGATCGGCTTCCTCGCCTCGAATGGCCTGTTCTTCGGCCTCGCGCTGTCGCTCTCCGACGAGCAGTTCCGCAGCTGGGGCTGGCGTGTGCCGTTCATCGTCAGCGCGGTGCTGGTCGCGCTCGGCCTGTACGTGCGCCTGAAAATCGCGGAGACGCCGGCCTTCCAGGCCGCGATCGAACGCCACGAACGCGTGCGCGTGCCCGTCGCGACGCTGCTCAGCCGTCATCTCGGGGCCGTGCTGCTCGGCGCGTTCGCGATGGTCGTCTGCTACACGCTGTTCTATATTTCGACGGTGTTTTCGCTGTCGTACGGCGTGTCGGCGCTGCACATCTCGCGGCAGAGCTTCCTCGGCATGCTGTGCGTCGCCGTTGTCTTCATGGCGCTCGCGACGCCGCTGTCCGCCTGGGCCAGCGACCGCTTCGGCCGCAAGCCGGTGCTGATGGTCGGCTGCATTGCAGCGATCCTGTCGGGCTTCACGATGGCGCCGTTGCTCGGCAGCGGCTCGATGGCCCTCGTGCAGTTGTTCCTCGTCATCGAACTGTTCCTGATGGGCGTCACGTTCGCCCCGATGGGCGCGTTGCTGCCCGAGCTGTTCCCGACCAACGTGCGCTACACGGGCGCGGGTGTTGCGTATAACCTGGGCGGCATTCTCGGCGCATCGGTGGCGCCGTATATCGCCCAGATGCTGGCGGCGCAAGGCGGGCTATCGTGGGTCGGCCTGTACGTGTCTGCGGCGGCCGTGCTGAGCCTGATCGGCGTGCTGTGCATGGGTGAGACGCGCGATGCACGACTGACGTAATCCCGGCTCACGAGCCAGCGCAAGCGGCCCCGGCGCGATGCACCACGCCGGGGCCGCTTCGCTTGCTGAGTTAGTCGAAAGCCGAGGGCAGGCCTGCCGCGCACCATTGGACTCGTTGAAACCAGTGCCAACAAGCACAGGGAATCTCCCCGGCTTGCCGCACTTACCGGCCTGCCTATACTCTCGAACAAGAAGCAGGCAATCCGAAGCCTGGCTGGATGGTGAGGTATCGATGAGCTTTCATCTGGATAACGCGGACGTCGTCATTATCATCGCGCTCGCGCTGCTGGGCTCGTTGCTGCTCGCGCTCCGCTTCAAGCCGGCGAGCTGGAAAGGTATCGTCGTCGAAGCCATTGCCGCCAACCTGGCCGCCATCGCCGCCGTCGTCGCATTCGAAATGCTCGTGGCCTGAGCGGCCAAACGTTGTTGTCCAGTTGCTGATAGCCGGAACGCAACGGCCATCAGCCTCTCTCGTCCGATCAGCGATAGTAGTAGCCGTGGTGGTGATAGCCGCCGCCTTCCGGCACCACGATACAGCCACTCAGCGATGCAGCCAGCAGCGCGCCCGTCACCAATGCCAACATCAAGCGTTTCACGTCGTTCTCCCTTAGAGTCAGTGTCGTTGTATTCGAGCGAACCCCGAATGACCTCGATTGGACACGAACCCTTCATGGGTGAGCGTTGCAATTTGTAAGTGTTCACTGCGGCTGTGTTACAGGCGGGGCAAGGATGCGCGATGGGATAAAGCGTCGGAAGGACGGGCAAACGACCTCCAGGCAAGCGATCGAATGCGCATCGCGCCCGCCCGGCAAGCCTTGGCGGGCCAGTCCCGGGCGTTTCGGCCTCGGACAGGACTCAGGGCGTTGTCAAACCCGCGAGCCGCACTGCGGAAAGTCGAAAGAATAGCGACAGTTTTAACAGGCCTGTAATAACGACACGCGCGCGGCGAAGAGAAAGCCCACGCGTCGCGGCAGCCAGCGGTAACACAGCCACCGCCGAACGCGCACGACGGCCCGCCGCACAGTCCGAACAAACGAGAAAAATGTTTGAACTTGTTTGCGCCCGCGCGGTCTCTACGGATGTTGTACCGGTTTGTTCTGCAGGTTTCCTCTCGGTCCGCGCGCTTCAGGCGCGGGCTTTTCAGAGGCGTCTCGCGACGGCGTCCGAAATTGGGCGAACTGCGCGTACGCCTCTTTTCTTTTTTCCTTTCAAAGCCCCGCTCGTCGGCCCGGTCAGGCCGCTGCCATCGACTCGCCCTTGTTGCCGCCGGCGGCCAGCGGGTCGGCGTGTACGTGATCGATGGCGGCCAGCGCCTCCGCAACAGGCGGGACTGAATTCCCGTCCCCGATCGAAACCGAGCGGAACGGCACGTTATTCTCAAACGTTTCCCGCGAAGTGGCGATAAAGATCATCACCGTGCGCTTGCCTAGCGCGTGCGCCAGATGGACGAACCCTGTATCGACGCCAATCACGAAGTCCGACGCCGCGATCACCTGCGCGATGCCTGTCACGCTCAGTTGCGGCAGGAGTTCGGCGCCCTCCACGTTGTCGACGATGGCAAGCCCCTCGCTGCGCTCGGCAGGCGAACCCCACGGCACCACTACATGAAAGCCGCGCCGCACGAGTTCCCGCGCAATGGCGATCCAATGGTCCGCCGGCCACTTCTTGTCGTCCTTCGACGCAGCGTGGAACAGCATGGCGAGCGGCCGGCCTCCCGTTTCGACGATCGGTTTGGCGGGTGCGGGAATGTGCAGGTTGTAGTCGGGCGGAGTATCGACCGAGTAGCCGAGCGCCGTGCCGACGGTTTCGCGCATGCCGCTCCAGGCATTGCGGTCGCGCGGCGGCACGAACCGGCCGGTGTAGGCGAAAGCAGCACCGCGCTCGCCGAGATCCTTGTTGCGATAGCCGAGGCGGCGGCGCGAACGCGACAGGAACGCGATGATCGCGCTCTTGTAGACGCCGTGGATATCGACGGCGACGTCATAGCGGTGCGCGCGCAGCTCGGCGATGGACTGCGCGATGGCCCTGAAGTCCGCCCAGCGCCGTGCCTTCTTGAAGCGGCGCAGGGGTGCGCATAGCACGCGGTCGATGCCCGGATTCCAGCGCGCGATCTCGGCGAACGACTCGTCAACAGCCCAGTCGACCTCGACGCCGGGAAAAGCCCGCTTGAGATCGGAGACGATCGGCTGCGCCTGGATCACGTCGCCCATCGAGGTGACCTTGACGATAAGGATTCGCTTCATTGATTGCCCGTTCTGGCTGCTCGGCCTAATCCGTAATTTTAGCCGAGCAACCTGGGATTTGCCCGCAAAACGGGCAGCAGCAAATCTTGCCGGAGGCGCTGTAGCGTTACCAGACGTTACTTCCCTTGACAGTCACGCCGCACGTCGGGCGCTCCGGCACTCTTTCAGCCCGTTTGCGCCGCGCCGCCGACTATAATCGTCCCCAATATGGCCCGCCTGCCGGCCCGTTACTCCGTCCAATTCAGACCGATTCCCATGTCACGGACACCCCTGCTGTCCTCGAGCATCGGCCGGCGCGTGCGGCGTCTGTGGCGCCAGTACGGCATCTTCTGGATGGGCGCGATCGCCGTTGGCCTCACGGCTGTCTTGTACGCGCGGCTGATCGATTTCGGCTACAACGCTTTCCTCGATTTGCAGAAGCAGCACCGCTGGCTCACGCTGCTGTTGACGCCCGGCGTCGCCGCATTGTCCGTCTGGCTCACGCGGCGTTTCTTTCGCGGCGCTGAAGGCAGCGGCATCCCGCAGGTCATCGCGACGCTGCATTCGAACACGAGCGCAGCCGGCGCAAGGCTGCTGACGTTTCCGCTGCTGCTCGGCAAGATCCTCGTGTCGTTTCTGGCGATTCTGGGCGGCTTCACGATCGGACGCGAAGGGCCGACCGTGCAGGTCGGCGCAGCACTGATGTTCAACCTGCGCCGCCTCTACCCACGCTCGAACGCGCTGATCGAAAGACAACTGGTGCTGGCGGGTGCGGCGGCGGGTCTGTCGGCGGCGTTCAACACGCCGCTTGCGGGCATTGTGTTCGCAATCGAAGAACTCACGCGCAGCTTCGAAGCGCGCGCGAGCGGTGTGCTGATCACGGCCATCATCATCGCGGGCATCATCGCGCTTGGCCTCAACGGCAACTATACGTATTTCGGCACGATCGACATTGGCGCACATTTCCCCAAGCTGCTTGCCGTCGCCGTCGTCATCACCGGCATCGTCACCGGCATCGCGGGCGGCCTGTTCTGCTGGCTGCTGCTCAACACCGAACACTGGATGCCCGAACGGCTGCGCCGCCTGAACAGCGAGCGGCCCATTGCGTTCGCCGCGCTCTGCGGACTGTTCATCGCGGCGATCGGTCTGGCGTCGGGCGGCACGACCTTCGGCAGCGGCTATGCGGAAGCGCGCGGACTGCTCTACGGCACCGAGCATCTGTCGGTGTTCTATCCGCTGCTCAAGATGGCATCGATGATCGGCTCTTATCTGCCTGGCATTCCGGGCGGAATCTTCGCGCCGTCGCTGTCGATCGGCGCCGGCTTCGGCAACGTGCTCCACATGATCTTCAGCGACATGCAACTGCCGATGCTGATCGCGCTCGCGATGGTCGGCTATCTCGCCGCCGTCACACAGTCGCCGATCACGTCGTTCGTGATCGTGATGGAGATGATCAACGGACACGCGCTCGTGATTTCGCTGATGGCGACCGCGCTCGTATCGAGCCGGATTTCGAGCGTGTTTGCACCGCCGTTGTATGAGGCGCTGTCCAAGCGCTACATGGCGGCGGCCGCTTCGGCTTCTGAGGCCAAGGCTGCTTCTTCGGAAGCTCGAGCTGAAGAATCCGACGAAGCGGAAAGGCCTCGTGACGTTCCGCTCACGACGCGCGGTGAAGCAAAAGAATGAGTCTGCGTTTCGACCGATTGCAAAAAAATCGGGCGCGCTCGGCTGCACGCGCCCGACCTCCCACAATCGTCAGTACACCATGATGCCGACCGGATGGTAATACACCGGATGGGCGGGCACGACGACGCAACCGGCCAACGTGATCGCCAGCACGACGATCGCGAGCAAGGTTTTTTTCTTCATGTGATAACTCCCTTGATGGTTGCGATAAGCGCGCTCTCGGGCGCGTTCGGTGAACGGGCGGCCGGCGGCAAGCGATGCCGTCGACACGCGCCGGCACCGCCCGTTCGATGCTCAGTCACGCATCACGCCCAGTGGCCCTGGACCCAGCGCCAGTTCGGACCATGCGCGATCCAGTGGCCCGGCACCCAGCGGTAGCCGACGCGCTCGGCCTGCCAGTGACCAGGCACCCATGCGTAGCGGCCGTGATCCCAGCGCCAGTGCCCCTTGTCCCACACGTAACCCGTGCGCGGCGCAGGTACGGCTTCGAAGCGCTCGACGGGCGGCGCGCTCGGTGCTGCGACGATCACCTGCGCAGCCGACGCCGACGCGGCGGCAGACAGACCGGACATCACGAGCACAGTGGAAGCGGCGAGCAGACGAATTGACTTGTTCATGTTTTCACCTCATGTGTCAGCGCTGAATGACGGCGTTGCCGGTTCAATGCGCGAGGTGACGAAAGGGCTGACAGCGGGCGTGTTACCACCTGCCCTCAAGTGCAACGGATTATTTCCGGGACGTTCCGCGAGCCGCGCAGAAGCGCCAGGCGGGCGGAAGTGACGCGTTCAAAGGACGCAGACACGTCGATACGCGCCACCTGTCGACGGTGACGCGCATCTCGCGAAAAGAGATACAAACTGCGAGAAGCCTGAAGCCACTCAGACCTGCGGAATCTCGATCTTGACCTCCAGCACTTCAAGGTCGTCGTGACGTTCGAGATTCACACGGATATCGTCGTCCGAGATCTTCACGTACTTCGAGATCACGGCGACGAGTTCACGTTGCAACGCGGGCAGATAATCGGCGGGCGCTTTGCCGCCGACGCGCTCATGCGCGATGATCAGCTGCAGGCGTTCCTTCGCTATCGACGCGGACTTTTTTTTCTCGCCCAGCAAAAACGAAAGAATCGACATCAGGTACGCCTCCTTTTACTTGGTGCCGAAGAGGCGCTGCAACAGGCCCGGCTTCTGGTAATCGGTAAAGCGCAGCGACTTCTGCTCGCCGAGAAAACGCGACACGACGTCCTTGTACGCTTCCGCGACATCCGTGCCGTCAAGGTGCACGGCGGGGAGACCCTGGTTCGACGCGTGCAGCACGGCTTCCGATTCCGGAATCACGCCGATCAGGTCGATGCGCAGGATTTCCTGGATGTCGGTCAGCGACAGCATCTCACCTTCGCTCACGCGCTTCGGGTTGTAGCGCGTGATCAGCAGGTGTTCCTTGATGGGATCCTTGCCTTCGATTGCGCGCTTGGTCTTCGACGAAAGGATGCCGAGAATGCGGTCCGAGTCGCGCACCGACGACACTTCGGGGTTCGTCACGATCAGTGCCTCGTCGGCGAAGTGCATCGCGAGCAGTGCGCCCGACTCGATGCCCGCGGGCGAATCGCAGACGATGTACTCGAAGTCCATCGCGATCAGGTCGTTGATGACCTTCTCGACGCCTTCCATCGTCAGCGCGTCTTTGTCGCGCGTCTGCGATGCGGGCAGGATGAACAGGTTCTCGCACTTCTTGTCCTTGATCAGTGCCTGGTTCAGGTTCGCTTCGCCCTGGATCACATTGATCAGGTCGTACACGACGCGGCGCTCGCAGCCCATGATCAGATCGAGATTGCGCAGACCGACATCGAAATCGATCACTGCCGTTTTCGAGCCGCGCAACGCGAGGCCGGAGGCGAAGCTCGCGCTCGTGGTCGTCTTGCCTACGCCACCCTTGCCCGAAGTCACCACAATGATTTTTGCCATTACCCTTTACCTTGTGTTCGTCAATTCGTCTATTGAGTCCGGCGGGAGTTCCATCGCGCGACACACGCACTGCGTGTGCGGCGCACGCATCAGGTGAGCCGCAGCGGTTCGATCATCAGCTTTTCTTCGTCGAGCCAGATCTGCACCGGCTTGCCGTGCACGTCGGCTGGCAGCGGGTTCTCGGTCGTCCGGTAGATGCCCGCGATCGAGATCAGTTCCGCTTCGAGACACGTGCAGAAAATGCGCGCGTCGTGATTGCCGTGCACGCCCGCAAGCGCGCGGCCGCGCAACGGCGCATAAATATGAATGTTGCCTTCCGCGATCACTTCGGCGCCGTTGCTCACCATGCCGAGCACGACGAGATCGCCCTTCGCGTAGATGCGCTGCCCCGAGCGCAGCGGCTTGTCGATCACCGTCGTCTGCGACGAGGTGCCGATGCGCACGCCCTCGGCTGCCGCCTGGGGCGCGCCGTCTTCCTGAGCGGCAATCGGCAGCTGCATCTGCACTTGCGCATTCGATGCTGCATCGGCCGGCGGTGCCGCATCAGGCTTCGGCGCCACGGCGCCCGGCTTGCCGGGCGCTTCTTCGCCCGCTTCGTCACCATGGTTCCTGCCGCCGCGCGGGTCGCGCGCATCGAGCAGCGGCAGTCCGGCTTCGTTCGCCCATCCATGCTGCGTGCTGTCGGCAACGACGCCGATGGGACGCATGCGCACGCTGCCCAGCAGCGTGGCGATCTCCGCAAGCGGCACACGCTCGTTTTCTGCAAGACGGCGCACGTCGATCGCGACGGTATCGTTCGCGAAGAATTCGGGCGTCGCCTCGAAGCGCCGGGTCAGTTCGGCACGCATTTCAGCGAGGTCGGTCGTCTTGACGACAAACAGCAGCGTGTCGACCGCCCCACTGCGCAGTTCAAAGAATGGCGATTTCCTGGGCGACATAGCGTTCGGCAAAAAATTTTGCGTATTTTACAGGCGTCCAGGCGAACGGTGAGCTTTTTTGCCAATAAGTCTTCACGCGACAGAAAAATGCCGCGTGCGCGCCGAGTCCTGGGCGGAGCAATCGGCAAAGAGCGGGAAAAGTAGCGTGTCCAAAAGCGGCTAGCAGGAGCCGCGAGACGCCGCAACGAAATGTCAGCGGGACTACCCGCGTGCGCTATCGTCCGATGACGCCGCTTGCGGCACGTGCCGCACGAGCAGCGTCTGGAACTGGTCCGGCGCGCGCGGAATACGCTCGTGCTCGCCGGTCGGGCCGAAGCCGAGCCGCTCGTAGAAGCGCATCGCGTTGCGGTTTTCGTCGGCGATCCACGCGTAGATTTCGGTGGCGCCCGCTGCGGCGAGCCAGTCGCTCGCCGTGTTGACGAGCAGTTCGCCACCGCGCAGATGCCGCACGGCAGGCGCGACCCACAGCTCGCTGACGAACGCGCGATGCGACGGCGCGTCCTCGAAGCAGGCGCCAATCAGGCCGGCGGGATGCCCTTCCGTGTACAGGATGAACGAGGTCGATGCCGCCGACGCGGCATGCCGCGCCGCCGTCGCTTCGAACGTGGACGCATCGGCCGACAGCGCTTCTTCCAGCGTCTCGCCGAAAGCGTAAGGCGCTTCGCGCAGCGAAGCCGTACGAAGCTCGCGGAAGACGGCGCCCTGATCGGCTGCGATGCGGCGAACGGTCAGTGAAGGACTCATGCGGTCGAAAATCCCTTATGTCATCCGGGTGAAGCGCTAGCGCGTAGCTTCAACCGAACCGGCCCGTGAGTCAAATCTTTAATTCGGCGCAGTGCGCGCCAGCACGCATGGGTTGACAGGCACGCGCAAAAACGGCACACGCACGTGCCGGAAAGGGGCGCCGCATCGTATGCAGACTGCCGCAAACGGTTGCAAGCCGCCATTCCCGCGCGCAGCCGCCCATCACGGCGCCTCATAGCGCCCCGTACCGTCGGGCCACGGCGTGAGCAGCTCATAGCTGTCGTCGGTGACGGCGACCATGTGCTCCCACTGCGCGGACAGCGAACGGTCTTTGGTGACGACAGTCCAGCCGTCGCGCATCACCGTCGTACCGGCGCGGCCCGCATTGATCATCGGTTCGATCGTGAACACCATGCCCGGCTTCAGGCGTACTCCCTGCCCCGGCTGGCCGTAGTGCAACACCTGAGGGTCTTCGTGATAGACCTTGCCGATGCCATGCCCGCAGTAATCGCGCACGATCGAAAAGCCCTCGCGCTGCGCGATCTGCTGGATGGCATGGCCGACGTCGCCGAGCGTCGCGCCAGGCTTCACCTGGCGGATGCCGGCGAGCATCGCCTCATACGTCGTATCGATCAGCTGTTGCGCGACGGTGCTCGACTGGCCGACCGTGTACATGCGGCTCGTGTCGCCGAAGTAGCCATCCTTGATGACGGCCACGTCGATGTTGATGATGTCGCCGTCCTTGAGGACTTCGCTGCGATCGGGAATGCCGTGGCACACGACGGCGTTCACGGACGTGCAGACCGTCTTCGGAAAGCCCATATAGCCGACGTTCGCGGCAATCGCCTTCTGCGTGTTGACGATGTAGTCGTGGCATATCGCGTCGAGCTCGCCCGTCGAAACGCCGGGCTTCACGTGCTCGCCAATCATGGCGAGCACGTCGGCGGCGAGCCGGCCCGAGATGCGCAGGCGCGCGATGTCTTCTGAGGTTTTATAGGTGATGGCCATGTCGGGAACGGTTGACGGGACGCATGACGCGGCGAGCGGATCAGCGGCTTTCGCCTGAGCGCCGGCGCCGCGGTGATCGCGGCGGTGCCTGGATCTGCACGCTGCGCGCAGCGATGCGTTCGGTTGTCGATGCTGGCCATTTTACAGAGTCTGCCGCAAACCGACCGCGCCAACAGCACCCGGGGGCCGTCCCCCAACAGCCGCGAGGTGCCTGACGTGGATCCATTGACGCACGTTGACAGGAAGCCGCTACCCAGGCGGATCTCCTGGCACAGTGTTGGTCCCAGGACATCTCCGCGACTTTCCATGAAAGTTAGGCACAGGTAAGCGCCGCGAACACGCTCTCTGACGGCAATCTGAAGAACAACGGCACGGCAACGATGATGGAAGTTCAGCTGCTCGACTACAACGGCAGCCAGAAGACGATCACGTCGCCCGCCTGATCGCCGCAGCAATCTCCCGGCTCACGGCGGCGAGCGCCCGGCTATGCGCTGCGACCAGCGCCGCTTCGTCCGTGCCCTGCACCGGCTCGCGCACCGTCGAACGGCCCGTCAGCAGCGTAGTGCGGCCCGCCACACGCACGGTCCACAATGCATCGACAGCAACGGCCTCGCCGGGCATCGAATCGAACTGCACGATATCGACGCGCACGCGACACGCCTCCGTGCCCGCCACCGTTTGCGACGACACCGAGACCTGCTTCGAGCCGAGCAGTCGCGTCAGGTCGGCGGCGATCACGTCGGCGACACCGCTCTTGAGCGGCTCGCCCCAGCGCGCGAATTCGTCGAGCCTCACTTCGTTGCCCGACACGCGCGTGACGAGCTGAGGCCGGTCGACCAGTTCAGGAATCGTCACGGGCCCGACCACCACCGCGACGGACAGCGGTGCGCCCACGCTTTCAAGCGTCGAATCTGGGCTCAATGTATAGAAACTGGAGCGCGGCGAAGCGCAGGCCGCCAGCAGCGCCATGCCCACGACGCACAGCGAGGCGCAACGCGCGAATTCGATTCGCTTCATTTTGCGTCCTCCTGTTTGCCGCGCAACAGCGCTTCCGGATGGCGCTGCAGATAATCGGAAAGCGCACGGAACGATGCCGCCGTACGCGCGAGTTCCCGGATCGCGTCGCTCGTGTCCTGCTGCAACGTCGAGTCGGGCGCGAGGGCGCTGTTAGCCGAGTTGAGCGTCGTCTGCGCCGCCGACAACGTGCTCTTCGCCTGCGGCACGACCTGCGTATTGAGGCTCTGCATCAGCGCGCTCGTATCGGCAAGCGTCTGCGCCGCGTTCTGGCCAATCTGCTCGAGCGGCAGCTTGTCGATGCGCGCAACGATCCGGTTGATCGACTCCTGAAGCGATTGCAGCCCGCTCGGCTGCGTCGGAAGTTCGGCGGGTGTGCGGCTCCAGTCGATGGTCGTCTTTGGCGCGTTCGGGAAGAAATCGAACGAAACGTACAGCTGCCCTGTCAGCAGGCTGCCCGTTTTCAGCTGCCCACGAAACCCGCGCGACACGAGGAAATCCGCGATGGACTTCGGATCGCTGAAGGCTCGCCCGCTGTCCGGCTTGCCGTTCGCATAGCGGGAAGTGAAGCGCTCCGGAAAGAACTTGATCTCGACGGGAATGCTGATCTGCTTCGTGACGGGATCGAAGCGCGTGTAGATCGCCGACACTTCGCCGAGCACGATGCCGCGGAAATCGACGGGCGCACCCACCGTCAGCCCGCGCACCGACTCCTTGAAGTTCAGCACATACGTGTCGACGATGCGGTCCTGCACCTTCATCGCGTCGGCGCGTGTCGCGAACAGCGTGAACGGCGTGTGCGCCGGCGCGGCGGGCTCCGCGAGCGACGACGGGGGCGTTTCGAACGCCAGGCCGCCAATCAGGATCGACACGAGCGACTGCGTGTTGATCTTCACGCCTTCCGTGCCGAGCGAAACGTCGATGCCGCCTGCCTCCCAGAATCGCGAATCGCTTTTCACGTAGCTGTCGTACGGCGCGTTGACGAAGACGTGCAGCGTGATCCCGCCGCCGTCCTTGTCGAGTTGGAACGAGGTCACCTGTCCCACGCGCAGCCGGCGGAAGTAGACGGGAGACCCGACATTGAGCGATGCCAGGTTCGAAGTCTTCAACACGAACTCACGCCCGGGCACGTCGCTCGCGAACACGGGCGGATCTTCGAGCCCCGTGTAGTCGCGCCGCTCGTGCTTCGCATGGCCGATGTCCATGCCAACGAACGCGCCCGACAGCAGCGTGCCGATGCCTGACACGTTGCCGCCCGCCACGCGCGGCCGCTCGACCCAGAAGCGCGTGTCGTCGACGAGCATGTTGCTGGCGTTGGGTGTGAGTTCCGCCGTCGCGACGACGCGCTTGTAGTCCTTCGACAATGCGACCTTTTTCACGACGCCGATATCGACGTCCTTGAACTTGATCTTGGTCTTGCCCGCTTCGAGCCCTTCGCCCGTATTGAAACTGATCGTGATGGTCGGCCCTTGCGAGAGCGCCGCCTGCACCGCGAGCCAGATGCCGACACCGACAGCCGCCGCGGGTACGAGCCAGACCCACTGGATGCGCCAGCGCTTCTTCGGCACGCCCGCTGCACCGGGCAGGTCGGGGGGCCGGTTCATTCCCGGTTCCTCGTGTCCCAGATGAGCCGTGGATCGAACGACATCGCGGCGAACATCGTCAGCACGACGACGGCACCGAACGCGATCGCGGCAGGACCGGCACGCACCGTGGCGAGTGCGTTGAACTGCACGAGTGCGGTGAGCACGGCAATCACGTAGATGTCGAGCATCGACCAGCGCCCGACCAGTTCGACGAGCCGGTAGATGCGGGCGCGCTGGTCCGGCTGCCATGTCGAACGGAGATTCGCCGAAATCGCGAGAAAGCCGATCGCGAGAATCTTGAGCATCGGCACCGCGATGCTCGCGATGAAAACCAGCACCGCGAGTGGCCACGAACCCGACGTCCACAGGTACACGACACCGCTCATGATCGTGTCCTTCTGCGCGCCGAACAGCGAACTCGTGTCCATCACGGGCAAGATGTTGGCGGGGACGTAGAGGATGATCGCCGCAATCAGACAGGCCCACGTGCGCGCGAGGCTATCGGGCTTGCGCAGATGCAGATGCGCGCCGCAGCGCCGACAATGCGCAGGCTGTACAGGCCTGTGCATGGCCGCATGGACGTTCGCGTAGTCGCGTTCGTCGCTCGCCTGAGCGAGGGCAACGCGGCTCAGCAGGCCGCAGTCGTGGCACACGCACAGGCCGCATGCCGCGGCCGTCGCCGCGGGAAACGGCGTGTCGCTGTCGAATGCGTGACCAGCGTCGGGCACGCCTTCGAGACGTACCCACAGGTCGCGCACATCGAACGCGGAGGCCGCCGCCGCGAGCATGAGCATCAGCGCACCGAACGACCACAACGCCGGCCCCGTCACCACCGACGCAATATGCGCGAGCTTCACCAGTGCGACCAGTAGACCGAGTATCAGCACCTCCGTCATGCCCCACTCCTGCGCGACGCGCAGCGTGCGGAACACGGCGTCCGCGCGGTACGGCGTGCGTCCGAGGCGCAACGGCAGCAGCAGCCACACGAGGCCAAGCGCCTGGCACGCCGGCATCAGCATCGTCGTGATGAAGATCAGCGCCGACAGTGGCCACATGCCGTCGCGATACAGCACGCGCACCGCGCCGAACATCGTCGTTTCGACGAGATCCCCTTTCACCGCCAGCCCGACGATCGGGAACGCATTCGATATCACCCATAGCACGCACGCCGCGAGCGCAAAGGCAAGCGTGCGGTCGAGGCTGTTCGCGTGACGCCGGTACAAGGTCGCGCGGCAGCGGCAGCAGCGCAACGCGCCTTCGGGCGGCACGGTGCTTTCTCTCTGGAGCAGATCGCATTCGTGACAGGCGATCACAGGCATGCGCGCCGCGTGGCCCAGGTAGGCGGAGGTGGCCGTGTCGCTCATTTCACTTCCTCCACCGTGCCGTTCGTGCCGTTGACCGGCTGTGCCGCGTCGCCCGCGTGCGCGGCCTGCTGGGTAGTCATGCCCTCAGCCGTGACCACCCAGCCGCCGCCCATCGCCTTGTACAGGCTCACGTACGACACCAGCACGCCCGCCTGCGTCTGCGTCTCGCTCAGCTGCGCATTGAACAGGCTGCGTTCGGCATCGAGCACTTCGATATAGCTCGTATAGCCGCCTTCGTACCGCAGCCTCGCCAGATGCGCATACGTCGCGAGCGCCTGCACCTGCCGCCCCTGCACCTCGAACTGCTCGCGCAGCTTCTGCGACGAGATCAGCGCATCGTCGACCTCCTGGAACGCCACCTGGATCGCCTTGCGGTACGTGTACAGCGCCTGCTGCTGCACGGCCTCGGCCTGCTTCACCTGGCCGGCGATCGCGCCGCCCTCGAAGATCGGCTGCGTCACGGAGCCGGCAAACGACCACACGCGCGCCGGCCCCGTAAAGAGCCTCGAGAACTGGCCGCTCTGCGTGCCGAGCAGCCCCGTGATCGAGATCTGCGGGAAATACAGTGCTTTCGCCGCGCCGATCTGCGCATTGGCCGCGACCAGATCCTGCTCGGCCTGACGCAGATCGGGCCGGCGTTCGAGCAGGTTCGACGGCAGTCCGGCGGGCACCGCGGGTGCCGCCAGTTCGCCCAGCGCGCGGCCGCGCAGGATATCGCCCGGATTGCGCCCGAGCAGCACCGACAGCGCATCTTCCTGCTGCGCGATCTGCGACTCGATCTGCGGGATGCGCGCGCGCGAGTCCTCGTATTCGGACTGGCTCTGCGCGAGTTCCATCTGCGAGACCTCGCCGCCCTGGAAGCGCAGCTCGAACACGTGCACGGATTCGGCGCGGCTCGCCGTGGTCGCCTTCGCGATCTCCAGCTGCCGGTCGAGGCTGCGCAGGTTGATGTACGACGATGCCACCGACGACACCAGCGTGAGGATCGTGCCGCGCCGCGCTTCTTCCGTCGACAGCAGGCTTGCGCGCGCCGCTTCCGTCAGGCGCCGGTTGTGGCCGAACAGATCGATCTCCCACGACGCCGACAGCGCCAGCTGATACGAGTTGAACACCGGGTTCTGCACGCCCGTGAACAGCGGCGACGAGGTCGAGACGCGCTCGCGCGCCGCATCCAGCCCCGCGCTGACCTGCGGGAACAGCGCCGCGCGCGTGGTGACGAACTGGCCGAGGAACTGGTCGACGCGTGCGGCGGCGATCTTCACATCGTTGTTGTTCGCCAGCGCCGCGGTGATCAGGTCGTTGAGCACCGGGTCGTCGAACTGCTTCCACCATTCGGTGTTGGCGACATCCGATGCGTAGTTCTCGGGAAAGCGGTACGTCGCGGGCACCTCCACCTGCGGGCGCGAGTAGTCGGGGCCGAGCAGGCAGCCGCTGAGCGTCAGTGCGCAGAACGCGCACAGGGGACCGAGGACCAGGGCGCGGCGCATGTCACTCACCTTCACGCGGGGCGGACGGACGGGTGCTCGGGCCGCCGCCCACGGCCGGGCCGCCGGCCGACGGCGGCACCCTGTCCGGCTCGCCCGCTATCGCACCCGGCCCCGGCGAGGAAGGCGGCACGTTCCCCGCCTTCTTGTCCTTCTTCTTGCCGCTTTTCTCCGACATCGTCTCCAGCACATAGAAGAACATCGGAATGAAGAACACGGCGATGGCCGTCGCCCCCAGCATCCCGCCGATCACGCCCGTGCCGATCGAATGCCGGCTGTTGGCCGACGCGCCCGTCGCGATCGCCAGCGGCACGCAGCCCAGAATGAACGCCAGCGACGTCATCACGATCGGCCGCAGCCGCTCCTCGGCCGCCGTCATCGTCGCGTCGAACACCGACTTGCCCGACTCCCGGTTGAGCACCGCGAATTCGAAGATGAGAATGGCGTTCTTCGCCGCGAGCGCGACCAGCATCGTCAGACCGATCTGGAAGTACACGTCGTTGTTCAGCCCGCGCAGCAGGATCGCGAGCAGCGCCCCGAACAGCGCGAACGGCACCGCCATCAGCACGCCGAACGGCAGGCTCCACTTCTCGTACTGCGCGGCCAGGATGAGGAACACCATGATCAGCCCGAACACGAACACGAGCCCCGAGGTGCCGCCCGACTGCTTCGCCTCGAACGCCTCGCCGCTCCACGCGACGCCGTAGTCCGAGGGCATCGACGCGGCCAGCTCCTCGAGCGCGCTGATCACCTGGCCCGACGCGTAGCCGGGCGCCGCGTTGGCCGTGATCTTCACGGCCGGGAAGTTGTTGAAGCGCGTGATCAGGTCCGGCCCCGTCACATAGCGCGAGGTCACCACCGACTTGAGCGGCACCATGCTGCCGTCCTTGCTGCGCACGAAGATCTGCTCGAGATCGTCGGGCTTGAGGCGGTACGACGGCTCGGCCTGCAGGATCACCTGCCACAGACGGCTCGAGCGGTTGAACTGCGACACATAGAGCGAGCCGAACATCGTCTGCATCGCGCTGTAGACGTCCTCGACGGGCACACCGAGCGTCTCGGCCTTGTCGCGGTCCACGTCGACCAGCAGCTGCTGCGAGTCCGCGTTGAAGGTGTTGGTCACGCCCGTGAGTTCCGGGCGCTGCTTCGCACGCGCGACGAAGTCGTTCACGACGGCGGCGAACTGCGCGATGGTCGCATCGCCCTTGCTCTGGATCCACATCTCGGTGCCGCCCGTGGTGCCGAGGCCCGGAATGGACGGCGGATTGAGCGGCACGACGATGCCCTCGCGGATCTGCGACAGCGTCCGGTACGCATCGACCAGCACCGCGCGCGCATTCTGCGTGCGGATGTTGGCCGACCTGTAGCGCTCCTCGAAACTCCTGAAGCCGACGAAGAAGGTCGACGAATTGTTCTTGTTCTGGCTGTCGAGAATGCTGAAGCCGTCGACCGTCGTGATGCTGCCCACGGCCGGCTGCTTCATGAAGTATTCGGAGATGCGGTCCGACACCTTGCCCGTGCGGTCGAGCGAGGCGGCATCGGGCATGATCACGGCGCCCAGCAGATAGCCCTGATCCTCGGGCGGCAGGAAGGCCGTCGGAATGTCGCGCATCATCAGCACGGCGAGCCCGATCATGCCGACGAACAGCAGCAGCGCGATCACGAAGCGCCGGATCACGAGCCGCACCGCGCGCGTGTAGCCCGCCGTCATGCGCGCGAACTGGTTGTCGAACCAGCGGAAGAAGCCCTTCTTCTCGTGATGCCCGGGCTTGAGCAGCAGCGCCGCGAGCGCGGGCGAGAGCGTCAGCGCGACGACGCCCGAGATCACCACCGAGATCGCGATCGTGATCGCGAACTGCTTGTACATCTGCCCGGTGATGCCGCCCAGAAACGCCACGGGCACGAACACCGCGCACAGCACCAGCACGATCGCGACGACCGGGCCGGCGACCTCGTCCATCGCCTGCTTGGCGGCTGTCTTCGGATCGAGCTTGTGCACGGTCATGTTGCGCTCGACGTTCTCGATCACGACGATCGCATCGTCGACCACGATGCCGATCGCGAGCACCATGCCGAACAGCGTGAGCATGTTGATCGAGAACCCGAGCGCCTCCATGCCCATGAAGGTGCCGACGATCGACACGGGCACCGCGAGCACCGGGATCAGCGTCGCGCGCAGGCTCTGCAGGAACACGAACACGACGATCACCACCAGCACGACGGCCTCGAAGAACGTGTGCACGACGTCCGAGATCGAGGCGCGCGTGAACTCGGTGGTGTCCATCGCGATCTCGTAGTCGATCCCTTCGGGGAAGGACTTCTTCATCTCGGCGAGCGTGGCGCGCACCTGCTTGGACACGTCGAGCGCGTTGGCGCCCGGCTGCTGGTAGACGGCGATCACGGTGGCGGGCTTGCCCTGGAAGCGGCTGCGGATCGAATAATCCTTCTGGCCCAGTTCGGCGCGGCCGATGTCCTTCAGGCGCACGATCGCCGCGCCGCCGCTCTGCGCGCGGATGATGATGTTCTCGAACTGCGTGGGCTCGGTCAGGCGCCCCGTCGTGGTGACGGCGAACGACTGCTCGACGGGGTTGCCCGTTGGCGACTGTCCGAGCCGCCCGACGGCGAACTGCTGGTTCTGGTTGGCGACCGCGCGCTGCACGTCGGCGGCCGTGATGCCGAGCTGCGCCATGCGGTCGGGGCGCAGCCAGATGCGCATCGCGTAGTCGGGCGTGCCGAAGATGCTCGACTGGTTCGCGCCGGGGATGCGCTTCAATGCATCGAGCACGTAGACGTTCGCGTAGTTCGCGATGTAGGTGGCGTCGTAGCGCTCGGTGGGCGAGTAGATCGCGATCACCATCATGAACGCCTGCGACTTCTTCTGCACCTGCACGCCCTGGTTCGTGACCGACTGCGGCAGTTGCGGCAGCGCGAGGTTCACGCGGTTCTGCACGTCGACCTGCGCGAGCTCGGGGTTGGTGCCGATCTGGAAGTAAGCGTTGATGGTCAGGTTGCCGGTGGAGGAGCTCGACGAGCTCATGTAGATCATGTTGTCGGCGCCGTTGACCTGCTGCTCGATGGGGGCCGCGACGTTGTTGGCGACCACGTCGGCGCTCGCGCCCGGGTAGGTCGCGGAGATCGTGATCTGCGGCGGGGTGATGTCGGGGTACTGCGCGGTGGGCAGCGCGAGCATGGTCAGCGCGCCGCCGAGCGTGATGACGATCGAGATGACCGAGGCGAAGATCGGGCGGTCGATGCAGAAGTGGGAGATGTTCATCGGATCGGGGGGGCCGGATGGCGTCGGGTCATCGGGGCTTCACATCGGCTCAGGGGCTGGCCGGACGCGCCTGCGTCCCGGCTACGGTCGCCACGGGCACGGACGCCGCCGCCGCGGGCGCCGACGCAGGGGCCGCGGGCGTGCCGGGCGCGCCCGAGCCCGGCGGCGCGCTCACCACCTTGATCTGCGCATCCGACGACACGCGGATCGCGCCGTCGACCACCACGCGCTCGCCCGGCTTCAGGCCTTCGTTGACGAACCAGTCGTCGCCGTGCCAGTCGCCGACATCGACCACACGCTGATGCGGCTTCGCGTCCTGGTCGAGCACCCACACGAAGTGGCTCTTCGCGCCCTGCAGCACCGCGCGCTGCGGCACGAGGATCGCGTTGGGGCGCACCGCGCCCGACACTTTCGCGCGCACGAACTGGCCCGGGCGCAGCGTGCCGTCCGGATTGGCGAAGGTCGCGCGCACGAGGAAGGTGCCCGTCTGCTGGCTGAACGCGGGGTTCGTGAAATCGATACGGCCTTTTTGCGGATAGACCGAGCCGTCGGCCTGGATCACGGTCACGTCGAACCGGTTGTCGGCGGGAAAGCGCAGCAGGCCCTTGGCGATCTGCTCGCGGTAGCGCAGCAGTTCGTTCTCGGAGATGCTGAAGTTCACCCACATCGGATCGAGCTGGTAGACGTACGTCAGCAGGCCCGATTGCGTCGGCGTGACGTAGCTGCCGTCCTGCACGCGCGCGAAGCTCGACAGCCCCTTGAGCGGCGAGCGGATCGTGCAGTAGCTCAGGTTCAGTTCGGCCGTGCGCACCTCGCCCTGCGCGGCGATCACGGCGGCTTCGGCTTCCTTCTCGTTGCCGGTGGCGTCGTCCAGGTCCTTCTTGCTCAGCGCGTTCTGCGCGGCGAGCGGCACGACGCGCGCGAGGTTCTGTCTGGTGACGAGCAGGCGCGCCTGCTGCTGCGCGAGCACGCCCCTGGCCGATTGCAGCGCGGCTTCGAAGGGCTTGCGGTCTATCACGAACAGCACCTGGCCTTCCTTGACCAGCGCGCCTTCGTCGTACAGACGCCGCTCGAGAAAGCCGTCGACGCGCGCGCGGATTTCGACTTCGCGCGAACTCTGCGTCTGCGCGGTGAACTCGAAGTCGACGGGCGTTTCCTTCTGCGCAACCGTGACCACCGTCACTTCGACAGTCGGGCGCGGGGGTTCGGTGGGCGCTTTTTTACAGGCGGTCAGGGACAAGGCGGACACCAATGCCGCCGCGAGCGCAAAGCGTGATGCCAGCGGCCAAGCGGCAAGTATCGACGGGTGTCGAAATGTCCATCCCATGACAAATCTCCCCAACTCGAAACGATTGCGTCCGCCCGCGCTTGCGTTGCCCGGCAGACCAACAGTAGGCACGCCAGCCAACCTGGCGAGTCCGATGCAAACCAGTGTGGAATCCGGACAAGTCAAAGACAATTGGACCTTGGTCCAATACTGCGTCCAGCGACAAGGGTCTCGCGCATCAATGCGTGCACGCCGGGGGCCGGGACCGTTCGAGCGTAACGGCAACGTGCTCATAGCGGCGCAGCGATGCCGAGCACGGCACACACCGTCCTGATGAACAGCACGTCGTTGAAGGGCTTGCGCAGGTAGGCACGCGCGCCCGCAGCAAGCGCGGTTTCGCGCACGCCCGCGTCGTCGTGGGCAGTGATGAAAATGACGGGCACAGCGCCCCCCGCCAGCCGGCGCTGCACCTCGATGCCGTTCGAGCCTGGCATCTGCACGTCGAGGATGACGCAGTCGGGACGATACGAGGGTGTGGCGGACAGCACGTCGAGAAACTCGTCGCCACTCGTGTACGTATCGGCTGCAATCCCGACTGAGCGCAACAGACGCCTGATTGCCCTGCCCACCGACGCATCGTCGTCCACCACGACGACGAATGGTTTGTTTGTGCCCATTCCGATTAGCCCGTTGAGCCGCCACGTCCACGCGGACGATGCGTGGGCGTCTCAGCAATAGACTATGAGACTGCGGGCGTCGGTGGTATTGGACCTTGGTCTCGTATCCGCTTGGCTGTGGGCTCGCACGCGGCGCCGGAAGCGTCCGCTTGCGGTTCGACGGCACGGTGCGCGTTGCTCGCAACGGCTACCTTGTCGGCGATGCGCACCAGTTCGGCGAGCGAGCCGACCTCCATCTTCTGCATCACGCGCGCGCGATGTGCCTTGACGGTTTTTTCGACAGTGCCCAGCTCGCACGCCACCTGCTTGTTCAAACGGCCGAGCACGATCAGGTTCATCACTTCGCGCTCTCGCACCGTCAGGCGTCCGACGCGGCTGCGCAATTCTTCAAGTTCGTGCATCGACTTCGACACTTCGGCGGAACGCATGAGCGCGTGATCGATAGCGTGCAGCAGATCGTCGTCGCGCACGGGCTTGGTGAGGAAATCGGTCGCGCCGGCCTTGATCGCGCCGACCGTCATCGCGATGTCGCCGTGTCCCGTCAGAAAAATGATGGGCAAGCGGGCATCGAGTTCACGCTGCAGTTCGAGCCCGCTCAGGTCTGGCAACTGTACGTCGAGCACCACGCACGCCGGCGTCCGCTCGACGCCCCAATGCGCGAGAAATTCGCGGGCCGAACCATAAGCCTCGACCTCGTGGCCCGCCGACCTGATAAGCCGCGTGAGCGCGCGGCGCACCGACGGGTCGTCGTCGACGACGTAGACGAGCGGCGCAGACGGGTTCATGACGCCGCCTGCGCAGCGCACGCGCTGCCTGCTTCACGCGCTGCCGGCAGCGCGACATAGAACGTCATGCCCTGATCCGCGTTGTTCTCTGCCCAAAGGCGGCCGCCGTGCATCTGCACGATCGAACGGCTGATCGACAGCCCGAGCCCCAGGCCTTGCGCCTTCGATGTGACGAATGGCTTGAAGATGCATTCGAGCCTGTCGGACGTCAGCCCATGTCCGCGATCACGCACGGCGATGCGCACCATGCCTTCGCGGTCGGGTTGCGCAAAAAGCGCGACCACGCGATCGCGCGATCCGCACTCGCTCACAGCATCGAATGCGTTGAGCAGCAGATTGAGTAACACCTGCTGCAGTTGCACCTTGTCGCCACGCACGTGCGGCAAGCCGTCGTCGATCACCTGAGACACATGGATGCCGCGCGCGACGGCATCGCCGTGCACGAGCAGCGCGACGTCGCGCAACAAGCCGCCTGCGTCCAGACTGACGAGTTGCTGCTGCTCGTCCTTCTTCACGAATGCACGCATCCGTCGGATCACTTCGCTTGCGCGACCGCTGTCGTCGACGATGTCCTTCAGGATGTCGCGGACCTCGGCAAGATCGCTCGGCTCCTGATCCATGAAGCGCTGTGCGGCCTGGCCGTTGCTGAGAATCGCCGTCAGCGGCTGGTTCAGTTCGTGCGCGAGCGATGCGGCGAGTTCGCCCATCGTCGATACGCGCGTCAGATGCGCCAGTTCCCGACGATTGCGTTCGAGTTCGAAGCGCTCTGTCACATCGGTGATGAACGCGACAGTCGCAATGCGCCCTTCATAGCGGATCGCGCTGGTTGCGATTTCGACGGGAAACTCGCTGCCGTCGCGGCGCCGTGCGCGCAAGCTGTGCGTGCGTGTCGACCCGGCACGGCCCGCGCTCTCCGCGGTGCCGCCAGTCGCGCTGTTTTGCTGCGAAAGCGCCGGTGCAACCATGCCGACACATGCGCCGGCCAGCACGCCGCGCCGGTAGTCGAATAGCCGTTCGGCCTGCGCATTGGCGAGGACTATCACGCCATGTTCGTCGAACACGACCGATGCGACGGGCAAGCATTCGAATACGTCGGCCAGCTCGTTCATCGTGCCGGGCTGGCGGCGCGAAAAGGCGAAGGAACCGGCTGCGCTTTGCGCGCTTCGCACACGCGCAAGCGGATTGGTGATGCGCAACAGCACAGGTAACCCGGAGACGCCGTAGCGAGTGGACATGGAACCTGCGGCCCGTTCGGGCGCGACGCGGCGCGGATGCAGCGACCACCAGACAGCGATTGCAGCCACCGCGACTGTCAGAGCAGAAATAGCGATGTGCATGACGTACCGTTCCTCAAGACGTTCGCACCCGACCAGCTGCGACCACGTGCGCACGCCTTCGTTGTTGTTAGCAACTGACCAGGGCGCCGGCTGCCCGAACCGGGCGCGCGGAGCTTCTGCCATGACGCATGAATCCGTGACAACGTCTTGTACTACTGATGCACTGGTTGCTCGACAACGTCAATCACTGCGCCAGAAAAAAATGAACCTTTCAGTAGTGACCGCGCATTCTTCATACGGACTACGAATATTCGGTGCAACTTTTCGTCAACAATTAATGGTGATTTTTTACTTGTCCGCACCAGACGGAGAGGAAAAAAGTGCAACTTCATCCTATGCAGAAAGTCAAGCTTAGTAAAGCGCTAAGCCGACCGCCGACGCGAAACCGACGGCAGTGTACAGTTCTTGATGTGAATCAAAAGGCGCTCGTTTACTTGAGCGCTTTAATGGCGGGATTGGGTGCGCAATCCGAAACGGTCATGTGCCCATTTGACCGTTTCGGGCCGGCGGTGCATAGGCGAGATGCCAGATGGATTTGCGCAAAGCTACATCATGCGAAATCCGTTGGACCTTGGGATGGCTCGGTTGTCGGCGGGGCATCATCGCCTGTAGGGTTCTCCGCATTTTCATCGTCCGTTTTCGGCTTCTCGGGCAATGGTTGATCGATGCCTGGCTCAACCGGCGTCGGAATAGCGTCGCCGACCGGCTTGTTTAGCTCGTTCGGAGGGATTTCAGCCGGGTCTTCCGGTTGTGTGGTTTGCTCGCGGTTTGGGTTCGTCATCGTGACTCCAATTGTGGTTTAGCAGACACGACCTGTCACGCAACGACCGTACCAATGCATCTTGCAGCCGCGTTCAGCAACACGCCCATGCTCGCTGAGCGTAATGACATACGAAGTGCAGACGAACATGCGCCTGGGACTTGCGACAATGAAGTCAAAGAGGGAGCGTGACACACACGCCTTGTAAATTGCGACGCTCGAGGTCGCGTATGCCGAACCGGGCGAATATCGGCATGGATATAGACAACACAAACGAAAACAGGCCCCGAAGGGCCTGTTTTCGTTTGCATCTGGCGGAAAGGGTGGGATTCGAACCCACGATACGGTATAACCGTATACCGGATTTCGAGTCCGGCGCATTCGACCTCTCTGCCACCTTTCCAGATTCTTTGACTTCCCACCAAGGTGGTCTTGTCGCTTCACACTAAGCGGGTCGTTGCTTGCGTGAGACGAAGATTATAGAACACCTCTTTTCGATTTCCAAGTTTTTTTCGCAGAAACTTCGATAAGAACTTGGACGGTCCAGAACACGCTCAGGCAGACGCCTTCACTTCAAGTCGATCGACGCCACCGAGATACGGGCGCAGCGCGGCCGGAACCGTCACCGAGCCATCGGCGTTCTGGAAATTCTCCAGCACGGCGACAAGTGTACGGCCGACAGCGAGGCCCGAACCGTTCAGCGTATGAACGAGTTCGGGCTTGCCCTGCGCGTTGCGGAAGCGCGCTTGCATCCGGCGCGCCTGGAACGCTTCCGTGTTCGAACAGCTCGAGATCTCGCGATAGGTATTCTGCGCAGGCACCCACACTTCTAGGTCATACGTTTTCGCTGCCGAAAAGCCCATATCGCCGGTGCACAGCGTGATGACACGATACGGCAGTTCGAGCTTCTGCAAGATCACTTCCGCGTGCGCGACCATCTGCTCGAGCGCGTCGTATGACGTGTCGGGCGACACGATCTGCACCATCTCGACCTTGTCGAACTGATGCTGACGGATCATGCCGCGGGTGTCGCGACCGTACGAGCCCGCTTCCGAGCGAAAGCACGGCGAATGAGCCGTCAGCTTGATGGGCAATTCGTTCGAGTCGACGATGCTGTCGCGCACCGTGTTAGTCAGCGAAATCTCCGACGTCGAGATCAGGTATTGCGTCACCGTGTTTTCGCCGCCGCCCTTTTCGACGCGGAACATGTCGTCGGCGAACTTGGGCAGTTGGCCCGTGCCGAACAGGATTTCGGGATTGACGATATACGGTGTATAGACTTCCGTGTAGCCGTGCTGCTGCGTGTGCGTGTCGATCATGAACTGCGCAAGCGCGCGGTGCAGACGCGCAATCTGTCCACGCAGCAGCGTGAAGCGCGCGCCCGACAGCTTCGCGCCCGTTTCGAAATCGAGCCCGAGCGGCGTGCCGACGTCGACGTGATCCTTGATCTCGAAGTCGAACTGGCGCGGCGTTCCCCAGCGGCGGACTTCGACGTTGCCGGCCTCGTCGTTGCCGACGGGCACGCTTTCGTGCGCAAGGTTCGGCACGCCGAGCAGCAGATCCGACAGGCGCTTCTGGATGTCTTCGAGTTGCACTGCCGACGCCTTCATCTCGTCGCCGATACCGCCCACCTCGGCCATCACCGCGGACGTGTCTTCGCCCCGCCCTTTCATCGCACCGATCTGCTTCGACAGGCTGTTGCGCTTTGCCTGCAGCTCTTCGGTACGGGTCTGGATGGCGCGGCGTTCGGCTTCGAGCGCGGAGAAAGCCGCGACGTCGAGGATATAGCCGCGATCGGCGAGGCGCTTCGCGACGCCGTCGATGTCTTTGCGCAGCAACTGGATGTCAAGCATGAGTGGGGGCGACAGTTCGTTGGTTGAGTGGGCGATTTTAACGCACCGCCGCGGCCGGCCGGCGGCATTGTCGGGTGAGGCGCGACGAGCGCGTCAGCTTTTCTTGCCGTTCTCGCTGCGCCATTGCGCATCCAGGTCGGCGAGGCGCGCGAGCTTCTCGCCGATCTTGCCCTCGAGCCCGCGCGGCGTCGGCTGATACCAGCGCGGCTCGCGCATGCCGTCGGGCAGATAGGTTTCGCCCGCGGCGTACGCGTCCGGCTCGTCGTGCGCGTAGCGATACTCGTGGCCGTAGCCCAGTTCCTTCATCAGCTTGGTCGGCGCGTTGCGCAGATGGATCGGCACTGCGCGCGACTGGTCCTTGCCGACGAAACTGCGCGCCGCGTTGTACGCGTTGTAGCCAGCATTCGACTTCGGCGCGACGGCCAGATAAATCACGGCCTGCGCAAGCGCCAGTTCGCCTTCGGGCGTGCCGAGGCGCTCGTAGGTTTCGGCGGCGTCGAGCGCGATGCGTGCAGCGCGCGGATCGGCGAGACCGATGTCTTCCCACGCCATGCGCACAAGACGCCGCGACAGATAACGCGCATCCGCGCCGCCGTCGAGCATCCTGCACAACCAGTACAGCGCGCCGTCCGGGTTGCTGCCCCGCACCGACTTGTGGAGCGCGCTGATCTGGTCGTAGAACGCGTCGCCGCCCTTATCGAAGCGGCGCAGGTTTTCGGAGAGCGCGCTCGCGAGCAGTTCGCCGTCGATCTCCGTCTTCTTCTGGCGGGCGGCCGCGCGTGCGACGATCTCCATGTTGTTCAGCAACTTGCGGCCGTCTCCGTCGGCGGAACCGATCAGTGCGTCGCGCGCCTCGTCTGTGAGGGTGAGGCCGCCGAGTTCCTGCTGCGCGCGGGCCAGCAGTTCGCGCTGCTCGTCAGTGTCGAGGCTCTTGAGCACGTAGACGGACGCCCGCGACAACAACGCGCTGTTCACCTCGAACGAAGGGTTTTCCGTCGTCGCGCCGACGAACACGAACAGGCCCGACTCGACGTGCGGCAAGAACGCGTCTTGCTGGCTCTTGTTGAAGCGATGCACTTCGTCGACGAACACGAGCGTCTGGTGGCCGTTCGCGCGATGGATCTGCGCCGTTTCGACGGCTTCGCGGATGTCCTTTACTCCCGACAGCACCGCCGACAGCGCGATGAACTGCGCGTGGAACGCGTCGGCCATCAGGCGCGCGAGCGTGGTCTTGCCGACGCCGGGCGGGCCCCAGAGGATCATCGAATGCGCTTCGCCCGACTCGAACGCGACCCGCAGCGGCTTGTTCGGGCCGAGCAGATGCTTCTGCCCGATGACTTCGTCGATGGTGCGGGGCCGCAGGCGCTCGGCGAGAGGGACGTTGGCGCGGGTTTCTTCGAACATGGCGTTTTGGGGATAATCTCGGCTTTTCGGGTATAAACCGTCACGATGCATAGCGTGCACCGCCTTGCGCGCGACGGCCTGCCCCGGAACGGCGCGCATCCGCGTGAAACCGTCATCCGGCCTGCGGCTGCGCATGCAGACTTGCGCATTATGACAGCCGCCGCGCGGCGAGGCCCGCGGCAGACGTCATAGGCGATATCTGATGGACGGTCCGCAAGACGCGTACCGTGCAACATCGCAACAGGACGGCGAAGCGGCAGCCGACACGACAACGACAGACAGGAAACAGATTCGATGGCTCAGGATCCCATTGCCGGCGAGACCGGCTCGACCTACGCGCCGCTCAAGCCGGTGCCGGATGGGCGCCGCGCGTTCAAAACGGGCGACGCTTTCGCTCTATGGTTTTCGCTCGGCATCGGCCTGCTGGTCGCGCAGGCGGGCGCGTTGCTCGTGCCCGGCCTTTCGCTGCCGCACGCGCTGCTGGCAATTCTGATCGGCAGCGTGATCGGCGTCGTGCTGCTCGCGCTCGCGGGCGTGATCGGCACGGACACGGGCCTCGCGGCCATGTCGTCGCTGCGTCCGACGCTCGGCGTGCGCGGCGCGTCGATTCCCGCCGTGCTGAACATGGTTCAACTGGTCGGCTGGGGCTCGTTTGAAGTGATCGTGATGCGCGATTCCGCCGACGCCCTGTCCAAACAGGCGTTCGGCTTCTCGGCCCCGCTCGTCTGGACGCTGATTTTCGGCGTGCTCGCAACACTGCTCGCGATCAGCGGCCCGCTCTCGTTCGTGCGGCGCTTTTTGCGCTCGTGGGGCATCTGGCTGCTGCTCGCGGGCGCCGCGTGGCTCACGTACAGCCTGCTCATGCAGCATGACCTTGGCACGCTGATGCGGCGTCCGGGCAATGGTGAGATGCCGTTCGGCGGCGCGATCGATCTGGTCGTCGCGATGCCGCTGTCATGGCTGCCGCTGATCGCCGATTACACGCGCTTCGGCCGCAAGGCGGGCGAGACGTTCCGCGGCACCATCCTCGGCTACGGCATTGCCAACATCTGGTTCTACGCGTTGGGCGCCGTGTACGGACTGGCCGCGGGCGGCGGCGACGCGCTGCTGACGACTGCGCTCGCGCAGGCAGGCGGCGGCTTTGCGCTGCTGCTGGTGCTGATCGACGAAATCGACAATGCATTCGCCGACGTGCACTCGGCAGCGGTGTCGACGGGCACGTTCTGGACGGGCGCGAGCGTGCCGCTGCTGTCGGCGGCGTTCGGCGCGCTGTGCACGCTGATCGCGCTCGCTGTGCCGATGGCGAAATATCAGAACTTCCTGCTGCTGATCGGCTCCGTGTTCGCGCCGCTGTTCGGCGTCGTGCTGGTCGATCATTTCATCGTGCGCAAGCGCCGCATCGACGTCGAAGCGCTCGCCGATACGCAAGGCCGCTACGCCTACTCGGGCGGCTGGCATATGAGCGCGTTCATCGCGTGGGCGTTCGGCATTGCCGCGTATCAGGCGATCAATCAGTGGCTGCCGAATCTCGGTGCAACGCTGCCCGCGCTCGTAATCGGCGCGGTGTTCTATCTCGCGTTCGTGTCCGTGCGCAAGCAGGCATATGCGTAAGCGCTTTCGTGTGAGACCTTCAGGTCGGCGCGCGTTCGTGAGCCGGCCATTGTTCGAGCGCGATTCTCACGCGCTCGATCACTCCGTCCCACTCGCCTGGCTGCGTCTGACGGAACAGACGCGTGCGCGGATACCACGGCGTGTCGTCGCGATCATGTAGCCAGCGCCAGCAGCCGTCGTAGCGCGACAGAACCCACGTCGGCCTGTTCAACGCACCGGCCAGATGCGCGATGGAGGTATCGACGGAAATCACGAGGTCGAGTTGCTCGATGATCGCGGCGGTGTCGGCGAACTCGTGAACCCCGTGCATCGGATCGAACGGGCGAAATTCCAGCGGTAGTGTGTCGATTTGCGGCTGCGTCAACGCGCCTTTTTGCAGACTGATGAACGTGATGCCCGGCACGCGCAGCAGCGGGAGATACGCGCGCGCGTCGAGCGAGCGGCGGCGGTCGACAGCGTTGATCGCCGGTTGATCGGGACGTGGATCGCCGGCCCAGACGAGGCCTACCCTGCGCGCGCCTTCTGGCAACCGTCCTTTCCATTGGGCGGCGTATGCCGGCGGCACGCTCAGATACGGCGTCCCGGCCGGAATGGTCGTAAGCGTCGTCCCGAGCCGATGGGGCAGGCTCATCGTCAGGCACACGTAGTCGTGCTTCGGAATATCGTGTTCGCCGTCGAGTGGAATGCATGCGTCGACGCCCTCGATGGTTTCGAGCAGGCTGCGCAACGCAGGCGAACACGCGAGGCTCAGCTTCGCGAGGCCGAGCGCCTTGAGCATCGGCAGATAGCGGCAGAATTGCAGACTGTCTCCGTGCCCTTGCTCCGGCCACACGAGCAACGATTTGCCCGCGAGCGGCTCGCCGCGCCAGAGCGGGAAATCGACGGGCGGTGGCGCGACCTTACGCGCCGGCCACGCGCGCTCGTAGCGTGTCTCGAACAGCGCCCATCCCTCCTCCAGGCGACCCACGTTGAGCAGCAGATGCGCGAGGTTGATCTTCACCTCGAAGTAGTCGGGCCGAAGCGCAAGCGTGTGCCGGTACGACGCTTCCGCTTCGGCGAAGCGATGCTGCATCTTGAGCACCACGCCGAGATTGAAATGGGCCTTGGCGTCGCGCGGATTGGCGGCAATCGCGCTCTTGTACGCGGCCTCGGCTTCACGCAAGCGCATTTGCTCCTGATACAGCACGCCAAGATTCACGTAGACATCGCCGTCGCCGGGCTGAAGTTCCAGCGCGCGCAGATAGCAGGATTCAGCCTCGTCCGAACGGCCTAGTTGCGCATGGAGCCGCCCGAGGTTCACGTAAGCGCCCGCGTGTGTCGGCGAAATCGAGAGTGCCTTGTGATAGCAGGCCTTTGCTTCGTCCAGGCGGCCCGACTCTTTCAGCACGACGCCGAGGTTGTTGTGCGCGTCGCAGTAATCGGGCTTCAGTGCGATTGCTCGCCGCCAGTAGATCTCCGCATGGTCCAAACGATCCAGCGACAGGCAGCACGCGGCGGCCAGATTGAAAACGTGCGCATCGGCGGTATGCGATGTCAGCAGCGGTTCGAGCAGTGCGAGCGCGGCATCGAAGCGTGCGTTGCCATACTGGGAGACGGCGGATGAATAACGATCAACTTTGGCCTGGGAATTCTGCCAATCACCGTACATGATTTGATCCTGCGGAGACGGATTAGGAAAGACTGCCGGCGCGCTCCCTGATTTATCCAGGAATCTTGATCGACATCGCGCCGAGGCCCATGTAGCGTACCGGGGCAAGTAGTCCGTCTCTAGCTCACTATTCTTAAAAATGGTGGTGCGGTGGCAACCTCGACGTTGGATGGCGAGAAATAAAAACGCCCACAACGGACATTGCGGGCGTTGTCCAAACGATTCTGCGAACCGTCCTTGCTCGTGGCGTCGTGCCGATGCCTATGCGACGAACTATCGCGTCGACGGCCGATACTCGACGCCCGGCAGCACGCACAACAGTTCAAAGGCAAGGTTCGCGCCGAGCAGCGCCGTCGTGCCGAACGGATCGTATGGCGGCGCGACCTCCACCAGATCGCAGCCGACGATATTCAGCCCGTGCGCGCCACGGATGATTTCGAGCGCCTGCGGCACCGTCAGCCCGGCGATCTCGGGCGTGCCCGTACCCGGCGCGAAGGCCGGATCGATCCCGTCGATATCGAACGTAAAGTAGACGGGGCCGTCGCCCATCTGCTCGCGCACACGCGACATCAGCGGCACCAGCGACTGATTCCAGCACGCTTCTGCCTGCACGACCTGAAAGCCCTGATCGCGGCACCAGTCGAAGTCTTCCGCCGCGTAGCCCGTACCACGCAAGCCGATCTGCACTACGCGGTCGCAATCGAGCAAACCCTCTTCGACCGCCCGGCGGAACGGCGTGCCGTGCGCGATCTTTTCTCCCATCATCATGTCGTTGACGTCCGCGTGGGCGTCGACGTGAATCAGGCCGACCTTGCCATATTTGCGGTGGATCGCGCGCAGAATCGGCAGCGTGATCGTATGGTCGCCGCCCAGCGTGATCGGCTTCGTGCCATGTTCCAGGATTTCATCGTAAGCGCGCTCAATGCGGCAGATCGAATCCAGCAGGTTGTACGGATTGATGGCGACATCGCCGATATCCGCGACACGCAGCGAATCGAACGGCGCCGCGCGCGTTGCCATATTGTATGGACGCAGCAGCACCGATTCGGCCCGAATCTGACGCGGGCCGAAGCGCGCGCCTGTGCGGTTCGACGTGCCCAGATCGAACGGCACGCCGACGAAACACACATCGAGCCCTTGCGCTGAGCCGACGTTCGGCAGCCGCATCATCGTGGCGATTCCGCCAGAGCGCGGCATCGCGTTGCCTGACAGCGGCTGCGGCCGTTCGGTCAGGTCGGGGGAAACGAAATTCGAGGAAGTATTCATCGTGGTCCGCCAATGAGAAGCACAGCGTCTAAAAAAAGCGTTGAATCCAGCAACCGCAACGCGCGGGCGCCCAGGCATCTCCTATTTTTGTGCAGTTCCGGCGAAGATAAAATGCCGGCGGAACAAACTTCACATCGATTTACGCCGATGTATCCTGCCGTATGTTCTCGCAATTCACCGATCTCGATCTGCGCCTGATTCGCGTGTTCCTCGCCATTGTGGACGCGGGCGGCGTCTCGCCTGCTCAGGCTGCCTTGAACGTAGGACAGTCGACCATCAGCACGCAACTGTCGACGCTCGAGACGCGTCTGGGCTACCGGCTATGCGAGCGCGGGCGCAGCGGTTTTAGCCTGACCGCGCGAGGCGAACAGTTCGTCGAAGCGGCGCGCGCATTGCTTTGCGCCGTCGATGCGTTCGGCGTGCAGGCGCGAAACGTCGGACGAAAGCTGGTCGGCACGCTCGGGATCGGCATGATTGGCCACACGCCGGTGTCGGAAAGTGCGCGAATCAGCGATGCAATTGCGCGGTTTCGCGCTCGCGACGAATCGGTGCGTTTCTCAATTCTGGTGCGCTCACCTGGCGAACTCGAAGAACTGCTGTTGAGCGGACGGATTCAGATCGGCATCGGATACTTCTGGCATCGCGTGCCGTCGCTTGAGTACACGGAGATTTTTTCCGAGGAACAGTTCGCGTATTGCGCGAAAGGGCATCCGCTCTTCGCGCAGGCAGGCAATGTCTCAGCCGCCGACGCCGCGCAGCACGAATGGGCATGGCGCAGCTATCCGTTGCCGGAAGCCGACGCGTCGGCGACGCCGCACAATGTCACCGCCGTCGCCGACAACATGGAGGCCGTCGCGATGCTCGTGCTATCGGGGCATCACCTCGGCTATCTGCCGGGGCACTTCGCGGCGCCATATGTGAAGGAAGGTTTGCTCGCCGCGGTAAACCGTCAGCAGATGGGCTACCGCGTTGCGTTCCATATGGTCACGCGCACGCGGCAGCATCGGACGGAAATCGTCGATGCGTTTATCGACGATATGAAGGCCGCGCATCCGTCGCCCGGCCTTCAGGCGTGACAGGCATTTAGCCGTTGATCACATCGGCGCCCTTCGGCACCGTGAACTTGAACGCGTCGGCGGGCAGCGACGGATTCTTCTGGATGTTGGAGAATTTCAGCAACGTCACGTTGCCGAACACATCGTGAAGTTCCATTGCTTCGAGGTTGCCCTCCTTGAAGCCGATGCCGACGCGCTGAAACTGCGTGTCCTTCGACTTCGGAATGAGTTCGAGCCAGTCGATGCCCGCCTTCACGCCCGCGTCCTTCAGCGTGAAATTCTTGTCGAGATCGTTGCTGCCGAACAGGATTGCGGCCGGGCTCGCGCCGAGCGCGCCGCCAAGCTTGCGCACCGTCACCTGGTTCAGATCCTTGTCGTACACGTAGAGCTTGTCGCCGTCGGCCTGTAGCAGCTGTGCATACGGCTTTTCGTACGCCCAGATGAACTTGCCCGGCCGCGCGAACGTAAACGAGCCACTCGACACCTTGTTCTGCGACGCGTTTTGCGTCGATAGCACGCCGCTCGCCTGTTGCTGCGCGTTACTCGGCGCCCGCACTTCCGTCTGCACGAACTCGCCGCGCGCGGAACGCACTTGCGACACGAATTGCTTGAGTTGCTCAGTGCCGCTCGCGAACGCATGCGAAGTGATGAGCATCGATGCGCCGAAAGCGAGCGCGCGCATCAGATTGCCAAGACGGGTCTTAGACCCAATGGTTTGCAGCATGTGGTTTTCTCCCTTGTAGCGCTCGGGCAGCGAACGTCAATCCGTCTCGCGCGCCGGCACCAAAATCTCGCGGTTGCCGTTCGACGACATTGCGGACACCAGCCCCGACTGCTCCATCTGTTCGAGCAGACGTGCGGCGCGGTTGTAGCCGATGCGCAGATGCCGCTGCACGAGCGAGATCGACGCGCGGCGATTCTTGACGACGATTTCGACGGCCTGATCGTATAGAGGGTCGGACTCGGTGCCGCCCGCTCCGGTTCCCGCCCCCTCTGCGGAACCTTCGTCGCCTTCACCCGATACGCCGCCTTCCAGCAGCCCTTCGATGTAGTTCGGCTCGCCCTGCTCCTTGAGCTTCTCGACCACGCGATGCACCTCGTCGTCGGACACGAACGCGCCGTGCACCCGGACGGGCAGACCCGAACCAGGCGGCAGATACAGCATGTCGCCCATGCCGAGCAGCGATTCCGCGCCTTGCTGGTCGAGGATAGTGCGCGAGTCGATCTTCGACGACACCTGGAACGCCATCCGCGTCGGCACGTTGGCCTTGATGAGGCCGGTGATCACGTCGACCGACGGACGCTGCGTCGCGAGAATCAGATGGATGCCCGCCGCGCGCGCCTTCTGTGCGATTCGTGCGATCAGTTCTTCAACCTTCTTGCCGACCACCATCATCAGGTCGGCCAATTCGTCGATCACGACGACGATATTCGGAAGACGCGACAGCGGTTCAGGATCGTCCGGTGTCAGGCTGAACGGATTCGGAAGCTTCTCTTCGCGCTTCGCCGCTTCGTCGATCTTATTGTTGAAACCCGCGAGGTTCCGCACGCCAAGCTTGCTCATCAGCTTGTAGCGGCGCTCCATTTCGGCGACGGTCCAGTTCAGCGCGTGACCGGCCTGGCGCATGTCCGTGACGACAGGACACAGCAGATGCGGAATGCCCTCGTAGACGCTCATTTCGAGCATCTTCGGATCGATCAGGATCATTCGCACCTGGTCCGCGCTCGCCTTGTACAAGAGCGAGAGAATCATCGCGTTGATACCGACCGACTTGCCCGAGCCCGTCGTGCCCGCAACCAGCAAGTGCGGCATTTTTGCGAGGTCCGCGCACACCGGCTTGCCGCCGATGTCCTTGCCGAGACCCATCGTCAGCGGCGACCCGGCGTCGGCGTAGACGGCCGAGCCGAGAATCTCCGACAGCCGCACCGTCTGACGACGTTGGTTCGGCAGTTCGAGCGCCATGAAATTCTTGCCCGGAATCGTTTCGACGACGCGGATCGACGTCAGCGACAGCGAGCGCGCCAGGTCCTTCGCCAGGTTCACGATCTGACTGCCCTTCACGCCGACCGCCGGTTCGATTTCGTAACGCGTGACGACCGGACCAGGATACGCTGCAACTACGCTCACATCGACGCCGAAATCCTTCAGCTTCTTCTCAATGAGTCGCGAGGTGAATTCGAGCGTATCGGCGGAGATGGTTTCCTGGGTGGCGGGGGCGGCATCGAGCAGCGAGATCGCGGGCAACGTGGAATCGCCGGGCAGGCTCTCGAACAGCGGCACCTGGCGTTCTTTCTCGACGCGTTCGGACTTCTCCGGCTTCGTCACGGGCGGGACGATTATCACCGGCTCGTGCTCCTCGATCTTCACGCGGTTCTGTTCAACCTTGCCTTCGCGCTTCACGGCGGCGGCTTCGCCGAGCTTGCGGTCGCGGCCTGCCTCGCGGCGCAGCTTGGCGAGCGTAACGGCATTGATGATCGAATCGCCGACCCTCTCGCACACCGAGAGCCACGAGAAACGGAAATAAAGCGACAGCCCGATGCCAAGCGCGATCAGCAGCGCCAGCGTGCCGCCCGTGAAACCGAGCGCGTGCGAGACGCCCTTCGCCACCGCCTCGCCGATCACGCCGCCCGGCGCGCGCGGCAACTGCACTTTCAGCGACCACATGCGCAGCGCCTCGATGCCGTCGCATGCGAGCAGCACCAGCACGAACGCGAACACGTCGGCGAGCCAGCTATTGTCGCGCGGCGTGTCTTCGGCGGGCTCTTCCTGACGCGTGATGCGCCTGTAGTTCGCAGAAATGCGGCGCGCGAGCAGCACGATCCACCACCAGGCGGACAGGCCGAAGAGCAGAAGGAGGATGTCCGAGGTCCAGGCGCCGACGCGTCCGGCCCAGTTCGAGATGTGATCGACGGCCGCCGCGTGCGTCCAGCTTGGGTCGCGGCGGCTGTAGCTGATCAGCGCCATCACGAGGAAGACGCCTAACGCCACCTGGAGAATCCAGCGGATTTCGGTGAAAAGGCGCGACATGCGGTGAGGCAATGCCTGCGCGTTCGCGGAGTATGGAGCTTTTGCCATTGAGCCTGTTGCGTGTGGCGGCCTGCAGCGGTTTGGGGTGCCGGCTTCTGTTGCCCTTCGTTCGCCTGCCGGGACTGACTCAGATGCCCACGATGTCTACCGGCAAGCCGCCTGTCGTTCGTTGGCGACTATTGTAAACGCACTGTTGCGCGCAAGGCTGTAAATGACGGTAACGTTGGCCGGACGACCAGGAATGTCGTAAATCCCATACGTTTTGCGGCCGATCCGGGTGGTTTCCGGCGTTTTCGGCGGCGAACGCGTCTTAGCCGTTCGACATCGGCTATCGGTTTGATCGTAAAGCTTCATGAAGCGGCGGCTTGCCCTGCCCTTTATAATACGGGGCTTATACCCAACTAACGTGTCAAGCAGGTTTTCCGGCTCGACGCCAGCACCGCCGGTCTGGCAACCGCTCCCTTGTGCCACGGACCGGCGCTTTTAACGGATTTCGATCATGCCAGCTTCCTCGACCAAACACGCGAAGGTTCTGATTCTCGGTTCCGGCCCTGCCGGTTACACGGCGGCCGTCTACGCGGCGCGCGCCAACCTGTCGCCGCTGCTCATCACGGGCCTCGCGCAGGGCGGCCAGCTGATGACCACGACGGACGTCGAAAACTGGCCCGCCGATCCCAACGGCGTACAAGGTCCGGAACTGATGGCTCGCTTTCTCGAGCACGCCGAGCGCTTCAACACCGAGATCGTGTTCGATCACATCCACACAGCCAGGCTGGACGAAAAGCCGATCCGCCTGATCGGCGATTCGGGCGAGTACACGTGCGACTCGCTGATCATCGCGACGGGCGCGTCGGCGCAGTATCTCGGCCTGCCGTCGGAAGAACTGTTCATGGGCCGCGGCGTGTCGGCGTGCGCGACCTGCGACGGCTTTTTTTACAAGAACCAGCACGTCGCCGTGGTCGGCGGCGGCAATACGGCCGTTGAAGAAGCGCTGTATCTCGCGGGCATCGCCAGGAAGGTGACGGTGATCCACCGCCGCGACAAGTTCCGCGCCGAGCCGATCCTGATCGACCGTTTGCTGGAGAAGGAAAAGGAAGGCGTCGTCGAAATCAAGTGGGATCACGTGCTCGACGAAGTGCAAGGCAATGACGGCGGCGTCAACGGCCTGCGCATCAAGAACGTGAAGACGGGCGCGACCACCGATATCGAGCTGCAAGGCCTGTTCGTCGCGATCGGCCACAAGCCGAACACGGATCTGTTCGAAGGCCAGTTGGAGATGAAGAACGGCTACATCATCACGAACGGCGGCCTGAACGGCAACGCGACGGGCACGAGCGTGCCGGGCGTGTTCGCGGCCGGCGACGTGCAGGATCACGTGTACCGTCAGGCGATCACGAGCGCGGGCACGGGCTGTATGGCTGCGCTGGATGCCCAGCGTTATCTGGAAAGCATCCATGAGTCGATTGGCGAGCGCGCGATGAGCGCTGAGGCGGATCGCTGATTTCTGCTTTCGTCGCTGGGCTCGTTGGGCGCGCGTCAGGGCGCTCGCATCGAGCCAAGTCCACGGATCGGTAGAATAGCGGCATGCAGCACGCTTGCCGCGCTTGTTGAGATGTTCGATGTTCGTAGGGGCCGCGGCGTGATGCCGGCGGCCCTTTTGTTTTCAGCTTCGATTGCCATGCCCAAGAATCTTCCCCATCCGAGCGAACCGAAACGGCCGCGTACCGCGGCTTCCAGTCCTGCTGATGCTGCGGGCTCTGCTACTTCGTCGTCTACGTCTTCATTGAAGAAGCCTTTGGTGGAGACGGGTGCTGGACTGGCCGGGCTCGGCGGCTTGCGCGATGCGTTGAAAGGCGCCTCTCAACGTGCTGAGCGTGAGAAGGCTGCGGCGGCGCAAGCGTCGCGCGAAGCGGCCGCCGATGCCGACATGTTCCGGCGCGAAATCGGTGAAGTCGCACCACTGGGCGCGAAGCCTCGCGCGTCGGTCGCTCGAACGCCGCCCGCGCCCGTTCCCCTTCAGACCAAACTCGACGAAGAAGCCGTGCTTCACGAAGCGATCTCCGATGAGTTCGATCCCGAAGTGCTGCTCGATACCGATGAGTCGCTTTCCTACTGTCGGCCGGGTGTGAGTCAGGAGATCGTTAAGAAGCTCCGACGCGGTGCCTGGATCGTGCAGGCGCAGCTCGATCTGCACGGGATGCGTCGCGAGGAAGCGCGCGAGGCTCTATCCGAATTCATTCGCGAGGCGAGCAAGAAGGGGCTGCGGTGTCTGCGCGTGATTCATGGGAAAGGACTGGGGTCGATCGGGAAAGAACCGGTGCTGAAAGGCAAGGTCCGCGCGTGGCTCGTGCAAAAGGAAGAAGTCATAGCGTTTTCTCAGGCTCGTGCGCATGATGGTGGCGCAGGGGCTGTGCTGGTTTTGTTACAGCCTGGGTCGGTTGGTCCCGGGTCTTCGCCTTCTTCCTCTGTCAAAGCCTAAGAAGGCTATCCAACGATGCATCCTCGCCTCTCTCTCGCGCTTGCCATCATGGAGGCGCTGGCTATTCTTGCGTACGCGATCTCAGGTTTTATCGAGGCTCGCACGAAACGGCTCGATGCGGTTGGGACTTTTCTTGTGGCGATGGCGACCGCTTTCGGTGGCGGGACTGTTCGAGATATTTTGCTCGATCGGAGGCCGTTCTATTGGGTCGAGCATCAGTGGTATGCGATTCTGATTTTTGCTCTGTCGTTCTTCGCGCCGTTTGTGCTGAAGGCTTATACGCGGGTTTTCAACGAACGTGTGTTGCTGGTGGCGGATGCTGTTGGGCTTGGGCTGTTTAGTATTTCGGGGACGTCGTTAGCACTCGATGCGCAGATGCCCTGGTTCGTGGCTTCGATGATGGGCGTCGCCACCGGCGTGTTCGGCGGGATCATTCGCGATGTGATCTGCAATGAGGTCCCGCTCATTCTGCGGGACTCTCGGCCGTATGCGACTTGTGCGCTCGTTGGTTGCTGGTTGTATCTGCTGCTCGACTATATCAACTTCGATACCGTCTACAGTGTGCTGATCGCTACGGGCTTTATTCTTGTCGCGCGACTGGTGACGTTTAAGCTCGATGTAAGGCTGCCGCATTGACAACTCGTTTGTCCTCCGGCTGGAGTTGAGGGCGAGCGTAGCAATCCAATGTATATGGCCGTATGGCCACCGTATGGCGAACGCTCCTTCGCCCGCATAAACGAAACCTGAAGCCCAAAGCCCAGAAAGCCCCGAGCGAATCTTATCCCTCGGGGCTTTCTCGAAACCAACCCAACAGCAGTCGTTAAACTTTAAGCAATTCGCTCTTCCGACTTTGGATCGAACAGAACTGCCTTGGAAACATCGAACATCAGCGACATGTTCTGATCCGGTTGCGGATTAGCGCCCGGGTGAACCCGGCTGACGATTCGCTTGCCATTCACTTGCGCGAACACCAGGGTGTCAGGGCCAGTCGGCTCGATCACATCGACCTTGACTTCGATCGGCTGCAGCTTACCGTCCTCGACGTTGTGAGCATTACGCGTATCGGTGATGCGTTCAGGACGCAGGCCAAGAATCACTTCCTTGCCGACATGTCCCTTCACCGCGCCATCGAACGGCAGATTCAGCACCGAGCGCTTAACGCCAGTATCCAACTCGAGCCCAACGCCCGAACCCTGCTCAACAACCTTCCCCTGAATGAAGTTCATCGGCGGTGCACCGATGAACCCAGCGACGAACAGATTCGAAGGCGAGTCATAGATCTCTTGCGGCGCACCGAACTGCTGAACGATTCCGTCCTTCATCACGGCGATACGATCACCCAGCGTCATGGCCTCGATCTGATCATGCGTCACATAAACAATCGTCGTGCCCAGGCGCTGATGCAGCAGCTTGATCTCCGAGCGCATCTCGATCCGCAGCTTCGCATCCAGGTTCGACAAAGGCTCATCGAACAGGAACATCGCCGGATCGCGCGCCAACGCACGCCCCATCGCCACGCGCTGACGCTGACCACCGGAAAGCTGGCCCGGCTTGCGATCCAGTAGATGCTCGATCTGCAGCAGCTTCGACACGCGCGAAACGATCTGATCCTGCTCACCCTTCGGCACCTTGCGAATGTTCAAGCCAAAAGAGATGTTGTCGCGCACCGTCATCGACGGATACAGCGCATACGACTGGAACACCATCGCGATATCGCGATCCTTCGGCGACAGGTTGTTCACCGTCTTGCCGCCGATCTGAATCTCGCCCTTCGTCACGGTCTCGAGACCGGCGATCATGTTAAGCAGCGTCGACTTACCGCAGCCCGAGCCGCCGACGAGAATCAGGAACTGACCGTCTTCGATGTCAATGTTGACACCCTTCAGGACAGGCACCCCGTTCGGGTAGGTCTTGTACACGTCACGGATGGAAAGGCTTGCCATGCTGTGAATCCTCTAGTCTCTGTACTGCTGATGCGTCGCTAGCTGGCGACGCGAGCCGAATACCGTTCAAGCCGCCGCCCACCTCATCGAATGAAGCGGGCAGCACGCCAAAGAAAAATTAGCCTTTCACCGCGCCCGCCGTCAGGCCGCGCACGAAGTAGCGGCCGGCAATCACATAGACGAGCAGCGTCGGCAGTGCCGCGATGATCGCGCCCGCCATGTCGACGTTATATTCCTTCACGCCCGTCGACGTATTCACGAGGTTGTTCAGCGCCACGGTGATCGGCATCGAATCGACACCGGAGAACACGATACCGAACAGGAAGTCATTCCAGATCTGCGTGAATTGCCAGATCAGGCATACCATGAAGATCGGCAGCGAGATCGGCATCATGATTTTCGTGAAGATCATGAAGAACCCTGCTCCGTCGATCCGCGCAGCCTTCACAAGTTCGGCCGGTACGCTCACGTAGAAGTTGCGGAAGAACATCGTCGTGAACGCGATACCGTAGACCACGTGCACCAGCACCAGACCGCCAATCGTGTTCGACAGGCCGAAGAAGCCTTGCAGACGCGCCATCGGCAGCAGGATCGCCTGAAACGGAATGAAGCAGCCGACCAGCAGCATCGTGAAGAGCGCGTCCGCGCCGCGAAAGCGCCAGTGCGTCAGCACATAGCCGTTGAACGCGCCGATGATCGACGAGATCAGCACGGCGGGAATCACCATCTTCACCGAATTGAAGAAGAACGGCTGCATCCCCTCGCAGCGCACACCCGTACACGCCTCGCTCCACGCCTTCACCCACGGCGCGACCGTCCAGTGCGACGGCGGCGTGAGCAGGTTGCCCGTGCGTAGCTGGTCGATGTCCTTGAACGACGTCGACAGCATCACGTACAGCGGGAACAGGAAGTACAACGCAAACAGAATCAGTGCCGCGTAGATGACAGCACGGCTGATGTTCATCTTAGGCTGCATTGCGCGTGCTCCTCGATTCAAGGTACATCAGCGGCACGAGCACGGCCACGACGGTTGCGAGCATCATCATCGACGACGCAGCGCCGACGCCCAGTTGCCCGCGGTTGAACGAAAACGTATACATGAACATCGCGGGCAGCGACGACGACGTACCCGGACCGCCCGCCGTCAACGCGACGACGAGGTCGAAGGTCTTGATCGTGATGTGGCAGAGAATCAGCAGCACCGAGAAAAACACCGGGCGCATGCTCGGAATCACGATCTTGCGGTAGATGGTCGGCAGCGTTGCGCCGTCCACTTGCGCGGCCTTGAAGATTTCGCTGTCGACACCGCGCAATCCGGCGAGGAACAGCGCCATCACGAAGCCCGTCGACTGCCACACGGCCGCGATCACGACGCAGAAAATCGCCTTGTCGGGGTCGCCCAGCCAGCCGAACGAGAAGCTCGTCCAGCCCCAGTCGTTCAGCACCTTCTGGAAGCCGAGATCGGGGTTCAGAATCCACTGCCACGCCGTGCCCGTCACGATGAACGACAGTGCCATCGGATACAGGAACACCGCGCGCAATGCGCCTTCATTGCGGATCTTCTGGTCGAGCAGGATGGCGAGGAACAGACCCAGCCCGACGCAGATCGCGATGAACGGAATGCCGAACCAGCCGAGGTTCTTCGCCGACGTCCACCAGACGTCGTTATCGAACAGCTCTGTATAGCGCTCGAAACCGGCGAAGTCGTAACGCGGCATCAGTCGCGACGTGGACAGCGACAGATAGCCCGTGATGAGAATGAAACCGTAGACAAAGACAAGGCTGATCACGATGCTGGGCGACAACACCAGCTTCGGAATCCAGCGGTCGGCCATTGCCGCCATCGGCGATACGCGGCGTGCTGCGGACGCCGTGCCTTTTGCGTTTCCGCTAATAGAAGCAGTCACAACTCGACTCCTGGAACTGTACCGTCAGGCATCAGGGAAGACGCCGGAAACGGCAGAGGCGCGGATGCATTGCACCATCGTCGCCCGGCACGTACGAATCCATTAAAGGCCATGCGCGCCGGGCGTTCTGCTACAACTGTGCTACGACTGCTTACTTCGTCTTCGCAGCCTTCGCGAGAGCGGCAACTGCGCTCTTGGAGTCCTGATTCGAGTTCATGAACTTCGTCACGACGTCCGAGATAGCGCCCGCCGCTGCGTCCGGCTGAGCCATGCCGTGAGCCAGCGACGGCACATAGCCGCCCGACTTGATGGCCACCTGTTCATCAGCGTAGGACTTCTTCGCGCAGTCGTCGAATTTATCCATCGACACGCCGAGACGAACGGGAATCGAACCCTTGTACAGGCTGAACTGCTCCTGGAATTCCGGGCTCATGATGGTCTTCGCGAGCGCCAGCTGGCCCGGCGTTGCGGCCTTTTGACCCTTCTGCTGGAAGAACACGAACGAGTCCACATTGAACGTGTACGACTTTTCCGTACCCGGAACGGCCGCGCAGATGTAGTCCGAGCCGGACTTCTTGTTCGCGTTCGCGAACTCGCCCTTCGCCCAGTCACCCATGAACTGCATGCCGGCCTTGCCGTTGATGACCATTGCCGTCGCCAGGTTCCAGTCGCGACCCGTGCGGCCGCTGTCGAAGTACCCCTGGATCTTGCGGACCGTGTCGAACACGCCAAGCATCTTGTCCGACGTCAGCGTTTTCTGGTCGAGGTCGACCAGCGCCTTCTTGTAGAAGTCCGCGCCTTGCGACAGCACGACGTCTTCCCACAGCGTCAGGTCTTGCCACGGCTGGCCGCCCATCGCGATCGGCTGGATGCCCGCTGCCTTCATCTTGTCGGCGACAGCGAAGAACTCGGGCCACGTGGTCGGCACCTTGCCGCCTGCCTTGTCGAGCGCAGCCTTGTTGATGTACAGCCAGTTGACGCGGTGCACCGAGAACGGCGCCGCGACATAGTGGCCGTCTGCATGCATGATCTTGTCGATTTCGGGCGGCAGGTTCTTCTTCCAGTCGCCAGCGACGGAATCGATGTTCACCAGCACGCCTTGCGATGCCCAGTCCTGGATCAGCGGGCCCTTGATCTGAGCCGCGCTCGGCGCGTTGCCCGAGATCACCTGGGTCTTCAGTGCCGTCATGGCCGCTGCGCCCGCGCCGCCTGCCACCGCGAAGTCCTTCCACGTGTAACCCTGCTTCTGCAGGTCGTCTTTCAGCACGCCGACGGCCTTCGACTCGCCGCCCGACGTCCACCAGTGCAGCACTTCGACAGATTCGGCCGCCTGTGCCGTGGCGACGCCACACATCAGACCTGCGGCGCACAGGGCGCCCATGATCGCACGGAATTTCATTGCTTATCTCCTCCAGACACCTGAACTAAAAACGAGTGGCCCCTGATGTCACCAGGGTGTGATGGTTGGTCAAACAGGCAATACGCTGGACGGTCGAGCGTCGGTCAGGCACATGTCGATATGGATGTGCCAGCGCGCCGAGGTTCGGCCGCATGACGCTCAAGAGATGAGTGATGTGCAGTGCAAGAACTGTCTCCTCTTTTGATTTTTGCCTGCTCCGCCTTCTGACTGCGGCGCGTTGCAGACTCGAGGTGGCCCGCGCATGTCATTCGCTGACAACGCCTCTTTCCGCCATGCTGCGCCGCGCTCGAAAGGCACTCAGGCGCATGCTGGACGCGTTGTCCGTTAACATGCAGGGAAGCTACGTGCACCCGCGAAAACGCGCTAGTTCACCCTCCACGCACGCTTTTTTCACCGAATTCACGTTACCTCTTGATTTGGATTGTAGTTAAACTACAATTCAGTGTCAAAAAAAATTTTATCGGACTACGGGCGCCTTACACGCCCATCGGATATCCCACGGAGACGCATGCAAACCGACTCTAGCTTCACCTTCGTTCTCTTCGGCGGAACTGGCGATCTGTCGATGCGCAAAATCCTCCCTGCACTGTATGAAGCACACCGTGCGGGTATGCTCGCGGCGAGCGGCAAGATCGTGGCCGTCGCGCGTCATGAGGCAGACCGTGACGGTTATCTGCGATGGGTCAATGAGCACGTGAAGGCGCACGTCGCGAAGAGCGGCGTCGACGACAACGCGTGGGCGAGCTTTATCGATCGTATCGAGTATGTGAAGCTCGATCTCGGCAACGCGGAAGACTTCGTGCAATTGCGCGATGCCGTGCGGGACCTGCCCGGCACGCGCGTGTTCTATCTGGCGACGGGACCGTCGCTGTTCGTGCCGATTTGCCGCGCGCTTGCGTCCGTCGGTCTGAACGAGAACGCGCGCATCGTGCTCGAAAAGCCGCTCGGCTACGACCTGCGTTCGTCGAATGCGATCAACGACGCGGTCGGCGAAATCTTCGCCGAAGGGCAGATCTACCGCATCGACCACTACCTCGGTAAAGAGCCCGTGCAAAACCTGCTGGCGCTGCGCTTCGGCAATGCGCTGTTCGAACCGCTGTGGCGTCGCGAGTGGGTTGAGAGCATCCAGATCACGATTGCGGAAGAACTCGGCGTCGAGGCGCGCGGCGACTTCTACGACAATACGGGCGCGCTGCGCGACATGGTGCAGAACCATTTGCTGCAACTGCTCTCGATCGTCGCAATGGAACCGCCGCATTCGATGGACTCGGATTCCGTCCGCGATGAAAAGCTGCGCGTGCTGCGTGCGCTGAAGCCGATCGATCCGCGCGATATCAGCAGGGTCGCCGTGCGAGGTCAATATCATGCGGGCGTCATCCGGGGCACGTCGGTGCCCGCGTATGCGACGGAACCCGGCGTCAAACAGGACAGTGCAACGGAAACGTTTGTCGCGCTGAAGGTCGAGATCGACAACTGGCGCTGGGCGGGCGTGCCGTTCTTCCTGCGCACGGGCAAACGGCTCGCCGATCGCATCGCGGAAATCGTCGTGAACTTCCGGCCGGTGCCGCATTCGGCACTGGGTGCGTCGGCACTGCGCGCGGGCGCGAACCGGCTGGTGATCCGCCTGCAGCCAAATGAAACCATTCGCCTCTATTGCCTCGCGAAGAAACCGGGCGAAGGGATGAACCTGTCGAGCGTGCACCTCGACCTCGCCTTCGACCAGTTCTTCAAGGAAGGCCAGATGGAGGCATACCAGCGCCTGCTGCTGGATGTGATCAACGGGCGTCTCGCGCTGTTCGTGCGCCGCGACGAACAGGAAGCCGCATGGAAGTGGGTCGAGCCGATCCTCAACGAATGGGCCGCGTCGGGCAAGCCGAAGCCGTATGCAGCAGGCACGTGGGGGCCGGCAGCAGCAAGCGCGATGCTCGCCCAGCACGGCACCTGCTGGCTCGAAGAAGAAAACTGAATTTGAAGTCTGGCGGCGCGTTTTGTTTTGACCTGCGATGATCGACGTTTTTTTGATCTTCACGTCGCCTAGGGCAACGCGCCGTGTGCAGCACAGCATGATCCCGCAGCACCTCAGATCAAACAAAGAAAGCAGCATGGAGGAGAAGTGATCGAGCTTCACGCTTTCGACGGCCCGCGCGCCCAATCCGACGCGCTGGCGAAGGCGGTCGGCGACGCGTTACATGCGTCGCTCGCCGCCGGTGCGACCGCGACCCGCGCCCGCCCGACGACGCTTGCCGTGTCCGGCGGCACGAGTCCGCGTCCGTTTCTGCAGACGCTATCCGCGCAACCGTTCGACTGGAAGCGCATTGTCGTGACGCTCGTCGACGACCGCTGGGTGCCCGAGACCGACGACGCCAGCAACGCCCGCCTCGCGCGCGAGGCACTATTGCAGCATGCCGCGCGTGATGCTGCGTTCCTTCCGCTCGTCGACACGGCGCAATCGCTCGACGCTTTCGTCGCCGCATTGAACGGTGAAGTCGCGAGGGGTTCGCGTCATGTGCCCGACGTCGCGGTGCTCGGCATGGGCGAAGACGGTCACACGGCCTCCATTTTTGCGGACGCGCCCGAATGGGAGCACGCCGTCACGACGGCCGAACCGTTCGTCGCCGTTCATCCTGGCGCCGCGCCGCATGCGCGCGTCAGCTGGTCGATGTCCGCCTTGAAGAAGATCGACCGGCTGTTCCTGCTGATCGCCGGTCAGACAAAGCTCGACGTGCTCAATGCCGCCGTAGCCGCCCCACAAAAAAATGCCATCTCGACGCTGGCGAACGACAAGGGAGTGAGACTCGATGTCTACTGGTGTGCAAACTAAAGCTGCCCCCGGCGCGGGCCAGCACGCCGACGGACCGAGGCTGCTCGCCGACATCGGCGGCACCAATGCGCGCTTCGCGCTTGAGACGGGTCCAGGCGAAATTACGCAGGTTCTCGTCTATCCCTGCGCGGACTATCCTGGTGTCGCAGATGTCATCAAGAAGTATCTGAAAGACACGAAGATCGGTCGCGTGAATCATGCTGCGATTGCGATCGCGAATCCCGTCGATGGCGATCAGGTCAGCATGACCAACCACGACTGGACGTTCTCGATCGAAGCGACACGCCGCGCACTCGGCTTCGACACGCTGCTGGTGGTCAACGACTTCACTGCGCTCGCGATGGCGCTGCCGGGTCTCACCGATTCGCAACGCGTGCAGGTGGGCGGCGGCTCGCGCCGGCAGAACAGCGTGATTGGCCTGCTCGGGCCGGGCACGGGCATGGGCGTGTCGGGTCTGATTCCCGCCGACGACCGCTGGATCGCGCTCGGCAGCGAAGGCGGCCACGCCACCTTTGCGCCGATGGACGAACGCGAAGACCTGGTGTTGCAGTATGCGCGCAAGAAGTGGTCGCACGTGTCGTTCGAACGTGTCGCGGCCGGCCCCGGCATCGAAGTGATCTATCGCGCGCTCGCGGGGCGCGACAAGAAGCGCGTGCCCGCGACGATCGAAGTGTCGGAGATCGTCAAGAAGGGGCTCGACGGCGATCCGCTCGCGGCTGAAACGATCGATGTGTTCTGCGGCATTCTTGGCACGTTCGCGGGGAATATCGCGGTGACGCTCGGCGCGCTGGGCGGCATTTATATCGGCGGCGGCGTCGTGCCGCGCCTGGGTGAAGTGTTCGCACGCTCATCGTTCCGTCAACGCTTCGAGGCGAAAGGCCGCTTCGAAGCGTATCTGAAGAACGTGCCGACGTACGTGATCACCGCGGAGTATCCGGCCTTCCTGGGCGTGTCGGCGATTCTCGCTGAGCAGTTGTCGAATCGGGCGGGCGGCAGTTCGTCGGCGGTATTCGAACGGATTCGCCAGATGCGCGATGCGCTGACGCCGGCCGAGCGGCGTGTTGCGGATCTCGCGTTGAACCATCCGCGCTCGATCATCAACGATCCGATCGTCGATATCGCGCGCAAGGCCGACGTAAGTCAGCCGACGGTGATCCGCTTCTGCCGTTCACTGGGCTGCCAGGGTCTTTCCGATTTCAAACTGAAGCTGGCGACGGGTTTGACGGGCACGATCCCTGTCTCGCATAGCCAGGTGCATCTCGGCGATACCGCAACGGATTTCGGCGCGAAGGTGCTGGACAATACCGTGTCCGCGATCTTGCAGTTGCGCGAGCACCTGAATTTCGAGCATGTCGAGTCGGCGATTGATCTGCTGAACGGCGCGCGACGTATCGAGTTCTATGGTTTGGGCAACTCGAACATCGTCGCGCAGGATGCGCATTACAAGTTCTTCCGCTTCGGCATTCCGACCATTGCTTATGGCGATCTGTATATGCAGGCGGCGTCGGCGGCGCTGCTCGGCAAAGGTGACGTGATCGTTGCCGTTTCGAAGTCGGGACGCGCGCCGGAATTGCTGCGCGTGCTGGAAGTAGCGATGCAGGCGGGTGCGAAGGTGATTGCCATCACGTCGAGCAATACGCCGCTGGCGAAACGCGCGACGGTCGCACTCGAGACGGATCACATCGAGATTCGCGAATCGCAGCTGTCGATGATCTCGCGGATCTTGCATCTGCTGATGATCGATATTCTGGCTGTCGGGGTGGCGATTCGGCGCGCTGCGCCGGCTTCATCGGAAGTTAGCGCTGCCGTTGCCAAGGCCCGTAAAGGCGCCGATGATGATACATCGGCGGTGCTCGACTGGCTTAGTCATGGGGCGGCCGCCTCGCCGAAGGATTAACGGTTTTTTCCTGCGGCGCCGCGTTGCCCGTTTAGTTCTTCCTTTTGCTCGCACCCGCGTGGCATGTTTGATTTGCTGGCAGCGCCGGCAAACCAGAACATCACGCGGATGCCAGCGAAAAGGCGAGAACGGCGACGGCGTCGCAGACAACAACAACTACAACGCCGGCCTCCCATGCCACCGCACTACCAGAAACCTGCCAACAAAGCACAAAGAGCCGGCGACCGCTATAGTCACCCCCATGCCTTGCGGCGATCCATCATGCCAAAGCCCGACAGCCAAGGAAGACAAAGCCCCTAACGCCAACTGCACAGCCCCGAACACAGCCGCGGCCGCGCCGGCATTACGTGGATATCTGTGCATCAGATCGGTAGTGCAATTGGCCGACAGCAAGCCAACCACACCGACCACGAAAAACAAGCCGGCCACGATCGACCACAACCCGCCCCACCCCGTCAGACACATCAATGCGACGAACAACGAAGCGACGAAGCTGATCGACGCAGCAACGGAAATCACGGGCAGCGGCCCCGTGCGGCCGACAACCCGTGTGTTGATGAAGTTGCCGAGCATGATACCGACGATGTTCATTCCGAACAGAAAGCCATAGTGCTGCGCAGACACATGGAAGTACTCGATATAAACGAACGGCGTCGCCGTGATATAGGCAAACATGGAAGCGAACGCCATGCCGCCGCACAGCATGTGCCCCCAGGTCACAGGGTCTTTCAGCAGCGTGCCGTAGGCGGCAAATGACTGAAACACCGCACCGTGTGCGCGCTTCTCCCGCGGCCACGTCTCCGGCACCCGCATGAATGCAGTCGCGGCGCATATCGCACCGAAAATCGTCAGCGCGATGAAGACGACCCGCCAGCCGCCCAGCAGCAGCAACTGCCCGCCGATCAACGGCGCAAGCAACGGTCCGATCGACGTGACGATGGCAAGCATCGACAGCACACGCGCTGCATCGGCAGGACCATGCGCGTCGCGGGCGATCGCACGCGCCAGCACCGACGCAGCACCCGCGCCGAGCGCCTGCACGAAGCGGAACGTGATGAGCGAACCGATCGACGGCGACAACGCACAAACGATCGTCGCGAGCGTGTACATGACAATGCCGCCGAGCAGCACGGGACGCCGCCCATATGCGTCCGACATCGGCCCATACAGCAGCATGCCGATCGAGAAGCCGAGCATGAAGCTCGTCAGCGTGCTCTGCGCGGCGCCCGCACTGACGCTGAACGCTCGCGTGATCGACGGCAGGCTGGGCAGATACATATCGATCGAAATCGGCCCGCACGCGGCGAGCGCGCCGAGCAGCAGAATCAGCCGCGCGTCGGGCCGGGATCTGACGTCGTGAGACATGGAATTCCAGTGAGAAGCAGCGCGCAAGGAACGGCGATGCTGGACCGGCGGTCCGTGCAGCGCTGCGGATACGGCCCCCGATTGTAACCGACGCCCCATACTGCCCTGCCCCGCCGGGCGTTATCGCCAGCCGGGCCCCGCCGTATCGGTTAAGCTGGCCGTCCACCCTTTCGTCACCGACATCCGTACCCAGATGACCGCCTTTCTGCTGATCTGGAGTCCCAGAAAATGGCCGTGGCCCGAGTTGCCCGACGTGGCGAGGCGCGTCGCGGCAGGCGAGGCCGTCACCGATGTCTGGGGCTGCGGCTTCTCGCGCAGCATCCTGCCGGGGGATCGCGTGTTCGTTCATCGCGTGACGCTCGAGCCCAAAGGCGTGTTCGCGTCCGGCTACGTGACGCGCGCGCCCTACGAAGTCCCCGACGCGACAAAGAAGCGCGGTTACCGGCTGTGCGTCGACTTCGTGTACGACTATCTGGTCGATGCGCATCATGACGTCGTGATTACGCGCGACGAACTGCGCAAGCATCCGTTCTCGGTGCAGACCTGGGACGCGCAGACCTCGGGCATCTCGATCAAGCCGATGGCCGAAGGCGCACTCGAGAAACTGTGGATCGAACGGACGGGCAAGCGGGCACGCCCCGCCGCCGCCCTCGCGCCGAAGTCCGCGGCACCCGCAAGCTCGACGAAAGAGCAGGCAACGCAAGCGTGGAGCGCGGCGAACAAGGCCGCAGCCGGAAAACGGGCGGCGCGGGTCGCGATGTACTTCGGTTCGCACAAGCGGCCAGACGGTACGCCAGGCGAAGGCGGCGCCGACGGTGACGGCAATCCTTCCGGCGACACCTGAACGCAATCCGTTCGCACCACGCCGCACCGCCCGGCTCGCGGCCGATTCAACCCGACTCCGGTACAATTTCGTGAGGTCATTCTGACGGTCGTGTGGCCGCTCTGTGCCAGTGCATGAGCGTTCGGACCACACCCGTGCCGCCCTTGTACTGCACTCGCGCAAGTCGCACTCGTTCGACTCGCGAGCCCAACCCGAGCAGGTCCAACGCCAATGCCCAGCAATCAAGAACTCTTCGAGCGCGCCCAGAAAACCATTCCGGGCGGCGTCAACTCGCCCGTGCGCGCCTTCCGCTCCGTCGGCGGCACGCCGCGTTTCATCGAACGCGCACAGGGCGCGTACTTTTGGGATGCAGAGGGCAAGCGGTATATCGACTATATCGGCTCGTGGGGACCGATGATCGTCGGCCACGTGCATCCCGAAGTCCTCGAAGCCGTGCAGCGCGTGCTGTCGAAGGGCTTCTCGTTCGGCGCGCCGACTGAAGCCGAGATCGAGATCGCCGAGGAAATCTGCAAGCTCGTGCCTTCGATGGAACAGGTGCGGATGGTGTCGAGCGGCACGGAAGCGACCATGAGCGCACTGCGTCTCGCGCGCGGCTTCACGGACCGCAGCCGGATCGTCAAGTTCGAGGGCTGCTATCACGGCCACGCCGATAGCCTGCTCGTGAAGGCCGGCTCGGGCCTGCTGACCTTCGGCAATCCGACATCGGCGGGCGTGCCCGTCGATATCGCGAAGCACACCACTGTGCTCGAATACAACAACGTTGCCGCGCTCGAAGAAGCGTTCAGCGCGTTCGGCAATGAAATTGCGTCCGTGATCGTCGAACCGGTGGCGGGCAACATGAATCTCGTGCGCGCGACGCCAGAATTCCTCGGCGCGCTGCGGCGCCTGTGTAGCGAGTATGGCTCGGTGCTGATCTTCGACGAGGTGATGTGCGGCTTCCGTGTCGCGCTCGGCGGCGCGCAGCAGCTGTATGGCATCAGACCAGACCTCACATGTCTGGGCAAGGTGATCGGCGGCGGCATGCCCGCGGCCGCGTTCGGCGGACGGCGCGACATCATGGCTCATCTCGCGCCGCTGGGCGGCGTGTATCAGGCGGGCACGCTGTCGGGCAATCCGATCGCCGTCGCAGCTGGTCTGAAGACGCTGCAACTGATCCAGGCGCCCGGCTTCTACGATGCGCTGTCGCGTCGGACTACCCGTCTCGTGCAAGACCTGACGGAAGCCGCGCGCGAAGCGAAGATTCCGTTCACGGCGGATTCCGTCGGCGGCATGTTCGGCCTGTACTTCTCCGAATCGGTACCGGCCAGCTTCGCGGAAATCTCCCGCTGCGACGTGCCGCGCTTCAACGCGTTCTTCCACAAAATGCTCGATGCGGGCGTGTACTTTGCGCCGTCCGCGTACGAAGCGGGCTTTGTGTCGAGCGCACACGACGACGCGACCGTCGAGGCTACCATCGAAGCAGCGCGCGGCGCGTTCAAGTCGCTCGCCTGATCCCAGTCGACGAAATACTGAACGGATAACCCGAAACCGATGTTCTCGCAGACCGATTTCGTCCACATGGAGCGCGCGCTGGCCCTCGCCTGGCGCGGCCTGTACACGACTGACCCCAATCCGCGCGTCGGTTGCGTGCTGGTGAAGAACGGCGAGGTGATCGGCGAAGGCTTCACGCAGCCGGCCGGTCGCGACCACGCGGAAATCCAGGCGCTCAAGGATGCACGCAAGCGCGGCCACGATCTTCAAGGCGCGACGGCTTACGTGACGCTTGAGCCGTGCAGCCATTTCGGCCGCACGCCCCCGTGCGCGAATGCACTCATCGAAGCAAAGCTCGCACGCGTGGTCGCCGCGATGGAAGACCCGAATCCGCGGGTGTCGGGGCGTGGCCTGTCTATGCTGCGCGAAGCAGGCATCGAAGTGCGTTGCGGCCTGCTCGAAAACGACGCGCGCGAGCTGAACATCGGCTTCGTGTCGCGGATGACGCGCGGCCGGCCGTGGGTGCGGATGAAAGTGGCGGCCTCGCTGGATGGCCGCACGGGACTGCCGTCGGGCGAAAGCCAGTGGATCACCAGCGAAGCGGCGCGCAACGACGGACATGCGTGGCGCGCCCGCGCGTCGGCGATCCTGACGGGCATCGGCACCGTGAAAGAAGACAACCCGCGCATGACGGTGCGCGCAGTCGATACGCCGCGCCAGCCGCATCGGGTGCTGATCGACAGCCAGCTCGAAGTGCCGCCCGACGCGCAGATTCTCGCAGGCGCGCCCACGCTGGTCTTCTGCAGCACGCTCTCGCCGCTGCTCACGGAGCGCGCCGCCGTGCTGCACGATCGAGGCGCCGAGATCGTGCCGCTCGCGAACGAGAACGGCAAGGTCGACCTGCCGCGCATGCTCGAAGAACTCGGCAAGCGCGAAGTCAACGAATTGCACGTCGAAGCGGGTTACAAGCTGAACGGGTCGCTCCTGCGCGAAGGATGCGTCGACGAACTGCTCGTCTATGTCGCGCCGAGCCTGCTCGGCAACGACTCGATGAGCATGTTCAATCTTGCCGCGCCCGGTTCGCTGGACGCGCGCACACAACTCGAATTTCATGCCGTGGACCGGATCGGCAGCGACGTGCGGATTCTCGCGCGCGTGATGCCCAAGGTGCCCACGCATTGACCGATCGATAAAGGACACGACACGATGTTTACGGGAATTGTCGCGGCTGTCGGCCGCATTGCTTCGATCACGCCGCTGGGCAACGAACCGGACGCGGGCGTCCGCCTTCATGTGGAAGCAGGCGGCCTCGACATGGACGACGTGCAACTGGGCGACAGCATCGCCATTCAGGGCGCGTGCATGACCGTGATTGAAAAGTCGCCGGCTTCGTTCGACGTCGACGTGTCGCGCGAAAGCCTGAGCCGCACGGTGGGCCTCGGCGAAACACGCGAAGTCAACCTCGAAAAGGCGCTGCGCTCGCATGACCGGCTGGGCGGCCATATCGTGTCGGGCCACGTGGACGGCCTCGGCACGGTGACGCGCTTTGCTCGCGTAGGTGAATCGCACGAACTGCGCGTGCTCGCACCGCGCGACATCGGCAAGTTTCTGGCGTACAAGGGGTCGATTACCGTGAACGGCGTGAGCCTCACCGTGAACGCGGTGACGGACCGCGACGACGGCTGCGAGTTTTCGATCAATCTGATTCCGCATACGGTTGAAGTCACCACGCTCAAGGCTTTGAAGGAAGGCGCGCAAGTGAATCTGGAGATCGACCTGATCGCGCGCTACGTCGAGCGGATGCTCAACGCACCCAGGTAGTCTCGCCTTCCTCTTTGCAGCCGAACATTCGTCCGAATGGCATATGCCGTTCGGACGGGCGACGTGGCGGGCGGCGTGGCGTAAAATACGCGCTTTCCCAAACTTCCCGCCAACATGACCCTCGCCTCCACCCTTGAAATCATCGCCGAGCTCAAAGCTGGCCGGATGGTGATTCTTGTCGACGAAGAAGACCGCGAGAACGAGGGCGACCTCGTCATCGCAGCGGAATTCATCACGCCGGAAGCGATCAACTTCATGGCGCGCTACGGCCGCGGTCTGATCTGCCTGACGCTCACGCAGGAACGCTGCCGGCAGCTCAACCTGCCGCTGATGACGCACCGCAACGGCACGCAGTACGGCACGGCCTTCACGGTCAGCATCGAAGCAGCCGAAGGTGTGACCACGGGTATTTCAGCCGCGGACCGCGCGCACACCATCGCCACGGCGGTCGCGGCGAACGCCCGCGCCGAGGACATCGTCCAGCCAGGCCACGTGTTTCCGATCATGGC